>NZ_JBHVXJ010000015.1:0-204213 GCF_042881845.1 Streptomyces sp. NPDC058257
GTGCCGCGCCTTCGTCGTCCTCCCGCAGGGGCGGGCCCGGCGCTCGGTTCAGTGGCGCTGGTGGTGGCCTGCGCGGGCTTCCGCCGTGGTCTTCAGGGCAGCCAGCCACCCTTCGAGGCCCTCACTGAGGATCTCGGTCGCGGCGGGAACGTTCGCCTCGACCTGCTCTCCCGCGTGGGTCTCCTCAGTGCGCACGAGGACTCCTCCCCTGACCTTGATGAAGTTCCATACGTGGACGCCGTCGATGCGCAGCCCCTCGCCGATCGCGGGGCCGGTCCAGCGGATGCAGGAATCGCGCTTGAGCTGCTTGACGGTCGAGGTGATGTCCAGGCTCGTGGCGGGAGTCGCGGGGTTGGGGGGTATCGGGGTCGTCCACCGGAACGCGGACCCCTTCCTGAGGGGGCCGTGGTCGAGGCGGTCGACGGTCGTGACCGGCTTCTGCCAGGACGGCCAGCGCTCCACGTCGGTCTGCAGCTTCCAGACGGTGCTCAGTGGCGCGTGGATCACGGTCCCGGTCCTGTGGCGCACGAGAGCCTTGGGGTCGACGCCCTCTCCGCGGCAGGTGAGTGACTTGCCGTCGCCGGGGTGCGGGGAGGCCGCGGCGGGGGCGACGGCGGTGCCGAGGATTCCGGCGACGACCAGCGGGACGGTGAACAGGGCGGCGCGGACGCTGGTGCTGCGAATGCTGGTGCTGCGGATCCCGGGCATGGCGTTCTCCTGGTCAATTGGCGGGTGGGCGTGGCGGGTTGGGACGGTGTGCAGTGTCGGGTGAGTGGCGGTGTCACCTCGCCTGAAGGCTCCTGCGGGACCGGTGGAGGGTCACCAGGAGTGCGGCGGACGCCGCGACGATCAGGCCGACGAAACCGGGGTGCATGTCCTTGGACAGGCTCTGCGCCCCGTCGGGCCGCGTCAGCCAGAAGACGAGCGGGATCGCGAACGTGAGGGCGACGAGCGCGGCCGCCCCGCGCACCGCCCGGTCGGGGACGCGACGGAGCGCACCGACCAACGCGATCACCACCGGCACTCCCGCCACCAGGGCGAACTGACCGACGACCATGACGGGGACCGCCCAGGCCGAGACGGTCACCGACAGCGGGATGTACCGGCCTGCACGGGTGGGGCGTGACTCGATCGTGGCGGCCATCAGGTTCTCCTCGTCCGGTGACGTGAGCTAGAGGCTCACGTGTTCGTTAGAAGGTATAACGCAGTTCGGATCGGGCGGTCAACAGTTTGCGTGATAACCTCTAACGAAACTTTGAAGGTGTAGACGCGTATCTGGGAGAGGTGGCCGGCCATGGCGAGGACGAGCGCGAAACCGGGCGCGAAGACGGACGCGAAGACCCCTCGCGAGCGCTACCGCACCCAGGTGCGTACGGAGGTCAAGGAGCGCGCGTGGGAGCAGATCGCCACGGCGGGAGCGTCCGCGCTCTCGCTCAACGCGATCGCCAAGCAGATGGGTATGAGCGGTCCCGCGCTCTACCGCTACTTCGCCAGTCGCGACGCGCTGATCACCGAACTCATCCGTGACGCGTACCGAAGCCTCGCCGACACCGTCCGCGCGGCCTTCACCGACGGCGCCGACCTCGCAGGACTTGCCCACGTCGTGCGCGCGTGGGCGCTGGTGGACCCGCAGCGGTACTTCCTCATCTACGGCACCCCCGTCCCCGGCTATCACGCGCCCGAGGACATCACCGGCATCTCCAACGAGATCATGACGACGCTGCTCGACGCCTCCACGGCGCTCGCCCCGGACAGCGCCGCGTCACCGTTCGCCGCCCACCTGGAGGACCACCGGGACTGGGCCGCCGGTCACCCCGCCCAAGGTGCGGCCCTCCACCGGGCCCTGTCCTTCTGGACCCGGATGCACGGCGTCCTGTCCCTGGAACTCTCGGGCCACTTCAGCGCCATGGGCTTCGATCCGGCGCTTCTCTTCGCGGCCGAACTGGACGACCTGCTGGACGACCTGCCGGCCAAGCCCTAGGCCGACAGCTCGCGAGCGCGGCCACGGGCCAGACCCGCGAGAGCCGCGGCCTGGGAGCTGCCCTCCGCGGCACTGAACACATGCACCACGAGCCCCGTCTCACCGGGCGCCGCCGGCACATGCAAGGTCTCGAAGTCCAGGGTGAGCCGCCCGGCCGTCGGGTGGCGCAGCTGCTTGCGGCCCGCCGCGCACATCACGACCTCGCCACTGTCCCAGATCTTCCGGAACTCGGCGCTGTGCGCGGCGAGTTCGGCGATGAGCACCGCGAGCTCCGCGTCCTTGGGATAACGCCCCGCCGCCACCCGCAGCTGACCCACGGCCTCCGCGGCCCTGTCCTCCCACTCGGGGAACACGGCGCGCGACGCGGGATCGAGGAAGAGGAACCTCGCGTTGTTCCGATCGCGGCGCCACGGTTCGCCCAGGCCGCCCATCAGCTCGGCGCCCAGACTGTTCCAGGCCACCACGTCGAGGCGGTGGTCCGTGGCGAACGCCGGGAAGCCGGCCATGGAGTCCAGGATCCGCCGCAGCAGGGGGCTGACCCGGGCCGTGGGCGCGGGATCGCGCCGGGCCGCGGCCAGGGTCGCCAGATGCCCCCGCTCCGCCGCGTCGAGGCCGAGCGCGCCGGCGAGCGCGTCGAGCACCTCGGGGGACGGCTGGGTGGCCCGGCCCTGTTCGAGACGTACGTAGTAGTCCACGCTGATCCCGGCGAGCTGGGCCAGCTCCTCACGGCGCAGCCCGCGCACCCGGCGGCGACGGCCGCCGGCGATCCCGACGTGCTCCGGCGCGACGCGCCCCCGGCGGGCGCGCAGAAAACCGCCGAGTGCCCGCCGGGTGTCGCCGATCCCGTCGGTGTGCGTCAGTTGGTCCGTGCCGTCGTCCATGGGACCAATTATGCGTGGCCCTGCCAGTACCAGGACTGCCGTTCCGACGGTTGAACAGGGTTCTGGCTGCCCTCCCCGGCCTGGGAGAACGTGGCGTCATGAAGAAGATCCTCGTCGTCAGCGCCCATCCGGAACCCCGTTCGCTCAACGCCTCGCTGGCATCCTTCGCCGCGGAGGAGCTGCGCGCGGCCGGTCACGAGGTACAGGTCTGCGACCTCTACGCGATGAAGTGGAAGGCGGCGGTGGACGCCGACGACTTCCCCGGCCACACCGCGGACCGGCGACTGCAGGTGATGGCCGCCTCCGAGCAGGACACCCTCGCGGAGCGCCTCTCGCCGGACATCGCGGCGGAGCAGGAGAAGGTGCGCCGGGCGGACGCGGTGATCCTGCAGTTCCCGATGTGGTGGTTCTCGGCGCCCGCGATCCTGAAGGGCTGGATCGACAGGGTGTTCACCGCGGGGTTCGGCTACGGCCCCGCGGTCCCGCCGCCCTACAGCGAGGGCGCCTTGGCGGGGCGGCGCGCGCTGGTATCGGTAACGGTCGGCGCCCGGGAGTCCTCGTTCACCGACCGGGGCATCCACGGCCGCATGGCGGACATCCTGCACCCCGTGCAGCACGGCCTGTTCTGGTTCACCGGCATGGAGCCGCTCGAACCGTTCGTGGTGTACGACGCGAACGATCTGCCGGAGGATCGGTTCGCGGCGACCAAGCGGGCGTACGGGCGTCGGCTCGACGGGCTCTTCACGGATGATCCTGTGCCGTTCCGGTCGCTGGTCGGCGGTGACTACGACCACGACATGCGGCTGCTGCCGGGCGTGGAGGCGCCGGGGACGAGCGGCCTTGATCTCCACGTCCGGCCGCGCGGCTGAGCAGCGGGGCACCCCGGTCACTCGCATGGGGATTGAACAGCGGTGTGGGCAGGAACGGCGGGTTCGGGAAGAGCGCACGCGGACACGGCCGGCGGCCACCGGTACATCCAGCCGGACCAAGCTGACCTGCGGGCTTCGGGCCGCGCTCATACCGTGGCTGAATGGTCATCAGGTACCTCCCGCGCTCCTCATCCGTCCGCACCGCGGCACTCGCGGTCGCCGCCCTGGTCCTCCTGCCCACACCCGTCTCGGCGGCGGCGGCCGCGACGGCCGAGCCCACGCCGCCCAAGCCGGGCCCCGCGTACTCCTCGGACCTCCTCGACCGGCAAGGAGTCCAGGCACGTCCCGGCGCGGGCGCCCCTGCCGTGCCGGGCGACGTCTCCGCGCTCTCCTGGCTGGTGGCCGACGCCCGTTCGGGCGAAGTCCTCGCCGCCCACAACGCGCACCGTCAGCTGCCGCCCGCCTCCACCCTGAAGTCGCTCTTCGCCCTCACCGCACTGCCGCACCTGGACGCCGTCGCCCGGCACAAGGTCACCCAGAGCGACCTCTCCGGCATCGGCGACGGCAGCAGCCTTGTGGGGGTCGAGGCGGGGCGCAGCTACCGCATCGCCGATCTGTGGCGCGGCGTGTTCCTCAGCTCCGGCAACGACGCCGTGCACGTGCTCGCCAAGCTCAACGGCGGCTGGCAGCAGACCGTCCGTCAGATGCGTGCCAAGGCCCGCACGCTGGGCGCACGCGACACGCATGTGGTCTCGCCGGACGGTTACGACGCACCGGGGCAGGTCTCATCGGCGTACGACCTCGCGGTCTTCGGCCGGGCGGGGCTCAAGGATCCGGAGTTCGCCCGCTACTGCTCGACCTCGGTTGCCAAGTTCCCCAACGGCGGCTGGTCCTACCCCATCCAGAACACCAACCGCCTGCTCACCGGCGCCGACGGCGTGGCCGGCTACCCCGGCCTGCTCGGCATCAAGAACGGCTACACGAGCCACGCGGGCAACACCCTCATCAGCGCGGCCCAGCGCGGCGGCCGCACTCTCGTCGTATCGGTGATGAACCCGCAGGCGAGCGGCGGATACCGCGTGTACGAGGAGACCAGGTCGCTCCTCGACTGGGGGTTCAAGGCCGCTGGGCACGTCAGGCCGGTGGGTTCGCTGGTCCCCGAGAGCGAGAAAGCGGGCACGGCACGGGGCCCCGCGCCCGCTGCCGAGCTCGCCGCCCATACGGTCGAGGCGGACGGCTCGGACTGGACCGCGATCCTTCTCGTCACCGCGGGTTCGGCGGCCCTGGTGGCCGGTGCGGTGGTGGTGATCCGGCGGCGGGCGGCCCGCGCCTACCGATTCTCGGGGCGCCAGTAGCCGAGCGCGTGCACGCGGTGCCTCGGGATCGAGAGCTCCTTGCGTACGTACGAGGCGAGGGCCCGGGTCGTCGTCGTGTCGCAGGTGATCCATACGTACACGTCGGCGGAGTCCTCGATCAGCGCGGGCAGCGCCACCTTCACCTCGTCGACGAGGTGGCCACCCGCGTCACGCCGCTCCACCCGGCGCAGGTCGTGCAGGGCGAACTCCAGGCTGAACGTCCCGGCGGCGGGGTCGGGGTCGACCAGGGGGTACGCGCGCTGATGACGCCTGCCGTGCGCCTGGTCGAACCACAGGCGCACCCGCATCGGCGGACGCACTCCGGTCAGCGCGAGCTCCTCTATCGGGTATCGGGCGGGCGAGTGCGTACGCGCGTCGCGGTCAGACTCCGCGCAGCAGACGGGCGAGATCCTGATCCAGGTCGAGCCCCGCCTCCTCGCGCCCTGCGCCCACGACGGCGTACGCACGGAGCAGGAATCTGCGCAGCACGGCTCTGTCGAACTGAACCAGGGCGAGACCCTGCGGCGCATGGAACTCAAGAACCGTGCGCGCCCGCCCGCAGGGCCAGATGTGCACGTCCCCGGTGCCCACGGGGGTGCGCAGACCCTCTTCGAGGAGCTGACGGGCGAAGATCCAGGTGACCTCCGCACCGTCGAGGGAGGCCTCGGACGGGAAGGCGATCTGGACGGCCAGCGGGTCGTCCGACGCATAGCGCAGGGTCACGGACAGCGCACGCTCGCGCCCCTCGGGGGTGATCAGGCGAGCGCGAGCGGGCTGCTCAAGGGTGACGGCCATGATCGGACTCCTCTTCTGCCGCAGCTGCCGCTGCTCGCTCTGCTTTCTTCCGTGCATGTACGAGTCCGCGGCGAGGGGTTTCATTACGCGGCACGCGGGTCGAATTCTGTGACCTGTGCCACTCCGGCGTTCGAGGCGGAAAGACAGGGGGGATCCCCCGCGAGATCCACCACACGGCGAAGCCGCCAATAGAGCAGCCAGGAAGGGGCGGGATCGGGGAAGGAAGAACTCATGCTCCTAGCCCGCCTGGCCCACGTGTCCGCCACTGTGGCCACCACCCCCGCCCGCTCCGGGAAGATCACCCTCCTCGCCGACCTCTTCCGCTCGGCCACCCCCGCCGACGCGCCCATCGTCATCCCCTACCTCGCGGGCCGCCTCCCCCAGGGGAGGCTGGGCATCGGGTGGAGTCTCCTGAAGGATCCGCCCACGGCCGCCGTCGAACCCACCCTCACCGTCCAGGCCACGGATGCCGCTCTCACTGCCGTCGGCACCCTCTCCGGTCAGGGCTCCCAGGGCGAACGAAGGCGGCTGGTAAGGGAGTTGATGGGCGCGGCCACCGCCGAAGAGCAGCGGTTCCTCGTCGGTCTGCTGACCGGTGAAGTGCGGCAGGGCGCGCTCGACGCCATCGCCGTGGAGGGCCTCGCCCGGGCCACCCAGGCCCCGCCGGCCGCCGTGCGGCGCGCGGTGATGCTGGCAGGGGCGGTGACCCCCGTCGCCGAGGCCCTTCTCGCGAGGGGGGCCGGCGCGGTGGAGGAGTTCCGGCTCAGCGTCGGGCGGCCCGTACTCCCGATGCTCGCGCACGGCGCCGGTTCCGTCACCGAAGGCGTCAACAAACTGGGCGGGCCGTGCGCCGTCGAGGAGAAGCTTGACGGCATCCGCGTCCAAGTGCACCGCGACGGGGACGAGGTCCGCGTCTACACCCGCACCCTCGACGACATCACCGACCGTCTTCCCGAACTTACCGCCGCCGCACGCGAATTGGACGGTGAGAGCTTCATTCTCGACGGGGAGGTCATCGCGCTCGACGACAATGGAAGACCCCGCCCCTTCCAGGAGATCGCCGGACGCGTCGGATCCCGGGTGGATGTCGCCACCGCCGCCGCCGGGCTCCCCGTCTCCCCCGTCTTCTTCGACGTCCTGTACGACGGCGGGCGGGATCTCCTCGACCTGCCCTTCACCGAGCGGCACGGTCACCTCGCGCGGCTCGTCCCCGAGCCGATGCGGGTGCGGCGCACCGTCGTCACCGACCCCGCCGACGGGACGGAGCTCCGCGCCGCCGAGGAGTTCTTCGCCGACACCCTGGGCCGCGGCCATGAGGGGGTCGTGCTCAAGGCCCTCGACGCGCCGTACATCGCCGGTCGCCGCGGGGCGAGCTGGCTGAAGGTCAAGCCCGTGCACACCCTGGACCTCGTGGTCCTGGCCGCCGAGTGGGGGCACGGGCGGCGCACCGGCAAGCTCTCCAACCTCCACCTGGGCGCCCGGCGCGACGACGGGACGTACGCCATGCTCGGTAAGACCTTCAAGGGCATGACCGATGTGATGCTCGCCTGGCAGACCGAGCGGCTGCGTGAGCTCGCGGTCAGCGACGACGGCTTCCTGGTGACCGTGCGTCCGCAGCTCGTCGTGGAGATCGCCTACGACGGGCTGCAGAAGTCCACGCGCTATCCGGCCGGCGTCACACTCCGCTTCGCCCGCGTCGTCCGCTACCGCGAGGACAAGTCGCCCACAGAAGCCGATTCCGTCGCGACAGTGCTGGCAGAACGTCAACTCTGATCTCGGCGCAGCACCCTTACCACCAAGTTCAGGCAAAGGACGGGCCGATAGGGTGACCTTAACGCCGTATTGACGCCCATCAGCCAATCAGCAACTAGGGGAAGAGCTGTGCCCGCTTCACGTCTCAGCCAGACGCCACTCCCAGGCATCGGTATCCGGTACGACCTGACCACCCGAGAACAACGCCAGATCTCGGTCGTCGCGCACCGGGACGGCGCGCGCACCCTCAGCGCCTACCGCGCCGACGACCCGGACGAGTGCGCGCTCTCGCTGCGTCTGAGTTCCGGTGAGGCGGACGCGCTGATCGACGCGCTGATGCCCTCGCACCACAGCCCCAACCTCCTGCACACCACCGATCTCGGTCTCGTCGCCGAACGCATCGAAGTCTCCGGCTCCTCGCACTGGAACGGGCGGGTGCTCGGTGAGACCCAGATGCGTACCGAGACCGGCGCCTCGATCGTCGCGGTCCTCCGCCGGGCCGAAGCCATTCCCTCGCCCACGCCGGCCTTCCGGCTCGCGGGCGGGGACACGCTCATCGTGATCGGCACCCGCGAGGGTGTGGAGAGCGCCGCCGCGATACTTGGTCGGGAGTGATTCGATGCACTCCGCAGTCCTTCTGATCGAATTCGGCGCGATCATTCTCGCGCTCGGACTGCTCGGCAGATTCGCCGGGCGGTTCCGCTTCTCCCCGATCCCCCTCTACCTGCTCGCCGGACTGGCCTTCGGCGAGGGCGGCCTTCTGCCGCTGGGCGCCAGTGAGGAGTTCGTCGCGATCGGCGCCGAGATCGGCGTCATCATGCTGCTCCTCATGCTGGGGCTCGAATACACCGCGAGCGATCTGGTCAGCAACCTCAAGACCCAGTACCCGGCCGGTCTCGTCGACATGGGACTCAACGCCGTGCCCGGCGCGATCGCCGCGCTGCTCATGGGGTGGGGGCCGGTGGCGGCCGTGGTCCTCGCGGGCGTCACCTGGATCTCGTCGTCCGGGGTCATCGCGAAGGTCCTCGGCGACCTGGGCCGCCTCGGCAACCGAGAGACGCCCGTCATCCTCAGCATCCTGGTCCTCGAAGACCTGGCCATGGCGGTGTATCTGCCCATCATCACCGCCCTGTTGGCCGGTGTCGGCTGGGCCGCGGGCGGCCTCACCCTGGGCATCGCGCTCGGGGCCGCCGGTCTCGTGCTGTTCCTCGCCGTGCGCTACGGCCGCGTGATCTCGCGCTTCGTGTCGAGCGACGATCCCGAGAAGCTGCTCCTGGTCGTCCTCGGTCTGACCATCCTGGTCGCCGGGATCGCGCAGCAGCTCCAGGTCTCCGCCGCCGTGGGAGCGTTCCTGGTCGGCATCGCCCTCTCCGGTGAGGCCGCCGAGGGTGCACACAGCCTCCTCTCCCCGCTGCGGGACCTGTTCGCCGCCGTCTTCTTCGTCTTCTTCGGCCTGCACACGGATCCCGCGAGTATTCCTCCGGTCCTCCTTCCCGCACTCCTGCTCGCCGTCGTGACGGCGTGCACGAAGATCGCCACCGGGTACTTCGCGGCTCGACGCGCCAAGATCTCCGTCAAGGGACGATGGCGGGCGGGCGGCGCGCTTGTGGCGCGCGGTGAGTTCTCCATCGTCATCGCCGGTCTGGCCGTCACCGCGGGCATCGAGCCGCGGCTCGGCCCGCTGGCCACGGCGTACGTCCTGATCCTCGTGATCGTCGGCCCGCTGACCGCACGCTTCGTGCAGCCGATGGCCGCACTGGTGAGCGGCGCCGTGGCGCGCCGCAAGGAGGCCGCTGCCACGGTGGCACTGCCTGCCCCCAGGGAGCCGGAGCGGTCCTCGGAGGAATCGCTCGACGAACAGAACACCAGCGGCCGCTCCTGACCGCTGCCGCCCGCGGCGCACAGCGCCCGGCGAGCCCGCCCCGCAGGACCTGCGGGGCGGGTGAGGCTCTCGGTGAGGGCCCCGGCTCCCCTCCGGGAAAGTGACGCGCCGCCGCCGCTCGCCCTTCGCGCGGCGAGTTCGTTCTCCCAGCGGCCGTGCCCCTGGACCCACCAGTCGTCGAAGACGTGCTGGGTGTCCAGGACCTGCCGCAATCCGGTCGGCTCACGGCCGTCGTGGTGCCCGAGATCAGCGATGACGGGGCCGTCGCCGCCGTCCACGCCGTGCTCAACCCGGACATTCTCGTCTTCGCCGCCGCCCCGTTGCGGACCGGGCGGGCGGCTCCGGCAGTTCGCTGACGCGCCTCAGCGCCCCACTGCGTACCCCTGCATCCCGCGCGGATTGGCCGCCGCCGAGAGCACTCCGGTGCGCGGATCGCGCGCCACCGCGCACAGCCGCCCCTCCGACCAGGGCTCGCCGACCGTCACGTCGTGCCCGCGCCGCCGCAGCTCCTCGATGACGGCCTCGTCCATGCGGGACTCGACCGTGACGCTTCCCGGGCGCATACCGCGCGGGTAGAAGGAGCCGGGGAAACTGTCGTTGTGCCAGTTCGGGGCGTCGATGGCGCCCTGGAGGTCGAGGCCCCCGCGTACGGAGCCGCGCAGCGCGACCGCCAGGAAGAAGTGCACCTGCCACTGGTCCTGCTGGTCGCCGCCGGGTGTGCCGAACGCCATCACCGGGACGCCGTCCTTGAGAGCGAGCGACGGCGTGAGGGTGGTGCGCGGACGGCGGCCCGGCGTCAGGGAGTTGGGCAGGCCCTCCTCCAGCCACGCCATCTGGAGGCGGGTGCCGAGCGGGAAGCCCAGTTCGGGGACGACGGGGTTGGACTGCAGCCAGCCGCCGCTCGGCGTGGCCGCGACCATGTTGCCCCAGCGATCGACGATGTCCAGGTGACAGGTGTCGCCGCGAGTGGCGCCGTCCGCGGAGACGGCCGGTTCGCCGGGCACGGGTGAGGTGCCGCTCTTGGCGACGGTCGGCTCGCCCGCACCCGCTCCGGGCAGGCCGAGGGCGTCGAAGCCGGGCTCTGCGTCGGCCACGGCACGGGCGTGGGCGGAGATCTTCGCGGTGCGCCCGCCGGGGCTTCCGGGGCGCAGCTCGTGAGACGCCTTCTCGCCGATGAGCGTCCGGCGCTCCGCGTTGTACGCCGCGGAGAGCAGCTCGGCGACAGGGACCGTGCCGTCGCCGTCCGCATCCCCGTACCAGGCCTCGCGGTCGGCCATGGCGAGCTTGCAGCCCTCGATCAGCAGGTGGACATAGTCGGCCGAGCCGTACGCGGGCAGCTCCGCGAGGGCGGAGGGAAGCACGGCCAGCTGCTGGAGGAAGGCCGGACCCTGGCTCCAGCCGCCCGCCTTGCACAGCGTCCAGCCGTTCCAGTCGTACGTCGCCGGGGCCTCGTAGCTCGCCTCCCATCCGGCGAGGTCGGCGGCCGTCAGCGTTCCGGTGTGCCGGGATCCGCTGGTGTCCATCGTGGGGCGGGCCGCCTGACGTATCAGCGCCTCGGCGATGAACCCTTCGCTCCAGATCTTCCGCGCGGCTTCGATCTGCTCGACGCGCGAGCCGTCTCCCGCCTCCTCGATCACGCGGCGCCAGGTCGCGGCGAGCGCCGGGTTGCGCAGGAGCTCACCGGGGCGCGGGGAGTCGCCGCCGGGCAGGTAGACCTCGGCCGACGAGGGCCATTCGGTCTCGAAGAGTTCGCGTACCGTCTCGACGGTCTCGCCGACGCGCTCCACGGGCGCGTGGCCGTCGGCGGCGTACCCGATGGCGTACTTGAGGACGTCGGCGAGGGACTTGGTCCCGTGGTCGCGCAGGAGCACCATCCACGCGTCGAAGGCGCCCGGTACGGCCGCCGCGAGCGGTCCTGTGCCCGGGACCAGTTCGAGGCCGAGCGAGCGGTAGTGGTCCACGGTCGCGCCCGCGGGCGCACCGCCCTGCCCGCACAGGACCCGCACCTGGCCGTCGGCGGGGGCCAGGATGATCGGCACCTCGCCGGCCGGGCCGTTGAGGTGCGGCTCGACGACGTGCAGGACGAAACCGGCGGCGACGGCCGCGTCGTAGGCGTTGCCGCCGTCCTCCAGGACGGCCATCGCCGACTGCGAGGCGAGCCAGTGGGTGGAGGACACCATGCCGAAGGTGCCTTGGAGGGTCGGCCTAGTGGTGAACACGAGAGCTGCTCCTAGCGTGCGGTGCGGGTACTGGGGATCGTACGGAGGGTCGGGGCGGCGGCCGCGTCCGGAGCCGTGCCGTCATCGGCGACCAGGTGACAGGAGACCTCGCGCCCGCCGTCCGCGTCCGCGTCGCCGGGGAGCACGCGCAGCTCGGGCACCTCGACCCGGCAGCGGTCGACGGCCAGCGGACAGCGCGTGTGGAAACGGCACCCCGGCGGCGGGGCGAGCGGGCTCGGCAGTTCGCCGCTGAGGACGATGCGCTCGCGGGTGCGCTGCACCGCCGGGTCGGGCACCGGGGCGGCGGACAGGAGCGCCTGTGTGTAGGGGTGTTTGGGGTCGGCGAACAGCTCGACGGTCGGCGCCTGTTCGACGATCTGTCCGAGGTACATGACCGCGATGCGGTCGGCGAGGAACTCCACGGCGGCCAGATCGTGCGTGATGAACAGGCATCCGAAGCCGCGGTCCCGCTGCAGATCGGCCAGGAGGTTGAGGACCGAGGCCTGGACGGAGACGTCGAGGGCGGAGGTGGGTTCGTCGGCCACCAGGAGATCCGGATCGACGCAGAGAGCACGGGCGATGGAGATGCGTTGCCGCTGCCCGCCGGAGAGCTCGTGCGGGTGCCGGTCGGCGTGCTCGGGTCGCAGGCCGACCTGGGCGAGGAGTTCCGCCACGCGCGCGCGTGCCGCGTCCCCCTTGGCGATGCCGTGCAGACGCAGGGGTTCGGCGATGATCCGCCCGACGGTCATGCGCGGGTCGAGCGAGGAGGAGGGGTCCTGGAAGACGAGGTGGAAGTCCTTGCGCAGGGGCCGCAGGGCGCGCCGCGAAAGGCGGGTCACATCCGTGCCGTTGATGTGGACGGTGCCCCCGGTGGGTTCGTCGAGCCTTACGGCGCACCGCCCCACCGTCGACTTTCCGCTCCCCGACTCCCCTACGAGTCCTACGACTTCCCCCTTGCCGACGGTGAGAGTGACGCCGTCGGCGGCGCGCACGATACCGCTGGGGGACGCGAAGTGCCGTTCCAGGCCGGTCAGTTCAAGCACGGGCGTCGGGGTCACTGTCCGGCCTCCTGGGTGGTGGGCGTGAGCGCGGGGGCCTCCTGCGGGTGCCAGCAGGCCGCCCGGTGCGCGGCATCGGCTCCGGCGCTCGGGGAGACGGCCTTGAAGCCGGGCCTGCTCGTCGCGCACCGGTCGTCGGCGCGGGCGCAGCGCGGGGCGAAGGTGCAGGCGTCCGGCTGCGCGCCGAGGCTCGGCACCAGGCCGGGTATCTCGGGCAGGCGCCGTTTGCCCTCCCCGCCCGGGCGCAGTACGGCGCTCAGCAGTCCCCGGGTGTACGGGTGGCGCGGCTCGGCGAACAGCTCGTGCACCGGGGCCTGCTCGACGGGGCGTCCCGCGTACATGACCAGGACCCGGTCGGCGGTGTCGGCCACCACGCCAAGGTCATGGGTGATCAGCACGATCGCGGTGCCGAGCCGTTCGCGCAGGGACCGCAGGACTTCGAGGATGCCCGCCTGGACGGTGACGTCGAGCGCGGTGGTCGGCTCGTCGGCGATCAGTACGGACGGGTCGCAGGCGACGGCGATGGCGATCATGACGCGCTGGCGCATGCCACCGCTGAGCTGATGGGGATATTCGTCGACGCGCTGGGCGGGGGCCGGGATGCCCACCAGGCCGAGGAGTTCGACGACGCGCGCGCGTGCCTCCTTCTTCGACAGTCCCTGGTGCCGCCGGACCACCTCGCCTATCTGCCGGCCGATGGTCAGGACCGGGTTGAGCGAGGTCATCGGCTCCTGGAAGATCATGGCGATGTCCTTGCCGCGGACCTTCCCGAGCTCCTTCTCGCTCGCGCCCGCGATCTCGGACCCGCCGAGCCTGATCGACCCGTCGATGTGCGCGGTGGGCGGCAGGAGCCCCATCACGGCCATCGCCGTGACGGACTTGCCGCACCCCGACTCGCCGACCACCGCGAGCACTTCGCCCGGTGCGACGTCGTACGACAGATGGTCGACGGCGTGCACGGTACGGGTGTCGGAGCGGAAGGAGACCGACAGGTCGCGCACGCTCAGTACTGACTGGTTCATCGGGTGGCTCCTCGGGGGTCGAGGACGTCCCGCAGGCCGTCGCCGAGCAGATTGAACGCCAGGGTGGCCGCGACGACGGCGAGTCCGGGGAAGACCGCCATCCACGGCGCGGGCGCGAGGAAGGACTGGGCGCCGGAGAGCATCACGCCGAGTGACGCGTCCGGTGGCTGCACGCCGAGGCCGAGGAAGCTGAGCAGCGCCTCGCCGATGATCGCGGCGGGGATGCCGACGGTCGCCTGGACGGTCAGCGCGGAGGTGGCGTTGGGCAGGATGTGCCGGAAGAGGACGGTGGCGTCGCCGCCTCCGTTGGCGACGGCGGCCGCCACGTAGTCGACGTGTCGCAGCCTCAGTGTCTCCGCGCGGGTGATGCGGATGACGGCCGGAATCTGCGAGATCCCGATCGCGATGGTCGCGTTGGTCAGCGAGGGGCCGAGCACCGCGGCGAGGCCGACGGCGAGCACCAGGAACGGGAACGCGAGCATCGTGTCGGTGAGCCGCGAGACCACGCTGTCGGTGAACCTGCCGTAGTAGCCCGCGAGCAGCCCAAGGGGTACGCCGACGACGAAGGCGAGCGCCACCGCCACCACACCCACCTGCATGGACGCCCGCGCCCCGTACACGACACGGGAGAGCTGGTCGCGGCCGAGGTCGTCGGTGCCGAGCCAGTGCGACCAGCCGGGCGCGGCGAGGGCGTCCGCGAAGTCGGGGCGTGCGGGGTCGTAGGGCGCGACCAGCGGCGCGAAGAGCGCCGCGAGGACGAACACGGCGGCGATGACGCCACCGGTCATGGCGAGCCGGTTCTTGCGCAGGGCGCGCAGCTTGCCGCTTCTCGCGCTCGCGGAACGTATCCGCCCCAGCGTTGTGAGCACCGCTGTCGTCACCGGGCACCTCCGAGCCGGATGCGCGGGTCGATGACCGAGTACGCCACGTCGACCAGCAGATTGATGAGGATGTACGCGGCGGATGTGCAGAGCACCACGCCTTGCAGGGTCGCGTAGTCGCGGGTGAAGACGGCGTCGATGGTGAGCTTGCCGAAGCCGGGCAGGACGAAGATCTGCTCGGTGACGACGGCGCCGGAGATGAGGTGGCCGAGCTGGAGACCGAGCACGGTCACGACGGTGACCAGGGAGTTGCGCAACGCGTGCCCGCCGATGATTTCGCGCCGTGAGAGGCCCTTGGCCCGCGCGGTGCGCACGTAGTCGGCGGAGAGCGAGTCGAGCATCGCCGCCCGCGTCTGGCGCATCACGACGGCCGCGAGACCCGAGCCGAGAACGATCGAGGGCAGCACCATGCGGCGCAGGTTGTCGAGCGGGTCGGTGGCGAACGGCACGTATCCGGAGGCCGAGAAGACCGGTAGGGCGATGGCGAATCCGAGGACGAGGACGATGCCGAGCCAGAAGGTGGGAATGGAGAGTCCCAGGAGTGCGAGGGCGTTGGCCAGCCACTCCTCCGGCTTGCCGCGCCGCACGGCGGCGACGATGCCCGCGCCGATGCCGACCACGACCGCGAGGAGCAGCGAGAGGGCGGCCAGTTCGAGGGTGATGGGCAGGGCAGCGGTGATCGCGTCGGCGACGGGGAGGCCGGTGCGTGAGGAGGTGCCGAGGTCGCCGGTGACGGCGTGCCCGATGAACCGTCCGTACTGGACGACGATGTTGTCGTCGAGGCCGTAGCTCGCACGGATCGCGGCGAGCGCCTCGGGGCTGCGCTCCTCACCGGCGAGCGCGAGGGCCGGGTCGCCGGGCAGCGCGCGGACGCCTGCGAAGACGACCATGCTGACCAGGACGAGCGTGATGAGGGACTGCCGGGCCCGGGTGAGCAGATAGGACGCCATGGGGCTCAGGCGCAGTGGGTTCGTACGGGGAGGGCTCAGGCTCATCGGGCGTACCCCGCAGTCGTGACGCGGATCAGGCCGTCCCCATAGACGCGGACGCCCGCGACGTCCTTGCCGGCGACGACGTAGTTCTTCTGCCGGTAGAGGTAGATGAGCCCGCGCCGCTCATGGGCGCGCCGGGTCAACTCGTCGTAGATCTTGGCGCGTTCCTCCGGGTCGGCTTCCGCGCGGCCCCGCTCGACGAGCCGGTCGATCGCCGGGTCCGAGAGCCCGTAGGCGTTCATCGCGCCGCGCGTCTGGAGGAAGCTGGCGATGTTGCCGTCCGGGTCGAGCCGCCCCGACCAGCCGCTGGTGAAGGCTTCGTAGTGCCCGGAGTCGGTCTCCTCCAGCATGGTGGCGTACTCGGTGGGGCGCAGCGTGACGGCGAACCCCGCCTCCTTGGCCATGGCCTGGATGACCTGCCCGAGGCGGCTGTGCTCGGGCGTCGTGGACACCTTCAGCTCGATGCGCACCGGAGTCCTCACCCCGGCCTCCTTGAGCAGTCGCTTGGCCCTGGCCACATCGCGCTCGGGGCACTGTGAGGCCTTGACGCCGGGTGCGATGGCGGACTCGGGCGAGACGGGGCCGCACGCGGGTTCGTACATGCCCTGGAAGACGACCTTGTTGATCAGTTCGCGGTCGATGGCGAGCTCGAAGGCCTCGCGGACCCGGGGGTCACGCGCGAGAGGCGTGTCGACGCGCCCCGGTTCCTCTCCCAGGCCCTTGACGTTTCCGACGTTGAGGCCGATGCCCTGGTAGCCGAGCGAGGGCGAGCTGAAGAGCTGGAGCTTGGGTTCGGTCAGGGCGCTGCGTACGTCGACGGGTGTCATCTGGTCGCCGACCTGGATGTCGCCGGAGCGCAGGTTGGCCAGGCGGACGTTGCCGTCGGGTATCGGCTTGTAGACCACCTTGTCGAGGTGGACCTTGTCGGCCGCGTAGTAGTTCGGGTCCTTGGCGAGCACGATGCGGTCGCCGCCGACCCGCTCCACATACTTGAACGGGCCCACACAGGAGGGGTGGTTGGTGAAGTTCTTGCCGTACTTCTTGAGCGCGGCGGGTGACATCACCATGCCGGAGCGGTCCGCGAGGACGGCCGTGAGGGGCACGTAGGCCTGCTTGAGCGTGAGCTTGACCGTGTACGGTCCAGTCGCCTCCGCGTCCGCGAGCGGGGCGAGTTCGGTGGCGCGCGCCGAGCCCGCGAGGTCGCGGTGGCGGAGCAGCGAGGTGACGGCGGCGGCCGCGTCCAGCTTCGTCCCGTCGCTGAACTTCAGGCCTTCGCGCAGGCCGAAGGTGACGGTGCGGCCGTCCTTCGACGTCTTGGGCAGGGCGGTGGCGAGCTGTGGGATCACGGTCCCGTGCTCGTCGATGTCATAGAGCTTCTCGCACATCCCGGCGAAGACCGTGCGGCCCACGAGGGTCTGCGCGAGGGTCGGATCGAGCTTGTCCGGGTCGGCGTTGACGGCGACGGTGAGGGTGCCGCCGTCGCGCACGGGACGGTCGTCGGTCATACGCTCACCGCCGACCTCGGTGGCCGAGGACTGCAAGGAACCGCAGCCCGCCGTTGTGGACATCACCAGGGCAACTGCCGCCAGGGCAACCGTTTTTCGGCGCACGGGTAGGTACCTCCGCCAGGGTGGTTCCGGGCTGATCGTGGACGATCAAGGAATACGGCAGAACGTATTTCGCATACAGTCCGCACACAAGAGGCCCGTCCGGATGCCGGACCGGATTTGATGAAGATTGAATAACCGGCTGCGACAAATGGCTGGGCCCTACATCCAGCGGACTTTCCGTCCGACTTCCGTCCATCAAGGGACGACGTGCCGCGTCCCCCGCGACCGGTCTCGCCGGGCCGTTGTCAGCGCGCCGCGCTACTGTCCGCGCAACTGACCGTCCACCCCGTTGGAGGTTCTCATGGCCGCGCGCCTCAACCCGTATCTCAGCTTCGGTGGCGACGCCCGCCAGGCTCTGGAGTTCTACAAGGAGGTCTTCGGCGGCGAGCTGGCCCTCAACACCTTCGGCGAAGCCGGTCAGCAGGGCACGCCGGTCGCCGACAAGATCATGCACGGCATGCTGGAAGCGCCGAACGGCTTCACCCTGATGGGCGCCGACACCCCGCCGGGCATGGAGCACAACCCGGGCAACAACTTCTCGGTGAGCATCAGCGGGGACGACGAGGCCGAGCTGCGCGGCTACTGGGAGAAGCTCTCCGCCGACGGCTCGGTGGCCGTCGCGCTGGAGAAGCAGATGTGGGGCGACGTGTTCGGCATGTGTACGGACCGCTTCGGCATCCCCTGGATGGTCAACATCAGCGAGCCGCAGAGCTGATCGTCCACCTACGGAACCAGACAGTCCCTCTTCCGGGGCCCGGCCCCGCCGGGCCCCGGTCGCGGGCTCCGATCAGCGCGCCTACGGTGTGACGGGGATGTCTTGTGTGGCGGGGGCGTCTGGAGGCACCGATGGACCGCTCGCCCCCGCCGGAACCCTTCGATCCGGAACCCTTCGACCCGGAACCCTTCGACCCGGTACGGACCGAAGGATCCACGGCCTCCCCTCCCCCACAGCCGAGCGGCGGGAGCCACGAGCACCGCTGGCTGATCCTCGGTGTCGTGGGAATCGCCCAGCTGATGGTGGTCCTCGACGCCACGATCGTGAACATCGCGCTGCCATCGGCCCAGCGGGACCTCGGGTTCAGCGACGGCAACCGCCAGTGGATCGTCACCGCCTACGCACTCGCCTTCGGCAGCCTGCTGCTCCTCGGCGGGCGCATCGCCGACCTGGTGGGCCGCAAAGTGGTCTTCCTCGCCGGTCTCGGCGGCTTCGCGCTCGCCTCGGCCCTCGGCGGTGCGGCGACGAGCTTCACCATGCTGGTGGTGGCCCGCGCCCTCCAGGGCGTCTTCGGCGCCCTCCTCGCGCCTGCCGCGCTTTCGCTGCTCACCACGACCTTCACCGACCCCAAGGAGCGGGCCAAGGCGTTCGGCATCTACGGCGCCATCGCGGGCGCGGGCGGCGCGGTCGGGCTGCTCCTGGGCGGCGCACTGACCGAGTATCTGGACTGGCGCTGGTGCCTGTACGTGAACCTGATCTTCGCGGTGCTCGCCATGCTCGGCGGCGCCCGGCTGCTCCAGGGCGGCAGGCCCGCGGACCGGCCCAAGCTCGACGTCCCGGGCACCCTGCTGGTCTCCGCGGGTCTCTTCTGCATCGTCTACGGCTTCTCGAACGCCGAGTCGCACGCCTGGGGCGACGTACAGACCTGGGGATTCCTGGTGGTCGGCGCCGTACTGGTGGCCGCCTTCGCCTGGTGGCAGACGCGGGCCACGCATCCGCTGCTTCCGCTGCGGGTGGTGCTCGCCCGGGACCGTGCCGCGTCGTTCCTCGCGATGTTCATCTCGGGCGCCGGGATGTTCGGCGTCTTCCTGTTCCTGACGTACTACCTCCAGCAGATCCTCGGCTACACACCGGTCAAGACGGGACTCGCGTTCCTGCCGATGGTCGCCGTGATGGTGGTGATCTCGGTCGTCACGACCAACTCGCTCGTGCCGCGGTTCGGCGCGAAGCCCATCGTGCCGCTCGGCATGGGGCTCGCGGCTGTCGCGATGGCCTGGCTCACCGCCCTCGACGTGCACAGCACCTACGCGGCGCACGTACTGCCGCCGCTGCTGGTGGCCGGTCTCGGCCTCGGTCTGGTCTTCGCCCCCGCGATGAGCATGGCGACCGCGGGCGTCGCCTCGCACGACGCGGGGGTGGCCTCCGCGATGGTCAACACCAGCCAGCAGGTGGGCGGTTCGATCGGCACGGCGCTGCTCAACTCCCTGGCGACCAGCGCAGCCGCCAACTACCTCGTGGGCAAGCAGCCCACTCCGGGGGTGCGGGCGCAGTCGGCGATGGAGAGCTACTCGACCGCGTTCTGGTGGTCGGCGGTCTTCTTCGCGGTCGGACTCCTCGTTACGGTCGTGCTGTACCGCCGGGGAGCTCCGGTCCACTCGGACGCGGACGGCGGAGCGGTGCACATGTAGGGCGGTGGGGCGATGGCATCCGTATCGGAGGCGACCCGGAACGACGGCGCCGACGGTGGTGTCGCGCTGGCGTCGGCTCGGGGGCGCTGGGTCCTCGCCTGTGCCGTTCTGGCATCCGGAATGGCGATGCTGGACGGCACGGTGGTGAACGTCGCCCTGCCCACGCTCGGCCGTGATCTGGACACCTCGATCGCGTCCCTCCAGTGGGTCGTCAGCGCCTACATGCTCACGCTCTCTGCTCTGCTGCTGCTCGGCGGGGCGCTCGGCGACCGCATCGGTCGGCGGCGCACCCTGGTCATCGGCGTCGTGTGGTTCGCCGTCGCCTCCGCCCTGTGCGGGCTCGCGCAGAACGTGGGGATGCTGATCACGGCACGGGCCTTGCAGGGAATCGGCGGTGCGCTGCTCACGCCGGGTTCGCTCGCCCTGGTGCGCACGTCGTTCCGGCCGCAGGACCAGGCGCGTGCGGTGGGCGCGTGGTCGGGGCTCGGCGGGGTCGCGGGCGCGATCGGGCCGTTCCTCGGCGGCTGGCTGATCGACGGTCCCGGCTGGCGGTGGATCTTCCTGATCAATGTGCCGCTGGCCGCGCTCGTGCTCCTCGCGGTCCGTCATGTGCCGGAGAGCCGGGCCGAGGGCGCCACGGAGAAGCCGTTCGACGTGACAGGGGCGTGCCTGGCGGCGCTGTTCCTCGCGGGCATCAGCTTCTCGCTGATCGGCGCCTCGGGCGACTCGTCGAAGACGGCGGCCCTCCTGCCGGGGCTCGGCGGACTCGCGGCGGGCATCGCCTTCGTCATGGTCGAGCAGCGCCGCCGCAACCCGATGCTGCCGCTCTCCCTCTTCCGCTCCCGCCTGTTCAGCGCCGCCAACGTCATGACGCTGTGCCTGTACGCGGCCATCGGCGGGCTTCTGTTCATGCTGCCGGTGCAGTTGCAGACGACGCTCGGCTACGACGCGCTGCAGGCGGGCACGGCGACGCTCCCGATCACGGTCCTGATGCTGCTGCTCTCGGCCGCCGCGGGCGAGCTCTCGCGGCGGATCGGCCCCACGCTGCCACTGGTCGCGGGCCCGTTGATCGCGGGCGCCGGAGCGCTCCTGATGCTGCGGATCGAGCCCGGCGCCGGGTATGTGACGGAGGTCCTGCCCGCGGTCGTGGTCCTCGGCCTGGGGATGAGCGTGTTCGTGGCCCCGCTGACGGCGACGGTGCTCGCCTCGGTCGACGCGGGGCGCGCGGGCCTGGCGAGCGGCGTCAACAACACCGCGGCGCGGGTCGCCCAGATGCTCGTCGTCGCCGCGCTGCCCCTCGCCGTGGGCCTCTCCGGGACGGCGTACGCGGATCCGGACGCGCTGAACACGGCGTTCGGCAAGGCGGCGGTGGGCTGCGCGGGCCTGTTCGTCCTGGCGGGGGCGACGGCGGGGGTCTTCATCCGGCCGCGTCCGGCATCCTGGCACGAGGAGACGGGGAACATCCCGCGCTGCAAGTCCCATCTGGGTCTCAACGCGCCGCCGTTGGAGCCGGGAAAGGACTGCGCGGAGGGCTGAGACGCCCGTCAGGCCGTCTCAGCGCCTCAGCCCCTCAAGCCGTCGCGTCGGGGGCGTCACGTACGAAGAGAGTCACCGACACGCTCTCCTTGAAGCCGTTGCGCCGCATCAGCGCGGCGGACGCGGTGTTGCGCGACTCGACGTCCGTCACGACGGCGGTGGCACCGGCGGCCGTCAGCGTCGCGCAGCAGGCCTGCACCAGATGGCTCGCGACACCCTGCCCCTGATAAGCGGGGGCACTGGCGATCCACTCCAGGTTCCCCCAGTCCGTACGCTGATCGAATCCCATCGAGCCGAGGACGAACCCGGCGAGAGCGTCCCCGTCCAGCGCCACCCAGCAGGAGGACGCGTCCGCGTCCATGTGCCCGGCGATCGCCGATAGGGACCAGGACGTGTACGGCTTCACCGAGGTGTCGTACAGCTCACGGCCCAGGGCGAGAACGTCGGCCAGATGGGTGGCAGCCATCCGTTCGAGGACGATCGGGGACTGCTGGTGAACGGCGGCGGCGGACATGGGGCCTCCCAGGGGACTGACGCCGGGACCTGCGCAGACGCGGGCACGGTGGCCGACTGCCTCTCACGCTATGAGGGCCCGGGACGTGGCGCACCCCGGAACCGGCCGCCACCGGGCCCCCGGCCGAACCGAGGAGCCCTTTAACAGACCTCTGCCGCAAGCGCCTATCGTGGAGCGCATGTCCGCTCCTGAGCTGATCCGCATCGTCTCCCGTTCCTCCCCCATGGCGCTCGCCCAGGTGGAGCGCGTACGCGCCGAACTCGCCGCGCTGCACCCCGGTATCCGCACCGAGGTCGTGCCGGTCACGACCTCCGGCGACCGCTGGATGGGGGACCTCGCGAAGCTCGGCGGCAAGGGCGCGTTCACCAAGGAGGTCGATGCGGCGCTGCTCGCGGGCGAGGCCGATCTCGCGGTGCACTGCGTCAAGGACGTACCGGCGGACCGGCCGCTTCCCGCGGGGACCACCTTCGCCGCGTTCCTCAAGCGGGACGACATCCGCGACGCGCTCATCCACCCCGGCGGGCTCACCCTGGACGAGCTGCCCGCGGGAACCCGCATCGGCACGTCCTCGGTCCGCCGCATCGCCCAGCTCGCCGCTTCGCACCCGGAGTTGGAGTGCGTGCCGATGCGCGGGAACGCCGGGCGCCGGATGGAGAAGCTGGCCGCGGGCGACGCGGACGCACTGCTGCTCGCGGTGTCGGGCCTGGAGCGCATCGACCGTATGGACGTGGCCACCGAGGTCCTGTCGGTGGAGACGATGTGTCCGCCGATCGGCGCGGGGATCCTGGCGCTGCAGTGCCGCGAGGACGACGCGGAGACCATCGACGCCGTGTCGGGGCTCGGCGACCCCGAGGCCTGGCGGGAGGCGACCGCCGAGCGCATGTTCCTGCATGTGCTGCAGGGGCACTGCAACTCCCCCATCGCCGGGTACGCGCGCTGCGAGCGGGGCGGCGATCTCTCGCTGCGCGCCACCGTCTTCACCCCGGACGGGAAGACGGTCCTCAACGCCCACGAGTGGGCGGGTCCGCTCGATCCGGCGACGCTCGGCACGTCCGTGGCGGTGACGCTGCTTCGCCAGGGCGCCCGCGAACTGATCGACTCCATCGCGCACTGACGGAGCTCGTAGGTCGGCTCGTACGACGTCTCATACGACGGTGACCTGCACGCCGACGGCGGCGATGGCGTCGAGTTCGCCCCCGGGCGCGCCGGCGTCGGTGACGAGCGTGTGCACACCGACGGTCGGGCAGATCTTGGCGAACGTCGCCCTGCCGATCTTGGTGTGGTCGGCGACCACGACGGTGCGGCTGCTGTGGCCCGCGAAGGCACGGTCGGTGGCCGCCTCCAACTGGTCGTGCGTGGTGCACCCGTGGGCGGCGCTGATGCCGTCCACGCCGAGGAACGCGATGTCCGTGTGGTGGTCGGCGAGGGTCTTCTCGGCGATGGGGCCGACCAGTTCGTAGCTCTCGCTGCGGGCGGTGCCGCCGACCACGATCAGTGTGACGGTCGGGCGCAGGACGAGTGCCGCCGCGATGTTGACGGCGTTGGTGACGATCGTGACGGGGCCGCGGTCGGCGAGCAGCCTGGCCACTTCGGTGGTGGTGCTGCCGCCGGTGAGACCGACCACCGCACCGGCGGGGACCAGGTCGGCGGCGGCTTGGGCGATGGCCTTCTTCTGCGGGGAGCGCTGGTCGACCCGGTGCTGGAGCGGCACCTCGATGCTCAGGCCGCCGAGGACCGCGCCGCCGTGCGTGCGTTCGAGCAGCCGCTGATCGCTCAGCTGCGCCAGGTCACGGCGCACGGTGGCCTGCGAGACCCCGAGCAGCCCGGCCAACTGCTGCACGTCCGCGCTGCCCTGGGCAGAGACGTGCTCAAGTATCCGCGCATGGCGGTCGCTTCTCAGCACTGGGCGAGCATAGCCCTCCATCGCCGTTCCGAGCATAGTCTCGCAGAATTACTGCGCGTTTCTGCGCGATTTCACCAAGTGCTCCTCAGTCCCCTTCTCTTGACATGACTGAAGCTGCTCGATTAACTCCCTGGCACGCCGATGTCGAGCACTCGGCGCAGAGGTACGCCTAGCCGGTAGTTGGCCTCGGCCATGAGCCCGGACTAAGTCGCCAGGACCCTTTTGTGTCCGAGGCGGGGACGTGCCCTCAGATATCTGGAGCTCTGAGATGAGCCTCAACCGTGTCACACGCAGGGGTATCGCCGCGTCAGCGGCCCTCACCGCCGCCGCTGCCGCCTGCCTTCTCGCCCTCCCGTCGACGGCGTCCGCAGGTCCGTCCGATGTCGCGCTGCCGCCGGCTCACGCCGGGTTCGACTACCAGATAGGCGGCGCGTACACGCCGCCTTCAGGGGTCAAGGTCGTCAGCCGGGACCGGACGGCGGCCCCCGCACCCGGCCTGTACAACATCTGTTACCTCAACGCCTTCCAGGCACAGCCCGGGGACGAGGGCGACTGGGACGCCGACCTGCTGCTGCGGGACGCCGACGGCGACGTCGTGTACGACGGCGACTGGGGCGAGGCCGTCCTGGACATCCGCACCGCCGACAAGCGCAAGCGGATCGCCGCCAAGGTCGGCGGCTGGATCGACGGCTGCGCCGACAAGGGCTTCCAGGCCGTCGAGCCGGACAACTACGACACCTTCACCCGCTTCCCGGACCTGCTCACGGCCGCTCAGGCCAAGTCCTTCGTCAAGCTGCTCTCCGCCCGCGCCCACGAGCAGGGCCTGGCCGCCGCGCAGAAGAACACCCCGCAACTGGCCGACGCGCGCGACGAGACCGGTCTCGACTTCGCCGTCGCCGAGGAGTGCGGCGTGTACGACGAGTGCGGGGACTACACCTCCGCGTTCGGCGACGACGTCGTGGTCATCGAGTACTCGGCCGACGGTCTGCGCAAGGCCTGCGCGGGCTGGGGCGGCAAGCTGAGCATCGTGCGCCGCGATGTCGACGTGTCGCCCGCGGGCAGCAGCGGATACGTCCGCAAGACCTGCTGACCCACGCCCTCCCCGCCGTGTGACGTCCCGTCCCACGGCCTTCCCGCGCCGCGGGCGCACCGACCCCCCTGGAGGTAGTGATGGTTGCAGTACCCCGAGCGCCGGGAGAACCGTCGCGGCGCAGTCTGCTGCGTGCGGGTGGCGCGGCGGCGCTCGTGGCGGGGGGAGGAGCGCTCGCGGGCTGCGGCACGGGGCCAGCGGACGGGGTCGGCCCCGACGGACGGGTGACCATCCAGCTGTGGCACGGCCAGACGGACAGCGCCGCCAAGGTCATCAAGGGCCTGGTCGAGCGGTTCCACCGCTCCCATCCGGACATCAACGTCGACATGGGCGGCGGCGTGCTCGCCGACGCCATGCTGCAGAAGATCACGGCGGCGCTCGCCTCGGGCTCGTACCCCGATATCGCCTACGTCTTCGGCTCCGACCTGGCCAGCGTCGCCCGCAGCCCCGAAGTCGTCGACCTGACCTCGCAGGTGAACGAGGGCCCGACACCGTGGCGCAATTTCTGGGCGCCGGCCCGGCAGGCCGTCACCATCAACGGCCGGGTCAGGGCGGTGCCCGCGGTCCTCGACTGTCTCGCCGTGGTCTGCAACAAGAAGCTGTTCGCCGAGGCCGGGGTCGATCTGCCCGAGGCGGGCTGGACCTGGGAGGAGTTCACCGACACCGCGCGCCGCCTGACCGATGCCTCCAAGGGACGGTTCGGCACCGGCTGGCCCGGCACGGGGGACGAGGACACCGTGTGGCGCATGTGGCCGATGGTGTGGGACCTGGGTGGCGACGTGATCGGCGACGACGGGCGCGGCATCGGCTTCGCGAAGGAGGGCGTGCGCGCGCTCGAGGTCGTACGGGACCTGGTGCGCGACAAGAGCGTCTACGTCGACCCCAAGCCGGGCAGCGAGCAGATGTACCGGGTCTTCCTGTCGGGCCGGATGGGCATGGTGGCGACCGGGCCCTGGCAGCTGCCGGACATCACCCAGGCCAAGGTCGACTACCACGTGGTGCCCCTGCCCAGCTTCAGCCGTCGCCCCGTGACCATCTCGGGCCCCGACACCTGGACGGTGTTCGACAACGGTTCGGCCCGCAAGACCGCGGCCCGCACCTTCGTCACCTGGCTCAACCAGCCCGGTCCGGACAGCCGGTGGGCCGTCGAGGCGGGTAGCCTTCCGCTGAGCCGCCGCAGTCAGGACCGCCCGGCCTGGCGCGAGCACACCGAGAAGATGCCGGGGCTTCCGGTGTGGACCAAGGCGCTCGCCTCCGCGCGAGTACGTCCGGTGCACCCGGCCTACCCCCGTATCTCCCAGTCCCTCGGGCAGGCGGTCGTCTCCGTGCTGCTCGGCCGCAAGAGCCCCGCCGACGCGGTGCGTTCCTGCGCGAGCGAGGCCAACGCCGCCCTCCTGATACCGCGTTGAGGACACCGACATGCCATCAGTTCCCCGCCCACTGACCCTGCCCCCGGACCCGGACGGTCAACGCGCCCTGCGCCGCAGGCGCCGCGGTGAGACCGCCACCGCCTGGGCGTTCATCTCCCCCTCGGTGCTCGTCATCCTCGGCCTGAGCGTCCTGCCGGTCGTGTGGTCTCTGCTCCTTTCCTTCCAGGCCAACGACCTCGTGACGCCCAGCCGCTGGGTGGGCCTGGACAACTACCGGGCCCTTGCCCAGGACCCGAACTTCAGCCAGGCCGTGCGCAACACCCTGCTCTACACGGTCCTGTACGTGCCCCTGAGCATCGTCTTCGGACTCGCCCTCGCCCTCGCCCTGAACCGGCGGATCCGCTTCGTCGGCCTGTACCGCACCCTGTTCTTCGTGCCGTTCGTCATCTCGGCGACCGCCCAGGGCGTGCTGTTCTCGTTCATCCTCGACCCGGACTTCGGAGCGGCCAACTCGGTGCTCCACCGCCTGGGGCTCTCGCCCCAGGGCTTCCTCACCGACTCCTCGCAGGCGCTGTCCGTGCTGGTCGCCATCACCCTGTGGAGCGGCACCGGTCTGTGCACCGTCATCTACCTGGCCGCGCTGCAGGACGTCGATCAGTCACTGGTCGAGGCGGGCCGCCTGGACGGCGCGGGACGGTGGCAGCTGCTGCGGCACGTGACGCTGCCGACGCTCACCCCCGTCAGTACGTTCCTGCTCCTGTGGCAGACCATCCAGGCCCTTCAGGTCTTCGACCTGGTCTATGTGACCACCAAGGGCGGCCCCCTCGGCTCGACGACGGTGATCGTCTACTTCATCTGGGAGCAGGCCTTCAAGAACTTCACCGCGGGGTACGGGGCGGCATCGGCCTACGTCCTGGCGCTCGCCCTGTTCGTCGTGGCCGCCGTGCTGCGCGTGGCCCGCGGCCGTGAGCGCACCCCTCGTACGAAAGCAGCCGCCTGATGACCGCGACCACCACCGCGCCCGAGGCCACCGCGCGCCGGGCCGCCGAACCCGCCGCTCTGCCCCACCGCGGATTTCGCCTGCCCTTCAACGCCTGGCACATGGTGCTCGCGCCGCTGGCGCTGCTCTTCGCGGTGCCGCTGATCTGGCTGCTGCTCAGCTCGGTGATGAGCGACGCGGAGATCAACAGGTTCCCGCCCGCGCTGTGGCCCTCGCGCATCGACCTGGGCGGCTACAGCTATGTGCTCGGCAACGCCATGTTCCCGCGCTGGCTCCTCAACTCGGCGATCGTCTCAGCCGTCGCGGTCACCTCGAACCTCGTCTTCGGCGCCCTTGGCGGGTACGCGTTCGCACGGATGCGCTTCCGTGGCTCGCGGGCGCTGCTCGTCCTGATGCTGGCGACGATGGCGGTGCCCTTCCAGCTGACGATGATCCCCACCTTCCTCGTGATGAAGAAGCTGGGTCTCATCGACACCCTCGGCGCTCTGATCGTGCCGACCCTCGTCACGCCGTTCGCCGTGTTCCTGCTGCGGCAGTTCTTCCTCTCCCTGCCCAGGGAGCTGGAGGAGGCCGCCTGGATCGACGGGTGTTCGAGGCTGCGGGTCCTCTGGTCGATCGTGCTGCCGCTCGCGCGGCCCGCGCTCGCCACGGTGGCCGTGCTGACCTTCCTCACCACGTGGAACGACCTGACCTGGCCGCTGATCGCGATCAACCACGACACCCAGTACACGCTGCAGCTGGGCCTCACCACCTTCCAGGGGCAGCACCACACCCGCTGGTCCGCGGTGATGGCGGGCAACGTGATCACCGTGCTTCCGGTCCTGATCGCGTTCCTCTTCGCGCAGAAGGCCTTCATCCGCTCGGTCACCTCCAGCGGCCTCAAGGGCTGACCTCCCCCGCATCCGCTCCCCGCACGATCCGAAGGAACTCAAGGAATCCGATGCCGTACTCGTACGACCTCCTCGTCATCGGGGACGCCAACCCCGATGTGATCCTGGGCCCGCTGAGCGGCCCACTCGCCTTCGGCCAGCACGAGCAACTCGTCGACGCCGGGTCCCTCACCCTCGGCGGCTCGGCCGCGATCATGGCCTGCGGGGCCGCGCGCCTGGGCCTGAAGGTCGCCTTCGCGGGACGCGTCGGCGACGACGACGCCGGCCGCTACATGCGCGACGCGCTCACCGCCCGCGGAGTCGACACCCGGGCCCTGAAGGTGGACGCCTCCCTGCCGACCCCGCTCACCGTCGTGCTCACCCAGGACGACGACCGCGCCATCCTCACCTCTCCGGGCACCCTGAACGCCATCAGCGGCGACGACGTCCCCGCGGAACTCCTCGCGGACGCCCGGCACGTCCATGCCGCCTCGTACTTCCTGCAGCCGCGTCTCGCCGCCGACCTGCCCCAGCTCCTGGGCACCGCGCGCCAGAACGGCGCGAGCACGTCCCTGGACACCCAGGACGACCCGTCGGGGCGGTGGGACCCGGCAGCTCTCGACGCCGTCCTCGCCCAGACCGACGTCCTGCTGCCCAACGCCCAGGAAGCCCTCCACCTCGCCGCGATACCGTCCGGCGGCCCGGAGCGGGCGGCCGAACTGCTCGCCGCCCGCGTCCCGTTGGTGGTCGTGAAGAACGGCGCCGCGGGCGCCCTGTGCCACAACGGCCAGTCGCTGCTGTCCGCACCGGGCCTTCCCATGACTCCCAAGGACACCGTCGGCGCAGGAGACAGCTTCGACGCCGGTTTTGTCGCCGCCCTCCTCGACGGGCAGAGCCCGCAGGAGGCACTGCGGTTCGCCGTCGTCTGCGGGTCCCTGTCGACCCGCGCCCACGGCGGCACCCGAGCACAGCCCACACGGGACGAAGTCCTCGCCCACACCACTCACAGCGGAGCGCACGCCTCATGAACCACCCCAAGATCACCTTCATCGGCGCAGGCAGCGTCGTCTTCACCCAAGGCCTGCTCGCCGACCTGTTCGCCTTCCCCGAGCTCAAGGGCGCCCACATCGCCCTGCACGACATCGACTCCGAACGCCTGGCCACCGCGCAGGCCGCGGCCGAGTACATCGCCGACCACCTGGGCGCGCACGCCACCATCTCCAGCCACTCCGACCGCCGCCAGGCCCTCGCGGGCTCGGACTTCGTCATCAACATCGTGCAGGTCGGCATGGGCGAGGCCACCCGCACCGACTTCGACGTCCCCGCGAGCCACGGAGTGCGCCAGACCATCGGCGACACCCTCGGCATCGGCGGCGTCTTCCGTGCCCTTCGCACCTTCCCGCTCCTGAAGGCGCTCGGCGAGGACATCGCCGAGGTGTGCCCCGACGCCTGGCTCCTGAACTACACCAACCCCATGGCCATGAACATCCAGTACCTCACCGAGGCCACAGGACTGACCAAGGTGGTGGGCCTGTGCCACTCCGTGTACTGGACCATGCGCGACCTGGCCGAGTTGGTGGGCGTCCCGTACGAGGAGATCACCTACCGGGCAGCGGGCGTCAATCACCAGGCGTGGGTGCTGCGCTTCGAGCACCAGGGCAAGGACCTCTACCCCCGGCTCGACGAACTGATCGCCAAGGACGAGCAGTTGCGGCGCCGGGTCCGCGTCGACATGTACCGGCGGCTCGGCTACTACCCCACCGAGACCAGTGAGCACTCCTCCGAGTACGTCCCCTGGTACCTGCACCACGACAGCGAGATCGAGCGCCTGCGCCTGCCGATCGGCGCCTACCTCGGCATCGTCGACGAGAACGTCGCCGCCTACCACCAGACCCGGGACGCCCTGGCCGCGGGCGAACCGCTCACCGTCGAGGGCACCATGGAGTACGCCCCTCAGATCATCCACAGCATCGTGACCGGCACCCCGCGCACCGTCTACGGCAACGTCCCCAACCACGGCCTGATCGACAACCTGCCGAGCCACGGGGTGGTCGAAGTCCCCTGCCTCGTCGACGCCTCCGGCATCCAGCCCACCCGCGCCGGATCCCTGCCCCCGCAGCTGGCAGCGCTCAACCGCACCTACCTGAGCATGAACGACCTGGTCGTCCGCGCCGCCATCGACGACGAGCCGCGCCACATCCGGCACGCGGCGATGACCGACCCCGCCACCGCGGCGGCGCTTCCCGTGGAGCAGATCTGGCGGCTGTGCGACGACATGGTCCGCGCTCACGGGGACCGGCTCCAGCCCTCCCTGCGCCGACTCCTCGGCGACTGACCGGCCGTCGGCCGTCACAGAGCTTCACTTCTTCCATCCCCGGACCGAGAAAGCACCCTCAATGTCACTGACAAGCCAGGAAATCGACACACAGCCGCAGTGCTGGGAGTACGCGCTGAAGCAACTCCCCGAATACGCGCAGGCGTTGCCCGCCAAGGGCGAGCGGGTCGCCGTGATCGGCTGCGGTACGTCGCTGTTCATGGCGCAGGCCTACGCCCACCTGCGGGAGAGCCTGGGGCAGGGCCCCACCGACGCGTTCCCCGCCTCCGCGGCCTGGCTGCACCGCCCCTACGACCGCATCCTGGCCCTGACCCGGTCCGGCACCACCACCGAGATCCTCACCGCCCTCGCGGCGGCCCCCTCCGCCACGCGGGTCACCACGCTCACGGCGGTACCCCGGTCACCCGCCGCGCTCGCCGCCGACGACGTGATCATCCTTGACCACGCCGACGAGCAGTCCGTCGTACAGACCCGCTATCCGACCACGCAACTGGCGCTCATGATGGCCCACCTCGGCCACAACCTCGACCAGGCGCTGACCGACGTGACCACGGCCCTGAGCGCACCGCTGGATCCGCGGCTGCTGGCCGCGGAGCAGATCACCTTCCTCGGCGAGGGCTGGCACACCGGGCTCGCGCACGAGGCGGCGCTCAAGGTGCGGGAGGCCGCCGCCCATTGGACCGAGTCCTACTCCCTCATGGAGTACCGTCACGGCCCCATCGCGGTGGCCGGTCCCGGGCGGGCCGTGTGGAGCCTGTCCCCGCTGCCCGCGGAGCTCACCGCGCAGATCGAGGCCACCGGCGCGTATCTGCGCGCCCCCGCGCTCGACCCGCTCGCGGAACTGGTGCTCGCCCAGCGCCTGGCCGTGCGCATCGCCGAGGACTCGGGACGCGACCCGGACCGGCCGGCCCACCTGACCCGCTCCGTCGTCCTGGCCTGACCAGCGGCCCATGCCCCCGTGAGCGGTCACTCGCGGCGGCCGGTCTCCCCGGGCCGGCCGCCGCGACCTCGCTATCCGGTTCCGCCGATATGCGACGTAAGATCGACATCGCAACACATTTCCGCGCGGTCTTCCCGAAGGCCGCGCGCACCGTGCTCAAGGGCGGCAGCCCTGCCGCTGCCGCTGCCGCCCCGAACGAAAGCCCTCCATGCGCCGCCCGCACCGCCCGCACACCGGCCTCCTCGCCGCCTGCGCCGCCGCCCTCTTCCTGGTCGGCGCCTGCGCCACCGACGACGGCAAGGACACCTCGGCCACCGCCACGGACCGGGCGGACGACGTGCGCCCGCCGAAGGCCGACGCCGTCTTCGACTACCAACTCGGCGGCCCCTACACGCCCGACGACGCCGTACAGGCGCTCTCCCGCGACCGCTCCGCCAAGCCCGCCAAGGGCCTGTACAACGTGTGCTACGTCAACGCCTTCCAGACCCAGCCGGGCGAAGCCATCGGCTGGTGGAAGAAGAAGCACCCCGACCTGCTGCTCAAGGACGACGACGGCTCCCTGGTGATCGACGACGACTGGGAGGAGCCGCTCCTGGACATCTCCACGGCCGGCAAGCGCCGCGACCTGATGGACATCGTCGGGCCGTGGATCGACGGCTGCGCGAAGTCGGGCTACGACGCCGTCGAGCCCGACAACCTGGACTCCTACGAGCGTTCCGACGATCTCCTCACGACCGAACACGCCGCCGCCTTCGCCAAGTTGCTCGCCGAGCGGGCCCACAGCCGCGGTCTGGCGATCGCCCAGAAGAACACCACCGACCTCCTTCCTGAGCGCGGCCGCATCGGGTTCGACTTCGCCGTGGTCGAGGAGTGCGCGGCGTACAAGGAGTGCGGCGACTTCGCCGATGCCTACGACGACAAGGTCTTCGCCGTCGAGTACACGCGCAAGGACTACCGCACCGCCTGCGACGGCTGGGGCTCGGATCTGTCCATCACGCTGCGCGATCGCGACGTCCGCCCCGAGGGCACGAAGGGCTACGTCTTCGAGCAGTGCTGACGGCGCTTCTCCGCTCCTGCCCGTTCCCCCCTTCGGCGTGCCCGAAGGGGGCACTCGCGGTGCCCGAGTTGGCTCGAACTGCTCCATGGACCACGGAATTCGGGATTCCAGCCACGGACGCGGACCACAGCCACTATCCAGGAAGGTGATGTGCTCACGCCAAACTAGAAGAAAGGGGTAACCGTATGGCCATACGGACCACGCACCGCGCCCGTCTGGCGGGAGTCACGCTCGCCGTCACCACCGGACTGATCTGCACCCTGTCGGCGCAGTCGGCCGGGGCGGCCGATGAACCGGCCGCGCGCCACTGCGTCCTGGACGCGACCACCGGAGAGCAGCGCTGCTTCGGCACGTTCGACGAAGCCGTCGACCACGCCACCGACGGACGCGTCACCGACGCGCCGGCCACCCCACGGGCCGCCGTCACCTCACCCGCGTTCCGCGCGGCCATGTCAGAGACCGCGGCGAAGAAGGACACCGCGGCGGCCGGGGACGTCGTCCAGGGAACGTTCTTCAGCGATCCCGGCTTCTCGGGCGACACGCTCACCATCAGCGGCCCCTCGCTGTGCGAGAAGGACGGCTGGGTCAACTGGCAGTACGACCTCGGCGACGACTGGAAGAACCGCGTCTCCTCCGTACAGCCCTGGGGCAACTGCGCGATCTGGCTCTACCCGGAGCCCAACCTCGGCGGCGACCGCGACGGGCCGTTCGACGAGAACACCTCCGACGTCGGCCAGATGATGAACGACCGTACCCAGTCCATCGGCTTCAGCTAGAGCGAGCGCTGCCGCGCTCTCGCGCACGCCGTACCCCCCCCAACCCGCACCACCTTCCCCCCACTGGAGATCACACATGATCACCCGTACCCGTCTCACCGTCCTGTTCGCGGCGATGGCCACCGCGGGCGGCATGGCCCTCGCGCCCGCCGCGCAGGCCGACGAAGAGGCCCCCACCGTCCGCGAGCTGCTCGACAAGTGCGACAACGGCACCGACTCGTGCGTCTTCCACCCCGACGGCCCCGGCACCGACTCGACGGGCGAGGCGCACCAGGTGGGTGACAGCGCCTACAACTGCACCCAGGACCTGCAGCGTTCCAGCATCTCCTGGGCGGACACGACCGGCGAGTCCAACAGCGTCGGGGTCTCGCTCAGCGCTGAATACGGCTTCGCCGAGGTCTTCAAGGTGAGCATCGAGACCTCCTACGGACACACCTGGGAGAGCTCGCACACCGAGACCGACACCACCAACGTCGACGTCCGCCCCGGCGAGGTCGGCTGGGTCACGCGCGAGTCCCAGCTCCAGCGTGTGAAGGGCACCTACGAGCTGCACTTCGAGGACAAGTTCCACGGGCACTACATCTGGTACGCCCCCTTCGACGCGACGGGCCCCAAGCCGGACGCGCCGAGCACCAAGACGCAGCACACCCGCCCGATGACGGATCAGGAGAAGGCCGAGCACTGCGGCTGACGCACCGCTCCAGAGCCTCTCCCGGCCCGGGCCGGGAGAGGCTCCCGCCTTGAGGACCGGGGACGTCTACCTCTGCTGGTTCTGCGAGTGAGGCCGTGCGGAGTCCGGCTTCGGCACCGTGTGGGCGGTGGGCGCGATGACCTCACCGTGAATGACCTGGGGCGAAGGCGCCGCCTCCCCGGCCGCCTTCCCCTTCTCCCCCACTTTCTCCCCCGCTTGCTCCCCCGCTTGCTCCTCCTCGTTCTTCATCGCCTTGGCCTCGGCCTTGAGGATGCGGGCCGACTTGCCCGCGGAACGGGCCAGTTCAGGGAGCTTCTTGGCGCCGAGGACGAGTATGACGACGATGAGGATGATGGCGATCTCGCTCAGTCCGAACACTTCGGTCCTGTCTGCGTCTGGGCCCGTGCCGGGTGCGGCGCGAGCAAGGAGGAGCCCCGCCGCCCGCATGCGGTTGGGTCGTCATGCGGGCGACGGGGTCTGTGGACGTCGCCGGACGGCTGGGTCCGCGACGTCAGGTGCCGGAGGCGGGCACGGTCAGACGTCGACGCCGAAGTCGGAGGCGATGCCGGACAGGCCCGACGCGTAACCCTGGCCGACGGCACGGAACTTCCACTCCTCGGCGCCGTTGCGGTAGAGCTCGCCGAAGATCATTGCTGTCTCGGTGGCAGCGTCCTCGGACAGGTCGTAGCGGGCGAGTTCCGCTCCGCCGTCCTGGTTGACCACGCGGATGAAGGCGTTGCGGACCTGGCCGAAGCTCTGGCCGCGGTTCTCGGCGTCGTGAATGGACACCGGGAAGACGATCTTGTCGACCTCGGCGGGCACGGCCGCGAGGTTCACCTTGACGGCCTCGTCGTCGCCCTCGCCCTCACCGGTGAGGTTGTCGCCGGTGTGCTCGACCGAACCGTCCGGGCTCTTGAGGTTGTTGTAGAAGATGAAGTGCCGGCTGGAGGGCACCTTCCCGGACTCGTCCACCAGCAGAGCGGAGGCATCGAGGTCGTAATCGGTGCCCGTGGTGGTCCGCACGTCCCAGCCCAGGCCGACCACTACGGCCGTGAGGCCCGGGGCCTCCTTGCTGAGCGAGACGTTGCCACCCTTGGCCAGGGAAACTCCCACTGCTCTCCTCCTCGATGTCTCCGGTCCGCGCCCGCGACGCCGACCCGCCTAGAAACTACAGCACTGTAGAGACAACGGGGGCGGGCTCCGAAAGCCCGCCACACCGAATCAGCCACGCGCGACGCCGGGAACGCCGACCGCGCGTCATTTGCGCGAGTTGCCGAACAGGAGCCGGTAGCCGATCAGCAGCACGAGCGCTCCGGCGATGGCCGATCCCCACGTGGTGAGGTCGAAGAACTGCCGCTCCACCGGCCGGTCGAGGAACCGCGCCGACAGCCAGCCCCCGACGAAGGCTCCGGCGATTCCGATGACCGTCGTGCCGATGAGCCCGCCCGGATCGCGGCCGGGCAGCACCGCCTTGGCTATCGCGCCGGCCAGCAGTCCGAGAATGATCCACCCGATGACACCCATGGGTCTTGTCTCCTTCTTGTCTCCGTCGTTCCTCGCCTGTCGTGCAGGGAGGGGTGCCGGAGCAGCGTAGCTTCTACGCGTCTGTAGAAGATGTGAACACGGTGGAGTTCGGCGGCGCCCGGGACCGAGCAGCTCGCGCCGAGCAGAAGATGCGCGAGGCGCCGGACGGGGAGCGGGACAGGAAGGCGGCGCTCACCGGCCTCACCCATCGAGCCGGCCCGCTCCCCCGGCTCACCTACCCCTCGTCCCCCTCCTCCTCTTCCTCATCCCCCTCGAAGAAGTCGCCGACCTCGTCGACGACTTCGGCCGCGACCATCCCGCCGACCACACCGACCGCGAGCCCGGCCGCACCCGCGGCGACGACGGTGCCCATGCCGGGGCCCGCGCGGCGGTGGCCTTCGTGGTCGTGCTGGTCGTGGTGGCGTCCGCCCTGGCCATGAGCCGAGCCGTAGGGATCCCCGTGTCCGTACGAGGAGTGCGAGGCGTGGGCCCCCCGATGCTCGACCAACTGCTTGATCCAGCCGTCGACCAGCGCGTTCCAGTCCTGGTGCCCGACCCCGTCATGACCGACGGTGAAGCGGGTGACGGTGTCGTGGCCGCCCGAGAAGAGACCGCCGCGCTTGTCCGCCTCAAGGATCACGTCCATGCCGCCCGGGAAGGGCAGGAAGGTCAACTCGATCTCGTTGACCGCGTGGGCGTACCGGGAGGACGGGGTGAGTTCGATCTCCTGATAGAAGGGGAGTCGCTGTCCGGTGCCGGCGATGTGGCCGTACTCGAGGTCGGCGGACCTGAAGCCGAAACCGAGCTGTCCCAGCGCCTCCAGGATCGCCTCCTGCACGGGCAGAGGACGCACCGCGAGCGCGTCCAGATCACCCTTGTCCTTCGCGCCCGCGACCGACAGCTCCGTGCGCACCCCGAGGACGATGCCAAGGCCCTGGCCGTACAGCTCCGTGATGGGCGTCTCCCACGGCAGCGTCACACTGAACGGGACACCGCGCTCCTCGCCTTCAGCGAGCCGGAAACCGCCGCCCACGGTGAACCGGTCGAAGACGACGGCGCCTTCACCCTCCCCGTCCTCCCGCTCGACCTCGGCCCGGGCGACCAGCTCCAGGGTGATGTGCTCGATGTCGAAGTCGGCGCCGCCACCCCTGAGTTGGACCTGCCCGTTGAGGTCGCCGCCGGGCAGGACAGGACCCGGATCGAGGACCGTGTCGACCGTGGGCCCGCCCACACCGAGCGAGCCGAGCAGTCGTTTGAACACCATCGTGGCGTTCACCCCTTATGTGCGTGTGATTCTCGTACTGAGGAAGTGCCGAGCAATGCGGGAGGCACGCGGCAGGGGACGCGGAAGCGCTCGAAGCAGCCGCGAACGCCCTCGCATTTCTACAAGCGAGTAGAAGCATAGGGCTGCCGAGCCTGCTCCAGGCGGCATCGCGGCAGGTGTGGCGGGAAAGCTCGGGAAGAGGCGAAAAGCCTTCCTCGAATCACCGCATACAGGCGGCTAGGCGAGGTGGAAGACCTCGGCTAGCGAGCGCATCGACTCGTCGGGGCCGCGCCCGTCCAAGCCCTCGAAGTAGCCCGCCATCTCGGCCTGCCAGCGGGCGTTGACGTCGGTCCGCGCCATGGCTTCCTGCGCGGCGGCGAAGTCCGGGGTTTCCAGGTAACCGACGAGGAGGCCGTCCTCGCGCAGGAACAGCGAGTAGTTGTGCCATCCGGCGGCGGAGAGCGCCTCGCGCATCTCCGGCCAGACGTGTTCATGGCGCTCGCGGTACTCGTCCAGCCGGTCCGGGCGGACCTTCAGCAGGAAACAGACCCGTTGCACGAGCGATGGCCCCCTTTTTCAGCCACGCGGCACGACCAGCGCGACAGGCCATCGCAGCCATCGCGGCCATCGCGCTGAAAGGATTCACTCCAATGCGCCGCAAGCTACGGCCGTCTCGCGACGGATGTCAATCGCGTACGGTGCCGATCAGCCCTGTGACATCGGGCCCAGGGTGGGGCTCATGAGGGATCAGGGGACGGAAATGACGTACGGGGTGTGTCCCGGCTGTGGGGGGGGGCGGCGAGGTGTACGAGGGGCAGGCCCACTACGGCCAGACCAACCCGAACGTACGCCTGAAGTTCGGGGCGATCCACGGACGGGCCGTCCCGGTGTCGGCGCTGGTCCGCCCGGACCGCGGGCGCCTTGAGTGACGCCTGGAGTGGCGCCTCGCCCTCGACGCGGACGTCAGGGACGACGTACGACGGCACTTCACCCACGTTCGACCTGAGTGGCCCCCGGTCACGTTCGACCTGAGTGGCCCCCGGTGCCGCGCCACCCACCTGCCGGCGGCGCGGCACCAGAGGGCTCAGTGCCTGTCGTGCTGGTCAGTCCAGGACCAGGTCGCCGAAGTGGACCACGGTGGTTTCCTCGTGGACGACGTTCAGAGCGTCGTCCACGGGTCCGTCGGCGGCGGCGACCCCAGAGCCGCCGAGGACGGCGATGGCGGCCAGGACCGTGGCGGTGACAGCTGTGCGCAAGCGCATGGGGCAATCCTTTGCTCGTGGTTACGGAGATCAGAAGAAGGCCTATCCAGCGGGCTCGGGCCGCACACGGACTCCGAGCCAAGCCCACTCGTCTGCAGGTGTCCCCTGCCGCCGAGCGTGGTCGAGCGGGCCGCTTCGAGGTGGCGCCGAGGTGCTCAGTGCGGCACGGCGAGGAAGCGGCGGGCGCCGCGCAACGTGGTGCGCAGCCCGTGCTGGGGTGGGTGGCGGCTGTCGAGGCGGACGTCGATCGCCCCGGGAAGTGCGCTGTCGGCCCGCAGGCCCGAGGCCGGGCGGGAGGCGCGTCAGCCCCGTCCCGCCCGGCGATGAGGGGGCCCGTTTCGTGACGCTCACGGCGTCGGCTCCTGTCCCATGGTGTACGCCGTTCGTGTCGCAGGACGCGAGTTCCGGCAGGGCGGCGGCCAGATCGGCGACATGCTCCGGGCCACGGATGCCGCCGGTGAACAGGACGCCGTTCCGGGTCCCGGCCACGACTGCTTCGACGCGCTCAGGATCCCGCGGATCGAGGCGTGCCACGCCGCCTCGGGACGACCGCCGGGTCTGGTGGCGAAGGTCGCGACCGTCCTGTGCCCGGCCGCTGCCGCCCGGCGGACAAGAGCGGAGCCCAGGAACCGGCAGCCACCGGCGATCACGACTGTCCTGACGCGGCACGGTGGAGGGTCCCAGGGCCGCTCCAACTCACGTCAGGCGCCACAGATGATCCGCCGTGCCGTTGTCCTCGAACTGCACGACCTGCGCACTGTTGGCCGTCGACATGCCGTCCACCCCGAGGACTTTGCCGCTGTGCCGGTTGCGGAGCAGGAACCAGTCGTCCCCCTTGTCCACCTTCTCCCAGCGCAGGTGCCCGGCTCCGTTGTCGGTGAACTGAACGGACCTGGCGGAATTGGCCGTTGACGCGCTTTCGATGCCGAGCACCTTGCCGCTGTGCCCGTTGCGCAGGGTGTACCAGCCCTCGCCCCGGTCGATGAGCTGCCACGCGTGGTCGCCCGTACCGGAGTTGTCGAACTGGACCACGCGGCCACCCTCGTCCAGGGACATGCCGTCGACCGCGAGGACCTTGCCGCTGTGCCGGTTCTCGATCCGGCGGTAGGGCGGCTCGGGCGTCCAGGGCCGACCGTCGGGGGCCGCCGTGGGGAACGCGGTGACGCGCAGGCGTGCCGCGCCCATCGGGATGAGCGTCACCTCCTCCGTCGCGCCGGTGGCACGGGCCGGGCTCGCCTGGAGCGGGGCCACCACGTGCTCGTCGTCAGCCACCCATTCCTCCAGGCGCCGGGCGCGGGCACGGATGCGTACCGGGACGCCCTCGTGCGTGAACGGGTCGCCGGTCAGCGGTCCGGAGTCGGCGGTGAAGGAGAGGCCGTTCCCGGGGTGGGGGGCGAGTGCGTAGTTCCACGGGGTGGTCGCGTGCACCGCTTGGTGGGGGAAGGCGTCCGTGCCCGCGTACCGCTCGTATGACTCGCCGATGCGCAGGGAGTACGTGAGGGGGCCGCGGTCGACGCTGACCGCCCCGCTCTTCCAGGTGCGTACCGCCGTGCTCTGCGGCAGCTTCAACGTGACGCGGTCCCCGTGGCGCCAGGTCCGCTCGACCTCGGCGAAGGCCGGTCCGTCCGGGGCCTTCAACCTGACGCCGTTCACGGAGAGTTGAGGGCTTTCGCACCAGCCGGGTACGCGCAGCCGCAGCGGGAAGCGCACCGGCTCGTCCATGGCGAGAGTGAGGGTGACTGTCTCCTTGAAGGGGTAGTCGGTGTCCTCGGTGATCGTGACGGAGGTGGCGCCGTCCCCGACGTTCGCCGTGACCCGGCACGGCGCGTACATCGCCGCCGCCAGGCCGCGCTCCGGGGTCGCGAGCCACAGTTCCTCGGTGAAGTACGGCCAGCCCATGCCGTAGTTGTGCGGGCAGCAGCGGTACTGGTCGACGCCCGGCTGGAAGGACTGCATCGCGAAGCCGTTCTGGAACTGCCCTTGCGTCTTGCGGGCGTTGTCGAGGTCGACGCTGTTGGCACTGGTGACGTAGTGGATGCCCGTTCCCGCGGGGTCGGTCGCCGCGGGCAGCATGTTGAAGGCCAGCTCTTCGCACAGGTCGGCCCAGACCGGGTCTCCGGTGATGCGGGTGAGGAGTTCGTGGCTGGCCATGAACTCGACGGTGCCGCAGGTCTCGAAGCCCTGACGGGGGTCGCCGAAGCCGGGGCGCGCGTTCTCGTCCCCCGCGAAGCCGCCGCCAGGGAACTGTCCGTACGTCCCGATCGCGGTCGCGTAGTTGCGGTACGTCGCCCGGGTGTGAGCCGCCTCGCCGGAGCGCAGGGCGTACTGCGCGGGCTCCCGGAAGCCCTGCGCCACATTGACGTTGTGCCAGTCGGCGACGCCGCCGGACCAGTCCACGCCGTGGGTGTGCATCTTGTCCGCGAGGTCGAGCAGGAAGCTCTCCCGGGTGCGGTTGTAGGCCCAGAAGGCGACGTCGAGCCCGTCGCCCCAGCGCTTGGAGACCCAGCTGGAGTCGAAGGCACCGGGTCCCTGCGCGTTCATGAAGCGCATGAAACGCAGGACGAACGGCAGGATCCTTCTGTCGCCGGTGAACTCCTCGTGCGAGCGGAGCGCCTGAAGGAGCGGCAGATAGGGCCAGAAGTCCGGGCCGCCGTTCAGTTGGGTGCGCAGTCTTCTCGGGCCGAAGAAACCGTCAGCTTCCTGGGTGGCGATGATCGCGTCGATCCACCGGCGGCTCTCCGCGAGGGCGGTGCGGTCTCCGGTGAGGGCGGCGAGGTCGACGTACCCCCGCAGCCAGTACGTCACTTCCTCCCACCCTTCCTTGTCCGGGTGGACCCAGCCGGAGTCGTCGAAGGCGAGGAAGTGCGAGATCTCCGCGTACCGCCCGAACAGGCCGCCGAGCAGCAGGTCGAGCTGTCCGCGCAGCCAGCCGCGCGCGGTGACGCTGCCCACCGGAAGCCTCTGGAACGCGGTGGGGGCCAGGGGCGCGGCGCTCGGGCCGTAGAGACCGCCGCGCCCCTGGCTCGCCGCCCGCGCGGCGGGGCCGGTGACGGCGGTCAGCCCGCCGGCCGCGCCGAGGGTGATCGCGCCGGAGCGCTGGAGGAAGTGGCGTCGGCCGAGCTGCGTCATGAGGAAGTACCGTCCCGTCGTCGTCCGTGTGCGCTGGTGGCTGCCGTGCAGAGCGCTTTACAACGTTGGAAAACTGAGGCGTACGAAATCCCTGTCGCGCGCTACATGGCATGTGGGCAACAGGGCAGTTGGCATCTCAGCACCGAGTGACGGGATTGTCCAGAGGGAGGGAAGGGAGGGACGGGGTCGGCCGTCCCTCCCCCGGCTCACCAGTCGTGGACGGTTCCGTCCTGCAGTCGGTTGACCGGCAGATAGGCCGCTTCGTAGGGGTGGGCGGCCGCGAGCTCCTCGTCCAGTTCCACGCCGATGCCGGGAGCCTCGCCCGGGTGCAGGTGGCCGTCCGTGAACGTGTAGGCGTGCCGGAAGACCTCATCGGTGAGGCGGGTGTGGCCCGAGTACTCCTGGATCCCGAAGTTGTGCACGGCGAGGTCCAGGTGCAGGGCCGCGGCCATCCCCACCGGGGAGATGTCCTCGGGGCCGTGCACCGCGCTCTTGATCTGGTACTGCGCCGCGAAGTCGAAGAGCTTGCGCAGCGGTGTGACACCCCCGAAGTGAGTGACCGCGGAACGTACGTAGTCGATCAACTGCTCGGTGATCAGGGCCTGGTAGTCGTGCACGGTGTTGAAGACCTCACCGATGGCCAGCGGCGTCGAGGTGCGCCGGCGCACCAGTCGAAGGGCCTCCTGGTTCTCGGCCGGTGTGCAGTCCTCGAGCCAGAACGGCCGGTACGGTTCCAGGTCCTTGCCGAGCCTGGCTGCCTGGATCGGGCTGAGCCGGTGGTGTGCGTCGTGGAGCAGCGGGAGTTCGGCGCCGAACTCCGCGCGGACCGCCTCGAATACGGTGGGCGTGTGGCGCAGGTAGGCGTCGGTGTCCCAGTCCTCCACGAGGGGGTGGGCCTGCTGGTGCAGGACGGGTTCGCCGCCGTCGTCGGTGCTGTGCACGCCGTACACGGCCTTCAGGCCGGGGATCCCCGACTGGACGCGCACCGCGGGATACCCCTCGGCGATCCTGGCCCGCACGGAGTCGAGCAGTTCGGGGATGTCACGGCCGTTCGCGTGTCCGTAGGTGCGGATGCGCTCGCGGCTCGCGCCGCCGAGGAGCTGGTAGAGCGGCAGGCCCGCGGCCTTCGCCTTGATGTCCCACAGGGCGACGTCGACGGCGGCGATCGCGGCCATGGTGACGGGTCCGCGCCGCCAGTAGGCCCCCCGGTACAGGTACTGCCAGGTGTCCTCGATCCGGTGCGGGTCACGGCCGATGAGCAGGGGTACGACGTGGTCGGTCAGATAGCTGACCACGGCGAGTTCCCGGCCGTTGAGGGTGGCGTCGCCGAGTCCGGTGAGGCCGTCGTCGGTCGTCAGCTTCAGGGTGACGAAGTTGCGGCCCGGGCTTGTGACGACGACCTTCGCGTCGACGATCTTCATACGGGTGCTCTTTCCGGTGTGGTGATGCGGGACAGGGTGGGGAGGGCCGGCGCGGCTTGCCGCTCAGCCCTTGGTGGCGCCCGAGGTGAGACCGGCCACCAGGTACTTCTGTCCGACGACGGCGGCGATGACGACGGGGACGGTGATGAGGGTGGCGGCGGCCATGAGACCGCCCCAGTCGGTGCTTGCGTAGGAGATGAAGTTGAAGAGGGTCACCGGCACGGTCTGGGTGCGGTCGTCGGCGAAGACCAGCGCGAACATGAAGTTGTTCCAGCTGAAGACGAACGCCAGGAGCGAGGCGGTTGCGGTGCCGGGTGCGGCCAGGGGCAGCGAGATGCGCCAGAAGGCGCCGAACGCGCTCAGGCCGTCGGTGCGGGCGGCTTCTTCGAGTTCGACCGGAAGACCGGCGAAGAAGCTGATCATGATCCACATGATCAGCGGCACGGAGACGAACATGTGGCTGAGCACGAGGACCGTGTAGGAGCCGACGAGCCCCATCTGCGCGAACAGGTAGTACCAGGGCACGAGCAGCGAGATCGCGGGAACGATGCGGGCGACGAGGATCAGGGACCCGGTGCGGTGCATGCCGAACCGGCCCACGGCCCATGCGGCGGGCACGGCGATGACGGCGGAGAGCACCGTGGATACCACCCCCACGAGCAGGGAGTTGCCCATGGAGCGGACGATCTGCCCGGCCTCGACGATGCTGCGGAAGTTGTCGAGGGTGGGCTTGAACCACAGGCCCACGCTCGGGTCGGTCACCTGCACATTGGTCTTGAAGGCGGCGGCGAACATCCACACGAGGGGCAGCGCGAAGACCAGGGTGACCAGGGCGATGGCCGTGCCGCGCAGCCATGTCCACTTCCTGCGCCCGCGGACAGCGGGCGTGCCGGGCGGCCGGGGCGCGGAGCTCTTCGGCGGGCGGGTCGCGGGGGTGACGGTGGAACTCATGCGTTCTTCCTTCCGCCGCGGCGGCGCAGCAGGACCACGACACCGATGATGAACAGCGTGAACAGGACCAGGACGGCGGCGGCAAGGCCGTACTCCTGGTAGTCGAAGGTGAGTCCGTAGGCGTAGACGTTGAGCGTCTCCGCCTCGAAGTCGGAGCCGCCGCCCGCGCCCTTGGTGGCGTAGAGGATGTCGAAGGTCTTGAGCGCGTCGACGGCGCGCAGGACAAGGGCTGTGGCGAGGGTGGGGCCGAGCATCGGCAGGATGACGTAGCGGAAGCGCTGCCAGGCACTCGCGCCGTCGACGAGCGCGGCTTCCTCGGGCTCCTCGGGAAGCGTGGTCAGGCCCGCGAGCAGGAGCAGCGTCATCATCGGCGTCCACTGCCACACGTCGATGAGCATCAGCATCGGCAGTGACTGGCTCACCGAGCCGAGGAACTCCTGGCGGGGCAGGCCGATGGAGGCGAGCAGATGGTTGGCGATGCCGTTGGTGGGGTCGAGGATCAGCAGCCACAGGACGCCGATCGCGACGGGGGTGGCGAGCAGCGGGATGATCAGGACGGTGCGCACCAGGCGCATGCCGCGGAACGGCTTGCGCATGAGCATCGCGAGCGCGAGGCCGAGGACCGTCTCCAGGACCACGGCGCCGACGGTGAAGACCAGGGTGCGGCGCGCGGCGGGCCAGAAGCGGCGGGCATCGCCGAGCGCGTCGATGAAGTTCCGCAGGCCGATGTGGCGCTTGTCGGCGTTCACCGCGCCGAACGCGTCGGTCAGGCTCAGGTCGAGCGTGAAGGCCAGCGGGAAGACGATCATCAGGCCGACGAAGAGCAGTGCCGGGGCGAGCATCGCCCACTTCAGCCGCCGGTTGGCCTGCTCGAAGGTGCGCGGCGGCCGGGTGCGGCGCGCGTCCTTCCCCGGGGTCGGGGTGTCGGCGCGGGCCGGGGAGACCTCGGTGGCGGCCATCAGGACTCCTTGTGGCGGTTGTCGCGTACGAGGAAATCGGCGAACTCCGCGTCGGCGTCGCGCACGACGGGCCCTACGGACTCACCGAGGATCGACGCGACCAGCGGACGGCCGACGATGTCCCTGGCCCGGCCGACCTGGAGGACCCGTGGCCGGTCGTAGCCGAGGCCGCGTTCGGCGTTGAGCCGCATCGACTCGGCGAGATCCTTCGGGAAGGCGGCGAGGGTCCGGGGGTCGGCCCATACGGAGCTGCGGGCGCCCGGGATGCCGTCGGACTGGAGAGCCGCGGACATCTCAGGCCCCGCGGCCCACCTGATGAACTCCCAGGCGTCGTCGCGCAGGAGGGAGAACTTGTTGATGCCCAGGCTCCAGGACGGGATGTTGTGCGGCTTGGCACCGGCCGGGCCCGCGGGGAAGGGGGCGAAGCCGACGGATTCGCGTACGCCCTTGGTCGCGACCTTCGGGTCGAGGAAGCTGCTGTAGACGGCGTCGGCGTCTATGTAGAACGCGGCTTTGCCCTGCGCGAAGATCGGCATGGCCTGTTCGAGGCTCATGTTGGTCGCTCCCGGCGGCCCCGCTCTGCCGAGGAGCCCGCCGTAGTACTCGTAGGCGGCCAGTGCCTGGCGGCTGCCGATGCCGGACTTGCCGTCGACGAGGAAGTCGCCGCCGTGCGAGTACAGGAAGCTGGACCACTGGGACACGGCGCCGCTGCGCTGCCCGCGGCCGACGTATCCGTAGAACCCCTTCTTCTTGTCCGTGAGTTCCAGTGCGGACGACATCAGGGCGTCGAGGGTGCGCGGCGGTCCTTCGACGAGGTCCTTGCGGTAGTACAGCGTGGGGCGTTCGGTCACCACCGGGACGCTCAGCACCCTGCCCTGCGCCACGGAGGCCTCGCGCGGCGCCTTCTGGAAGTCCGCCCAGTCGAACTCCTTGTCGCCCTCGACCCGGTCGGTGAGGTCGGCGAGCCAGTCGTTGTGCGCGAAGACCAGCTGTTCCTGGAGCGCGCGCACCATCATGACGTCCACGTCGGTGCCCGATGCGTTGAGCTTGACGTTGTAACTGCTCGACAGTTGGTCGGCGGTGAGCAGGGTCATCGAGACCCTGCGTCCGATCCGCTCCTCGAACTCCTTCGTCCGCCGCTTGACCGCCTGCGACCACACGTGGTTGATCGCCATGATCCGCAAGGGGCTGCGCGCCGAGGGGTCGGCACCCTGCGGCGAACAGGCGCCCACTGCGCCCACGCCGACGGCTCCCGCCGCCCCTGCGGTCAGCCTGCCGAAGGAGCGCCTGCTCAAAAGCCGGCTGCTCGTGGACATCGTTGTCCTCGTCTCTGTGGTGGGTGGCACGGTGGTCCCGATGGCCCGGTGGTTTCGGTGGTTTCGGTGGTTCCGGTGGGGACTGCGACTCCCGAAACCACTGGTCCAACTGGTAGGACCAGTTGACTGACGGGACCGTAACAGGACATGAACGCTCACGAACAGACCCTGAGAGAAAGATCCACACAACAGAACGGTCACGCCGCCCTGATCCACACCGAGGGCGGCTACTCCCCCGCCCTGCCGCCCGCCCGCCGGACCTCCGCCTGCCCAAGGAGCGTCTCGATGTGGTTGCGCGCCATGATGTCCACCTGCACATCGAGGTCCGCCCCGTACGTACGCAGGCCGAGCATCAGGTGCTCCCGCATCCGTACCGCCGCGAGTTCCTCGTCCCGCGCCTCGATCGCCTCGAAGATCTCCGGGTGATGCGGCACCCCGGGCTCCCCGATCGAGGGGTCCGAGTTCGAGCGGAGCATCATCTCGAACATCATCCCGCTGATCGACGACAGCATGATCCGCAGTACGGGATTCTTGCTCGCCACCGCGATCGCGTCATGGAACTCCATGTCCGCCTGCGCCTTGACCACGACATCCGTGGCCGACTCCAGGGCGTCGCACGCGCCGCGCATCACCGCGATGTCCTCGTCCGTGGCTCGCCTGGTCGCCAGTTGGACCATCTCGACCTCCAACGGAAGCCGCGCCTCGATCAGTTGACGGACCGTGGGACGCCCGGCGCGGTACAGCGCGTCATACCCCCTGGCCTGACCCGAGCTCTGCTCACGCACGAAGGAACCACGCCCCGGCGCGACCTCGATCAGGTGCTGCGCCTCAAGGCGCCGCAGCACCTCCCGCACGACATTGCGGCTGGAGCCGAACTGGGCCGCCAGCTCGCGCTCGGAAGGCAGCTTGGCCCCGACCGCGATCTCACCGGAACGGATCTCGTGTTCCAGCTGACGTGCGATCCGCTCCGTCAGCAGGCCGCGCTCGGCGGGATCGGAAAGACGACCCGGCTGGGCGGAATCCGGCGACGGCGAGGGAGCGGACGGCTGCATGGTCGCAGCGTACAACCCGGTCCAAAGCCTTGATCACCGCGCGGGGCCCTCGCACCTCACGCCAGGAGCACTCGCACCTCACGCCGGGGACACCACCCTCGTCACGCCGCGGGTACGACGCTCGTCACGCCGGGGTACCGCCCTCGCGCGCGTCACGTGCGGCCGAGGCGCAGGACGCGGGCCAGGGTGAGCCCGGCGCCGATGATCGTGACGGGGGTGCGCGTGGTGGCTCCTCGGGATCGGAACCGCCGGTGATCTCCGGCGGCCGTTTCCGCGACGGTGCCAGGACCCGCCGACAGGCCACCGACAGCGGAGCCAAGGCCCTCGGCAGCCGACCGGCACCCACCGCCATGGCTCCCGGCGACGGGACCGCGCGGGGTCAGTCCGAAGGCGCCGGCTCCGTAGCGATCAGTCCCTGCCGGTAGGCGACACCCACCGCCTCCGTACGGCTCGCCGCCCCCAGCTTGGCCAGGATGTTGGAGACATGGACGCTGGCCGTCTTGGGGCTGATGAACAGTTCCTCGCCGATCTGCCGGTTGCTGCGGCCGAGGGCGAGCAGACGCAACACATCCTGCTCGCGCGCCGTCAGCACCGCGGCACGGTCCCTGGCCGGTACCGCCAGCCGGCCGCGGCGCACCAGAGCGTCAAGACGCTCGCGCAAGACAGTGGCGCCGAGCCGGTCGGCCTCCTGGCGCACCGCGTCGACCTCGACGGTCGCCTCCTCGCGACGGTCGGCCGCAAGCAGTGCCTCGGCGAGGCGCAGTCGGCACCGCGCACGTTCATAGGCGTCGCCGTACGCGAAGGCCGCCAGCGCCTTCTCCCAGGCCGCCACGTCAGGACCGGACACGGCTCGTGTCCATTCGGCTTCGACACGAGCCAGCCACGCCTGTCCCTCCGGCCCCTGTGGCCTGCCGTCCTCGCCGCGCGCGGCCGAGGCCCGCGCCTGTTCCACGAGTGCGGCAGCGGTGTCCGCCCGGCGCCTCGCCGCCTCCTCGTCACCGCGCATACGCAGCTCGGCCGCCGAGTCGGCTACCGCGGACAGGGCCAGAGCCGCGAGCCGGACCGTGGCGTCGGGCACCGCGCCCGTGTCGTCGGTGAGGGAACCGACGGTGTGCCCCATCGCCCGCACCGCCTCGTCCGGGTCCCCGCGCAGCGCGGCGGCATCGATCCGCACGATGCCGGCGACCAGCGCGTTCTTCCAGTCGAAGTGCCCATCCAGCAACGCTTGGGCGCGCTCGACAGCACTGAAATCGCCGCGTGCCAGCGCTACGTACAGCCCGGGACCGGCCGTGAAGCCGCCCGAGCCGGACTGGGTCCCCACGTCCTCGGCCGCGCCGCGCGCGCACTCGTCCCAGTAGCCGAGCGTGTACTGCACCAGCAGCCGCAGGTAGCGCATCTCCAGCGAATACGGCGAGGACAGCAGCCCGGAACGGCGGGCCCGGTCCAGGCCCTCCTCCACCCACGGCAGGCATCGCTCCAGGTCGCCGGTTTCGACGCAGCCCATGGCCAGGTTGAACAAGGCACGCATCTCCACATGCGCGTTACCCGCCCGCAGCGCAAGCTCCCGCGCCTCGTGCAGCCGCTCCCTGCCCTCCGGGGTACGCCGGTTGCTGTCCGCGTGAACGGTCATGGAGATCAGGAGATCGGCCAGCGCGTCGTCGACCCCCAATTCAGCGGCGACACGCAGAGCCTGGCGGCCGACCCGTCGCGCGCTCTCGCCCCCGTCACTCTGACGCGCGGCCACCATCATGTACGTGGCCGCCGCCCACACCCAGGTCGCCGAAGGGGGCTCGGCGGGGATCAGGGCGAGAGCCTCACTGCTGTGCGCGACGGCGGCCGACAGATTGTCGACGTTCAGCAGGTTCCCGGCGAGCGTGTAGCGGACACGGGCGGCGAGCTCCAGGTCGGCGTCCTGACCGAGACCGGCGAGGGCGGACCTGGTGAGGGAGACGGCACGGTGCAACTCCCCGGCATGGGCGGCCGCCGCCGAGGCACGCAGCGTGAGCGTCACGGAGTCGGTACCGGCGGGCCGGCCGTCGGCGCTGACCGCCGACCACAGGTCGAGGGCCGCTTCGATGTGCCGCAACTCCTCGGCGGGAGCGCCGACGCGCTGGGCGTGGTCGGCGGCCTCCAGGGAGGCGGCGAGCGCCTCGGGCAGGTCGTGGTTCTCGCGGAAGTGGTGGGCGCGCTCGGCCGCGCTGCCGGACGAGCGGCCACGCTCGGCGAGCAGGCGCGCGAACACGCCGTGCAGCCGGGCCCGTTCACCGGGCAGGAGATCGGCGTAGACCGCCTCCCGCGCGAGCGCGTGCCGGAAGGAGTACGTGTCACCGTCACCGGGGACGAGCAACTGCCGCTCCACGACCTCCCGCAGCACCGCCTCCAGCTCCTTCTCCGGCAGCCCCACGGCGTCCCGCAGCAGGTCGTGACTGACCCGGCGCCCGGCGACAGCCGCGGTGCGCAGCATCTGCTGGGCGGTCTCGGACAGCTGCTCGACCCGGATAAGCAGGACGTCGGCCAGACCGCTGGGCACGCCACCGGCCGGAGCGTCCGTGGCCGCGACCAGCTCCTCCGCGTAGAAGGCGTTGCCCTCGGCCCGCTCGACGATCCGATGGATGGTCGCGTCCGGCAGGGAATCGTCCCGCAAGGAACGCACGAGGCGGGCCACATCCGCGTCGGGCAGCGGTTGAAGCTCAAGCCGCTCCACGGCGGGCAGCCGCACCAGCTCGGCAAGGAGGGGGCGCAGGGGGTGACGGCGGTGCAGGTCGTCCGCACGGTACGAGGCGAACACCGCGAGCCGGTGGTCGTGCGAACCGCGGGCCGGCCGCTTGAGGACACCTCGGCTGAGCAGGAACCGCAGGAGGTCACGGGAGGACTGATCGGCCCAGTGCAGGTCCTCGATGATCAGCAACAGTGGGGCGATGTCCGCGAGTTCGGCCAGCAGGGCTGCCACGTCCTCGAAGAGCCGGAGCCGCCTGTTCACGTCCCCCACGGCATCCGTGCCGCCACCGAGCAGCCGTTCCGTCACCGGATGACCGCTGAGGACCGAGGTGAACCGCTCGTCCGCGGCCAGCGCGCCGAGTATCTCGGTGAACGGCAGATACGGCAGGCCGACATCACCGAGGTCGACACAGTGTCCGATGAGCACGGTCATCCCGGTCGCGGCGGCTCGTCCGGCGACCTCGTCGAGCGCCCTTGTCTTGCCGACCCCGGCGTCTCCGGCGATCAGCACCGCGCGCGCCTCGCCGGCGCGGGCTCGCTCCAGTACGTCAGCGAGACGGTCGAGTTCGGCTTCCCGACCGATGAGTTGGCTGGTGAACTGGGTATGCGACACGTTCCACATCCTGGCACACGAGTTCGGTACGCCTCCGTGGCCGACTGTCGCTGCACGTAGGCTGGCCCGGACTCGATGATCACGTGCCTGGATGATCACGTGTCTGAAGGAGGCGGCGACGGATGGGCCGGGATGTTCTGCGCTGGAGTGTTCTGCCCTGGAGCGAATACCGCAGCATGCCGTGGAAGAACGGCGGCGGTACGACCCGGGAGGTCGCGTCGGGCGTCGTGCGGGTGCCTCCCTCTTCGTCTCCCTCCTCGTCCCCCTCCTTGTCTCCCTCCTCGTCCCCCTCCTCGGCGGAGCCCGTGGCCGGCTTCGACTGGCGGGTGAGTGTCGCGGACGTGAACGCCGGAGGCGCCTTCTCCCCCTTCCCCGGGGTCGACCGCGTGATCACCCCGGTCGAGGGCGAAGGCATGGTGCTGACTGTCGACGGGACCCCGCGGCCGGTCGGGCCGCTGAGCCCCTTCGCCTTCTCCGGCGACGCGGCGACGGACTGTCGCCTCGATGCGGGCGCGGTGCGCAACATGAACGTGATGACCCGCAGGGGCCGGGCGACGGCACAGGTGCGGATCGTCACCGTCGCCGCGGCCCGGGAGGCGGAGACGGAGATGACGTGCGCGTCGGGCGAGACCCTGCTCGTCATGGCGGCCACCGAGGGGATCACCCTCGGCGGACCTGACGGGCGGGAGACCCCGCTCGGCCGTCTCGACTGCGTACGTCACGAAGGCCCGGGGGCGCTGACCCTGCGGGGCGACGGCGTAGTGGCCGCGATCAGGATCACTGCGGCGCTCTGACGCGCGCTGACGGAGTTCCGGCGGCCGGAGTCTGCCGCGAAGCCCCTCCCCCGAGGGCCCTCAGCGGTCCCGAGCCGCGCGGGCCGAAGGGCTTGTTATTAGCGAAACCCACGACTCGGCGGAAGCCACGACGTCACGCTTGCGTTGAGTGGGCGTACCGCGGTTGTGCCTCCCCCGGAGACGGCGGATTCTGTAGGGGATGAACGGGGCTGATGTGGCGCCATGACTGCACGGAACGCGGAGCGAAGTACTGACTTTCGTGGCCCCCTCGATGTCACCAGGGCGGCCACGGCGGTCGTCGACGCCCAGGACAAGGTCATCGGATGGAGCCCGGCTGCGGAGCGGCTCCTCGGATACCGGCCGCAGGAGATCGTCGGCAGGCCCGTGACCACGTTCCTGTCCCCCGGCCCGACGCGCCCTGTTCTCCCTGTTCCCCCGCTCTCCCTCCGTCCCCAGTTCCAGGGGAACGAGATCCGCGTCGCCCGGCACCGGGACGGGCATGAGCTCATCGTCGCCACCGCCGCGTGCGCCCTGCCGGGCGCGGGCACGGCGACGCGTGTCCTCGTCGCGACCGAGCTGAAGGATCTCCGGCAGTGGGAATCCCGGCTGGCCCTGTTGCATGGACTGGCCACCCAGTCCCCCCTCGGTCTGGCCATCTACGACACCGAACTACGCCTGACCTGGTGCAACGCGGCGTACGAACGGGAGATCGGACGCCCGTTCTCCGAATTCCGTGGCTTTCGGGCGGACCAGCTGTACTCCGAGGGAAAGTTCGTGACCCAGGGGCATCCGCCCACTCTGGACGCAGTCATGCATCAGGTACTGGATACCGGAGAGCCTTTTCTGGACCTGCACTTCCAGGGACGACCGCCAAGCGACCCGGAAACGGACCACATCTGGTCCTGCGCCTACTACCGCCTCCAGGATGCCGACGGACACGTATTCGGAGTGTGCGAGGACGCATTCGACATCTCCGATCGCTACAAGGCCCAGCGGCGCCTCGCCCTGCTCGTCGAAGCGGGCCGCGGCATCGGGAACACCCTCGATGTGCGGATCACGGCAAGGAAGATCACCGAGGTGGCGGTACCGGACTTCGCCGCCGCGGTGACGGTCGACCTCGCGGGGGCGGTACTGGAAGGCGGGGTGCCGGCCACCACCGGTTCGGCGGCGATGTCTCTCGTACGGGTCGCTCGCTCCTCGGCCGAGGAGGACGACGAAGAAGACGAGGAAAGCGAGGAGAACGAGGCGGAGGACGACGCGGAGGTGGAGTACCCGTCCGGTTCGCCACAGGATCGCAGCCTCTCCTCGGGCGGGCTCGTGCTCGACGACAAGACCTTGGTCGTGCCGCTGCGGGCCGGGAACAGCAACCTGGGCATCGTCACTTTCCTTCGCGGCGCCGGTTCGGCCGCCTTCGACAGCGGCGAGGTGGCACTGGCCGACGAGTTGGCCGCCCGTACGGCTGTGTCCATCGACAACGCCCGCCGCTTCACCCGTGAGCGCACCGCGTCGCTGGCCCTGCAGCGCCAACTCCTTCCGCAGCACGTGCCGGAGCAGTCGGCGGTCGAACTGGCCCACCGCTACCTGCCCGCGGACGACGTGACAGGGGTCGGCGGCGACTGGTTCGACGTCATCCCGCTGTCCGGAACCCGGGTCGGACTCGTGGTCGGGGACGTGGTCGGCCACGGCCTGCAGGCAGCCGCCACCATGGGACGGCTGCGTACGACGGTGCGCGCGTTCGCCCAGATGGACATGGATCCCGTCGAACTGCTCTCCCGGGTCGACGATCTGGTGGCGCAGTCGGCGGAGGAGCAACGCGGCGAGCCGGGATCACCCGAAGGCGGCCACGCCGATGTGACCACGGGGGCGACCTGTCTCTACGCGGTCTACGACCCGGTCTCGCGGCGCTGCGTGATGGCCAGGGCCGGACACCTGCCGCCCGCGGTCGTCGACCCGGACGGCGCTCTCTCCTTCCCGGACCTGCCGGCAGGACCGCCTCTGGGCCTGGGCGGTCTGCCGTTCGAGTCGATGGAGACGGAGCTTCCCGTGGGCAGCCTCCTCGCCCTCTTCACCGACGGCCTGGTCGAGGCCCGCGACCGCGACATCGACCACGGCCTCGACACCCTGGGACGTGTACTCAGCGACCGGCACGCGTCACTCGAAGAACTCTGCGACCGGGCAGTGGCGGAACTCCTGCCGGGCGGATCGACCGCCGACGACACCGCCCTGCTGCTCGTCCGTACCCGCGCACTCGACGCGTCACGGGTCAGCGAGTGGGAGCTGCCCGCGGAACCGGTCACCGCAGGCCGTGCCCGGGACCTGGCCACCCAGCAGCTGCACGACTGGGGTCTCGACGAGCTGGCGTTCGCGACCGAACTCGTCGTCAGCGAGCTGGTGACCAACGCGGTGAGATACGCGGAGGGACCGATCCAGGTACGCCTGATCCGTGACCGCACTCTCCTGTGCGAGGTCGCGGACACGGGCCACACCTCACCGCACCTGCGCCACAGCGGCGAGGACGACGAAGGCGGGCGCGGCCTGTTCATCGTCGCGCAACTCGTCCAGAGGTGGGGAACGCGCTACACCCGCTCCGGCAAGACCATCTGGACCGAACAGGCCTTTCCCACGACGGGATGAGACGGCCTGCTCCCACCGGCCCGGGGCGCCGGAGGGACCTCCCCCATCGAATGGGAAGCTGGCCCTCTCGTACCTGAGGAAAGGCCGGACCGAACAACCATGAGCAGCAGTACTGCCGGTGCCCTGGAGCGTGCCGCCGGCCACCGGCAGCGCTTCGACGCGGCCTTCGAGAAGTATTTCGCCGAACTGGCCGGCGACCTGGGCGGCGCACAGCTGGGACGCTTCGCGCCCCGGTGTCTTGACCTCCTCGCCCAGTTGTCGCTGCGCGGCGGGAAGCGGATCCGGATCACCCTGCTCCACGAGGCGGCGGGACTCGTCGGCGCGGACGAGGCGGTGGGGTTGGCAGAAGCCGCGCTGAGTCTTGAGCTGCTCCACAGCCACGCGCTCATCCTCGACGACATCATGGACGACTCGCCGATGCGCCGCGGTGGCCCCTCGACGTACCACGCCTGTCGCCAAGACCTGCCGGACAACCCGCAGGCCGCGCTGGGTCTTGCCATGATGACGGGTGATCTCGCCGGTTTCCTGGCCCTGCGCGTCCTTGTGCGGGCCGACCTGCCCGCGGACCGCAAACAGGCCCTGCTCGACGTCCAGCTCGGCGTGACGACCGACACCGTCATCGGCCAGGTCCTCGACCTCGAACGTGACGTGAACCCCACAGCCGACGAGGGGATGCTGGAGACGGTGTGCGAGTACAAGACCTCGCGCTACACCATCCTGGCTCCCATGCGTCTGGGCCTGCTGGCCGCGGGGCAGGACCTGGTCCCCTACGAGGAGAGCCTCCACCGCTACGCCCGACTCGCGGGTCTCGGCGGCCAGATACGCGATGACTACCTCGACCTCTTCGGCGACCCCGCCCTCACCGGCAAACCCAGGGGCGCCGATCTGCGGGCCGGCCGCCACACCTATGTGACCCGCGACCTCCTCGCCGCCACCGGCGGAGACGAACACGCCACTGTCCGAGCTGCCCTCGGCAACCCCCACTGCACCCCACAGACCATCGACCGCGTCCGTGACATCGCCCACCGCCGCCACGTCCACACCCGCCTGCAGGCGACGCTCGACCACTACGCCCACGCGGCCGCGGCCGAGGCCGCCTCCTGGCACCGGCACTGGAACGAGGAAGCCGTCGCCCTCTTCGAGCAACTCCCCCTGTGGAACAGCCGCCGAACCCGATGACCCCTCAGGGCGGGAAGCCGAGGACGCCCGGCAGCGCGAGCGCGCCGAGTGCCGCCGTGCCAAGGACGAACCAGGCGACGTAATCCCCGATGTGGCCCGAGTGCAGACGGCGCAGTGGCGCTGTCCAGAGGGGCGACTCCGCCGGCGCCGCCCGCCGCACGGCAAGGGCCGCACACCCGGCCGCGCATGCCGTGGACAGCGCACCGGTGAGCAGAGCGGCGGGCGTCCAGTGCGGCACAGCGGCTTCCGGGCCGCCGAACGCCCGGCCCGCACCTGCCGCCAGTGCGGGGACGAGCCCCACGGCCAGCGTGCCCGCCAGGAGGGCGGCGGGCACGGCCACCATCGGCAGCGGGACCCGCCGCCCCAGAGGTTCGCATGTCTCGGGCTCCTCGTCCCCGGACGTCGACGCGGGCGACGACGAGCGGTCGGGCCGCGGGCCCGCGCCCAGGAACACCCGCGCCCCGGTGCGCAGCACGGCCGCCCCCGTGACGACGGAGACGACCAGGAACAGCACGGTGGTGAGAATGCCGCCCGAGGCCTCCTCGGTCACCCCCTTGCCCAGAGCCGTACCGAAGGGCGGCAGACCCGTCAGGGCGAGTCCGGCCATGCCGTAGAGCACGGCGACGACGGGCAACTCCCTGGCCCTGCCGTACAGTTCGCGCTCGTCCACGCTGCCGTAACGGTCCAGGAGGATGCCGGTGCAGGCGAACAGCGCGGCCTTGGCGCCCGCGTGGCCCAGCACGTACAGGGCGACTCCGGCGGTCGACTCGGGCCGCAGCAGGCCGACGCCCACGAGGAAGAGCCCGGTGTGGGCGATGGTCGAGTAGGCGAGCATGCGCTTGAGGTGGCGCTGGCGCCAGCACAGCAGGGCACCGAGCAGGGCGGTGGCGGTGCCGAGGACCACGAGGCAGCGGGTGAAGTCGGCGGCGGGCAGTCCGCCCGACCCGGCGAAGACGGTGGTGTACACCCGCCAGACACCGTAGACACCGAGTTCGACCATGACTCCGGACAGCAGCATGCAGACGGGGGTCGGTGCCACGGCGTGGGCGTCCGGCAGCCAGAAGTGGAAGGGCACGACCGCGGCCTTCACCAGCAGTCCGGTCATCACCAGGACGAACGCGCACAGGACGAGTGCGTCCGGCGGGCCCGCGGCTCGCAGCGCGTCGCCGATCCGCCGCATACCCAGCTCACCTGTACGGGCGTACAGCAGCGTGATGCCCATCAACGTCGCGTAGGCGCCCAGGGAGTTGACGACACCGAAGGTGAGCGCCCCCTGCACGGCCTTGGGTTCCTCCACCCGGTAGCCCGTCAGGGTGTACGCGACGACGCTCATCAGCTCGAAGAAGACGAAGGCGTTGAAGAGATCGCCCGTCAGCGCGAAGCCGCACATGCCCGCCTGGAAGAGCAGGACGAGCGCGGGGAAGGCCGCCGCGTGCCCCTGCGGCACCTCGTCGAAGTAGTGCCAGGAGTAGGCGAGTACGGACACCGCGAGGAGGGAGACGAGTGCGGCGAGCCCGGTTCCCGGTGCGTCACCGACCAGAACGATGCCCACGCTCTTCCCGTCGGCGGGCCGCCATCCTCCGACCCACTCCGTGGCACCCGGCGCGGAGTGAACGAGGAGCAGGACGGCGAGCGCCGTGGTCGAGACGGCCACCGCGGCGGCGATGCCGTCGGCGGCGACGCGCGGCAGCAGGCGGCCGACCGCGACGAGGAGGGCGGCGCCCAGGAGGGGCAGGGCCACGACCAGAGGCAGCAGTTGACTCATCCGCGCAGCTCGGACAGTTCGTCGGGGTCGGCGGTGCCATGGCGTTTGGCCACTTGGATCACGAGGGCCAGGAGCAGGGCGGTGACCGTCGCTCCCACGACCACGTCGGTGAGTGTGAGCGCCTGCACCACGGGGTCGACCAGGGGGCGGGAGCGCGGAGTCAGATCGGAGTGGACCGGCGCCGTGCCGCCCTCGCGGTAGCCGACGGCCAGGAGCAGGACGTATGTGGCGCACTGGCAGACGGCGAGGCAGCCGACGGCGTGCACCAGGTGCCGGCTCGTGGCGAGGCCGTAGCAGCCGACGAGGAAGATCCATCCGGCGACCAGGTAGGGGAACGTGTGCATCACGCCGTGCCTGCCTCTCCCGCGTCCGGCTTCGAGGGGGCCTCGGTGATCTCCACGGCCTGGTCGAGGAAACGGGACACCAACACGACCACCGCACAGGCCACTTCGATGCCGACCGCCAGGTTCAGAAGAGGCACGGTCCCGCCCGACGAAAGGGTGTTGAACTCTCCGTACGGCAGCAGGGTGTTGGCCAGGAAGGCGGAGCCGCCGATCAGCCCGGCCGCGCCGACGAGCAGGAAGGCGGCTTCGCCGACCGCGTCGCCCACCTCGTACAGGGCCACCGGGCGGATCCGTTCGAGGGCCCGGTAGTCGACCCCGATGTAGAGGAGGTGCACGGCGGTGGCCACGATGACGCCGCCCTGGAAGCCGCCGCCGGGACTCAGCTGACCGTGTGCGACCACGTACAGGCCGACCAGCAGGGCGATGGGGAGCCCGAGGAGTGCGTAGCGACGCACCCATCGGTCGACGGCGGCGGGGCCGGGAGGCACCCGGTCCTCGTCGCGGGTCTGCCGGAGCAGGACGACCGTCCCCAGGACGGCGGCGAACAGGATGGACTCCTCGCCCAGTGTGTCGAACGCGCGCAGGTCGAAGTTGACCGACGCGATCACGTTCGAGGTGTGCCGGGCGAGGGCTTCGTCGGTCGCGCGATCACCGTAGGGATGCCGGGCGCCGCCGAATCGCGGCAGACGCAGGAACGCGGCGACGAACAGCGAAGCCAGGCCGATCGCTCCGATGCCAAGGACCCACCGCCGCGTCCGGATGTTCACCGTTTTGCCCCGTCACCTGCGGCCGGGTGCCCACGGCGTCTGACCTTGCGGACGGACAGCAGGATCATCAGCGGCGTGAGGACGGATCCGACGGCCAGTTGGGACAGGGCCACGTCCGGGGCCTGCAGGACCGTGAAGAGCGCGGCCAGGGCGAGACCGAGGACCGCGAGGACCAGTGCCTGCCTGACCGGCTCACGCACGGCTACCGCCGCCGTCGCCGACACGGCCACCAGCACGAGGCACAGGGAGATGATCAGATCGTTGCCCAAAACGCTTCGCCTCCGAGTTCGCGCCGCTCATCGCGTCGCGTCCGTTTCTTCCACCACACCCGCGGACAGGGCCCGTGAGGCGATCACGTTGCCGATGGCCACCAGGGTTCCGATGAGGACGAGCTTCATCAGCGGCCTGCCGAAGGCTGTCGCCGCACACACGGCCGCGGTCACCGCCACCGAGGCCGCGACGCTCAGGACCGTCACCGCCGTGGCCCCTCGCGGCCGGTTCCTCGACAGATCGTCGGCCAGGAGACGGACACACACGAGGGTGCCGACGGGGCCGAGCAGCGACAGGACCAGGGAGAGATCGACGTACGAGGGGCGCCCGTAGCCCTGTGCGATCAGGAGGAAGGCGAGGGCGACCACGGTGCTGCCCGTGTTCTGCGCCAGCACCCTGCGGGCCAGCGGGCCGGACGTCACGCCCCAGATCACGGCGGGCAGCCCGACTCCCAGGAGTGCGGCTCCGCACCAGAGCCAGGCGTTCACTCCAAGGCCGCCGCGCGGCGAGCCGCCGTGGCGGCCGACGCCCCGGCCAGGCCGCAGCCGATCCCGACCGCGAGCTCCCACTCATCGACGTCACTGATCAGCACGATCCACAGCGCGACAAGAGCGGCCCACCAGCACAGGAGTTCCGCGGCGGCGCGCAGGAGCCCTCCGCGCCTCCTCGTGCTTCCCACGTCGTACGACGGGCAGCTGGTCAGGCGCGGCACAGACAGAACGGGTGGCCCGCCGGATCGGCGTAGACACGGAATCCGCGCCGGCCGTCCTGGTCGTCAAGGTCCAGCGGCATGGCGCCGAGCGACAGCGCCAGTGCCTCGGCCGCTGCCATGTCCGGCACGTCGAAGTCGAGGTGCAGTTGCTGGGAGTCGTCCCCGCGGGGCCACTGGGGCGGCTTGTGGCCCTCGGCCCGCTGGAAGGCGATGCGATGGCCGCCCGGCGCGTACAGGTCGTACCAGTCGTCGCTGTCCTGTTTGAGCTCGCCCCCGAGGAGCGCGGCGTAGAAGCCTGCCAGGGCTGCGGGGTCGGGGCAGTCCACGGCGACGAGACAGTATGTGGCTACGGGCACGGCGTTCTCCTTGTCCACGTCTGCGACACGTTCTCTCAGCGGCTACGGGTGCCCTGGTGCGGGGCTCGCACACTCTTCCACGTACGCGCCCTGCAGCGGCCCCACCCCGTCCCGCCTGCGTGTCGACGCTCCGGACCTCGCACCGGCGCCGTCCGGAGCGGCTCTTAGAACCTTCTTACGCGCACCCCCGATGCTCTCCCCCGTGAACTACGTGAAGAGGAACAGCAGTCAGACCCGGCAGGCCCGGCACGGTGACGTCGCGGGCGCGCGGCGTCGGCGCCGTGTCCGTACGTACGGCATCGCCGCGGCCGTCGTGCTCACCGCCACCACGGCGTCGGCCGGCTACCTGGCGATGGCCGAGCCCCCGGTGGACGGGGGCGCGCCGGACAAGCCGCCGCGGGTGCACGGCGGCAACGTCGACTTCGGCGTGCGCGGCGGCGCGGCGCGCGTGGACACCGCGTCGCTGCGTGTCACGGGCCGCACCGACGACGGGTCCTCGCTCCCGGTGTCCGGCGCGGCGGGGCAGCGGCTCGGCAAGCCGGGCAAGGTGAGGGTGGAGGGCGGCACGGCCCGCTGGTCGTACCCGGGCGAGAAGCTCACGGTCTCGGCGCGGAGCGATCACGGCCGACTGCGCATGACGGTGCACTCCGACGCCGACCAGAAACTGTCCTGGCCCAGTACCGCGCCGAGCGCCGATGGAGCCCTGCAGATCCCGCGCGGCGAGGGCCTGCGCATCCCGGTCGGCGACGCCTTCTGGAACTCCGGCGAGGCCGGTCTGAAGGACTCGGAGGCCGAACTCGCCGGCGGCCTCACTCTTCCGGCCTGGGGCTACACCCAGGGCGAGCACGGCGTCAGCTACATCGTGCCGGAGGAGGTCGGCACTTCCCTCGGTTTCGCGTCGAAGGACGGCCGGATCGGCTCCACGGCACGGCACGAGTTCTCGCGGCGGGAGCAGACCCGCGACTACACGGTGCACTTCTCCCTCACGGGCTCCTCTCCGGTCTCCTCCGCCGGCAACTACCGCGCCTACCTCGACGAACGCGGCAAACTGCGCTCCTTGAAGCAGAAGATCAAGGAGAATCCCCAGGTGGAGCGGCTGCTCGGAGCCGTGCACGCCTACGCCTGGGGCGAAGCCCGTACCGCGAAGGGCGTGAACGAGCTGCACAAGCTCGGCGTCTCCCGGGTCTGGCTCGGTTACGATGCCGACGAGCAGCCGATGGACAAGCAGGCCGTGCGGGCCGCGAAACGACACGGCTACCTGGTCGGCCCGTACGACTCCTACGCCAACGGCCAGCCCTCTCAGAGCGCCGACAACCCGTCCTCGAAGTGGCCCGGCTCGGTCTACCCGGACTTCTGCGTACGGAACTGGAAGGGCGAGATCAAGGAAGGCTTCGGCGGCCGGGGCTGCTACCTCAGCTCCCAGGCGTTCAAGCAGGCCGAGCGCGGCAAGCACTACTTGGCTGACCGGGCGAGGAAGATGACGGCGAACGGCGCCGACAGCTATTTCCTGGACGTCGACGCGGCGGGTGAGCTGTTCACCGACAGCGGCAAGGGCCACCGCATGAACAAGAAGCAGGACCGCGCCAACCGCCTGGAGCGCATGCGCAGGCTCTCCTCCGACGACAACCTCGTCCTCGGCTCCGAGTCCGCCGGTGCCTGGGCCGCCCCCGTGCTCGCGTTCGACCACGGCGGACAGACGCCGGTCGCGGACGGCTTGTGGAAGCTGGAGAAGGACAAGGAGAAGTGGGGCGGCTACGCGCCGCAGGGCGAGCCGGCGGTCTTCTTCAAGGAGGTCGAGCTGCCGTCCGCGCTGGCGAAAGCGATGTACGACCCGGCCTACCGCGTCCCCCTGTACGAGACCGCGCTGCACGGCTCCGTCATCAACGCCGACCGCTGGGAGCTGCCGTACAACAAGCTCCCGGACCAGAAGACCGACCGGGCGTTGATGTCCGCCCTCTACAACACCCCGCTCAACTTCACGCTCGGGAAGACGAACTTGCAGTCCACGGGCAAGGAGATGGCGTCGCTCCAGCGGTACTTGGCACCCCTGCACAAGGCTGTCGGCACCGAACGGATGAACGGCTACCAGCGGCTCACCGGTGACGGGACGGTGCAGCGGACGGAGTTCGGCCACGGAAAGCTGACCGTGACGGCCAACTTCGGGGAGAAGAAGTACGGTTCGCTGCCCGGCGGTTGCGTGGACGCCAAGATCGGGAACGAGACGACGTCGCGGCGCCTCTGCCCCGCGAAGCTGTCCTGAGCCTTCCGTGGGCGGTGGCTTGGGGTGGGCCCTGGGGGCAAACCCCCAGGGTGGACGGACGGAGGACATCCGTGTTCCGGTGTGCCCTGGCGGAGATCTGACGTGACGCTGTCCGACCCCGCCAGGCCTGCGGCAGGGCGGCAGGGCGGCAGGAGACGTGCTGATCGAGGCCCGGGGGGTCGCCCGGCGGGCCTGAGTCGAGGGCTCGCCCGGCGGGTCTGGGCCGAGGCGGATCGCCGGATGATCGGAACGAACGATTCCGCAGGACATAGGCATATGCCAAAAGCACACCGCGTCGTGTGTTGCCAAATCCCTTACGGGGCACCCCCGGCTGTGCGAAAGTCATTACCGGTCCATCCCGCCCGTTTGGTCGCACCGCATACTCAACGGAGCACCTCATGCCGTCCCATGTCTTCGCGGACCGCCCTTCCGCCCAGCCGCCCGAGCGCGGCTCGGTCGAAGCGCTGATCACGCAGACGCGTCGGCTCCGCGGTGAGGTCGACGCCGTGCGCCGTGACGCCGGGGCCGACCGCGGTGACCAGGGCCGCTGGCAGCGTGCCCTGTGCGACCTGGCGGTCCATCAGCTCAACGACCTGGACGACCACCTCGCGCAGTTGAGGGACGGACCCGTGCAGTCGGACGTGGCGCCCACGGCTCCCGCCGTGCCCGCGCCGCTCGAACCCCAGCACGGCTCACTGCTCAGCCGGGTCGGCAGCGCGGAGTGGAACCTCCTGAACGACGAGGCGAGTTGGTCGGGCGAGCTGTACCAAATCCTCGGGCGGGACTCGGAAGCTCCGCCGCTCTCCCTCGACGAGCTGCCCTCCCTGGTGCACGTCGACGACCAGCCGATGCTGACGGCCATGGTCACGGACTGCCTGATCGACGGTAAGCCGATCGACGGCGAGTTCCGTATCGTGCGCCCGGACAGCGGCGTACGACAGGTGCACATGATGGGCGAGCCCGTGCTCGCCGCTGACGGCAGCACCGCCTCGATGTGGGCGGTACTGCGGGACGTCAGCGAACTGCGCCGCAGCCAGCGAGTGGTGCGCGAGACCCGTGACTCGTTGCAGCGCCAGCGGCACATCGCGCAGACAGAGCACCGGCTCGCGGTCGAACTGCAGGAGGCTGTGCTGCCGCCGTGGCGCGGCTCCCTGCGGTTCCCGCACGGTGGACCCGCGGCTCTCGATCTCGCCGCGCACTACCTCCCCTCCTCGACGAGTTCACTGATCGGCGGCGACTGGTACGACGCGCTGGAGCTGCCCGACGGCCAGTTCCTCCTCAGCGTCGGCGACCTCACGGGGCACGGCGTGACCGTCACGTCCGGCATGGCGATGCTCCTCGGCGCGGTGCGCGGCATGGCGGTGGCCGGCGTCCAGCCGGGCCAACTGATGGGCTGGCTCAACCAGTTACTGGACACCACCACGCAACCCGCCCTCGGCAGCGCGGTCTGCTGCCAGTACACCCCCGCCGGCCGCACCCTCACCTGGGCGCAGGCGGGGCACCCCGCCCCCCTGCTGTTCCGCGACGGGACGGGGCGCGCGCTGACGCCACCGGGCGGCGTGATCCTCGGGGCGACCTCCGGAGCCACCTACGAGCAGGCCGAAGTGCGCCTTGAGCCCGGCGACCTGCTGTTGCTGCACACCGATGGACTGGTTCCCCGGCGCGCGAGGGACGCGGCCACGAGCCGACTGCTCGCGCTCGCGCCACGCTTCACGGACACGCGGGGTGCGCAGGACTGTGTGCGGTTGGTCGTCGAAGAGTTCGGCGTGGCCCCGCGCGAGGACGACGCCTGCCTGCTGATCGCCCGGATCAACCAGTGACCGCCCGGATCAACTAGACATCAACTGGACATCGGCTAGGCCTGGACCCGGCTGCCACCTCCGGTCTTGGCCGCCGCCTTCGGCAGGGCCATCTTGATCTCCTCACGCAGGTCCTGGATCTTCGGATATCCCGAGTACTGTGCCGTCAGGCGGTACATCTCGCGCAGCCGGTCCCACGTGCGGTGCGAGGAGTTCGACCCCATCGAGACCAGCGCCAACCGCGCGTACCGATCGGCCTGCTCGGGATCGTCGGCGATGAAGCAGGCCGATGCCAGCGAGATGTAGTCGAAGATCTGTGAGCGGTCGCGGCCCTTGGACCGCAGTTCGATCGCTTCCCTCGCATGGCGCTGGGCGGTGTTGGCGGCGGCCGCGTCGTGATCGGCGAGGGTGCGGTAGGCCAGGGCCTGCATGCCGTGCATGTCCGCCTCGTCGAACATCTGCATCCAACTGGGCGGTGGCACATCTCCCTTGTCGGAGACGAACAGGTCCTCCGCGATGCCGAGCGTGCGGCGCATCGCCTGGCCCTTGCCCATCGACGCCTGTGCCCAGGCCTCGATGGTGTAGAGCATGGCCTGCGTGCGCGGCAGCATCTCCTCGCCGGAGCCCGACTGGGCCATCTTCATCAGGTCGAGGGCGTCGTCGGGCCGCCCCAGGTGCACCATCTGGCGCGCCGCCCGGGACAGGGCCTCGCCCGCGCGCGGCCGGTCGCCTCCTTCGCGGGCCGCGTGCGTGGCGATCACGAAGTACTTCTGTGCCGTGGGCTCCAGGCCGACGTCGTGCGACATCCAGCCCGCGAGTACGGCGAGGTTGGCAGCGACGCCCCACAGGCGGCGCTGGAGATGGTCGGGGTGTCGGTAGGCGAGCATGCCGCCCACTTCGTTGAGCTGGCCCACCACAGCCTTGCGCTGCAGCCCACCACCGCGGGACGCGTCCCAGGCCCGGAACACCTCGACGGAGGTTTCCAGTTCCTCGATCTCCTGCGACCCGATGGGGGCGGCCTCATAGCGGTCGAACCCAGCGGCGTCGGCGTGCAGGGGATGATCGGTTCGGGGAGCGTCGGCAACGAGGGCAGGGTCGGTGTGCAGCCAGTCGTGCATGGCGCTGCTGAGTGCGGAGCCGGCGGCGAGCGCGGCACCCGCGCCCACCAAGCCGCGTCGGTTGAGCATGAGGTCCATTCCCGTGAATTCGGTGAGGACCGCGGCTGTCCGTTCGGGCGCCCACGGCACGCCGTCGGGGTGCTCCACACTCCCGTCGCCACGCCGTTTCCCCACGCGCCCGTGCCGGACCAGACCAAGATCCTCAATGGTCACGACACGGCCGAGACGCTCGGTGAACAGAGCCGCCAAAACTCGGGGTACGGGATCGCGGGGGATTTCTCCCATGTCGATCCAACGCCGGACCCGCGAGGTATCGGTGGCCAGCTGCGGGTGGCCCATGGCCGCCGCCTGCCGGTTCACCAGTCTCGCGAGTTCCCCCTTGGACCAGCCTGCCAGGCCGAAGTGGTCCGACAGTCGGGTATTGGGTTGTCCGTTCACGTCAAGCCCCCAGGTTCTCGGCTGAGTTGACAGTAACCCTCTGTCAGTTGCTGAGCGACTATTCGCCAGGGTTCGCCAGGGTGCGCCACATGGTGTGCCATGGGACGGCGGGTGTCAGGTAGGAATGCGCCACCCCGACCCGGCCCACCGCGGGGCATTCCCCAGGGTGCTTCCAAGGAAGCCGGGGCGGGAGGCGCAGCAATTCGCAGGCACACGAAGGGATCTGTATCGCCCATGTACACAGCATCGTCCTCCGTGTCCGCCCCGCCCCGGCCGCTGCACAGCCGACAGCCCGGCAGCGGCCCGTATCTGGAGCCCGCGCGCCCCGCGACCGGGTCGCTCGGCACCGGCCGAACGCGACGCGTTCCGGGGCCCGGCACGCAACCGCTCAGCGGGAGACTCGACTTGTCCGGCCCCCAAGGGGCGCAACTGCGCACCGCGATCGCCTCGGTGCATCGCATCTGTCCCGAGTTCAATCCGGTACAGGTGCTCCGCCGCAGCGGACGAACGGTTCTGCTCGTCGGAACGACAGGACGCAGCACCGCGATCGCCAAATGTTTACTCGACCACTCGCCGGTGTGGACCGAGCGGATCCAGCACGAGATAGCGGCCTACCGCTCGTTCGTCCGGCACCGTCCTCCGGTCAGGGCCCCGCGGCTGATCGCCGCGGACCCCGAGGACTGCACGCTGGTGATCGAGCGCATGCAGGGACGCGTCGCCGCGCTGTCCCGCCATCCCGTGGAACCGCCGCCGCGCGCTGACGTGCGGTTGGCGCTCAACGCGATCCGCCACCTCAACCGGTGGCGTCCGCCGCAGGAGCTCTTCGGCAGGCCCATGGACTACGGCAAGCGGATCTCCCGCTTCCATGAGCTCGGCCTGCTCACCGACAGGGACATGGGTGACCTGCAGAAGCTTCTGCACGGCATCGCGCACTCGGCCGGGCAGCACGGCACCTGGCAGTTCTGTCACGGCGACGCGCTGCTTTCGAACATCCTTCTCTCCCCCGCGGGCCCGGTGTTCGTGGACTGGGAGCACGCCGGCTGGTATCTGCCGGGCTATGACCTGGCGACGCTGTGGTCGGTGCTCGGTGACGCGCCGGTGGCACGGCGTGAGATCAGCCAGCTGGCGCAGGAGCAGGGACCGGCGGCGCGTGACGCGTTCCTGGTCAACCTGATGCTGGTGCTCACCCGGGAGATCCGTACGTACGAGATGGCCGTGCAGCGAACGATGCACGAATCACCTCCGACGACACCGGGTCCGGCCCACCCCGGTGCCGCGCCGTCCGGCGAGGAACAGCGGCTGCTGCTGAGGCGGCTGCACGACGACTGCCAGCTGGCCCGTCGGGCCGTGCGCGCGGCGGTCGGTACTCGCTGACGGGGGACGAAGGTCCGCAGTGCGCTTCTGGACAGCGGCGCACTGCGGACCTTCACTTGCCCCCGGCGACTTCCAGATGACTATGACGTGGTGAACTGCACCGCGTCCACGTCAAAGGAATTGTCCTGCGGCGACTTGAAGACCAGACAGAGCTTGTGGGTGCCTGCCAGGGCTTCGACCGGCACGTCCTGCGTGGCCTGATAGGTGTCCCAGCCTCCGGTGTCGGGGACGGGTGTCGTGGCGAGCAACGTGCCGTCGGGGGCGCCCGCGCGCAGTTCGACGGAGCCGACGCCGTAGGGCGAGGACAGCTCATCGCCAACATCTCCTGCGTCGCCTTCATCGCCTTCATCGCCTGCACCCTCGGCTCCTTCGGCAGCGGTCTGCGGAGCAATGCGATGAGCGAACTTTGACCTGTCAGGGGCTCAACCAGCTTTCACTGCAAGCGAGTTGACGGTCAGTTATGTCGATTGCCGAATACCATCAGCCTTGTGAGCAGCGAAAGTCGTCCCTATGGTGACTGCCATGTCTGGAGCGCCGGATCACCCGGTTTCCCTGCCGTCCTCACCCGGCGAAGTCCTCGCCCTGCTCCGCAGGGGGGCGGTGGAGACGCGTGCCGACATCGCCCGTGTGACGGGGCTCGCGCGGTCGACGGTGTCTCAGCGGGTGGACGCGCTGATCGCGCACGGCTTCCTCACGGAGGAGGCGGACGGCGGATCGACGGGCGGCAGGCCGCCGCGCCGCCTCCGTCTGCGTACGCGCGAACACGCCGTGGTGGGCGTTGACTTGGGCGCATCGCACTGCCGGGTCGCCCTGATGGACATCGGCGGCGAGATGCTCGCCCTGCGCGAGGACCCGCTCTCCATCGCTGACGGGCCGCGGGAGGTGCTCGGCCATGTCGAGCGGACGCTGCACGCCCTGCTCGACGAGGCCGGGCGCGACCCCGCGTCGCTGCAGTCCATCGGGGTCGGGGTGCCGGGGCCCGTGGAGTTCTCGACGGGCCGCCCGGTGGATCCGCCGATCATGCCGGGCTGGCACCAGTTCCCCATCCCGGAGTTCTTCGCCGAGCGGTTCGGCCCGCGGGCCCTCGTCGACAACGACGTGAACGTGATGGCGCTCGCCGAGCAGCGCCGCGCCTTCCCCGACACGCGTTATCTGCTCTACATCAAGGTGGGCACGGGCATCGGCTGCGGCATCGTCGCCGACGGGCGGCTGCACCGGGGCGCGCAGGGCAGCGCGGGCGACATCGGGCACATCCGGGTCGGCGACATCAAGGAGCCCTGCCGGTGCGGCAACTCCGGATGCCTGGAGGCGGTCGCGGGCGGAGCGGCCATCGCCCGCAAGCTGTCCGGTCTCGGTCTCGACGCGACGTCGGGCAGCGATGTAGTACGCCTGGTGAAGTCCGGCAACCGCGACGCCGTACGCATGGTGCGCGAGGCGGGCCGCGCGGTGGGCGAAGTCCTGGCAGGCCTCGTCAATTTCTTCAATCCGGACACGGTGGTGGTCGGCGGCGCGCTGGCCGCCGTCCACGACCAACTCCTCGCGGGCGTAAGGGAAGCGGTGTACCGCCGCTCGCATCCGCTGGCCACCCATGTGCTCCGGATCGAGCCGAGCCGCACCGGCGAGAACGCGGCGGCGATCGGTGCGGGCATCCTCGCGGTGGAGCACGCGCTGTCCCCGCGACAGGTGGACCGGGCCTTGGCGGGCGCGGGGCGCTGAAAGGCGGCCGGAGCGCGCCGAGGAACTGCCGAGAAGCAGCCGACGAGCAGCCGACGAGCAGCTGAGAATCAGCCGAGAAGCAGCAGTCACAGTGCGCACACCCCGGTCCATCGAGACCGGACAAGCACCGCGCAACACCGGCCATACCGACAACAACGCTATGCGGCACGGCGCTTGCGCCCATAACTTCGGACCATGTCCCTCAATGACACCGAGCAGATCGACCGCGCCAACGCCGCCACCGAGCGCGTTCCTGTCGTGTTCGTGCACGGTCTGTGGATGCTGCCCAGCAGCTGGGACCTGTGGGCGGCCCACTTCGACGCGGCCGGATACGCGCCCGTCGCCCTGTCCTGGCCCGGCGATCGCGACACGGTCGCCGAGGCGAGGCAGCGTCCCGACGCCCTCGCGGGCAAGACCGTCGGGATGGTCGCCGATCATCTGGCGGGACTGATCGGGGGTCTGGAGCGCAAACCGGCCGTCATCGGGCACTCCGTCGGCGGGCTGCTCACGCAGATCCTCGCGGGGCGCGGTCTGTCCGCCGCCTCGGTGGCCATCGACCCCGTGCCGTTCCGCGGCATCATGGCGCTGCCCCTGTCGACACTGCGCTCCCTGCGCCCGGTCATCGGCAACCCGGCCAACCGCAAGCGCGCGCTGCCGCTGACCTTCGAGCAGTTCCGCTACGCCTACGCCAACGCCGTCAGTGAGCGGGAGGCCAAGGAGCTCTACGAGAGGTACGCGGTCCCGGCCCCGTGCGCGCCGCCGTTCCAGGCGGCCATGGCCAACTTCAACCCCCGGACGGAGATGAAGGTCGACTGCCGCACCCCGCAGCGCGGTCCCCTCCTGATCATCTCGGGCGAGAAGGACAACGCCGTGCCCTGGGCGCTCGCCAACGGCGCCTACAAGAAGCAGCGGGAGAATTCCGGCATCACCGAGATCACGGAGATGCCCGACCGCGACCACGCACTGACGATCGACAGCCGCTGGCAGGAGGTCGCGGACACCGCGCTGGCCTTCGTACGCCGCTTCGTCTGAACCCCAGGCCGGCGTGGTGCTCGTGCTGCTCATTGGTCCAATCCAGTGACGCGTCGCAGGCCGTGCGGCCTCCCGGGCCGAAACCCGCCGGTAGCGGCGCTGACATGCGAAGACCCGTCTCCTGGGCATGATTGACGGATCGTCGGAGAGCCGGTACCACTGACGCACGCCCGGCCCCGCACGCCCCATCACGCTTCATCGTCCCAGGAGGCTGCATTGCGAGGATCCGCCACCGCCCGCACACCTGTCGCGCGCAGACGCGCCGTCAGGACCGCGGGTGCCCTTGTCTCCGCCGGTCTGCTGCTTCCGCTGCTCGGTGCCGCCCCGTCCGTCCCGCCCTCTCCGTCGTCGGACGGGCTGCAGGGTGCCTTCGCGGACGCCGCCGCCGCGTATCGCGTACCGCAGAGCGTGCTGCTCGGTGTGTCCTATCTGCAGTCCCGCTGGGACGCGCACGGCGGCGCGCCGAGTGTCACCGGCGGCTACGGCCCGATGCACCTCACCGACGCGCGTACCGCCATCGCCGGCGCCCCGCACCACAGTGAGGGCGTGGAGGACCCGCGCGGCGACGCGTCGCGGGGCGTCCTCAAGCCCAAGGAGTTCACGGCCGAGGTGCCGAAGGGCTCCCAACTGCCCGCCCGGCTCAAGACGTTGCCCCGCGCCGCCGAACTCAGCGGACTCTCCGCCGAGCGTCTTCGCACCGATCCGGCCGCCAACGTACGCGGCGGTGCCGCCCTGCTCGCCGCGGCGCAGAAGAAGCTCGGCAAGCCGCTGAGCGACGCCCCCGCCGACTGGTACGGCGCGATCGCCCGCTTCTCCGGCGCCGACGACCAGGCCACCGCGGCGACGTACGCCAATGACGTCTTCGCCGTCATCCACGACGGGCAGGAGCGCACCACCGACGCCGGACAGCACATGGCTCTCCCTGCGGTCAGCGGGCTGAAGCCGGATGCCTCGCAGGTACGGAGCATGGGGCTGCGGAAGGCCCCCAAGGGCGAGACCGAGTGCCCCTCGACCGTGTCGTGCGAGTGGATCCCGGCACCGTACGAGGAGTTCAAGGACCCGAACGGCAACGACGACTACGGCAACCACGATCTGGGGAACCGGCCCAAGACCCAGAGCATCGACACCATCGTCATCCACGACACCGAGGGCCGCTGGGAAGGCGTCCTCAACCTGGTGCAGGACCCGACGTACGTGTCCTGGCAGTACACCCTGCGCTCCACCGACGGCCACATCGCCCAGCACGTGAAGGCCAAGGACGTCGCCTGGCACGCGGGCAACTGGTACGTGAACTCCAAGTCGATCGGCCTGGAGCACGAGGGCTTCCTGACGGCGCCCGACACCTGGTACACGGAGGCGATGTACCGCTCGTCGGCGCGTCTGGTGAAGTACCTGTCGAAGAAGTACGGCATTCCGCTGGACCGCCAGCACATCATCGGCCACGACAACGTCCCTGGCACGCTGCCGTCGACGATCTCGGGCATGCACACCGACCCCGGTCCCTACTGGGACTGGCAGCACTACTTCACGCTGATGGGCAAGCCGTTCAAGCGGACGGCGGGCCCCAACGGCGGTCTGGTGACGGTGGCGCCCACGTACTCCGAGAACCGGCCGGAGTACACGGGCTGCGTCAAGGCGGGCGAGAAGTGCGTGCCGCACGGTTCGGCCGCGGTGCGTGTCCACACCGAGCCGCGTGACGACGCGCCGCTCATCAAGGACATCGGCCTGCGGCCGGGTGGCGGCGCATCGACGATCGACGTGAACGACGTCGGCGCCCGTCTGTCCACCGGTCAGCAGTACGCGGTCGCCGACCGCGAGGGCGACTGGACCGCCGTCTGGTACCTGGGACAGAAGGCCTGGTTCAAGAACCCGAGGAAGCAGCCGACCGCCGTCGACGCGAAGGGGCTCGTGGTGACGCCGAAGGGCGACGCCAAGGAGGTCCCGGTGTACGGGCGCGCCTACCCGGAGAAGGAGGCGTACCCGGCGGGCGTACCCGTACAGGCGCTCACGCCGCTGCCGTACAAGCTCCTGGCGGGCCAGAAGTACGCGATCGGCGACAAGGTGCCGGGCGAGTACTTCTACGCGCCGACGTTCGACACCGCGCCGCACAAGGTGGTGCGCGGCAAGGACACGTACTACGAGGTCCAGTTCGGGCACCGCGTGGCGTATGTGCGGGCGGCCGATGTGCGGGTGGCGCGGTCGGGCTCCTAGAGCCGCCGAGCACGGTCGGGGCCGGGTCCGCGTGGGGGGGGCGGGCCCGGCCTCGACGTCTGGCAACACCTGACGTCTGGAACACCTGACGTCTGGAGCGACGGCTCAGTCGAAGACGTAACGCTGTCCGGCCCGCGCCTTGAACGTCTTCTCGCCGCCCTTCAACAGAGCGCTGCGCACAGTGAGTTCACGCGTGCGTGACGCGGTGAGCACGATGCGGGTGGCGCGTCCGCCCGACCACGTGATGTCGAGCCGCGCCCCGCCGCGCGCCCGCAGACCTCGCACCGATCCCTCGGGCCAGCTCGCGGGCAGCGCGGGCAGCACCTCGATGACGTCGAACTGGCTCTGCAGGAGCATCTCCACGATGCCCGACGTCGCTCCGAAGTTGCCGTCGATCTGGAACGGCGGGTGGGTGTCCCAGAGGTTGGGCAGCGTCGAGGACTTGAGCTGCTCGCCGAGCATCTTGTGCGCGTGGTCGCCGTCACGCAGACGCGCCCAGAAGTTGACCTTCCATGCCTTGGACCAGCCGGTGCCGCCGTCGCCACGCGCGGTGAGGGACACTTTCGCGGCGTCGGCCCACTCGCTGCCCGGCTGGATCTGCCGTCCGGGGTGCAGGGCGTAGAGGTGGGAGACGTGCCGGTGGTCGTCGGCCTTGTCGTCAAGGTCGGCCTTCCACTCCTGGAGCTGTCCCCAGGAGCCGACGCGCAGGCCGGGGTCGAGCTCGCGGAGGGTCTTTTCGAGATCGGCGCGGAACGCGGCCGAGTCACCGAGCACGCGGGCGGCTTCCAGGGTGTTGGTGAGCAGGTCGTGGACGATCTGCTGGGCCATGGAGTCGCCCGCGGTGAAGTCGCCGTGCTCGGGTGAGTAGCTGGGGGTGACGACGAGGGTGCCGTCGCGCGGGTCGGTGCGGAGGTTGTCGAGCCAGAACTCGGCCGCCTCCTTCATCGGCGGATAGGCGGTGGAGCGGAGGTACTCGGTGGAGCCGCCGAAGCGGTAGTGCTCGTAGAGCTGCGCGGTGAGCCAGGCGGCGGCCTCGGGGAACCAGAAGGAGGTCGACCAGTCGTGGACGCCGGTGAAGCCGTAGGGGTTGGTCTCGTTGTGCACCACCCAGCCCCGCGATCCGAACATCTCCTTCGCGGTTCGTCGTCCCGGCGCGCGCAGTGCCTCCACGAAGCGGTCGTACGGCGCTGTGGTCTCGGCGAGGTTGGCTGCCTCCGCGAGCCAGTAGTTCATCTGGAGGTTGATGTTGGTGTGGTAATCGGCCGACCAGGGCGGGGTGGTGCTGTTGTTCCACACGCCCTGGAGGTTCGCGGGCAGCGAGCCCGCGCGGGACGAGGCGATGAGGAGGTAGCGCCCGTACTGGAAGAAGAGGGCTTCGAGGGCGCGGTCGGCCGCGCTCGCCCCTGCGCCGTACCTCTTGAGCAGCTGGTCGGTCGGGACGTCGGCGGGTGCGCTCTGGCCGATGTCGAGGCCGACCCGGCCGAACAGCTCGCCGTGGTCGCGCAGATGGCGGGCGCGGAGCGCGCCGTGGCCCCTGGCGACGGCCTTGTCGAGGGTGCGGGTGACGTCGGCGTGCGGGTCCTCGCCCCGGTAGTGGGGGTAGGTGTCGGCGTAGTCGGTGCCCGCGGCGAGCGCGAACCAGACGTGGTCGGCGCCGCTGACGGTGATACTTCCGTCCGCGTTCGCCGTGCGCGTGCCGCCCTGGTGCACGACGCGCAGCTGTGCCTCGAACTTCAGCCCGTTGTCGGTGAGTTCACCGCGTACGACGATCCGGTCGCCCTCGGCGTTCGCGGTGAAGTCGGCGCGGGGCGAGGTGTGGCGCAGAGTGCAGGTGACGCTCGCGGGGCGGTCGGCGCCGAGGCGCCCGACGAGCACACCGTCGGGGAACGAGGCGAAGAACTCCCGCTCGTGGCGGACCTGTTGGCGGGTGTACGTGGCGGTCGCTAGGCCCTTGCGGAGGTCGAGGGCTCGGCGGTACGTGGCGTCGGGCGCGTCCGGGGTGTCTGCCATGTCGAGGTGCAGATCGCCGAAGGTCTGGTGGGCGCCGTAGCCGCGGCGGGGCTGGCCGAGCTCGGCCGCTACCGCGTCGGGGCCGACGGCGCCCTTCTCGTCAAGATCCGCGCGCACCGCGTCGAGGGCGCCGGGCCTGGCCTCGCGCCAGTCGCCGTGGTCGTAGCCCTCGCGGGATCCTGGGCCGCCGGTCCACAGCGTCTTCTCGTTGAACTGGAGCCGCTCGGAGGCGAGGGTGCCGAAGACCATGGCGCCCAGGGCGCCATTGCCGATGGGGAGGGCCTCGCGCTCCCAGTCCGCGGCGGGCGCCGCGTACCAGAGTAGTGATTCATCGGATGTGTCGCGCTCGTCGCGTTGCCTGTCAGGTTGCCCCTCAGCTGCGGCCGCGGCACCGGCGAGCCCGCCTCCACTCGATGCGAGGGCAGCTGCGCCACTGACGGCGGACTTCATCGTGGTTCTTCGCGAGATCCCGGGAGTCATGACGGGTCACGTTAAAAGTCCGATGACTGGCCTGGCAAGGCACATGACAAAACCCACCCCCTCGTAGAACTTCAGCGAAAGGGGTGGGTACGTGGGCCCGCGGTGGTCCCGGGTGGGTCAGCCCTGCTGGAAGAGCTCGGCGGGCAGCGGTTTGAGCAGGGCGTACAGATCATCCGTGATCGGCCGGTCCCAGGCGGCGATGGTGACCAGGACGCCGTCGCTGCGGTCGAACTGCACGCAGGAGATGCGGCTTTCGGAGAGCTTGAGGCGGCGCACGATGAGGAGGTTGTCGCCCTGCATCACCGGCATGTCCTCGGTGGTGACGACGGTGATCTCCTCGTCGTTCTCCAGCGCGAGCAGCAGCTGGGCCACCTCGAAGGGCACCTCGTCGTCGGCGATCTCACGCGCCGGGGAGCCTTCGGGCAGATTGCCGATGATCATCGCGGGGCCGCGCCCGCCGAAGAGGTCGTAGCGCAGGAAGACTCCCTGGCAGCTGCCGTCGGGGGCGGGCAGCAGGCCCGCGCCGAGGTTGCCGGGCCAGTCACCCGGGTCCATGGCGAGGACATCGAAGTCCGGGCCGGCGGGGGTGGCGGCGCTGCGGCGGCGGAGGAAGGACATGCGCCAATGGTACGTGGCCCGCGGTGCTTGTCGGCGCGGGGGCGGCGCCGGTCCGCACACGCGGGTCGCGGGGCGGTCCGGTGTTCAGCGCGAGGTCAGCGGGGGTGGTGGGGCGCGAGTGCGGCGGCGAGACCGGAGTGATCCGTTCCCACTTTCCGGTACACGGCGGACAGCAGCCGGACGACGGCCGGCTCGTCGGTGTGCAGCTCCTCGGCGATGCGGACGGCCGAGTCGCCGCGGACGGTGAGCGCCGCGGCGGTGCGCTCACGCGCGGTGAGCTCGTCCGTCTCGGTGCTGTGCAGCAGACGCGGGCGCAGGCCGGCCGCGGCCAACTCGTCGCGGGCCCGCTCGACCAGACCGTCGGCACCGCACTGGACCGCCGCTTCGAGCCCTCGGTAGAGAGGGTCGGCGGCATCTTTGGGGCGACCGACGCGGCGCAGTTCGGCGCCGAGACCGACCAGCGCACAGGCCAGTTCGTACGCCGCGGGTGATCGCTCCAGGTGGCTGACGGCCTCTTCCAGGAGCTTGATCCGCACAGAGCCCGACGCGACGTCGGCGGTGATCCGCAGCGCCTGCCCGATCGCCGACGCGGTGGCGAACCTGCGGGCGCGCCGGACCGCCTCGTATGCGGTGGCGAGCGCGCGCTCGGGGGCGTCGTCGGCCTCGGCGAGCGCGAGGTGGAGCTGCCAGGGGCACCAGGCGGGGTTGCGCATGCCGCGCGGGTCGAGGCGGCGGCCCGCCGCGGCGAGCTCGGCCGCCGCGTCCTTGGTGAGGCCACGGGCCAGGAGCAGTTCGCCGTGCACGGCCTGCGCGTCGGGGAAGACGACGGCCGCGGGGAACGGCGCTCCGAAGCCGTACTCCTCGGCGGTGCGTGCGGCCTCGGCCACGCGGCCACGGGCCAGCAGGATCTCGATGAGGATGCCGACGGCGTACCAGTGCGCGGGCGTTCCCGACCCCACCCGCTCGGCGATCCGCAGCCCGGCACGCACGAAGTCCTCGGCTTCGGCGAGACGTCCGCGCCGGAAACGGATGTACGCGAGAAGCGTGTACCCGAACGACAGATGGGCTCCGCGCCAGCCCTGGCTCTCGAAGTCGGCGATCCCGGCGGCGAACAGTTCTTCGGCCCGCCCTGGACGGTCGGCGTACAGGAAGGTGAGCGCGACCAGGACGGGGACTTCGAAGCCCCGGCTCTCCTCGGCCCAGCCGAGCCCGCCGACCAGGGCGCGCTCGGCGTGCCTGACGGCCGTCTCGCCGGGTTCGGCGCGCAGCATCGCGTCCCAGGCGCGGAGTCCGATGATGTACCGCTCGGTGAGATCGCGGCCGGGCAGCCGCTCGGCGAGCCGGGCCAGGCGCCGCGAACGGGCGGGCGAGTCCGGCTCGTCGGCCCGGAAGGCGTCCCACATGAACTGCTCGGCCTGCATCCGGATCCGCACCCGTGGCTCGGTGGTCACGCGGATCTCGCGGGCGAGGGAGTCGGAGGCCTCGTCCAGGCGGTCGGAGTGGGCCAGGACCTGGGAGAGGCGGTAGACGATGCCGTGGCGCAGCGCGGGGTCGGTGATGGGCTCCTCGAGTGCGGCACGCAGGTGGTTGACGGTCGTCGCCGGTTCGGTGAGGAAGGACGCGCAGCCGAGTTCGTAGAGGACCGCTGCTCGGTCCTCCCAGGGCGGGGGTTCGCGCAGGGCGCGGGCGAGATAGCGGCGGGCGGCGTCGGGGGCGCCCGCGCGGACGGTCTCACGGGCCGCGGCGCGCAGTTGCTGTACGACCCAGGTGTCGCCGTCGGGGTGGACTTCGAGGAGATGGCGTGCGGCGGCGGACGCCCCGAGCCCCGCGTTGACCACGGACCAGGCGGCCTGGCCGTGCAGGGCGACGCGTACGCCACTGGGGATGGCGCGGTAGACGGCCGTGGCGATCAGCGGGTGCACGAACTCCAGGGTGTGGACGCCGGTCAGGACGCGGGCGCGGCGCAGCCGGTCGGTGCAGTCGGCGGTCTCCCGCTCGCCGATGCCCGCGACGGCCGCGGCCAGCGCAGGGGAGATCGAGGTGCCCAGGACGGCGCACGCCCAGGCGAACCGGACGGTGGAGGTGCCAAGGCGCTCCAGACGGGCGACGAGCCCGCTGCCCTTGACTGCGGCGGCGAGGTCGCGCAGCAGATGGGCTCCGGCCTCGTCGGGGGTCAGACCGCGGTCGCTGACCTTCACGGTCAGTTCCACGGCCTCGAACGGGTTGCCCGCGGTGACCGCCCAGCATTCGCGGCAGAACGCGTCGTCGGCGCGGGCGCCGAGTTCATCGCGTACGAGGCGGGCGACGGCGGCGGCGCTCAGTGGTTCGAGTCCGATGGGCCGCTGCCCGGCACGGCCGGGCAGGCCTTTGAACTCCTCGGCCTGGGAGGGGAGTTCCTCGGGGCGGTAGGCGACGACGAGCAGCAGCGGAAGGGCTTCCGCGCGGGGCGCGAAGGCAGAGAGCCAGCTCAGCGACTCGGCGTCGGCCCAGTGCGCGTCATCGATCACGACCACCAACGGGGCACGCTGCACCGCGAGGTGGGTGAGTACCCAGTCGAGCCCGTCGCGCAGCCCCTGCGGGTCGGGCGGCGCGTCGTCCGGCGGGGCGCAGAGGCCGAGGGCCGGGCCGACGATGGCGTACCAACTGCCCAGTACGTCGCGCAGTTCCGCGTCGGGGACGGAGGCGAGCAGCGGCTGCACCAGCTGCCGGGCCACATGGAAGGCGACCCGCTGCTCCTGGTCACCGCCGCGCGCAGGCGCCACGGTGCAGCCTTTGGCGGCGGCACGGCGCCGCGTCTCGGCCAGGAGAGCGGTCTTGCCGAGGCCCGCGCGCCCCGCGAAGGCGATGAGCGCGCCTCGGGGCCTGTCAGGGGACTCGGCGCCGTCCCGCGACAGACCGCACAGTTCGCTCAACGCGTCGTCGACAGCGGTGAGTTCACTCTCGCGCTCGAAGAGGGTCCGCTTACCGTTGGTGCCGTGATGCACCATGGGACACTCCCCGCCTCGGTGGCGCGCCGGGCGTTTCCCGCGGCGCATGCCTTGACCTTCAGCCACTTCAGATTACGCCCGTGGGAACCGCCGGGAGCCGATTCGGCCACAGCGGTGCGGTTGGCTGGTGCATCTTGACGCACGCACTCACACACGCACTCACTCACGCACTCCGGACGAAGGGACTCTCACACGTGGTCGGCACCGAGAACGTACTCGACTACTGGCACGGCGGCCTGAGCGAAGTCCCCGACGAGGTGTGGCAACACCCGTCACTGGAGGTCCTGCTCCTCCCCGACAACGCGCTCACGCGGCTCCCCGCACGGATCGGCACCCTGACCTCTTTGCACACACTGGACCTGGGGCACAACCGGCTGACCGAGCTCCCGTCCGGCATCGGCGGCCTGACGGCCCTGAGCCGCTTCCTCTACGTCCACGACAACCGCCTCGCCTCGCTGCCGGACTCACTGGGAGACCTGAAGCGACTGACGTACCTCAACGTGGGCGAGAATCAGCTGACGGCGCTACCGGACACCGTGGGCTCGCTGGAATCCCTGGTGGAACTGCGGGCCCAGCACAATCACCTGACCTCGCTCCCCGCATCCCTCGGCGGCCTCACGGCGCTGCGCGAACTGTGGCTGCGCGGCAACCGCCTCACGTCGCTCCCCGCGTCGGTCGGCCGTCTCGGCCGACTGCGCGAACTGGAGCTGCGCGAGAACCAGTTCACGACGGTGCCGGAGGCTCTGCGTGGCCTGCCCCTGCTGCGGAGACTCGACCTGCGGGCGAACCGTCTGCGAGAGCTCCCGCCTTGGATCGGAGAACTGCCCGCCCTTGAGAAGCTGGACCTGCGCTGGAACGAGACCGTGGTACCGGCGGGGCTGCTGAGGAGGCTGGAGGGGCGGGGGTGCGTGGTGTTGCGGTGAGGCTTGAGATCCGTGCGCGGGACCGGCACTCCTGCCCCATCTGCTCTACCGGGACTCGGGAGGCACCACAGCCACCGCGCCCTGCGCGTGCAACAGCACCGCGTTGGTCACCGAACCCAGCAGCCTTCCCAGCAGCCTCCGGTTCCGGTGCCGTCCCACCACCACGAGGTCCGCGTCCCGCGACGCCTCGACCAGCAGCGCCGCCGCGTCCCCCGACAGGATCTCCTGCTCGACGTTCACCTTCGGATACCGCTCCTTGAAGGGCGCAAGCTGCTCGGCCGCGAGCTTCGCGTACTGCGCCACGCTCGCCTCGTCCGCTTCCGCCGAGGTCACGAAGTCGCCGGTGGCCGTATAGGCGAGTACGGGCCCGGGGCAGGCGCAGACGGCCCGGAGCTTCGCGCCCCGCAGCGCCGCTTCCGCGAAGGCGAGACCGATGGTGTCCTCGTGCGGCGAGAGCGCGTCGAGCCCGAGCACCACACTTGGTTCGGCGCTCTCCGTGCGCTCATCGTCCGGCCTCACCACCACCACGGGGCACGCAGCGTCCCGCGCGCACGCGAGTCCGTTCGACCCGAGCAGCAGGCTGACGAAGCCGCCCCGTCCGCGCGAACCGACGACCAGCAGCCGCGCCTCGTCGCCGAGCCGTGGAATGTCGGGACCGGGGGCGCCGTCCACGACCTCGATCGTCAGCGGAGGCAGCTCCGGCCGCCCCTCCAGGGCCGCGCGCACCCGTTCGGTGACCGGGTCGGCGTCAGGGCTGTGGTCGACGGGCGGCAGGTACGGACCGTCGGCCGACGGCATCGCGTACTGCCGGACATGCACGATCCGCAGCGGTGCCCGCCTCAGCCGCGCCGCTGTCAGCGCCCATTCCAGGGCGTGGTCGCCGCCGGCCGATCCGTCGACGGCCACCACCACAGGTCGGTCGGGCGCATCGGAACTCATGGCTACCTCGTCTCCGGCGCATGGCCAGGGTCGACCGGCTCTGCTGTCAGCCCCAGCTCGTTCAGGAGACGAGCCGCGTGCAGAGTCCAAAGTCACCAGGTCAGCACGGATCACGTCGCGAGCGGCCGCGACAACCGGAGACGAGGGTCCACAACGCCCGCACGGCCTACGTCAGATCGAACTCCCCGGCACGCGCACCGTGCACGAACGCTCCCCACTCCGCCGGAGTGAAGATCAGGGACGGGCTCTCGGGCCGGCCGGAGTTGCGCATCGCGATGAATCCTTCGACAAAGGCGATCTCCACATCACCCCGCCCCTCGCTGCCCGATTGCCAGTCCGCTGTGCTGAGGTCGAGATCCGGCTTGTCCCAGCCCGCGAGCGGGCTCTGCTGACCTGCGAGCGGATGTTGCTGAATGGTGCCTTCGGCCACGTCCGTACTCCTCCCGATGCGTCGTCCGGCCGACAGCCTAGCTTTCGGTTCCGGTGCCGGACAGGGCGCGGAAGGACGACTGCCGCCTGTCCGGCACGACGGATCCGTCAGGTTGTGGGCGGTTCTGCTCCGACCAGCCACATGGAGAAGAACTGCGAGCCGCCTCCGTACGCATGTCCGAGCGCCCTGCGGGCCCCTTCGATCTGGTGCTCGCCTGCCTGTCCGCGTACCTGAAGTGCCGCTTCGGCGAAGCGGATCATGCCCGAGGCGCCGATGGGATTGGTGGAGAGAACACCGCCCGACATGTTGACGGGCAGGTCGCCGTCCAGTTCGGTGACGCCCGACTCGGTCAGCTTCCAGCCCTCGCCCTCCGCGGCGAAACCGAGGTTCTCCAGCCACATCGGCTCGTACCAGGAGAACGGCACGTACATCTCCACGGCGTCGATGTCGCGCCGCGGATCCGTGATGCCCGCCTGCCGGTAGACGTCGGCCGCGCAGTCCTTGCCCGCCTGCGGCGACACGAAGTCCTTGCCCGCGAAGAGCGTCGGCTCACTGCGCATCGCGCCGCCGTGCATCCAGGCGGGCGGCCGGGGCGAACGGGCGGCGCCCGTACGGTCGGTGAGGATCATCGCGCAGGCCCCGTCGGAGGACGGGCAGGTCTCGGAGTAGCGGATCGGGTCCCAGAGCATGGGCGACGCCTGGACCTTCTCCAGGGTGATGTCCTGCTCGTGCAGGTGGGCGTAGGGATTCTTCAGGGCGTTGCGGCGGTCCTTGTACGCGACGAGCGAGCCGACCGAGTCCGGGGCGCCCGTGCGCCGCATGTACGCGCGAACGTGCGGGGCGAAGAAGCCGCCCGCGCCCGCGAGGAGCGGCTGCTGGAAGGGGATGGGGAGGGAGAGCCCCCACATCGCGTTGGATTCCGACTGCTTTTCGAAGGCGAGGGTCAGGACGGTGCCGTGGACGCGGCCCGCGACCAGGTTCGCGGCGACAAGCGCCGTGGAACCGCCGACGGAGCCCGCCGTGTGGACGCGCAGCATGGGCTTGCCCACCGCGCCGAGCGCGTCGGCGAGGTACAGCTCGGGCATCATGACGCCCTCGAAGAAGTCCGGGGCCTTGCCGATGACGACCGCGTCGATGTCGGACCAGGTCAGTTCGGCGTCGGACAGGGCGGCCCCGGCGGCCTCGCGGACGAGCCCTGCGATCGAGACGTCACGCCGGGCGGCGACGTGCTTGGTCTGGCCGATCCCGACGACGGCCACGGGCTCCTTGCCCACCTCACTCATCATGCGTCTCCTTCAAGGACGGCGACCAGGTTCTGCTGGAGGCAGGGGCCGGATGTGGCGTGTGCGAGGGCCCGGTCCGACTCGCCCCGGTGGATGCGGGCCGCGGCCTCGCCGAGCCGGATCAGACCGGCGGCCATGACGGGGTTCGCGGCGAGCGCGCCCCCTGACGGGTTCACCGTGACGTCGTCGCCCAGCTTCAGCGCCTTGCGCAGGACGACCTCCTGGGAGGTGAACGGCGCGTGCAACTCGGCGGTGTCTACGGGGCGTTCGAAGGCTCCGGCCCGCTCCGCGGCCAGGCGGCTCGACGGCGAGTCGGTGAGATCGCGCACGCCGAGGCTGTGCGCCTCGATGCGGTGGTCGATCCCGCGGATCCACGCGGGCCGCTCGCACAGCTCGCGGGCCCGCTCCCCCGCCGCGAGGATCACGGCGGCGGCCCCGTCGCCGATGGGCGGGCAGTCGCCGGTGCGCAGGGGGCGCACGACGTAGTCCCCCTGCGCAACCGAACCCCGCACCTGTGCGTGGGAGTTGGCGGAGGCGTCCTGACGGCTGCGCGACGCCACCCCGGCGAGCGCGGGCTCGTCGGCGTCCCCCGCGTCGATCAGGGCCTGCGCCTGGAGGGCGGCCAGGGCGACCGAGTCCGGCCACAGGGGCGCCACGTAGTACGGGTCCAGCTGCCGGGTCAGTACGTCACGCACCGAGCCGGGGGACGACTTGCCGTAGGCGTACACGAGCGCGGTGTCGGCGTCACCGGTGAGCAGCTTCGTCCACGCCTCGTACAGCGCCCAGGCCCCGTCCATCTCGACGTGCGACTCGGAGATCGGCGGCCAGGCCCCGACCCCGTCGAGCGCCATGGTGAACGAGAAGGCGCGCCCGGCGAGATAGTCCGAGGATCCGGAGCAGGTGAAGCCGATGTCGCTGGTCTTCAGGCCGGTGGCGGCGAGGACCCGGTGCAGGACCGGCATGAGCATCTCCACCTCGGAGAGCTCGTCGGTGGAGCGCAGATGGTCGGTCTGCCCGAAGGCCACGATGGCGATGTCCCGGACGGGCCGCATCACGGACGGCTTCGCCGAGGACATCGCGGAGGGCTTCGCGGAGGGCTTCGCGGAGGGCTTCGCGGAGGGCTTCGCGGACGGCATCTACACCAGCTCCTTGTACGTGTCGTAGTCGGCGTCCGGCTCGCCCGTGGGCCGGTAGTGATCGGGGAAGCGGGCGCCCTCGGTCCACACCGGCTCGACGCGCAGGCCCATCCACACCTGGTCGTAGGGGATGCCCGCGATACGGGCGTGCAGGGCGAGGTCGGCGCCGTCGAGGGCGATGTGCGCGTAGACGTAGGGCACTTCGATGTCGAGGTTCTTCGCCTTGATGTTGACGATGCAGTACGTGGTGACGGTGCCGCGCGGCCCGACCTCCACCCGCTCGGCCGTGGCGACGCCGCAGGTGGGGCAGGCGCCGCGGGGCGGGACGTAGACCTTGCGGCAGGAGGGGCAGCGCTCGCCGACGGTCTTCTGGTCGGAGAGCGCCTTGATGTACGCGCTCTGGGCGCGGCCCGGGGCGTAGGAGTAGTCGAGGCGGGCGGCGGCGACGATGCCGGTGACGGGGTCGCCGAACTCGCCGTCGTGCGGCCGGACTTCCCCTTCCGCTTCGCCTTCGTACGCTTCGAAGCAGGCGATGTCCGTGATGGCGCCGGTGCGTTCGGCGGCCCAGCGGATCCGGACGCGCAGGCCGGTCCTGACGGCGTCGGGGCCCGGCGCGTCCAGGGCGTGCAGCAGCGCGGTGTCGGCGCCGTCGAGCTTCACCAGGACCCAGGCGAAGGGCGTCTCCAGGGGCTGTCCCCTGCGGGGTTCGTGGTTCCAGGCCCAGGTGGTGACGGTGCCGGTGGCGCCGACCTCGACCAGGTCTCGTATCTCCTCGGCGGTCACGGGGTCGTACTCGACGGGCGGGACGAGCGTCCTGCCGTCCTCGGTCTTCACACCGAGCACGGTGCGCTCACGCAGCCCGGTCAGAAACGCACTCTGCACGGGCCCGAGGGACCGGGTGAAGGGAAACTCGAGAACCAGGGGCGCACGCAGCACTTCGGGGGTGGGAGCGGATGCCATGAGCAGAACTCCGTTTCTGAGCGAGGGGCGCCCCGAAGGGCGCGGGGAACTGCGCGCTCGGCCACACCGGGCCCGCAGTCAAGATGCGGCCTAGGCCCGCCGGAACTCCGGGGCCCGCTTCTCCGCGAAGGCCCGGGAGCCCTCCTTCGCATCGGCGGTGTCAAAGATCGGCCACCCCCGCTTCAGCTCCGCCGCGAGCCCGTCCGTCTCGGACATCTCCGCGGCCTCGTACACCGACGCCTTCACCGCCTCCACGGCAAGGGGCCCGCACGCGTTGATCTGCTCGGCGATGGAGAGGGCCTTCTCCAAGGCGGTGCCGTCCGGGACGACATGGCCGACGAGGCCGATCGACGCGGCCTCGGCCGCCGAGTAGGGGCGCCCGGTGAGCAGCATCTCCAGGGCGTGCGTACGGGGGATCTGGCGCGGGAGGCGCACGGTCGAGCCGCCGATCGGGAACAGGCCGCGCTTGACCTCGAAGAGGCCGAAAGTCGCGGACTCGCCCGCGACGCGGATGTCGGTGCCCTGGAGGATCTCCGTGCCACCGGCGACGCAGTACCCCTCGACCGCGGCGATGACCGGTTTGCGCGGGCGGTGGTGGCGCAGCATCGCCTTCCAGTGCAGATCGGGGTCGGCCTTCATCCGGTCCCGGTACCGCTCACCGTCCATCCCCTTGCCCGCGAGGGCCTTGAGATCCATGCCCGCGCAGAACGCGCCGCCCGCTCCGGTGAGCACGACGGAGCGGATCGCGTCGTCCTCGTCGGCGGCCAGCCAGCCGTCGTAGAGGCCCACCAGCATCGGCAGCGAGAGCGCGTTCTTCGCCTCCGGCCTGTTGAGCGTGAGTATCAGTGTGGCGCCTTCGCGCCGCACAGCGAGATGTTCCGTCCCACCCATGGCCGTACTCCCTCTCATAACGGCTCGTCTCATACTCATCACGGCTCGTCTCATCACGGCTCGTCGACGGCCGGCCCGTGTCGGCCATCCGCTGAACGTCGACCGGCGGCCGGCGGCTTCGGACCTGGAACAGGTTGCAGTAGGCGGGGAGCCAGTTCAATAGTTTTCTGACACTCAGTCAGATTTCTTGAACGAGGACCCTTCACACTTGTGGGTGCCTCTGCTCTGATGACCGCCAGAAGAGATGACGCCGGGGTCAGGAGGAGCGGTGGAGTACAACCTTGCCGACCTGTTCGAGTCGGTCGTCGACGTGGTCCCCGACCGCGAGGCGCTCGTGTACATCGATCACCCCGGAACCGGGGCTGAGAGCAGGCTGACGTACGCCGAGCTCGACCGGGCCGCCAACCGCCTCGCGCACCACCTGATCGACAGCGGGATCGAGCCGGGCGAACATCTGGGACTCCATCTCTACAACGGCGTCGAGTACTTGCAGACGGTGCTCGCCTGTCTCAAAGCACGCATCGTGCCGGTCAACGTCAACTACCGCTACGTGGAAGAGGAGTTGGTCTACCTCTACCGTGACGCGGACCTCGCCGCACTCGTCTTCGACGCGGAGTTCACCGAGCGGGTCGCCGCCGCGCTGCCACGCTCCCGGAAGCTGCGGCATCTGGTGCGGGTGGGAACCCCGCCCGCGGACGCCCCCGCACTCGACGCCGTCGCCTTCGCCCGGGCGCAGGCCGCGGGTTCACCGGATCGCGGGTTCGCGGCACGCTCGGCCGACGACCTGTTCATCATCTACACCGGCGGCACCACGGGCATGCCCAAGGGCGTCATGTGGCGCCAGGAGGACCTGTTCTTCGCCGGGCTCTTCGGCGGCGAGCCCGCGGGCGAGCCGGTGAAACGGCCCGAGGAGCTGGCGGAACGCGTCGCGGCGGGCGGCCCCGGCATCACGTTCTTCCCCACTCCCCCGCTGATGCACGGCACGTCGACGCTGACGTCGTTCATCGCCTTCAACTACGGCCAGCGGGTGGCCATTCACCGCAAGTACGTCCCTGAAGAGGTGCTCCGCACGATCGAACGGGAGAAGGTGTCCAGCGTCTCGCTGGTCGGCGACGCGATGCTCAGGCCCCTCATAGACGCCCTGCGCGGACCGCTCAAGGGCACCGACCTGTCGTCGCTCTTCAGCGTCTCGTCCTCCGGGGCGATCATGTCGGAGACGGTGCGTGCCCAGTTCCAGGAGCTCGCGCCGAACGTCCTCCTCCTGAACAACTTCGGTTCGTCCGAGTCCGGCTCCAACGGCAAGGCGACGGAGGACTCGGGCCCGGAGAAGGGCTTCCGCCTGGAGGTCAACGAACGTACGCAGGTGGTGGATCAGGTCACGCATGAGCCGGTGGCCGTGGGTGAGATCGGCCGTTTGGCCCAGCGCGGTCATGTGCCGCTCGGCTACTACAACGACCCGGCGAAGACCGCCGAGACCTTCTTCCAGAAGGGCGACGAGCGGTGGGTGCTGCTCGGGGACATGGCCACCGTCGACGACGACGGCATCGTCACCGTCCTCGGCCGGGGCTCGCAGTGCATCAACACCGGTGGCGAGAAGGTGTATCCGGAGGAGGTGGAGCAGGCGCTCAAGTCCCATCCGGACGTGTACGACGCGCTGGTCACCGGCGTCCCCGACGAACGCTGGGGCAACCACGTCGCCGCCGTCGTCCAAATCCGCGACGGAGCGACCCCGTTGGACCTCGAAGCCATCCAAAGCCACTGCCGCACCCGCCTGGCCGGTTACAAGATCCCCCGCTCCGCGGTCTTCACCACCGAGATCCAGCGTTCACCGAGCGGCAAGGCGGACTACAGGTGGGCGAAGTCGGTTGCGGCAGGCGGAATCTGACGGGGGACGACGGGCGGGCGGGAGGACGTCCGCCGTGAAACGGCGGTCCGGAAGAGACCGTCACGCCGCACAGACTGACGGCAACGCCCGCCCCAGGGCCACGGAGTGCACCACATCGAGCTGCCGTTCATGGCGAACCCGCAGACCGGCCACGGCAAGAAGCCCACGGCAGGAAGGCGCGGAGCGCGCGGACGGAGAGTCTGCGATCCCCCGCACCAACTCCCCGTTCACCCGGTTGATCTCCTTGCGCACCTCCGCGAGATCAGGCCGCTCCCGCGGTGTCGGCGCCTGCGCCGGATCCGCGTCCCACCGCCGGTGCAGCTCCCGCTGCACGATCTTGTTGGCCTCGATCTGGTCCCGGAAGATCCGCACGGTCGCCTCGGGATCGGCGCCCGACTCCCGCGCCTGCTCGGCGACATCCTCCAGGACCTGCTGCTCGCGGGCAGGGTCGTCGATAGGGCTGCCTGTGCCGTACTTCGCGGCGGCGACAAGGTCGGCGGTGGCCAGCCGCTGGGCGGCGAGATCGGCCAACGGGTGGAGCCGGGCGTAAGGCCCCGAGGCGACGACGGACGCCGCGGACGCCGACGAGCCCCGCACCGGAGCAGCGGCGACGGCAACGGCACCGGCCGCCCCGCTCCCGGCGAGCAGAGCCACCGTCACGGCCCCAGTGGTGAGCAGACGCCCCGCGGACGGAGTGATTCGCACAGTGATTCCCCTGATCGACCTGGCGCACGGCGGAGGCCGGCGACCGCCGTCATCGTACGATCACCCGCCGGACAGGCTCTGCTCGTCAGCCCGTGCCCGGTAGTGCGCGGTCTAGGAGGATCTCTGCCGCCGCTCGCGCGTACTGGCCGTAGTCCGCTTCGTTCAGCACCATGGCGCGACTGGCCGCCCCGTCCGCGAGGGTGACCAGTTGTTCGGCGAGCGCGGCGGGTTCCCGGCAGCCGAGCTCCCGCACCGATGCGGTGACCAGCTGAACCATCCGCAGCTTCTGTTCGCGTGCGTACATGTGGACCGCGCTCCGCGGGTCGGGGAACTCCGCGGCGGCATCGATGAACGGGCATCCGCGCACCGGAGCCGTGTCCGCCGCGGGCCGGTCGAACAGTCCGAGGATCCGCTCCCGCGGCGAGATGTCCTCACGGGTCAGCACGCTCTCCAGGGTGGCGCCCGACGACGCGAGGTCCCGCAGGTGGGCGACGACCAGGTCGCTCTTGGTCCGAAAGTGCGCGTAGAGCGTGCGCTTGGAGACCGGCGCCCGCTCGGCGACCTGTTCCATTCCGGTCGCGTTGATCCCCTGGACCGCGAACAGCTGGGCGGCGGCGACCAGGATGCGCTCCCTGCCCCCACGCCCTCCCCGTCCTCGGGGTGCGGTAGTCGTCGCTTCCATGAGGCAAGTATACGTACGCGTTTACTTCGACGGGGTCCGGGGGCTAGGCTCACGCTCATGTAAACGGTCGCGTTTACTTACGCTCTCACCGAGGAGTGCTCCATGAGCAGGCCGACCCCCACCACCGCCGCCACCGCCACCACCGAGTTGAGCGGCGGCGCGGAGAAGTTGATACGCGGCCGTCACGCGACACGCGCGTTCCGCCCGGACGCCGTCCCCGCGGACACGATGCGCGCGATCTTCTCGCTGGCCGGTACCGCGCCGTCCAACTCCAACGCGCAGCCGTGGCAGGTGGAGGTGGTGAGCGGCGCGGCGCGTGAGCGCCTGGCGCACGCCTTGCGGGCGGCCCATGCCGCGAAGCGCGTCTCGGCGGATCTTCCGTACTCCGAGGACATGTACGCGCAGGTGCACCAGGCGCGCCGGGCCACGTTCGGAGCCGAGCTGTACGGAGCCCTGGGCATAGGCACTGGCGACCATGCCGCACGTGCGGCCTACGACGCGGAGAGCCTGCGCTTCTACGGCGCGCCACACGCGGCTTTCCTGTTCGTCGACGGTGACGGCGCGACACGCCTCGCCGCCGACGTGGGCGCCTACATGCAGACCCTGCTCCTGGCGATGGCCGCGTACGGCGTGGACAGCTGCCCGCAGGGACTCCTGAGCTTCTACGCCGACACCGTCCGGGGCGAGCTCGGCGTCACCGGAGGCAAGCTGCTCGTGGGCATCTCCTTCGGCTATGCCGATGAGACCGCGCCGGTGAACCGGGTGACGACCGAGCGCGCCACGCTGGAGGCGACCACGACGTTCCACGACTAGGCAGTTACACGTGGTGGCGCGTCCGGGGCAGTTACCCGTGGTGGCGCGTCCGGCCGCACCGACCGCTCGGCAGGATCGCCGACCCGCGCGCCCGCGTGGCCGTGGAGGGCCCAGCGGATTCCGGAACAGGCGCGAGAGGCTTTCGGCACCGCGTCCGGCCTGCTCGAAGCGGCAGTGGACGAGCTCGACGAGCACAAAGAGGAGCTGTGGCGCGGTCGCCACGCGACAGGGGACCGCGACACGGAGTCGGGTCGCTTCATGGAACCCGCCCGGCAGGCACTGGACGACGACGGAAGTTGCTGATCGCCGCTCGGGGTGGGGCCGCCGTAGCGCCCCAGCTCAAGCGGCCTTGCTCGATCTCTTGACGGCCGCTCCCAGGGCTGGATTACTGAGCTCGACAGAAGATCCACGACCGAATGATCGGTCGCCCGTTTGGGACGGGAGAAACTCCATATGACGGCGATGCTGGACCCCGCGGAGCGCCTCGGGCGCCAGGAGCTGGAAGCGCTGCAGCTGGAGCGCCTGCAGGACACCCTGCTGCACGCGTACGAGAACGTGCCCTTCTACCGGGCGGCGTTCGACAAAGCGGGTCTGCGCCCCGAGGACTGCCGTGCGCTCAGCGACCTGGCTCGCTTCCCGTTCACGGCCAAGACCGATCTGCGGGACAACTACCCCTTCGGGATGTTCGCGGTCGAGCAGTCCGAGGTGCGGCGCCTCCACGCGTCCAGCGGCACGACGGGCCGGCCCACGGTCGTCGGCTACACCGAGCAGGACCTGTCGATGTGGGCGGACGTCGTGGCACGCTCGATCCGCGCGGCGGGGGGACGCCCCGGGCACAAGGTCCATGTGGCGTACGGCTACGGCCTGTTCACCGGCGGCCTCGGCGCGCACTACGGGGCCGAGCGTCTTGGCTGTACGGTGATTCCCGCGTCCGGCGGCATGACGGCCCGTCAGGTCCAGCTGATCCAGGACTTCCGCCCCGAGATCATCATGGTGACCCCCTCGTACATGCTGACGCTCCTGGAGGAGTTCGAGCGCCAGGGGGTCGACCCACGCACCACGTCCCTCAAGGTCGGCATCTTCGGCGCCGAGCCGTGGACGGAGGAGATGCGCCGCGAGATCGAGGAGCGGTTCGCGATCGACGCCGTCGACATATACGGGCTCTCCGAGGTGATCGGCCCCGGAGTCGCGCAGGAGTGCGTGGAGACCAAGGACGGCCTGCACATCTGGGAGGACCACTTCTATCCGGAGGTGGTGGACCCGATCACCGGCGAGGTGCTCCCGGACGGCGAGCGCGGCGAACTGGTCTTCACGTCACTCACCAAGGAGGCCATGCCCGTCATCCGCTACCGCACCCGCGACCTGACCCGCCTCCTGCCCGGCACCGCACGGACCTTCCGCCGGATGGAGAAGATCACGGGCCGCTCGGACGACATGGTGATCCTGCGCGGCGTGAACCTCTTCCCCACACAGGTCGAGGAGATCGTCCTGCGGACCGCGGGAGTCGCGCCGTACTTCCAGCTGCGCCTGACCCGCGAGGGCCGCATGGACGCGCTGACGGTCCGGGCCGAGTCCCGCGCGGACACGACTCCCGAGCGGCGCGAGGCGGCGGCCCGGGAGATCGCGTCGGCGGTGAAGGACGGCATCGGCGTCTCGGTGACGGTGGAGATCGTCGATCCGGAGACGATCGAGCGGTCGGTGGGGAAATTCAAGCGGATCGTGGACCTGCGCGAGAAGTAGCTCCCACGGAGCAGGAGCTACGACGCGCTGAATCGGTCCCGCAGCTCGCGCTTGAGGATCTTCCCGCTCGCGTTGCGCGGCAGCTCGTCCACGAAGAGGACCCGCTTGGGCGCCTTGAAGTGGGCGAGCTTCTCGCGCGCGTGGTCGATCAGTTCGGCCTCGGTGACCTCTCCCCTGCGTACGACGACTGCGGTGACCGCCTCGATCCAGCGCTCGTCCGGCAGGCCGATCACGGCCGTCTCCGCGACCCGCTCGTGGGTGTAGAGCGCGTCCTCGACCTGGCGCGACGCGACGAGGACACCGCCGGAGTTGATGACGTCCTTCACCCGGTCGACGACCGTGAGGTAGCCCTCCTCATCCCGCACGGCAAGATCCCCGGAGTGGAACCAGCCACCACGGAACGCCTCCTCGGTCTCCTCGGGCTTGTCCCAGTAGCCCTCGCACAACTGCGGTGACCGGTAGACGACTTCACCCTGCGTGCCGTCGGGCACCTCAAGGCCACGCTCGTCCACGATCCGCGCCTCGACGAACAGGACGGGGCGCCCGCAGGACTCCAACCGGCCCTCGTGCTCGTCGGGCCCGAGGACCGTGGCCAGGGGGCCGATCTCGCTCTGCCCGAAGCAGTTGTAGAAGCCGAGCGACGGCAGCCGTTCACGCAGCCGCTCCAGAACGGGCACGGGCATGATCGACGCGCCGTAGTAGGCCTTGCGCAGGGCGCCGAGGTCACGGGTGGCGAAACCGGGGTGGTTCGAGAGGCCGATCCATACGGTGGGCGGCGCGAAGAGGCTGTCGGCGCGGCCCGCCTCGACCAGTTCGAAGATACGTTCGACGTCGGGCGCGTCGATGATCGTGTTCTCGGCGCCCACCGCCAAGTACGGCAGCAGGAAGACGTGCATCTGCGCCGAGTGGTAGAGCGGCAGCGCGTGGACGGGCTTGTCCGTCTCCTTGAGGTCGAGGGCGGTGATGGCGCTGACGTACTCGTGCACGAGGGCTCGGTGCGTCATCATCGCGCCCTTGGGGAGGGCGGTGGTGCCGGAGGTGTAGAGCAGCTGGGCCAAGTCGTCCGCACCCGGCTCCGTGCCGTCGTACGCCGGTGCGGCCGAGAGCCGCGCAAGCAGTGAGTCGTCCGCGTCGCGCAGGGCGAGGGCGCGTACGTCGCCGGGCAGGCGCGGGGCGAGGTCCGGATCGGCGAGGACCAGGGAGCTGCCCGACTGGCCCACGATGTACGCCAGGTCGTCGCCCACGAGGTTCTGGTTGACCGGCACATGGACCAGGCCCGCCCGCGAGCAGGCGAGGAAGCCGATGAGATAGGCGTCCGAGTTGTGGGCGTAGGCACCGACGCGGTCACCGTGGCCGAGACCCGCCTCGCGCAGCACCTGGGCGCCGCGCGAAACGGCCGAGTCCAGTTCCGCGTATGTCCACGCCCGCTCGCCGTAGCGAAGCGCCACTCGCCCCGGCACGCGCCGCGCGCTCCGCCGAAGGACCCCGTCGACCGTATTGCCGCGTACACCTGTCATGGCGTGATCCTGAGCCGCACGTGTCACGCCGGTCAAGGCTCCGGACGGGGCACGAACTGGGCCTGTTCCGGTACTCGATCAAGTGACATACCGATTGGTACGCTCAACCGCCCCTTCGATCACATCAGTTGGGAGGCACCATGCGTATCCGCATCAGACACCTGACGGCCTTGGGTATCAGCCTGTTGACCGCCGCGGCGTTTCTGCCGTCGTCCGCCGCCACGGCGGGCGCGGCTGGGGCGCACGGCGACGCCCGCCCGTCGGGCGGCGGTCTGTCCGCCACCGTCCGCTACACCCAGTACGGCATTCCGCACATCCTCGCCAAGGACTACGAGAACCTCGGCTTCGGCACCGGCTGGGCGCAGGCCGCCGACCAGGTGTGCACCCTCGCCGAGGGCTACGCGACCGTGCGCGGCGAGCGGTCACGCTACTTCGGCGCCGACGGCAAGCCCGACGGCTCGCTGTCCTCGGCGACCACGAACCTCTCCAGCGACCTCTACTTCGGCGGCGTCCGCGACACGCACACGGTGGAGAAGCTTCTCAAGCAGCCCGCCCCCGCGGGGCCGAGCACCACGTCGAAGAAGCTGATGCGCGGCTTCGCGGCCGGCTACAACGCCTGGCTGAAGCAGAACCGCGTCACCGACCCGGCCTGCGAGGGCGCCAAGTGGCTGCGCCCGATCACCGCTCTGGACGTGGCCCGACAGGGCTTCGCCGTCCAGGTTCTGGGCGGTCAGGGGCGCGGCATAGATGGCATCACCGCGGCGAAGCCACCGAGCGCGACAGCCCCGGACCGCGCACCTGACCCCGAGCGCACCGCGAAGGAGGCGCGCGAGCTCTTCTCGGCCGACGAGGCCGTCATGGGTTCCAACGCCGTCGCGTTCAGCGGGAAGACCACCGCGAACGGCAAGGGCCTGCTGCTCGGCAATCCGCACTACCCCTGGCAGGGTGGCCGACGCTTCTGGCAGTCGCAGCAGACCATCCCCGGTGAGCTGAACGTCTCGGGCGGTTCCCTGGTCGGCACGAGCGTCGTCAACATCGGCTTCAACGGCGATGTGGCGTGGAGTCACACGGTGGCGTCCGGCGTGACCCTCAACCTGCACCAGCTCACGCTGGATCCGGCCGACCCCACCACCTATCTGGTGGACGGCAAGCCGGAGAAGATGACGAAGCGGACGGTCGAGGTGCCGGTCAGGAACGGTGCTCCGGTGACCCGCACGCAGTGGTGGACCCGATACGGCCCGGTCACCACCGACCTCGGCGCTCAGCTCCCGCTGCCCTGGTCGGCGAAGACCGCGTACGCCCTGAACGACCCCAACGCCAGGAACATGCGCGGCAGCGACACCGACCTCGGCTTCGGCAGGGCCCGCTCCACCGAGGGCATCCTGAAGGCGCTGCGCGACACCCAGGGCCTCCCCTGGGTCAACACCGTCGCCGCCGACCAAAAGGGCCACTCGCTCCTCAGCCAGTCCCAGGTCCTTCCCCGCATCACCGACGACCTGGCCGAGCGCTGCTCGACCGATCTGGGCAAGGTGACGTATCCGGCGTCGGGCGTGGCCGTGCTCGACGGCTCGCGCGGCGACTGCGCGCTCGGTTCGGACAAGGACGCCGTCCAGCCCGGCGTCTTCGGCCCGTCGAGGATGCCCACCCTCAAGGACGCCCCGTACGCGGAGAACTCCAACGACAGCGCCTGGCTCACCAACGCCGACCGGCCGATCACGGGCTACGAGCGGATCTTCGGCACGATCGGCACGCAGCGCTCCATGCGGACGCGCGGCGCCGTCGAGGATGTCGCCAAGATGGCGAAGAGGGGCGGCCTGACGGTCACGGACCTCCAGAAGCAGCAGTTCGCGAACCGGGCGCCCGCGGGCGACCTGGCCGCCGCCGACGCGGCACGCGCGTGTGCCGCGCTGCCCGGGGGCGCCGCGACCGGCAGCGACGGCAGGGCCGTCGACGTACGCGAGGCCTGTGACGTCCTCAAGGCCTGGGATCGCACCATGAACACGGACAGCGAGGGGGCGCTGCTCTTCGACCGGTTCTGGCGGAAGCTCGTCGTCGCCGTGCCGAACGCCCAGCTGTGGAAGGTGCCGTTCTCCGCCGCCGACCCGGTGCGCACCCCGAACACCCTCAACACGGCCGCGCCGGGCTTCACGACCGCGCTCGCCGACGCGGTGACCGAGCTGAGCGGGGCCGGCATCGCGCTCGACGCGCCGCTGGGCAGGAACCAGTTCGTCGTACGCGGCTCGGAGCGGCTGCCGGTCTCCGGCGGCACGGAGTCGATCGGCGTGTGGAACAAGGTCGAGCCGGTCTGGGACGCGAAGGGCGGCGGCTACACCGAGGTCGCGCACGGTTCGAGCCACATCCAGGCGGTCGGCTGGGACAAGGGGCGCTGCCCTCAGGCGCGCACGCTCCTCACCTACTCGCAGTCGTCGAACCCCAACTCGCCGCACTACAGCGATCAGACGCGGTTGTACTCCGGTGAGCGCTGGGTCACCTCGCGGTTCTGCGAGAAGGACATTCTGCGTGATCCCGGGCTGAAGGTGGTCAAGGTTCGGGGGGCTGCCGTGCCGCGTTGACTGATATCGGGCCACCCCGCGTCGGGCTCGACGCGGGGTGGCCCTGCTTCGTGGTTGCTCCTGCGGGCCGGTGGGGGCTTGTCGCGCAGTTCCCCGCGCCCCTGAGGGCGCCTACAGCGCGCGCTCCCGGCCCTCCCAGTACGGTTCGCGCAGCCGTCGCTTGTAGAGCTTGCCGTTCGGGTCGCGCGGCATGGTCTTGATGAAGTCGACGCTCTTGGGGCGCTTGTAGCCCGCGAGTCGGCGCTCGCAGTGGTCGAGGATGTCGGCGGCGAGCGCGTCGCCCGCCGTGTTGCCCTCCGTCACCTCCACGACCGCCTTGACCTGCTCGCCCCACTCGTCGTGCGGGATGCCGAACGCGGCGGCGTCCGCGACGGCGGGATGGGTGAGCAGCGCGGACTCGATCTCGGCGGGGTAGATGTTGACCCCGCCCGAGATGATCATGTCGATCTTGCGGTCGCGGAGGTAGAGGTAGCCGTCCTCGTCGAGGTAGCCGAGGTCGCCGACCGTGAAGAATTCGCCGATGCGGTTCTTCTTCGTCTTGGACTCGTCCTTGTGGTACGAGAACCCGCCGGTGCTCATCTTCATGTAGACGGTGCCGAGTTCACCGGGCGGCAGCCGATTGCCGTCGTCGTCGAAGACGGCCAGTTCGCTGATGGGCCACGCCTTGCCGACGGTGCCGGGCCGCTTCAGCCAGTCCTGCGCGGTGGCGAAGGCGCCGCCGCCCTCGCTGGCCGCGTAGTACTCCTCGACGCACTCGCCCCACCACTCGATCATCGCCCGTTTGACGTGGTCGGGGCAGGGCGCGGCGCCGTGGATGGCGTGGCGCATCGACGACACGTCGTACGCCTCCTTGGTCGCGTCCGGCAGCGCGAGAAGGCGGTGGAACTGGGTGGGCACCATGTGGGTGTGCGTGCACTTGTACCGGTCGATGAGACGGAGCATCTCCTGGGGCGTCCACTTGTCCATCAGGACCAGCGGGTGGCCGATGTGCAGGGCGGCGCCCGCGAACTGGAGGACCGCGGTGTGGTAGAGCGGCGAGCAGACGAGGTGCACGTTGCCGTCGAACGGCTTGACGCCGAAGATGCCGAGGAAGCCGCCGAGATACGACTCCTCGGGGAGCTTCCCGGACAGCGGGCGCCGGATGCCTCGCGGGCGTCCCGTGGTGCCCGAGGTGTAGTTCATGACCCAGCCGAGGGTGCGCTCGTCGGGCGCGGATTCCGGTTTTCCGGCCAGGAGTTCGGCGTACGGACGGAAGCCGGGTACGCCACCCACCGAGTACCGGTGCGTCGCCGGGAGCTTCGCTTCGTCGGCGGCATGGGTCGCCGCCGGCGCGAACCGCTCGTGCGCGATGAGCACCTTCGCACCGGAGTCGGCGACGATCCAGGCGATCTCCGGTCCCACCAGGTGGTGGTTGACCGGGACGAGGTAGAAACCGGCCTGTGAGGCCGCCAGGTACGCGGTGAGGAACTCGACGCTGTTGGGCAGCACCACGGCGAAGGCGTCGCCGCGTTCGAGGCCCGCGGCGCGCAGCCCGTGGACGAGCTGGTTGGTCGCCGCGTGCAGGCGCCGCGCGGTCCACTCCTCGCCGTCGGGTGCGATCAGTACCGTGCGGTCCGGGTCCGCTTCGGCCTGCGCCCAGAAGCCGTTGGGGGGCGTACTGCCCGGCATGCTGCTCATAAGGACCTCTCCTCCGTCGTCTCGTCGGTCGCGTCGTCTCGTCGGTCGTGTCCGGTCGTCGGTCGCGTCGTCTCGCCGGTCGCGTCCGGTCGTCAGTCGCGTCCGGCTATGCGGTTCACGCGGTCGATGGCCCGCTCGAAACCGCGGGTCAGCTCGTCGAAGACCACCTGGACGCTGCGTTCGCTGTTCATCCGGCCGACGATCTGCCCGACCGGCGTGCCGAGCAGCGCCTGGACCTCGTGCTTCTGGATGCGCGAGACCGCCTCGGCGACCAGAAGCCCCTGCAGCGGCATGGGCAGCGTGCCGGGTCCGTCCGGGTCGTCCCAGGCGTCGGTCCATTCGGTGCGCAGCTGGCGCGCGGGTTTGCCCGTGAGGGCGCGCGAGCGGACCGTGTCGCCCGAGCCCGCCGCCAGGAGCTTCTCGGTGAGAGCCCGCGAGTGGAGGTCGGCCTCCGTCGTGGTGAGCCAGAGGGAGCCGAGCCACACGCCCTGCGCGCCGAGCGCGAACGCGGCCGCGATCTGGTCGCCGCTGCCGATACCGCCCGCCGCGAGCACCGGCAGCGGCGCCACGGCCTCGACGGCTTCCGGCGTCAGGACCATGGAGGCGATCTCGCCGGTGTGGCCGCCCGCCTCGTAGCCCTGCGCGACGACGATGTCGATGCCCGCGTCCGCGTGCTTGCGCGCGTGCCGGGCGCTGCCCGCGAGAGCGGCGACCAGTACGTCGTGGTCGTGGGCGCGCTGGATGACGTCGGCGGGCGGTGAACCGAGCGCGTTGGCGAGCAGCTTGATCGGGTAGTCGAAGGCGACGTCGAGCTGATTGCGGGCGACCTGCTCCATCCATCCGGTGATACGCCAGCCGGAGGCTTCGCCTTCGGCCAGTTCGGGTACGCCGTACTTACCGAGGGTGTCCTCGACGAACTGGCGGTGGCCTTCGGGGATCATCGCCTCGACATCGGACTCGCTCACCCCCTCGACCTTCTTCGCGGGCATCACGACATCGAGTCCGTAGGGCCGGTCGTCGAGATGCTCCTGCATCCAGTCGAGATCCCGGGCCAGTTCGTCGGGCGCCGTGTAGCGGACCGCGCCGAGCACACCGAATCCGCCCGCCCTGCTGATGGCGGCCGCCACCGCCGGGAAGGGCGTGAAGCCGAAGACGGCGTGCTCGATCCCCAGTTTCCTGCTCAGCTCTGTCTGCATGGGCGCAGGATGCCGCAGCCGTCCGGACGACGGAAGAGATTTTCTGATGCAGTGTCAGATCTTTGCCGGGTACCCGTGGTTGTCAGGGCTCCGCGCCGACATGGATGTTTCAGCAGTTTCTTGTGATCCCGAAAGATAGTTTCAGTTCAGGAGAGTCTCAGGAGGGGGCACGGTCATGGCCGGGGTCAGCGGGGCGGCGGACAGAGCGGACGGCGGCCCCAGCCGACACCAACTGGGCGCGCGAGTATCCGCGTCTGGGCGCGCGAGTATCCGCGTCGGTCGGGCCGCTCGCCCTTGTCCCGTTCCCCGCGGGTCCTGCCGCGGCGGCGCGCTCCGCGACCGGCGCCGGGCGCCCGACGCTGCGTCCCGGCACCCCCGAGCACGCATCGAGGCGGCGGGGTGGGCCCCCTCGGCCGACTGAGGCCGCCCTACTCCCCCAGCGCGGCCATCGCCGCGTTGTGCCCGGGGATGCCGCTGACCCCGCCGCCGCGCACGGCACCCGCCCCGCACAGCAGGACGTTCGCGTGCCGCGTCTCCACGCCCCACCGGCCTGTGTCGTCCTGGGCGTAGGGGAAGGCGAGGTCGCGGTGGAAGATGTTGCCGCCGGGCAGGCGCAGGTCGCGTTCCAGGTCGAGCGGGGTCTTGGCCTCGATGCAGGGGCGTCCTTCGGCGTCGGTGGCCAGGCAGTCGGCGAGCGGCTCCGCCAGGTGGGCGTCCAGCTGCGCCAGGGTCGACTTGAGCAGTTCGGCCCGTACGGCGTCGTTGTCGTGGGCGAAGAGACGCGCGGGCGTGTGCAGTCCGAAGAGCGTAAGGGTCTGGAAGCCGCGCTCGACGAGGTCGGGGGCGAGGATGCTGGGGTCCGTGAGGGAGTGGCAGTAGATCTCGGACGGTGGCGCGGCGGGCAGCTCTCCGGCCGCGGCCTGCACGTACGCGGCTCCCAGCTCGCCGTACCCCTCCGCGATGTGGAAGGTCCCGGCGAAGGCCTCGTGCGGGTCGACCGAGGTGTCGCGCAGCCTCGGCAGCCGTTCGAGCAGCATGTTGACCTTGAGCTGGGCGCCCGCGGCCGGGTCGGGGGGTGCGGCGCCGACGAGGGCGGCGAGCTCCTGCGGTGAGGCGTTGACCAGGACGTGCCGTGCGGCGACGGTGGCTTCGCGCTCGGGCGTGCGGTACGTGACCTCGGCGCTCTGTCCGTCCGAGTCGATACGGATGACCTCGTGGTCCGTGGCGAGCTCGGCGCCGGCCGCGCGGGCGGTCCGGGCGAGGGCACTGGTGAGCGCGCCCATGCCGCCGACGGGCACGTTCCAGTCGCCGGTGCCGCCGCCGATGACGTGGTACAGGAAGCAGCGGTTCTGGCGCAGGGACAGGTCGTGGGCGTCGGCGAACGTGCCGATGAGGGCATCGGTGAGCACCACTCCGCGCACCAGGTCGTCCTGGAACCGCTCCTCGATGGCGGCGCCGATGGGCTCTTCGAAGAGCGTTCGCCAGGCGGTCTCGTCACCGACCCGCTCGCGCAGCGCGTCGCGCGTGGGCAGGGGTTCGGTGAGCGTGGGGAACACCCGCCCCGCGACCTCACCCGTCATGGCGTAGAACTCCCGCCACGCCTCGTACTCCCGCGGTCCGCCGGTGAGCCGCTCGAACGCCTCCCTGGTGCGCGCTTCGCCCCCGCCCACGAGCAGTCCGGTCGGCCGCCCGTCGCGCTCGGTCGGGGTGTAGGAGGAGACCGTGCGGGTGCGCACTCTGAAGTCCAGGTCGAGGTCCCTGACGATCTTCCGCGGCAGGAGGCTGACCAGGTACGAGTAGCGCGAGAGCCGGGCGTCCACTCCGGCGAAGGGGCGGCTGGAGACGGCGGCGCCGCCGGTCTTGGAGAGCCGCTCCAGAAGCAGGACGGAGCGTCCCGCGCGGGCGAGATAGGCGGCGACGACGAGTCCGTTGTGACCACCGCCGACGATGACGGCGTCGTATCGATCGCGAGGAGGCATAGCCCTTACTAACACGAGCCCCCGCCTCATGGTGCGATGGTCACACCCCCGACGCCCCCGGCACCGTCAGCACCCTCAGCGCCCGCCGGACGCGCGCTGCTGGCGCAGCGCCGCCACGCGCCGGTAGAGCTCGACCGCCTCGGTGCCGCGGCCCAGCTGTTCCAGGCAGTGCGCCTCGTCGTTGCGGCTGGCCAGGGCGTCGGGGTGGTCGGCGCCGAGGACCTGTTCGCGGGCCGCGGCGACGCGGCGGTACTCGGTGAGGGCGTCGGCCCAACGGCCGAGCCATCCCAGACCCACGGCCACCTCGCGGCGGCTGACCAGGGTGTCCGGGTGGTCGCCGCCCAGGACGCGTTCGCGGATCGCGCAGACGTCACGGGCCTCGGCCAGGGCTTCCTCCCAGCGGCCCTGGCGGCCGAGGTTGACGCCGAGGCCGTGCCGGGCGCGCAGGGTCTCGGGATCGGAGGGGCCGTTCACGCGGTTGCGGTCGTCGATCAGGTCGCGGTACAGCTCCAGGGCCTCACCGCTGCGGCCGAGGCGGCCGAGGCTGATCCCCACCTCGTAGCGCGCGGCGAGCGTGTCGGGGTGGTCGCCGCCGAGCGCCCGGCCGCGCGCCTCCGCGACCTCGCGATACGTCTGGAGCGCCTCGGGCCAGCGCCCCAACTGGCCTAGTGCGTAGGCGACTTCGTATCGGGTGACGAGGGTGTCGGGGTGGGTGGCGCCCAGGACGCGCGCGCGGGCCGTGGCGACCTCGCGGGCCAGCTGATAGGAGTCCTCCAGGCGGCCGAGCCTGCTGAGGTTGTACGCCAGGTTGTGGCGGCAGCGCAGAGTGTCGGGGTGATCGGCGCCCGCGGTCCGCTCCCGCACGGCCAGCACCGCCGTGTACGTCTGATGGGCCTCGAAGTGCCGCCCCAACTGCCCCAGTACGTAGGCCATTTCCTGACGTGCGGCGAGCGTGTCCTGGTGCTCGGCGCCGAGGGTGCGTTCCCTGCCCTGCGCGACGCGCCCGTACTCCCGCAGGGCGTCGGCCGCCCGCCCGGTGCGGCTGAGGGTGAAACCCACCTCGTAGCGGCTTGCGAGCGTGTCCGGATGGTCGGGGCCGAGCGCGTGCTCCCGCTCGGCGGCCACCGCGCGGTGCACCTCGCCCGCCTCGGCCCAGCGGCCGAGGCGCCCCAGGCTCAGGCCCGCGTTGTGCCTGCTGACCAGGGTGGCGACCACCTCCGGTGACGGCGTGGGCCGTTCGGGCTGCCGCGGTGCCGCGGCCCGGCGCGCGTCGGTGCGCGGGATCCACTCGCCGGTCAGGCCCGCCGCCGCGTCGGGCGGCGTCGTCCGCAGCGCGGGGGCGCCGTTCGCCTTGTGCCCGGTCGTCATGCCGCGGGTCCACGAGGGAAGGCGCGGCTCACGCGAGGGCGGCTGCTCCGGACGGTGGGCGGGCGGGGTGACGACGGACGGGACGTACGAGGGGACGGCGCGGCCCGAGACGATGCGCCGCCCCAGCTCGCGGGCGTCGTCGGGGCGTTCGTCCGGTTCCTTGGCGAGCAGGTCGAGGACGATCTTCTCGAAGTACTCGGGGAGTTCGTCGCGGTGCGTGCGCGGCGGCTCGGGCTGCGTGTCGCGGTGGCCGACGAGCACGGCCCAGGCGTCCTCCATGTCGAAGGGCGGCGCCCCCGTGGAGATCTCGTACAGGACACATCCGAATGAGTAGAGGTCGCTGCGCTGGTCGACCTGGGCGCCGCTGATCTGCTCGGGCGACATGTAGTGCGGTGTACCCATCGCGATGCCCGTGCCGGTCAGACGCGAGGTGAAGCCGATGTCGTGGCCGAGCCGCGCGATGCCGAAGTCGCAGATCTTCACCGTGCCGTCCGTGAGCCGCATGATGTTCGCGGGCTTCAGGTCCCGGTGCACGATGCCCTGTTCATGGGTGTACGCGAGTGCGGCGGCCACCTGGTCGGCGATCTCCACGACGTCCGCGACGGGCAGTGGATGCTGTTTGTTGTCCTCCAGGAGCTGACTGAGGTTGCGCCCTTCGAGCAGTTCCATGACCAGATACAGGACGCCGTCATGCTCCCCGAAGTCATGTACGACGGTGACGCCGCGGTGCTGCAGTGCCGCCGCCACGCGCGCCTCGCGCCGGAACCTCTCGCGCAGGACGCGCGTGAAGGACTGGTCATGCTGCGGCCCCATCGGCTTGAGGCACTTCACAGCGACCCTGCGTCCGAGAGACTCGTCGCGCGCACGCCACACCTCGCCCATGCCGCCGCGCCCGATCAGGTCCAGCAGCCGGTACCGGCCCTGGATCAGCCTGGTGTCCGCCATCTCCCGCCGTCGCCCCCGTTGCCTCGCTTCGCCCTCCCCGGCCTGTCCAGTATGGCTGCCCGGCTGTCGAGTTTGTACGGGGCGGGCCGCGCGCCGGGGCCGAGCCTGGCCATGGCGCGCAGAATGTGTTTCGGGGGAAGTTGCCAGCGTATACGTGCGGGGACGGTGCGCAGGATGGTGCCCGTGGTGACAAGCCGGCGGGTCACGGTGCCGGGCCGCGGGGCCGTCCTGCCGTAGAGCTCGTGGGCGTAGGGCGGCAGCGAGGCGTACGCCAGGTTCGCCACGCGCCGCCACAGCAGGGCGCGCGCCGGAACCAACAGGGGGTGGGTCGGGGGGCGTTGGAGGAAGTCGTCGACATCACGCGCCTCCGGCCCCGCGGCCAGTTCGGGCCGCACCCGCTCGAAGTACGCGGCGAGTTGGGCGCCCGACGCCGGTACGTCGGCGGGGTCGAGGCCGACCAGGCGGGCGCTCTCCCGGTGTTCGTCGACATACCGGTCGGCGAGCTCGTCGGTGAGGCGGAACCCGGACCGGCGCACGACGTGGAGATAGGAGTCGATCTCGGCGCAGTGCACCCAGAGCAGCAGCTCGGGCTCGTCGACGCCGTACCGCTCCCCCGTGTCCGGGTCGGTGGCCTTGAGCATCGTATGGATCTTCCGCACCCGCGCGCCCGCGTGCTCGGCGACCTCGGTGGTGCCGTACGTGGTGGTGCCCACGAAGCTCGCGGTACGCATGAGGCGGCCCCAGGCGTCTTTGCGGAAGTCCGAGTTCTGCATGACACCGCGGACCGCGCGGGGGTGCAGGGCCTGCAAGTACAGGGCGCGGACCCCGGCGACCCACATCATCGGGTCGCCGTGCATCTGCCAGGTCACGGACGAGGGGCCGAATAGCCCCGGGTCCTTGGCCGCCGGGTCTCCCGCCGCCGGATGCCCCGATGAGGATGCCTCGCGCATCCAACCACCTCCTGGTCGCAGGCTACGCCGCCGGTGCGACCCGCAACCCGCCCCGTGCGCGCGGCCCTGTGCGCGTGACCGCCACCGAGGCGGTGTCGGCGGTCAGCGAGCGGTGGTCAGGTACGAGATGACCATGTCCCCCAGCATCGTCCGGTAGTGCTCGCGGCGAGGTACCTCGGTGAGGTCGCGGCCGAAGAGCGCGTGGAACGTATGCCGGTTGGAGACCCGGAAGAAGCAGAAGGAACTGATCATCGCGTGCAGGTCCACGGCGTCCACATCGGCCGTGAACACGCCCTGCTCGCGCCCGGCTTCGAGGATCGAGGCGATGATGTCGATCGCCGGAGAGCTGAGTGAGGCCAGACTCGGCGAGGCACCGATGTGCTTCGCCTCGTGGATGTTCTCGATGCTGACGAGACGGATGAAGTCCGGGTGCGCCTCGTGGTGGTCGAAGGTGACCTCGGCAAGGCTGCGGATGGCGGACACCGGATCGAGATGCCCGACGTCGAGCTGCTGCTCCTCCTGCCGGATGACCGTGTACGCCCGCTCAAGGACCGCGGTGAACAGCTGGTCCTTGCTGCCGAAGTAGTAGTAGATCATCCGCTTCGTGGTCCGCGTGCGGGCGGCGATCTCGTCCACCCTGGCCCCCGCGTATCCCATGCGGGCGAACTCCTCGGTGGCCACGTCGAGGATCTCCCCCTGGGTGCGGGCCGCGTCCCGGGTTCGCTTGGCGGGCGGGGACGACGGGGGGACGGCGGCGGCCATGCGGCTCCTCTTTGCGGACTCTCCGGCGCCGGTCAGTCTAATGGGGGTGGAGATGACGGCTCATGCTGGTGAGGATGACGGCCAGGGCTGCTGAAGATGCTGGGCAGCGAGCCGTACGGCCGCGTTCTGGGCCCCGTATCCCCGGTAGCCGCCCGTGCGCCGCACCAACTCGAAGAAGACCCGGCCGACGGTGGCGGTGTAGCAGTGCAGGAACTCGCCGTTCTCGTCCCGGTCGTAGAGGATGCCGAGCTCCGCCAGCGTGGCCAGGTACTCCGGATCCAGCTCGTGGCGGGCGTCGAGGTCGTCGTAGTAGTTGGCGGGAATCGGCAGCAGGCCCGCGCCGTGTTCCCGCACACGCCGGGCGGCGCCGACGATGTCGTCCGTCGCGAGGGCGATGTGCTGGAGGCGGGCCCCTTCGGCGTCCGGCGCCGGAGCGATGTTGAGGACGATGCGCACACCGCCGTCGGGCGACGCGACGGCCCGGCTGCGCACGAGTCCGTAGGGGTCGGCCAGGTCGAGGCTGCCGTCCGCCTCCAGGCCGAGCACTCCCCGGTGGAAGAGCGATGCCTCGTCGAACTGGTGCCAGGGCTGGGTGAGCGCGATGTGGTCGATGTGCCGGATGATCCCGGCCTGTACGCCTCGCTCCCCCGGCTGCTCCCCCGGCAGGCCGCGCGGCGGTACGTCGGTGAAGTCAGCGGTCCAGCTGAGGTGGTCGGGCTTCTCCGTGCGGCAGAAGAAGACCTCCGTGCCGTCGGGCGCGGCGACCGCGTCGAGCGGTGCGTCGCCCGGGCCCCGACGGCGCGGTACCACGGGCGCGAGCAGCTCTTCGGCGCGGCGCGCGGCGCGGTCCGGGTCGGAGCTCTCCACGCCGATGGCGGTCAGCGCCGGATCTTGACGACGGCCGCTGACCCCGGTGTTGAGCAGGATGCGGGCATCCCCCTGTTCCCAGAGTTCGACCGGCTTCCAGGTGTGCCGGGCCGTGTGGGCGAAGCCGAGAGCCTGGAGCACTCCGCGCAGCGGTTCGGTGTCGGCCGCGGTCAGCTCGGCGAAGGCGAAGGCGGAGGGCGCGGGCGCCGCGGGGAGCGCGGAAAGACCGGCCGACTCCTCCAGCATGAGCAGTGAGCGGAGCGCGTCGACGGCGGTGGAGGCGGCGCCCGCCTGCCGGAACACGTCGTTGAACACTTCGAGTGACAGGGGCCCTTGGTATCCGGCACCTACCGTGGCGGCCACCAGAGGGGCGAGGTCGAAGCCGCCCTGGCCGGGGAAGCAGCGGTAGTGCCTGCTCCACTGCAGGACGTCCATCGCCATCAGCGGTGCGTCCGCCAGCTGCAGGAAGAAGATCTTCTCGCCGGGGATGTCCGCGATGCCCTTGGGGTCGGATCCGCGGGAGAGGATGTGGAAGCTGTCGAGGCAGGTGCCGAGTGCCGGATGGTCCGCCTGTTCGACGATCCGCCAGGCGTGGTCGTACGTGCTGACGTGCCGGCCCCAGGCCAGCGCCTCGTAGGCGATACGGATGCCGTGGTCCGCCGCTCGGTCGGCGAGGAGCCGTAGCTGCTCGGCGGCGAGCGCGTCGTCGTCGACCGCGTCGGGGGCGACGCTGGAGCAGACGAGGAGCAGGTCCGCGCCCAGGCGCTCCAGCACGGCGAACTTGCGTTCCGCGCGGCGCAGATTGCGGGCGAGGACGTCGGTGGGGACGGCCTCGAAGTCGCGGAAGGGCTGGTAGAGGTCGATGCCAAGACCCAGGTCCGCACAGCGCAGCCGCACTTCCTCGGGGCTGAGCGGGGCGCCGATGAGATCGTTCTCGAAGATCTCCACACCGTCGAATCCGGCGGTGGCGACGGCGGTGAGCTTCTCGGACAGCGGGCCGCTGAGCGAGACGGTGGCGATCGTTTTGCGCATGGTGTCCTTCTCTCGGGCCTGTGAGTATCGAGTCGGTATCTGTCAGGCCGGGAAAGCGGCCAGGTCGCCGAAGTCGGCGAGCATCGATCCGGTGTGCGGTTCGAGTCCGGTGAAGAGACGGAAGGCGTCGGCCGCCTGGAAGACGGCCATGCCACCGCCGTCGAGGGTGCGGCAGCCGATGGCGCGGGCCGCGCGCAACAGCTCGGTCTCCAGCGGCCGGTAGACCACTTCGGCCACCCAGAGGCCGGGCCTGAGCAGATCGACAGGCAGGGGCAGGCCCGGGTGGGCGACCATGCCGGTGGGTGTGGCGTGGACCAGGCCGTCCGCGACGGCGAGGCGCTCGGCCGTCGCGCCGCTCGGCGCGGACACCGCACGGCCGGGCCCGAAGCGCGCGGTCAGCGCGGCGGCGAGAGCGGTGGCACGGGCCGGGTCGGTGTCGACCAGGGTGACCCGGTCGACACCGAGGTTGAGCAGGGCGTGCGCCACGGCGGCGCCCGCCCCGCCCGCCCCGAGCTGTACGACGTCACCGGTCGGCGCGTCGGCCAGGCCCCGGGCGAAGGACTGGGCGAAGCCGGTGGCATCGGTGTTGTGCCCGACGGCGCGTCCGCCCCTGAGGACAACGGTGTTCACGGCGCCGAGCTCGGCGGCCTCGGGGGCGAGCTCGTCCAGGTGCTCGATGACCAGCTGCTTGCAGGGGTGGGTGATGTTCAGCCCGTCGAAGCCGAGTCGGCGGGCGGCGTGCACCAGTTCTCCGACGGCCTCGGGCGCTACGCCGATGACGTCGATGTCGAGGGTGCGGTAGACGAGGCGCGCACCGTGCCGGTCCGCCTCGCGTTCGTGCAGGGCGGGGCTCAGGGAGGGGCCGATACCGGAGCCGATCAGGCCGGTGAGGTACGAGGTCATCAAGAGTTCCTGTAGGTCAGCTTGGCACGGTTGATCACGATGTCGCGGTCGGCGCGACGGGTTCAGAGGGCGGCGGCTTCGGGCTCCGCCGTCGGCGTCTTCGCGAGCCCGGCGCGCACACCCAACTCGGCCGTGGGTACCCGGTGTGTCTCACGCCCGGTGGCCACGGCGATCGCGCAGATCGCGCAGAACGCGGCGGTGAAGATCGCGACGCCGAGCCAGTCGTCCCCCTCGGGGCCCGCGATCTGTGCCGCGAACGTCACCGCGAAGCCGGCGACGGCGAACCCGATCTGGGTACCGACGGCCATGCCGGAGAGGCGGACCCTGGCGGGGAACATCTCGCCGTAGAACGAGGGCCAGATGCCGTTGGCCGCGCTGTAGAGGACTCCGAAGAGGAGCAGTCCGGTCACGAGGACCAGTGGGTAGCTGCCGGTCGAGATCGCCCACAGGTAGACGAAGATCATCACCCCGCTGCCGAGTGCCCCGATGAGAAAGACGGGCTTGCGGCCGATCCGGTCCGAGAGCCTGGCCCAGAGCGGGATGGCGAGCAGAGCCACCGCGTTGGCGCTGCCCGCGACCCAGAGCATGCCCGTCTTGTCGAGGCCGACCGCGTCGCTCGTGGCGTACGAGAGGGCCCAGACGGAGAAGATCGTGCTGACCGTCGCGATCAGTGCCGCCGCGACCACCCGCAGCACGTCGGCCCAGTGGTTCCTGAGCAGTTCCGCCAGCGGCATCCTGGCCACCTTCCGGTCGGCCGAGACCTGCTGGAAGACGGGGGTCTCCTCCAGGGTGCGGCGGATGACGTATCCGGCGACGGCGACGACGGCGCTCAGCAGGAACGGAACGCGCCAACCCCAGCTGTAGAGCTGGTCGTCAGGCAGTGCCGCGACCGGCAGGAACACCAGGGTCGCGAGGAGCTGACCGGCCTGGGTCCCGTTGAGGGTGAAGCTCGTGTAGTAGCCGCGCCGGTGTTCCGGCGCGTGCTCCAGCGTCATGGCGTTCGCGCTTGCCTGCTCTCCGGCCGCGGACAGGCCCTGGAACACCCGCATCAGCACGAGCAGCACCGGAGCGACGGTGCCGACCTGCGCGTACGTGGGCAGACAGCCGATGAGGAAGGTGGAGAGCCCCATGAGGATCAGCGTCCAGACCATGATCTTCCGACGGCCGAGCCGGTCACCGAAGTGGCCGAGAACGAGAGCGCCGACGGGGCGCGCCGCGTACGCGACGCCGAAAGTCGCCAGCGAGATCAGGGTGGCGGTGGCCGGGTCGTCCGGGTCGAAGAAGACTTTGGGGAAGACCAGGGCCGCGGCGCTGCCGTAGATGAAGAAGTCGTAGTACTCAAGGGCACTGCCGATCCAGGCGGCGAAAGCGGCCTTGCGCGGCCTGCCCTGGAGCGGCGGCGTGGCCGATGACGGATCGGCCTGCGGGTGAGCGGACACGTGAACTCCTCGGGGAGAGCGGCCCGGCCGTGAGCCGGGGCGGGCCGCGAGAGGGGGACGGGGGTGCGGCGCGGCGGGGAGGGAACGCCTGGCCGGGTGGTAAGCGGTGCGCACCCGACACGTTCAGTTAACGCACTAGATAGTTAATTAACTTGGAAGTGATGCTGGCCCCGCCCCTCGGGCCGTGTCAATACATCGCGCCGTAACGGACGGCCGACGCGACGGAACCCGTACCGGTGAGCTTCGCCGGATCGGCCCACTCCCCATATCGCCGTGCCCTACGCTGCGGCGCGAGGCTAAATAGGACAAATGCGGGGAGCAGTCACGTGACTGAGCAGGACAGTGCGGTCGAGCTGCTGGGGTTGCTGTCGGCCAAGGGGCGGGACGTGACCGGGGAGTGGGTGCAGCAGGTCTCGGGGACACTGAAAGGGCGTGTGAGTGTCGCCGAACTGAGCCGTGAGCTGGTCGAGTTGCACGAAGCACTCGTGCAGGCACTGAGCCAGGGTGCCGGCGATGTGCACGGGGAACAGATGTCGGAAGTGCGAGCCCTCCTGACGGAGCTGTCGAGAAACAGGGCACGGCAGGGCTTCTCGCCCACGGAGACGGCGGTGAGCGTATTCGCGCTCAAGCAGGTTCTCGAGCCCGTGCTCCAGAACGGGTCCACCGAGGAGATCCGCGCCTTCGGGCGCCTCAGCCGCGTACTGGACGGCCTTGGCCTGTTCACGATCGAGACGTACACACGGACCCGCGAGGAGCTCATCTCCGCGCAGGCCGAACAGCTGATGGAGCTGTCCACGCCCGTGGTGCGGGTGTGGGACGGTGTCATCGCCGTGCCCCTGGTGGGCACGTTGGACTCCGCACGGACCCAGGTCGTCATGGAGAAGCTGCTTCAGGCGCTGGTGGACACCGGTTCCGAGCAGGCCATCATCGACATCACCGGCGTACCGGCGGTGGACACACAGGTGGCCCAGCATCTGCTGAAGACCATCGTCGCGGCCCGCCTCATGGGTGCCGAATGCACCGTCTCCGGTATCCGCCCGCAGATCGCGCAGACGATCGTGGCGCTGGGCATCGAGTTCGAGGGCATCGTCACCAAGGCGAGCCTCGCGGACGCGCTCAAGCTGGCCCTGAAGAGGTCGGGCGTCGAGATGGTCGCCCGCAAGGCCGGGCAGCTGTGACCGAGCGGGTACCGATCCTGCGGATCGGCGAGGTGCTGGTGGTGTCCATCCAGTTCGACCTGGAGGATCAGACCGTCCTGCAGTTGCAGGAGGACCTGGCCGAGCAGATCGTGAACCGCTCCGCCCGGGGCGTCATCATCGACATCACGGCGCTGGAGATCGTCGACTCCTTCGTCGGGCGCATGCTGTCGACGATCGCGGACATCTCCCGCATGCTCGACGCCGAGACCGTGGTCGTCGGGATGCGGCCCGCCGTCGCCATCACGCTCGTCGAACTCGGACTGTCGCTGGGCGGAGTGAGCACGGCTCTCGACCTCGAGAAGGGACTGGCCCGGCTACGGCGTTCCTCCTCTGCGGACGAGGCGTGACAGCGCCCTGGCTGCCTGGTGAGGCGCCTCAGGTCTACCCCATCACGCACAACAAGGACGTGGTGAGCATCAGACAGACCATCCGCGTCCTGGCGCAGCGCTGCCGCCTCTCCCTCGTGGACCAGACGAAAATGATCACGGCAGCGAGCGAGCTGGCGCGCAACACCCTCGTCTACGGGGGTGGTGGAGCCGTCAGGGCCGGGGTCGTCGAAAGGAACGGCCGCCAGGGAATCGCCGCGCTCTTCGAGGACGGTGGGCCCGGCATCGAGGACGTGGGTCTGGCGATGACGGACGGCTGGACCTCGGGCGCAGGCCTGGGCCTGGGGCTCAGTGGCGCCCGCCGCCTCGTCGACGAGTTCGAACTCGTGACAGAGGTCGGCGCGGGCACCACGATCACCATCATCAAGTGGGCCCGGTGAACACCCGGACCATTCTGGCCAGCAGGGACATGAGCTGGTTCCGGGACGGTCCCTCCCTGTCGACCGCGGCGCGCGGAGCGGCGGCAGCGTTGGCCCGAAGGGTCGGACTTGACACTCACCGTGCCGCGGAAGTCGCCCTCGCCGTCACCGAGGCCGCCACCAACATCCAGCGACATGCCACGGACGGTGCGCTGCTGCTGCGGACCCTGCACACGAACGACGAGGCCGCGGTCGAGTTCGTCACCGTCGACTCGGGGCCCGGCATGGTCGACGTGTCCGCCTCGATGGCCGACGGAGCATCCAGCGTCGGCACACTCGGCATCGGGCTCGGAGCCGTGGCCAGACTTGCCGACCACTTCGACGTCCACTCCGTGCCCGGCAAAGGGACGGTCATGGCGGCGCAGTTCTGGTCCCGCCGGGCGGACGCCCAGGGAGTGACGGCGGCCCTGGCGGCCGGGCGGCAGTGCGTCTCCGGCATGACACGGCCCATCAGTGGTGAGATCACCTGCGGCGACGCCTGGAGTGCCCGACTCGACACGGCCACGGCCACGGCCACCGGCACCGGCCACCCCGCCGTTCTCGTCATGATGTGCGACGGCCTGGGGCACGGGCCGCTGGCGGCCCGTGCCAGTGCGGCGGCCGTAGCGGCGTTCCATGACACTCCCGCCACCGATCCGGAAGGGATCATGAGAGCGGTCCACCGCGCTCTTCGGGGAACCCGGGGCGGCGCGGCGGCAGTCGCCAGGATCGAACCGGCGGCCCAACGGGTGCAGTACTGCGGCGTCGGCAACATCAGCGGCTTCCTCATCGGTCACGACGCCCGCAAGACTCTGCTTTCGGTGCCCGGCATCGTCGGAGCGAACATGCGCCGCCTGCGGACCTTCGAGGAACCGCTGCCCGAAGGCGGCGCCCTGGCCATGCATTCCGACGGACTCACCGAGCGGTGGGACCACACGACTCTCCCCGGGCTTCTTCACCATGCGCCGCTCGTCATGGCCGGGCAGCTGTTGCGCGAGGCCGGTGTGCGCCGGGACGACGCCAGCGTGGTGGTGGTGAAGGGAGTTTGGTGAACAGCGAAGGGCGGGGCGGACGTGCCTGCTGACTCTCCCCGGCAGGTCCGCGGGACCCGAGTCGCCGTCGCGGGCCGCGGGCTGCGGGCCGCGGCCTCCCTCGGCCTTGCCTCGGCGCAGGACGTGTTCCGGCTCAGACGCGGCGCGCAGCGGGCCGCCGCGGCCCTCGGTCTGGAACATCAGGACCAGGTGCGCCTTGCCACCGCGCTGAGCGAACTGGGCCGGGACCGCGTCGACTGCGGCGCGGTCACCGTCGCCTTCCGTTCCGAGTCCGGCGAGCAGCCGGCTCTCGTCGTGACGCTCGAATGGGACCGTGGTCCCGAGCCGACGCCCGAGACCCTGCAACTGGTCTCCAGGCTCGTCGTGATCGAGTACGAGCCCCACGGAGCACACGGCCGCGTCACCATCCGCCAGCCGCTGCCGGTGAACCACTCCACGGTCACCGAGATGGACGCGCGCCTGGCCAAGGCCCTGGGCCAGCCAGATCCGACCACGGAGGCCGACTTCCTCAGGGCCCAGACGCGCGATCTGATCGCGACGCTGGAGGAGACGCGGGCCCAGCGGGAAGAACTGCGCAGACTCAACAAGGAGCTCGAGGACACCAACCAGGGTGTACTCGCCCTCTACTCGGAGCTCACCAAGGAACTTGAGGCCACCAACATCGGTGTGCTCGCCCTGCATTCGGAACTGGACGAGAAGTCCCAGCAGCTACGAGAGGCAAGCGAGGCGAAGACGCGATTCTGGACGAACATCAGCCACGAACTGCGCGCACCGATAAATTCCGTCGTCGCCCTGGCCCGCCTGTTGCTCGACCCCGGTTCGGAGCCGGTGTCGCCCGAACAACGACAGCAGATCACGTTGATCGAGGCGTCGGGGCAGACAGTCCTGTCCCTCGTCAGTGATCTGCTGGACGTCGTCAAAGCCGAATCGGGTCTGCTAGACGTCCAGCGCGCCCCGGTCGACCTGCGTCTGCTCGTGACCCAGCTCAGCGCTACTTTCGAGGGCACCTACGGGGGCAGGGATGTCCTCCTCCTCACCCCGGACCTGTGGGATCTCCCCACGGTGATCACGGACGAGAAACTCCTGACCCACGTCCTGCGCAACCTCATGTCCAACGCCTGCAAGTTCACCGACGAGGGTGAGGTGCGGCTGGACATAGGCCTGGGCGAAGACCAGTCGTCGCCGTCGCTGCGCGTCACGATCACCGACACGGGAGTCGGTATCCCGGCAGAGGAACTCAGCCGCGTCTTCGAGGAGTTCTACCAGATCCGAGGCCCCCATCAGAGCGGGCATGCGGGGACAGGGCTCGGACTGCCCTACGCCCGCACCCTCACCGAACTCCTCGGGGGCACACTCGAACTCACCAGCACACTCGGGGTCGGCACACGCGTGGAGGTGCTCGTCCCGGTGCACGGACCGGACAACGGCGGCGAGGAAACCGGCGGAGGCACACAGTGACAGACAGCTCTCAGGATGCCGCTCCCGCCACCATCCTGGTCGTCGAGGACAGCGAGACCAACCTGTACCTCCTCACCAGCTGGCTGGAGCGTGCGGGGCACGTCGTGATCGGCGCGGAGAACGCGGGCGAGGGCCTCAGGCATCTCGCCACGGCAGGCGTCCCCGTGCCGGAGATCGCCATCGTGGACGTGCGGCTGCCGGACATGAGCGGCTTCGAGCTGAGCGAGAAGATCAAGGGCAACGCCCGCACGGCCGCCCTGCCCGTCATTCACATCTCCGCGTCGGCCATCAGCGCGGAGGATCACGCCGAAGGGCTTCAGCGAGGCGCGGACGCCTACCTGAACCAGCCCCTTGATCCCGGCGAGTTGCTCGCCACGGTGACGGCCACGCTGCGCTACGCCAGAGCGCGGCGCCGGGCGGAGCAACTCGCGCAGCGACTCCTCACCCTCAACCAGGCGACCATGTCCGTCTACAGCGCCATCGGCTTCCACTCGTTCGCCTCCGCGGCCACCGGGGGCGCCGCCCGTCTGCTGTCGTCCCCGGCCAGCGCGGTCTTCCTCTCGCCCGAGGGGCAAGCGGTCCACAGCACGAGTGCCGGCCCGGCCACCGCGACCCGAACGTACGCGGCGCGGCCGGATGTACTCGACCGGCTGCTCCAGCAGAGTCTGGGCGAGGGGACCGGCGCGACGGTCGCCCAGGTCTCGCGGGGACAGTGGCAGGCGCTGCTCAGCGCGGACCACCTCGGCGGGAACATCGCCATGGCGGTGGCGCGGACCAAGCGCGGACGCCCCCCTGTCTGCCTCGCCGTCCCCTCCGGCGCGGTCGCCGGGACGGATGACGAGCATCTTCTGCAACAGCTGGCCCACGCCTGCGCGCTGGCCCTCGAAGCGCTGCGGACCTACAACGAGGAACACACGCTCGCCCTCGCCCTGCAACGCTCGTTCCTGCCGAGCGACCTTCCCACCATCGACGGCATCGACTTGGCCTTCCGCTATCTGCCCGCCTCCGAGAACGCGGAGATCGGCGGCGACTTCTACGAGGCGATCCCTACCGCCGACGGCCTGTTGCTGGCGATAGGAGATGTGCTCGGCCACTCGCTCGGCGCGGCCACCGTGATGGGCGAGTTGCGCCACGCGCTGCGCGCCTACGCCATCGAAGGACACCCGCCGCAGCAGGTGCTCAACCGCCTCGAAACCCTCCTGGCCCACTCACAACCGACCGTGACCGCCTCCCTCTGCCTGGTCCTCGTCGAGCCCGGGGCGCGGCGTCTGCAGGTCGCCAACGCCGGTCACATCCCCCCGCTCGTCATCAGCCCACAGGGCCACGCGCGCTTCCACACTCCGCACGGACCGATACTCGGACTGCGTGCGCCTCACCCGGCCCCGACAGCCCTGTCCACACCACCGGGCACCCGGCTGCTGCTCGTCACCGACGGCCTGGTCGAAGTGCGCGACACGTCGCTGAACGCCACGCTCGACGCCTTCATGAAGGCGGCCACGGCAGGTCCGGCCGGGCTGCAGGACCTCAGCGACCATCTTCTGGACACGTTCGGGAGAGGCAAGGACGACGACATCGCGTTGCTCGCCGCGGATCTGCGCGGATCATGAACTGCCGGGGCCGGGCTGAGGAGGGGGTGGAGGAGGGGTCACTTGTCGAGGGCTTCGCCGAGTGTGGGACAGATGTCGATCAGGGTGTCGATACCGACGATCTCCAGGGTCCGGGCCACGGACTCCGAGGGGGCGGCGAGACACAGCCGGCCGCCGACCTCGGCGAGAGCCCGGTGGCCGGCGATGAAGACGTTGATGCCGCTGGAGTCGATGAAAGTGACCCGTCGCAGATCGATGACGACGCGGGTACCGTGCGCGCCGACGGCTTCGAGCGCTTGGCGTACATGGGCACTGGTGTCCAGGTCGATCTCACCGGCGAGCGTCAGAACCGTGACGTCGTCGAGAGGCGTGGACACGACTGAGAACTGATCAGTCTGCTGGGCTCGTTCACTGCTAGCCATTCGTTCCTCAGCCATGCTGACGATGCTTGCACATTCGGAGCCTCGTGTGTCGTGCCAGCGGTAACGTACACATGATGCCCAGTCAATCGGGGATTACGTACGGAAAGGCGGGGCCGTGGGTGACGACGGCACGGCGCCGGACGAACCGGCCGCGGAGACCGCAGAGACAGCCGAGCTCGCCTTCGAGCTGGACGGGACCGGGACGTGCATCGCTCGGGCGCGGCATCTGGCGGCGGGCTTCCTCGCCCGGATGCAGACCGATCACGGGCTTACGGTCTCGCGGCGCGCCACGGATCTGACGCAGCTGGTCATCAGCGAGTTGGTGACCAACTCCCTCAAGTACGCGCCCGGTCCCGTCCTGGTGAACCTGCGGATCACCGCCGGGGCGGTCGAGGTGGCGGTGCGGGACTCCGGGCCCGTCCTGCCGAGGGCCCGCGCCGCCGACACGGGCCGGGTGGGGCAGCACGGACTGGAGATCGTGCTGGCCGTGGCCCAGCGTTTCGAGGCGCGAAAGGAGCCGGGCGGCAAGAGCATCACCGTCAGCATCGCCCTGCGGGACAACCTGAGCAGCACCTGATCGCCTCGTGACAGGGCGTCAGCGACGCACGCGCGGCATCCCGAGGCCGATCCAGGAGATGATCTCGCGCTGGATCTCGTTGTTGCCGCCGCCGAAGGTGAAGATGACGGCGCTGCGATAGCCGCGTTCCAGCTCACCGTGGAGCACCGCGCCCGCGGAGCCCTCCTTGAGCGAGCCCGCCGAGCCGACCACCTCCATGAGCCAGGCGTACGCGTCCCTGCGCGCCTCGGAGCCGTACACCTTCACGGCGGAGGCGTCCTGGGGGGTGAGCGTGCCCTCCTGGACGGCGTTCACCATCTGCCAGTTGAGGAGCTTCATCGCGTCCAGTTTGGTGTGCGTCCTGGCCAGGCGCTGGCGGACCCAGCCCAGGTCGATGACGCGGCGGCCGTCGGCGAGCTTGGTGTCGGCGGCCCAGCGCTGCACGTTGTGGAAGGCGCGGATGGCCATGGTGCCGTGTGCGGCGAGCGTGACGCGTTCGTGGTTGAGCTGGTTGGTGATGAGCCGCCAGCCCTTGTTCTCCTCGCCCACGCGGCGTGAGACGGGGACACGGATGTTCTCGTAGTAGCTCGCTGTGGTGTCGTGCGAGGCGAGGGTGTTGATGATGGTGCAGGAGTATCCGGGGTCGGACGTCGGCACGAGGAGCATGGTGATGCCCTTGTGGGCGGGGGCGTCCGGGTCGGTGCGGACGGCGAGCCAGACCCAGTCGGCGGTGTCGCCGTTGGTGGTCCAGATCTTCTGTCCGTCGACCGTGTAATGGCCGGTGGCCTCGTCGCCCTCCCTGACGGCCTTCGTCTTGAGCGCGGCGAGGTCCGTTCCCGCGTCCGGCTCGCTGTAGCCGATCGCGAAGTCGAGTTCGCCGGAGAGGATCTTCGGCAGGAAGTACGCCTTCTGCTCGTCGGTGCCGAACCGCATCAGGGTCGGACCGACGGTGTTCAGCGCCATCAGGGGCAACGGTACGCCGGCCTGCGCGGCCTCGTCGAAGAAGATGAACTGCTCCATCGGCGACAGCCCGCGCCCGCCGAACTCCTCGGGCCAGCCGACGCCGAGCCAGCCGTCGGCGCCGAGCCTGCGGATGGTCTCCCGGTAGAACCGCTTCTGCGCGGCGGGATCGGCGTACCGGGCGTACGCGTTGTCGGGCACCAGCTCGGCGAAGTACGTGCGCAGTTCGGTGCGCAACTGCCGCTGCTCGGGCGTGTATTCGAGGTGCACGGCGCCTCCTGCTTCGCTGGCCGCCCGGGCTCGGGCTTGACGGCGCACACAGTAGAACGCGTTTCAGTAATAGGGAATGGCGGTGACGCATACGCGGGTGACGCGGCCACCTCCGTGCTCCCGGGACGGGCGGTTCCGGAAACGGACGCGGGTCCGCCCCGGCAGCCGACATCGCTACCGGGGCGGACCCGCGTCAATCCGAGACCACTCAGCCGAGAAGGTCGAGCGCCTTGTTCAGCGTGGCCGACGGGCGCATCACGGAGGCCGCCTTCGCCGGGTCGGGCTGGTAGTAGCCGCCGATGTCGGCGGGCGAGCCCTGGACCGCGTTCAGTTCGTCGACGATCGTCTGCTCCTGCTCGACCAGCGTCTTGGCCAGCGGGGCGAACTCCTTGGCGAGCTCGGCGTCCGCGGTCTGCTTGGCCAGCTCCTGGGCCCAGTACGTGGCCAGGTAGAAGTGGCTGCCGCGGTTGTCGATGCCGCCGATACGGCGGGTCGGCGACTTGTCCTTCTCCAGGAAGGTCGCCGTCGCGCGGTCGAGGGTGTCGGCCAGGACCTGCGCGCTCGCGTTGTTCGTGGTCTGCGCGAGGTGCTCGAAGCTGGAGGCCAGGGCGAGGAACTCGCCCAGGCTGTCCCAGCGCAGGTAGTTCTCACGGACCAGCTGCTGGACGTGCTTGGGGGCGGAGCCGCCCGCGCCCGTCTCGAAGAGGCCGCCGCCGTTCATGAGCGGGACGATGGAGAGCATCTTGGCGCTGGTGCCGAGCTCGAGGATCGGGAACAGGTCCGTCAGGTAGTCACGCAGCACGTTGCCGGTGACCGAGATGGTGTCCTCGCCGCGGCGGATGCGCTCCAGGGAGAACGCCGTCGCGTCCACCGGCGACAGGATCTCGATCTGCAGGCCCTCGGTGTCGTGCTCGGGCAGGTACGCCTTGACCTTCTCGATGAGCTGCGCGTCGTGCGCGCGGGTCTCGTCGAGCCAGAACACGGCGGGCGAGCCGGTCGCGCGGGCACGGTTGACGGCCAGCTTGACCCAGTCGCGGATCGGGGCGTCCTTGGCCTGGCACATCCGGAAGATGTCGCCGGTGGCGACGGTCTGCTCCAGGACGACGCCGCCGGCCGCGTCGAGGACGCGCACCGTACCGGGCGCGGCGATCTCGAAGGTCTTGTCGTGGCTGCCGTACTCCTCGGCCTTCTGCGCCATGAGGCCGACGTTGGGCACCGAGCCCATCGTCGCCGGGTCGAAGGCGCCGTTGGCACGGCAGTCGTCGATGACGGCCTGGTACACGCCGGAGTAGCTGGAGTCGGGAAGGACAGCGAGGGTGTCGTGCTCCCCGCCGTCCGGGCCCCACATGTGGCCGGACGTACGGATCATCGCGGGCATGGAGGCGTCGACGATGACGTCCGACGGCACGTGCAGGTTCGTGATGCCCTTGTCGGAGTCGACCATCGCGAGCTCGGGGCCCTCGGCCAGCTCGGCCTCGAAGGACGCCTTGATCTGCGCGCCCTCGGGCAGCGCGTCGAGACCGTTGAGGATCCCGCCGAGACCGTCGTTCGGGGTCAGGCCCGCGGCGGCGAGCGTCTCGCCGTACGCGGCGAACGTCTTCGGGAAGAAGGCGCGCACGACGTGGCCGAAGATGATCGGGTCGGAGACCTTCATCATCGTGGCCTTCAGGTGCACCGAGAACAGCACACCGTCGGCCTTGGCCTTCGCGATCTGCGCGGTGAGGAACTCACGCAGCGGCCCGACGCGCAGCACGGAGGCGTCGACGACCTCGCCCGCGAGAACCGGTACGGACTCGCGCAGCACGGTGGTGCCGCCGTCCTCGCCCGTGAACTCGATGCGCAGCGTGGCGTCCTCGGAGAGGACCGTGGACTTCTCCGTGGAGCGGAAGTCGTCGACGCCCATGGTGGCGACGTTCGTCTTCGAGTCGGACGTCCAGGCGCCCATGCGGTGCGGGTGCGCCTTGGCGTAGTTCTTCACCGAGGCGGGGGCGCGGCGGTCGGAGTTGCCCTCGCGCAGGACCGGGTTGACGGCGCTGCCCTTGACCTTGTCGTAACGGGCGCCGATGTCCTTCTCGGCGTCGGTCTTCGGGTCGTCCGGGTAGTTCGGCAGTGCGTAGCCCTGCGACTGGAGCTCGGCGATGGCCGCCTTCAGCTGCGGGATGGAGGCCGAGATGTTCGGCAGCTTGATGATGTTCGCGCCGGGCGTCTTGGCCAGCTCGCCGAGCTCGGCGAGAGCGTCGTCGATGCGCTGGCTCTCCTCGAGGAACTCGGGGAAGAGCGCGATGATGCGCCCCGCCAGGGAGATGTCACGGCTCTCCACAGTGACCCCCGCCGTCGAGGCGTAGGCCCTGACCACCGGCAAGAGCGAATACGTCGCGAGGGCCGGGGCCTCGTCAGTCTGGGTGTAGATGATGGTCGAGTCAGTCACCGGGTGCTCCGCTCCACGTCTGCAACATTGCTCGACATCAAGATATCTCGTGACCGCCTCGTCGCACGAAGCGGCCCCGATTCCGTACGTCACAGACCGTAGCGGCCATCACGCTGCGTAGCGGAGCGTGCGAGCGGCGCCCTCAGCGCGTGAGCAGCAGCGCGTCGCCCACCGCGCGCTCACTACCGTCCGACGGCGAGTTGATCACCTTGCCGTTCACCGCCATGGTGACGGAACCGCCGCCGTCCAGGGCCATGGCGCGCACCGCGCCGAGCGACTTCATCAGCTCCGCCGCTTCACTGAGGCCGAACCCGTCGCTGTATCCGGGCTGCCTGCCGTCCGCGCCGACCAGAAGCACGCGGCCCTGCCGGTCGACGCCCAGGAGCATGCGCGGGTTGCGCTTGATGCCCCAGGTGTACGCGAAGGACGGGTCGCCGGCACGCTCGATGCCGTCGGCGGCGTAGTTCACCGCGACCTTGCCGCCGCGCACCAGCTCGGGGCCGCCGTTGACGACGTCGTCGTGCGGGCCCAGTCCCAGCTCCCGGCCGCGCTCGTCCAGGATCCGCTGCGACACCTTCACGGCGCCGCCCGGCTTCGCGTGCGTACGCAGCCAGGAGGCACCGGAGCCGATACCCGCCAGGACGCTGCCGCCCTCCGGCACGGCGCCGCCGCGCGGACGCACCTCCCGTACGTGTCCACTCGCGTCGAGGACCGCCTCCACCCCGTCGCCCGCCGGGGTGTCCGCGCCGAGTTCGTCGGTGAACCTCACGATCTCGTCCGCGTCGGTGCAGGTCACATCGTGCTGCGGCCGCTGGGTCGGGGCGTCGCCGCCGACACCGCCGCAGTTGCGCACCAGGCCCGGAACGCGGTTGACGCCGTCCACGACCTCGGACGCGCCGCCCGCGCGGACCCGGAGCTCCGTGCTGAGCTTCTCCAACCGCGGACGCAGGCCGTCGCCGCGCAGCACCGCCGCGATCCGGCCGCCGGTCGCCGCGCTCTGCAGTTCCCCGTCGTACGCGGCGATACCGGCCGCCGCGCCCGGCACACCGTCCTTGCCCTCCATGACGAAGAAGCCCGCGTTGACACCGAGCAGGGCGTCGTCGCGAGCGGCCATCCCACTCACCGTCTCACGGCCCGCGACGCCCTTTCCGTACGTTCCCTTCAGCGCACCGCGGTAGCGCCCGGGGTCGACGATCGCCACCTTGACCCGGGCGACTCCGGTGCCGGGCACGCCATCGGCGCCGGTCCACTCGCTCACCGCGTCGAACCCGGCGGCGGTCAGGGCCTTGCGCCCGGCGTCGGCATCGGTCTGCGCGTCGTACTCCCCCACCCGGACCCGCACCCCGATCACCCCGTGCCGATCGGAGCCCCGCGGCCACGCGACCGGCTCGACGCGCGGGCTGAACCCGGCGCCCCGCACCCGCCGCGCCAGCGCATCCGCGTCCTTGCCGGTGGCGAGGTGAGCGCCGTTCGCGCGCACCGTGACCGTCCAGTGATCGCTGCCGGGACGGCCCGAGAGGCTCCCCTGGTACAAGTCGGCCCCGGCGGCGAGGCGGTCGCGTGGCCAGTCGGCGATAAGCCAGGGAACAGCGGCGGTTGGAGACGCGGCGGCCGCGGTGTCGCCGTAGCGGTCGACGACGACGCCGGGGGCGAGAAGACCCGTCGCGGCGACGGCGACGGCCGACACCTTCACTGCGGCTCTGAACGGACGGCGTGCGAGGGCCACGGGAACTCCTAGGTCGCGTTGGTACACCGCAGCGAACGCGAGCGCGCGGACGGCGATCGATCCCAGGAGTGAATACCAGAAGTCCGGCCGGAAAACAGGGTCCGGCCCCCTCGTTCGGGGCCGGATTCAGCCCCCTCGCCCCTCCCCCCGGCCCTCCTCCTGGCCGGTGGAGCGCGCGCGGTGGCGACGGACCGCGTCGCGGTTGGCGCACCGCTGGGAGCAGTAGCGCTGCCGCCCGGTGCGGGAGGTGTCGGCGAAGATCGTGGCGCATTCGGTCACGGCGCACCGCCGGAGCCGGTGCATGCCCCGGCCCGCCAGGTGCAGGGCCGTGCCGACGGAGATCAGCTGGAACAGCAGGGCGCCCAGCGGCTGCCGGTCGTCGCGGTAGTGCAGGTGCCAGCCCGAGCCCGCGTGGTCGGTGAGGCGCGGATAGGCGGCGGATGCCGCCAGCATCCGGTTGAGCAGCTCGGCGCGCTCGTCCTCGCCTTCCGCGTCGACGACCTTCTCCCACGCCTCCAGCGCGTCCTGGGCACGGTCGAGGTCCTCCGGCGTGACGGGCCGTTCCAGGACGAGTCCGGCGGCGCGGCAGCGGTCCGCGAGTTCAGCGGCGCTCTCCGGGCGCCGGTTCGCGAGGTCGGCGGCCAGGTTCACCACCTCCTCGCCGTAAGGGTTGAGATGCATAAGACCATTACATCAGGCTGACCGGCATGCCACAACGCACCGGTGACCACACCGACATACGGCAGGCGACGCAGGCCGACATCGCGGAGCTCGTACGCCTGCGGGCGCTGCTGTTCGAGACTCTCGGCGGCGAATACTTCAACCCGTCATCGGGAGGATCGAGGGAGCCGGAGGGGCCGGAGGAGTCAAGGGGATCGGGAGACAGCAGCTGGCAGGACGCCCTGGCCGTGGTCCTCAAGGGCCAGGTGGACACGGCGGACATGCGGATCCTCGTCGTGGACGCGGACAAGGGTCTTGCCGCGTGCGCCATCGGCTCGGTCGAGCAACGGCTGCCGGGGCCGCACCTTCGCAATGGCCGGGTCGGGCTCGTGATCGGCGTGGTCACCGACCCGGCGCACCGGCGGCGCGGGCACAGCCGCTCGCTCATGCGGGGCCTGCTCGACTGGTTCCGGGAGCGCGAGGCGGCCCGGGTGGACTTGTACGCCTCCGCCGAGGGCGATCCGCTCTATCGAGACCTCGGCTTCGTCGACCATCCCGATCCCGCCCTGTACTGGCGCCCATGACGGCCGTCGACAGCCCGGCGCACAGCGCGTGGCGGTACCGGTGGGTCGTCCTCGGCATCGCCACCTTCACCCAGGCCGCTTCCGGCTTCTTCGTGCAGGGCATCGGGGCGATCGGCATCCATCTGCAGCGCGACCTTCACCTGAGCACGGCCCAGTTGGGTCTGCTGGTCTCCGCGGCCCAGCTGGTTCCCCTGGTCGGGCTGCTCGTGGCCGGGGAACTGCTCGACCGCTGCGACGAGCGCTGGGTCGTCGGGGCGGGCGCAGGTGCGGTCGCCGTGGGCCTGCTCGTCGCAAGCGCGGCGCCGGGATATGTGTCCCTGCTTCTCGTACTGCTGCTCGTCGGTGCGGGATACAGCGCCGTGCAGCCCGGCGGCAGCAAGTCGGTGGCGGCCTGGTTCGACGCCTCCCAGCGGGGATTCGCGATGGGCGTCCGCCAGGCGGGGCTGCCGCTGGGCGCCGCACTCGCCTCGGCCGCGCTGCCTTTCGTCGCGGAGGCTTTCGGCTGGCGGGCGACGCTCGTGGCCGGTGGGCTCGTCGCGCTCCTCGGGGCCGCCGCCTTCATGGGCTTCTACCGGAGGCCGCCCGTCACCGCCGCTCCCCGCGAGGGCGGGGAACGTGCCTCGCTCAGGTCGCGGCTCGGCGGGCGGCTGCGGATGGTCCGCGAGCCGTACATGGCGCAGATCATGCTCTCCGGGACGAGTCTCATCTCGGTGCAGTGCGGCGTGGGCATTCTGACGGTGCTGTATCTGCACGAGACGGCGTCCCTCGGAGCAGGCCCGGCGGCCCTTGTCCTGGTGGCGGTTCAGGGTGCGGGCGTCGTCGGCCGGATCGCCCTGGCGGCCTGGAGCGACCGCGGCGGTTCGGGGCGGCGGGGCTCACTCGTCCTCTGTATGGCGGCCGTGCTCGTGGGCATGGCCGTGCTGATGACGCCCCTTGGCCGCTCGCCGGCGGTCGCCTGCTGCACGCTCGTCTGGCTCGGCTTCTTCGGGTTCGGCTGGTACGGCCCCTGGGTCACCCACGTGACCGAATCGGCGCCGCCGGACAGGGTGGGGTTCGCTCTGGGCCTGGCCATGTCCGTCAATCAGGTCGCCATCGTGGTGATGCCGCCCGCGCTCGGCCTGCTCAAGGACCTCGCCGACAGTTTCGTACCGGTCTGGGCTCTGCTTGCGGCGATGACCGCCGCCGCCCTGACCGCCTCGGCCCGCTCGTGTGGCCGAGACGACGTCCGCGGTCCACCGTGAACCCGTACGAGGTGTTGGCGCGACGTCGGCGGGTAACCGGGCCACCGCGCCCGGAATCCGCCGTGCGTACGCGCGGAACGAAGTGACGAGACACGGGAGGAACACCGTGAGCGAGGAACAGCCCGAGACCCGGGGCGAGGACGAGACGCCCGTTCCCAGGGATCCGCCCGATCAGCAGGCGACGGACGAGCAGGACCACTGGGAGCCGGACGACGAATCGGCCACCACCGGCAACGCCCCGGACGCCGACGACGACGTACCGGACACGGACGAGGCGGGCACCGGCCGACGCGGCGCACCGCACACGGGTGGCGTGCGCCAGGACCAGCCGGTGCCGGACGAGCCCGCCGACTGAGCCCCGCTGAGCAGGCTGAGCCCTGCTGAGCGGAAGTCGCCGGGGCGGCGAGGCCGCCTGCGGCTCCGCGGGGCATCGACCAGTCGGCGATCAGCCGCGATCAGTCGGCCGACACCGCCAGGGTGAACGAGTGTCCCGCCGGGTCGCTGTAGGTCCGGGTGTCCCGGGGCCCTGAGTTGTCCTTGGCGTCCACGGGCCGGGCGCCCAGGCCTACGGCCTCGCGCTCCGCCTCGTCCATGTCGCCGCGGGCCACCAGGATCCTCAGGTGCGCCTGCTGCGAGTCCTCCGGCTTGGGCCAGCTCGGAGGCGCGTATCCGTAGTCCCGGTGGACCGCCAGGCGGATGCCCTGCCCGTCGGAGACCTCGACGTAGTCGGGATCGCTGCTCAGGCCCGCCGTGCCTCCGAGCAACCCCGCGTAGAACTCCGCGAGCTCCTCGGGCTGCGCACAGTCCAGAACGAGAACGGTGGTCTTCTTTACAGCCATGGGGTTCCTCATCTGTCCGCTGCCGTCGGCCATGGAGGGTGGGCGTCTGGGCCGACCACCCGGCGGCTGTCCGGGTGCCCCGCCCTGCCCGCCTCAACCGGCGACGGCCCGCCTCTGGTAGGAACTGACAGGTCACCAACAGGCCGGCGACCGTCTGATCCGCCGTATGATCATGGTCGTAGGGTCGAACTCCACTACCACGGAGTCATGTTCGAGGGGCGAGAACGCGACGGAGTCCTCTCATGAGGGGACTATTCCGGTTCCCTGTCCTCCGCGCCTCGCGGGATGACTAGCATGGCGCGAAGCGTGGTCCGGAAGATCGCCGTCCTCTTTGGTGTTTCCGCCGGGCCTGCGGCCGACGCGTAGTCGGTCGGCTCGTTGCTTACCTGCACTCAAAGGACCGAGGAACCGCTGAATGCCCGTGCCTGCTCCTCCCAGCCCGCACCGAATAGCGAAGGCGCGGCAGCGCGCGTCGGCCGCACCCCTGATCGTCCTCGTGGTGACCGCCGCGGCCGGCACGGCCGCCGGTGTCATGGCACCGGACAACGCCCGCCTCTGGACCGTGGCTTCGGTCGTGACCGGCTGGCTCTGTCTGGCGATCGCCCTCGTGACCGGTTCGCTGCTCGTCAGGCGGGTACGCGCGAGCGCCGCCGCGGACCACGCCGAGGCCGGTGCCCTCAAGGCCCAGTTGGCCCGCCAGGGCGCCGAGTCCGCGCATCTGGTGAACGTCACGCTGCCGACCGTCGTGAAGCGGCTGCGCGACGGGTCCGGCGCGGCCGAGACCCTGGCGCAGACGGCGCCGCCGTCGGACCCGCAACTGCGCCAGGTGGTTCACGTGTTCGCGTCCGTGGTGGAAGAAACGGTACGGCACGCCGCATCCGCCGAGTCCGGACGCGATCAGGCCCAGGGTCAAATGGCTCAGGCCGCCGCGGAGTTGGAGCAGCTGACGACGGTGACGCTGCCCACCGCGATCGAGCGGCTGCGCGAGGGCTCGTCCGCGGACACGGTCCTCGCCGGCCTTGACTGGCCGCGCAATCCCCTGCTGCGGCTGCCCGCCGAGTCGTTCGTACGGGAGATCGCCTACAGCGAGCGGCGCGCCGCGGCCGCGCAGGCCGCCTCCGCCAAGGCGCTGAGCCGGGTGCAGGCCAAGTCCGTGGGCATGCTGGCCGACCTGCGGGACATGCAGGAGCGGCACGGCGTCGAGGTCTTCGGCGACCTGCTCCGCCTTGACCACAGCACCTCCCAGCTGGGTCTCATGACCGACCGTCTGGCCCTGCTGATGGGCGGCCGCTCCAGCCGCGCCTGGAACAAACCGATCGTCATGGAGAGCATCCTGCGGGGTGCGGTGGGCCGGATCTCCGCGTACCAGCGTGTACGGCTGCACTGCTCGACGACCGTGGCGATCGCCGGGTTCGCGGCGGAAGGCGTCATGCACGTGCTCGCCGAGCTCATGGACAACGCGGCGAACTTCTCACCGCCCATCGACGAGGTGCACGTCTATGTCGAGGAGCGCAGCGCCGGGATCGTCGTGACGATCGAGGACAGCGGCCTGAAGATGGCCGACGCGGCGATGCGCCGCGCGGAGGAGTCGGTCTCCGGACAGATGACGGACCTGGCCTCGCTGCAGGGCACCCGCCTCGGCCTCGCCGTGGTCGGGCGTCTGGCCGCCAAGTACGGCATGAGCATCAACTTCCGTCCGTCGTCGCGCGGCGGCACGGGTGTCGTGGTGCTCCTGCCCATTCAGCTCCTGGCCCAGCAGCGCGACCCCGCACCGCAGCAGTTCGCCCCCCGGAGCGTCGAGCCGACGCCCCCGGCGGCCCCGGAAGCGCCCGCACCGGTGGCCACTGAGACCCCGGCTGCCCAGCCCGCCCCGGAGTTCCCCGCCGCTCCGGAGCCGCCCGCCGCCCCGCTGCCACCCGCGGCTCCCCTGCCGCCCGCGGCCGGTATGGACGCCGTCCCCCGCCAGGCGCACGCCAACCCCGCCGCCACGACCAACGGCCTGCCCGTGCGCGCCCCGGGCCGCACCATGGCCGAGGCGGAGCGTGAGCGGCAGCAGCGCAGGGCGGCTTCGGATGCCGCCACATCGGCGGGGGCCGGGACGCTCTCCGGCGAGGCGGGGCTGCCGCCGCGTGACGCCGGTTCCCGCTTCGGTGCCTTCCACCGTGCGCGGCGGGCATCGGGCGACGTGCCCGGCTCCCCCGCGGAACCCGATTTCCCCGCCGATTCCGGGCCGCCGCCCGCCGAGTAGACCGAAGCCTCCCGCATGGCGCCCGGGCTCTGGCGCCCCCTTCCCCGCTCGAGATCGTGAGATTGGAGGGACGGGCAGGTGACCGGAGACCCGGCGCATCTCGCCCCACCTACCATGCAGACCACTGACAACAGCCTGACCTGGCTCCTGCAGAGCCTCCTGAAGCGCACCCCCGGTACGCGGCACGCCTTGGTGCTCTCGCGGGACGGCCTGAAGCTGTGCTGGAGCGAGCATCTGACGCTCGACCAGGCTGACCAGCTGGCGGCGATCTGCTCCGGCATCCAGGCACTGGCCCAAGGTGCCTCCATGGAGTTCGGTGACGGAACCGGCGGCGTCCGGCACTCCATGACCGAATTCCACGGCGGACTGCTCTTCATCGTCGAAGCCGGCCAAGGGGCGCACCTGGCGGTCGTGGCGGAAGACGGCGCGGACCCCGGTGTGGTGGGCCATCAGATGACCGAACTCGTCGAGCAGATCGGCGAGCACCTGCGCGCCGAACCGCGTGGTCAGACCGAGACAAGCGGCTCCTCGTGACGCCGCGCAAGCCGGTGGACATCGGTGACCCCGACCGCCTCTACACGGTCACCGGTGGCCGCAGCCGCGCCGACGACGATTCGTTCGATCTGGTCACTCTGGTGGTGAGCGAGTGCGAGCCCACCGCGGGGATGCAGTCGGAGCACGTACGGATCCTCGAAATCTGCCGGCATCCGACGGCCGTGGTGGAGATCGCCGCGGAGATGAAGCTGCCGATCACGGTGGTGCGGATCCTGCTGGGTGACCTGCTCGCCATGAGCCGGATCACCGCCCGCCATCCCCGCGCGGCCTCTTCGGCCGCCTCGATCCCCGATTCCGCCCTTCTCAAGGAGGTGCTCCATGGGCTCCGCAACATCTGAGCTGCCCTCCCGTACACCCCTGTCCGATACTGCCGAGACCGGCCTGAAGATAGTCGTCGTCGGTGGCTTCGGGGTCGGCAAGACCACGCTGGTCCGGTCGGTCAGCGAGATCCGGCCGCTGAACACCGAAGAGGTGATGACGCAGGCCGGCATAGGCGTCGACGAGACGTCCGACGTGGCCGCCAAGACCACGACGACGGTGGCGTTCGACTTCGGCCGGATCAGCCTCAACGAGCGTGTGGTGCTCTATCTGTTCGGCGCGCCGGGGCAGGAGCGCTTCTGGTTCCTGTGGGACCGGCTCTTCTCCGGCACGCTCGGCGCGGTCGTCCTGGTCGACACGCGGCGGATGGACGACTCCTGGTACGCCATCGACCGTCTTGAGCACCACAAGACGCCGTTCGTGGTGGCCGTCAACCGGTTCGACGACGACGGCGCCGCCCACTCGCTCGATGAGATCCGCCAGGCCCTCGCGCTGCCCGGCCATGTGCCCCTGATCGACTGCGACGCACGGGTGAGGTCGTCGGGCAAGGACGTCCTGATCACCCTCGTGGACCACCTGTACGCGCTGGCCATGGCCCAGGAGATGACACCGTGACCGAGCCGACCGGATCCCCTTTCGAGCAGAGCGCTCCGCCGGGATGCCCCGCCCACGCGGGCGGGAGCGGGAACGCGGGCTCGGTGCGCCTGGGCGGTCTTGAGTACCAGCAGACGCCCTCGCAGCTCTACCGCAGCCTGCGCAGGGAGCACGGCCCTGTCGCGCCGGTGCTCCTCGACGGGGACGTGCCCGCCTGGCTGGTGCTCGGCTACTCCGAGGTCAGCTATGTGACGGGACACGACGAGCTGTTCGCCCGTGACTCACGCCGCTGGAACCAGTGGGAGAACATTCCCGCCGACTGGCCGCTGCTCCCCTTCGTCGGCTACCAGCCGTCGGTCCTGTTCACCGAGGGCGAGGAGCACCAGCGGCGGGCCGGGGTGATCACTGAGGCCCTGGAGGGGGTCGACCAGTTCGAACTCGCCCGGGACAGCGCGCGGATCGCCGACCGGCTCATCGCCTCGTTCGCCGGCAGCGGCCAGGCGGAGCTGATGAGCGCGTTCGCGCACGCGCTGCCCATGCGGGCCGCGGTGCAGATGTGCGGCATGCCGCACGAGGGCACGGACACGCAGCGGCTCGTGGAGGATCTGCGGATCTCGCTCGACGCGCACGAGGGCGACGACCCCGTGGCGGCGTACACGCGCGTCGGGGAGCGCATCCAGCTCCTGGTCAAGGAGAAGCGGGAGAGGCCGGGCGCCGACATCACCTCGCGGATGCTGCGGCATGCGGCGGGCCTCACCGACGAGGAGATCGTCCAGGACCTGATCTCCGTCATCGCCGCGGCGCAGCAGCCGACGGCCAACTGGATCTGCAACACGCTGCGGTTGATGCTGACCGACGAGCGGTTCGCGCTGAACGTGTCCGGTGGGCGGCTGAGTGTGGGCGAGGCGCTCAACGAGGTGTTGTGGCTCGACACCCCGACCCAGAACTTCATCGGCCGCTGGGCGGTGCGCGACACCCAGCTCGGCGGGCGGCAGATCCGGGCGGGCGACTGTCTGGTGCTCGGCCTCGCCGCGGCCAACACCGACCCGCAGATCTGGCCGGAGTCGCATGTCGGCCCGGAGAACTCCGCGCACCTCTCCTTCAGCCACGGCGAGCACCGCTGCCCCTACCCGGCTCCGCTGCTCGCCGACGTCATCGCGAGGACCGCGGTCGAGACGCTCCTGGAGCGACTGCCCGACCTCGTCCTCGCGGTGGAGCCGCACGAGCTGACCTGGCGCCCGTCCATCTGGATGCGCGGTCTGACGTCGCTCCCGGTGCAGTTCACGCCGGTGGCTCACTGAACAGGAGCCGGGGCGCCGCCTTCGGGCGGCGCCCCGGTGGCTTCAGGCGGTGACGGGAGTGAACCGCACCGGCAGTGACTGCGGTCCGCGGGTGAACACGCCCTGCTCGACGGGGTCGAAGCCGTCGGCGAGCCGAACGTCGGGCATCGCGTCGAGGAGCTGGTCGACGCCGATCTCCACCTCGGCCTTGGCAAGGAGGGCACCGACGCAGAAGTGCCGGCCGAGGGCGAAGGAGAGATGGTCGGCGGCGGCGGAGAACGCGGTCGTCGTGGTCAGGTCGTCCCGGAAGATGTCGAAGCGGTCCGGCTCGCGGTAGCGCTTCTCGTCGCGGTTGGCCGAGCCGATCAGGCAGGTGACGGTGGCACCGGCGGGGATGGTGCCACCGCTGACCTCCACGTCGGTCGCCGACTGCCGCATGATCATGTGGACCGGCGGTGTGTGGCGCAGGGTCTCGGCGAAGGCGCGGGCTATCAGGGTGCGGTCCTGCCGGACGGCTTCGAGCTGCTCGGGGTGCGTCAGGAGGTTGGCGAATATGCTGGCGATCGCCTTGTCGGTGGTCTCGCCGCCCGCGGCGAGCAACAGGCTGCAGAAGGCCTTGATGTCCTCGTCACTCATCCGTACGCCGTCCACCTCGGCGGCGCACAACGTGGAGAGCAGGTCGTCTCCGAGGTTGTCGCGGCGCTGCCGGATGATCGGGATCATGTAGTCGGCGAACTCCACCCGGGTGCGTTCGCCGGCCGCCGCGACCTCGGCGTCGCCCGCCAGGTTGCCGAGGAAGGCGATGACGGTGGTGTACCAGCCGTGGAAGCGCGCGTGATCGGACTTGTCGAGGCCGAGCATGTCGGCGATCACGTTGACGGGGAAGCGGGTGGCGTAGCCCTCGACCAGGTCCACGCTGCCGGTGTGCCGGAAGGTGTCGATGAGTTCACGGGAGTTGCGCTCGATGACCGGCAGGAATTTCTCCTGGAGGTCGCTGCCGCGGAACGCCGGTGCGACGAGAGCGCGGCGAACGGAGTGCTCCCGGCCGCTGAGCTGGAGGATCGTCTTGCCGTGGACGGGCTCGATCTGCCAGTCGTAGTTGTCGGTGGTGAACTGCGAGCTCTTGTCCTTGAACACGCGCTCGACGTCCTCGTACCGCGAGACGATCCAGCTCTGGGTCGGCTCGTGCCAGAAGAGCGGCGCGTTCTCCCGCATCAGCTGATACGCGGGGTACGGGTCCTTGGCGAACTCGGGCGAGAGGATGTCGGGGACCTGCTGCGCGGTGGACATTGAGCTCCTAGGGCAGAAATCAAACAACGCTCACCAGGCTATTGATCGCCTCCTGAGCCAACCAGCCCCTCCCACCGGATCGTTGAGCGCTGCACTAATGTTGGCTGAAAATCACCCCTCGCCCCGCCGTGTCGAAGACGGCGGGGCGAGGGGGAGCAGCGACACCTGGTCGCCGGGGTGGCCTCAGCAGCTGAGCTTGTCTCCCGTGGCGACGCCGAGGATCCCGGTGAACTGGGTGTAGTTGTTGATCCGGCTCTGCACCTGCTCAGGGTTCTTCCCGTCGCATTCCAGACTGCCGTTGATGCTGCGGATCGTCTCGCCGAATCCCGCGCTGTTGACCATCGCGTTGTGCGGCGTCATCGTTCCCGGACCGTTCTGCGTGTTCCAGTACCAGAGGCCGGTCTTCCACGCCACGGCCGCATCGTTCTGGACGAGGTCGGGGTTGTTCAGGAGGTCGATCTTCAGGGCGTCGCCCGCCGCCTTGTAGTTGAAGTTCCAGCTGAGCTGGATCGGGCCGCGTCCGTAGTACTTGTCGTTGCCCGCCGGGCAGCCGTACGGCTGGGAACTGTCGCAGTAGTGCGGGTAGTTCGCGGTGTTCTGCTCGACGACGTGGACCAGGCCGCCCGTCTCGTGACTCACGTTCGCCAGGAAGGCCGCCGCCTCCTGCTTGCGTACGGTGTCGCTGCCGGTCCCGGTGAATTCGGGATAGGCGCTGAGCGCATCCTTCAACCCGCTGTAGGTGTAGAAGGAGTTCCGGTTCGGGAACATCTGGTTGAACTGAGCCTCACTGACGACGAATTCCGCCGCCGCCCGCTTCCCCGGCTCTGCCTTCGGCGCCTTCTCGGCGGAGGCGTTGGGCGCGAGGGTCAGGAGGGTGAGGGCGGCGACGGAGGCGGTCGCGGTCAGCGCGGCGAGTACACGAGGACGCATGGGGGATCACTCCTTGGGCCGCCGGCGCGTGCGCGACCGACCGCCGGGTGGTGGGGGGTGCGGTGGGGGGGGTGCGGTGGGGGATGCGCGGTCAGGGAGCGCACCGGCACGCCGGAGCTACGGCTTTCCGGAACGCCTTCCGCCGTTGGACTAGACCATACCGAGTGACGCCTTCACGTCAAGAGGTCGTCACATAAGGGCAGTTGAGAGGGGTCGCCGGGCCCCTCAGGCTGTGTTCGATCCCGCCCAGAACCGCGTCAGGCCGTACTCTCCCCGCCCAGGACCTCGATCGCGCCGACGACATACGCGACATACGGACCAACCAAGGGCCGCAGTTCTCCCCAGCGTTCCTCCTCCCCCGCGACGTACACGGCGCGCGCGTGGGCGAGCACGGGCCGGTGGACCGCCGGGAGCCGGGCCAGGGCCCAGTCGGCCGCCGCGTCCTTGGACGTCATGGCCCCGGTCGCCAGAGTCATCCAGATCCGGGCCAGCGTCAGGACGACGTTGCGCGTGTCCGACGCGAGCTCCGCCCGGAGATCCGGCACCCCGGCGACGATCGCGCGCGCGAGGTCCCGCGGGGGTACGGGAACAAGGACCTCCCCCGGTGGCGGCCCGGCCAGCGGTGTGTCCGCGAGCAGCACCATGGTGATCAAAGGGGCGAGATCGGGGCTCGGCACCGGCGACGGCGACTGCCCCCGCTCGTACTCCTGCCGCAGCCACTCCCCGTACTGGAACTCACAGCGCGGCGGGTAGGTCCAGGGCACGACCTCGTGCCGGACGACGATCGTCAGCTCGACGGGGCGCACCCCGTCTCCCCGGGGCGGCCAGGCGGAGAGGTCGAGCAGCCCCTCGACGAGCCGCCTCCGCCGCCCGGCCGTCACAGGCCGTTCCACCACGGCGAACACGTCGATGTCGCTGTACGGCCGCAAACCGCCCAGCGAGGCGGAGCCGTACAGGTAGATGCCGACGACGTCCGCGCCGAGCGTCTCCCGCACCAGGTGAACGGTGTCGGCGGTCTGAGTCACCGAGGTCCTTTCCCTCGTACGTCCCTCATGCGGCAAGGGGGTGCGGCAGCCACGGACGAACCGGACCTGATCCTAGGAACGGCACGCGCCGCGCGGCCAGCGAGTTTCCGACACGTCTGCCGTGATCCTTCGCGGACGTACACTGAAGCGGTGTCGGGCAGGTTCCTGCTCCGCCCGACCACCTGTGTTCAGCCCTCCACGACCCGGATCCGGTCCTCTGCGACCAGTCGTGCGGCGCACGGGTAGCGTTCCTCGGCCGTCTTGGCCCTTCGGCCCGCACGCAGATATCCCCCCTGTGGGGCCCCGCTCGCCTTACGCGTACACCGCGGATTCCGGCACGTCGTCGCCCTCGCCTCTCAGGCCGGGCGTGCGCGGTGTGCGTGAACCGCCTTCGAGGGGACTTTTGTGAAGCTCAGCGCACTGCTCGACGGGCACGACCACCACGTTCTGCACGGTGACCCGGGAGTCCCGGTCACCGCGGGAATGACCTTCGATGCCGGGCAAGTGACGCCCGGATCGCTGTACGTCGCCGTCCCCGGCCATGAGGAGGGCGGGCCCGGCGGCATCGACCGGGCACTGGAACGGGGAGCCGTGGCGGTCCTCGCCGAGGAGGGCATGCCACCGGCCACGGCGCCCACCGGGCGGGTATGCGTGGTGCGGGTCACCGACGCACGGGCCGCCGCCTCACTCGTCGCCTCCCGGTACTACGGCGACCCCGGCCGGGCGATGGACGTCCTGGCGATCACGGGCACGAACGGCAAGACGTCCGTCTCGTACATGGTCGAGTCGGTGCTCAGGATGGCCGAGGGCGCGAAGGTGGGGGTGATCGGCACCTCGGGAAGCCGGATCGGCACGGAGCGGATACCGATGCCACGGTCGGTGCTGAGCACCCCCGAGTCACCGGATCTGCACTACCTTCTCAGCCACATGCGTGACCGGGGCACGAGCAGCGTGGTGCTCGAAGCCACGTCGATGGGTCTGCTGGAGCGCCGTCTGGACCATGTGCCGGTCGCCATCGGTGTCTTCACCAATCTCACCCAGGACCACCTGGACGACCACGGGACCATGGAGCACTACAAGAACGCCAAGCTGCGCCTCTTCCAAGGGCTCTGCGACCGCGCGGTGGTCAACGCCGACGACCCCGTCAGCGCCGAGATCCAGGCCCTGATGCCGGGCGCGGTGACCACGTACGGCCTGGACACACCGGCCGACTACCGGGCGAGCGACCTGGTCGTGGACGCCTCGGGCACCCGCTTCACGCTCCACCACGACGGCCGCAAGTACCCTGCCGCGATCCCGATACCGGGCCGCTTCTCGGTGTCCAACGCGCTGGCCACCCTCGCGGCCTGCCATCTGCTCGGGCATGAGCTGCCGGCCCTCGTCGAGGCACTGGACCGGATGCCACCCACGCCGGGCCGGCTCGAACGCTTCACCACGGCGCGGGGTGTCTGCGTGGTCGTCGACTACGCGCACTCGCCGGACTCGCTGGAGAAGGTCCTCGCCACGATCCGCGGCTTCGTGACCGGGTCACTGATCACGGTCTTCGGCTGCGGCGGCGACCGGGACATCACCAAGCGCCCTCTGATGGGCGAGATCGCCGGCCGCCACTCCGATCTGTGCGTCCTCACCTCGGACAACCCGCGCAACGAAGACCCCGAGATCATCCTGGACCAGATCGTTCCCGGTCTGACGTCCACCGGTACGCCCTTCCACCGGGTGGCCGACCGCCGTGCCGCGATCTCGCACGCGCTGTCCGCCGCGCGGCGGGGCGACATCGTGCTCGTCGCGGGCAAGGGCAGCGAGCCGCACCAGATCGTCGGTGATCAGTTCATCGCCTTCGACGACATGACGGTGATCCGCGAACTCGACGCGCTGTAAGGATATTTACGGCAGCGAATGTGCGATTCATCCATCACATCAGCGCGCGCAGTGCGAATCGGGCACTGGCGCGGTAGGGCGCACGGCGTTTACGGTCCCTGCCATTCGTTACGCCACGGCACCTCGCACGTCGTGGTGCCGTCCCCCCAGGGAGTTGCCTGTGCCCAAGGAGTCATCGCCGTCCGTCACCGAGGTCGAGACGCACGGAGTCGAACGCATCCCGGACGCGGACCGCTCGGCCGGGCCGCTCGACCTGTTCCGGCTCGCGTTCGGCGGCGCCAACACGTTCGCCACCTGCGTGCTCGGCGCGTTCCCGATCCTCTTCGGCCTCTCCTTCTGGCAGGGGCTCGCGGCGATGCTCCTCGGACTGCTCATCGGCTCCCTGCTCCTCGCCCCGATGGCGGTGTTCGGCCCGCGCAACGGCACGAACAACGCCGTCTCGTCGTCGGCGCACCTGGGCGTGCACGGCAGGATCGTCGGCTCCTTCCTCTCCCTGCTCACCGCCGTGGCGTTCTTCTCCCTGTCGGTGTGGAGCTCGGGAGACGCGCTCATCGGCGGGGCGCACCGGCTCCTGGGCGTGCCGGAGAGTGATGTGGCCTACGGCTGCGCGTACGCCGTGTTCGCCGCGCTCGTCCTTGCCGTGTGCGTCTACGGATTCCGCTTCATGCTGCTCGTCAACAAGATCGCTGTCGTGGCGGCGACCCTGCTGTTCGTCCTCGGCCTCGTCGCCTTCGCGGGGGACTTCGATCCCTCGTACGCCGGGATCTTCACTTCGGGCGCCGACCAGGCCACCCAGGACCTGTTCTGGCCGTCCTTCATCGGCGCCGCGCTGATCGTCCTCTCCAACCCGGTCTCCTTCGGCGCCTTCCTGGGCGACTGGGCCCGCTACATCCCCGCCGAGACGCCTCGCGGCAAGGTGATGGGAGCGGCCTTCCTCTCGCAGCTCGCCACGGTCCTTCCGTTCGGCTTCGGCCTGGCGACCGCGGCGATCATCGCCGAGCGGGCACCCAAGTACATGGACCCCGCCGCCCCCAACTTCGTCGGCGGTCTGCTCGCGATCGCGCCCGGCTGGTACTTCCTGCCGGTCTGCCTGATCGCCCTGATCGGCGGCATGTCGACCGGGACCACCGCGCTGTACGGCACCGGCCTCGACTTCTCCTCGGTCTTCCCGCGGCTCGGCCGTGTCCAGGCCACCGTCCTGATCGGCGTCCTGTCCATCACGTTCATCTTCGTGGGCCGATTCGGCTTCAACCTGGTCCAGGCGATCTCCACCTTCGCCACGATGATCATCACCTGCACGGTGCCGTGGATGATCGTCATGATGCTCGGCTACGTCACCCGGCGCGGCTGGTACGACCCCGAGGCGCTGCAGGTCTTCACGCGCCGGCAGCACGGCGGGCGGTACTGGTTCGCCCGCGGCTGGAACTGGCGCGGCATGGCGGCCTGGTGGACCGGCGCGGTGACCGGCGTGCTTCTCACCAACATTCCCGGACAGTTCGTCGGGCCGCTCGGCGACCTCGCGAACGGCACCGACATCAGCCTCCCGCTGGGAGCGGCCGTCGCGGCGGTCGTCTACCTCGCCCTGCTCGCGGCCTTCCCGGAGCCGCGCGCGGTGTACGGGCCAAAGGGGCCACGCTGGGTACGGGCGGCCGATACACCGATCGCTCCGATCACGGGGCCGCCGAACGGCGACGCGGTCAACGCGCCGTCTCGAACTCCCGCTTGAGGTTCTTCAGGGTCCTGTCGATGTTGCCGACCTGGAAGACCGCGAAGGTCTTACCCCCCGTGGCGAGGCGGTCGAAGACGTTGGCCACGAAGGTCGGCCACGAGCGCCTGTCGTCCGTCCAGGTCTCGGTCACCTTGGTCGCACCGTCACTGTCCTGGAACCGGTACTCCCAGGTGGCGATCGGGGCCCGCAGCCGGGGGCGCTTCAGCCCGATCGCGTGAACCCGGAAGGCGAAGCGCTTGCCCGGATCGGCCTCGGTCACCGTGCAGCGCGTGGTCCAGCGGAACGGGCCGCGCTTGTTGTGCCCCTCGAAGACCAGGCCGACACCGGCGGGCGCTTGGTCTCCGGGCACGGTCGCCCCGAGGTTCTCGGGACTCCAGCGCCCCATCAGAGCGGGCTGGCTGACCTGCTCGTACACCGACTGCGGCGACGCCTCGACCAGAATGCTTCGGGACACTGTGAACGTGCGGGTCATGACAACTCCGATCCTCGACCCGCGACCTTACTCATCAGTAGCATGAATGTCAGCCCCCGCCTCCCCCCGTTGCGGGGGTGTCGCACACGCCGATCGCGGAGGCGCCCCTTTCGTGCACCTGGTCCTCCACGTCTCCGCGACTGGTGGAGACTGTCCTGATGGTGGGCAATGTTCCGCAGGAGACGGACCGTTTCGTGGGGCGGGCCGTCGAACGGCAGACTCTGGCCTCAACCCTCGTGACGCATCGGCTGACCACGCTCACCGGCACGGGCGGGGTGGGCAAGACGCGTCTGGCCGTGCACACCCTGCACTCCCTGGCCGACGGGGACATCGCGGTGCTCGGCGACGTGTGCTGGGCCGACCTCGGTGCGCTGCCGGACGACCGGTCGCTGATCCCGACCGTGGCCGACGCCGTCGGCCTGGCCGACCACACGCCGGGCATGCCGATCGACGCCCTCTGCGACTGGTTGTCCGACAGGCCCCGGCTGCTCGTGCTCGACTCCTGCGAACACCTCGTCGAAGCCTGCCGGAGTCTGGTGACCGACCTGCTCACCGCGTGTCCGCGGCTCACCGTCCTGATCACCAGCAGGCAACCGCTCGACGTGCGCGGCGAGACGCTTCTGGGCCTGGAGCCGCTGCCGTGCCACAGCGACGCGCTCACCCTGCTCTTCGAACGCGCCGCGGCCGTCGCGCCCGGGGCCCCCACGGAGCAGCCGGGGCAGCGGGAGGACGCGGCGGAGATCTGCAGGCTCCTCGACGGACTTCCGCTCGCGCTCGAACTCGCCTCCGCCCAACTGGCGCATCACTCCCCGCGCCAGCTCGCCGCCCGGCTCCGCTCGCACCAGGGCGAGTTGCAGGCGGCGGCGCCCATCTGGCCGCGGCGGCACCGGACTCTGCGTACGGCCATCGGCTGGAGCCACGAGCTGTGCGAGCCGCTGGAGCGGCTGCTCTGGGCGAGGCTCTCGGTCTTCCGCGGCTCCTTCGACGACGGCTCCGTGCAGGGCGTCTGCACGGGAGGCCCGCTCGGACCCGACACCATCCCCGGCGCGCTCGCGGGCCTGGTCGCCAAGTCCGTGGTCGGTCAGGACGCGAGCGGCCGCTACCGCCTGCTCGACACCGTGCGCGAGTACGGGGCGATGTGGCTGGCCGAGCTGCGGGAGCAGGACGCTGCCGCCGCCCGGCACGCGGACCACTTCCTCCGTCTTGCCCGCCTGGCCGACGAGGGCTGGCTGGGTACGGAACAGGTCACGTGGTACCGGCGCGTCGCCACGTCGCACACCGACCTGTGCGCCGCGCTCGACCATCTCGCCGCGGCCGAACCCGAGCGTGCCCTCGAACTCATCGGCCGGGTCGCCTTCTTCTGGAGCTGCTGCGGCCATCTGCGCGAGGCCCGGAGCTACTTGGGGCAGGCACTCCTGCTGTGCGACACCGAAAGCCCGGCGCGCGCGAGGGGCCGCTGGGCGCTCGGCGTGGTCGTCCTGCTGCAGGGCAGTCACGCCCAGGCGGCCGAGCTCGGCGAGGAGTGCGCGCGGACCGCGGCTCGTGACGACGACGTGGAGGGGCGGATCGCCGCGGCATACCTCCTCGGCATCACCCACCTGCTGTCCGGTGCACCCCACGCGGCCCTGGACGAGGCCGATTCCGCGCTCCGGCAGAGCGCGGGCCCGGCCTTCGCCTCACCGTCGGTGCTCCGCTGTCACCTGGTACGGATCTTCGCCCTCACCGGACTCGGGCGCCTCGACGAAGCGGCGGCGCGAGCCACCTCGCTCCGGGAGGCCTGCGCCGCGAGGGACGAGTGCTGGACCCGCGCCTACACCGACTACCAGCTCGCCCTGATCGCGCTGGCCCAGGACGATCCCGCACGGGCCGCCGAGCACGCCCGCGCGATGCTGGACGGCAAGCGCCGCCTGGGCGACAGCTTCGGCATCGCCCTTGGCATGGACGTGCTCGCCGCGGCGGCGGCCGCCCTCGGCCGGGGGGAGACCTCCGCCATGCTGTCGGGAACGGGCCAGACCTACTGGCGTTCCGTGGGGCACGGCCAGCGCGGCACACCCGAACTGCGCGACGTCCGCGAGGCGTCCGTGGACCGCGCCCGCACGGCCGTCGGAAGCCAGACCTTCGAGCAGGCGTTCCGTCGTGGCGCGGAGGCGGACCCGCGCGCCGTGCTGGCGCTGGCCGTGGAGGGGCGGCTGTTCACCCAGACATGAGCGGAGCGGGTACCCGGGTTTCGGGCGCGCTCGGGTCTGGGCGTCCCATCTCAGACGAGTCCGGTGACCGTGACGGCGATCTGCGCCGGGGCGGCCCGCTCCCCCGTCACCCGCTCCCCCGTCACCCGCTCGACGGCCTTCGCGGCGGCCGAGCGCACCTCTCGTGTCACGTCCAGGGCCCGCCGTCCCCGGTGCAGGACGACGTACACCTCCACGCTCCAGTCCTGGGTGTCCTTCCGCCGCCGCACCTGTACTCCGGCGGAGCCCGCCGGAGTACTGGGGAGCCCCCGCCTCCACAAGGCCGAAGAGCGCAGGAGATCCACGAGCCCCGGCCGCAGGAAGGCCACCCCCGGGGTGTCGAGGACCGCTTCTATGACGGCTTCCGCCAGCACGCGGGAAACATCCGATTCGTTCACTGCCGCCACCCTTCCACGCCGTCGTCGCCTGCGTCGTCGATGACATCGGTGATCGTCACGTCCACGGCCGCGATCCGCATGCCAAGATCGCCGTCCGCCGCCGCAAGGACCTTGCTTCGCACCCGGTCCGCGGCCTCCGGCAGGTTCCACGTGAGCGGGACCTGCACCTCGACGCGGATCGTGACCGGTCCTCGCGCCAGGCGCCCCGCGGGCGCCGGGGACGCGGGGGACGCGGGGGACGCGGGGTCGTCCTCCAGCGGATCGATACGGCAGCTGCCCGCGCGCACGCCGGGCAGCGACTCGGCCGCCGCCCGGACCGTTCTGGCGGCAGCGGCCTCCACGATCCACGCGTCCTCGTCCTCGTCGCCGAGCGGCAGCGTCCGGCCCGGCCGCAGTTCCAGCCGCACCACGTCCATGACGCGGCCGGTGAGCGCGGAGGTGTCCGGCTCCCGAGTCGCCGTGTCGCGTGCCTCCGTGACGATCCCCTCAAGACGACGCAGGGCGTCCACGGCCTGCGCGCAGTGCGGGCAGCTCTCGGCGTGGGAATCGGGCACGCCCGCTTCCCACAGTTCCCATACGTACGACAACTCCCGGCCGCAGGGCAGCAGTTCGTCCTCCGACGGCACTCCGAAGCCCGCCTCCCGCTCGTTGTCCAGTACCTCGTAGTCCAGTACCTCGTCGTCCGGCGCCTCGTTGTCCGGTACCTCGTTGCCCGGTACGGATTCCCCGTTCATCGCCATGCGGCCATCGCCTCCGTCAGATAGCGCCGCGCTCTAAAGACCCGGCCGCGGACCGCCTCCGGACTGATACCGACCGTCTCGGCGATGGATTCGTACGGCGCCCCGTCCAGCTCACGCAGCACCCAGCACACCCGCTGTTCCGGCGAGAGCCCTTCCATCGCCCGCGCCAGGTCCTGCACGGCGGCGTGCGCCTCGGCCGCCCGCGCGGGCGAGAACTCGTGCTCCGGCGCGGGCGGTTCGGGCAGGCCGTCCAGCGGCACGACAGGCCGCCGTGAACGCAGCACGTTCAGGCAGCGGTTGGTGACGATGCGGTAGATCCACGTACTGAACTGCGCGTCTCCGCGGAACTCGGGCAGCTTGCGCCAGGCGCTGACGAAGGAGTCCTGCACGGCGTCCTCCGCCTCCGGACGGCTCCCGAGCAGGCGGGTGGCGAGGCGCAGCGCTATGGGCGCGTGGCGGTGCACGAGAGCTTCGAAGGCCTCCTCGTCGCCCTCAGCGGCCCGCACCGCGAGCAGCCCGTCCTCACGTCTCGACGGCGCGTCCGCTTCCTCGGGTGTTGCGCCCCGGTCGCCCGGCACACGCGGCTCCTCTCACTTCAGTCGTGCTCGTACGACACACGAAAAGCCCGCCGCGTTACGCGGCCCGGGAACGCTACATGCCGGAGGCGGAAATTCTCGCGAGGCGCGTAACAGACCTACGGCACCCGGGTCAGAGCGGGAGAAGAGCGAAATCCCCGACGACGACCAGACGACGACCAGACGACCAGGAGATGCCACCATGACGACGCAGGACCTCACTTCGAACGCAGCCGTATCCGGCGGCACCGAGAAGGACCTCACCGGCGGGGCGCACAAGAGCGCCCTCGGAGCCACCACCGTCGCGGGCGCTACGGGCGCGGGCGAGCCGGCGGCGACGCGCGGCAAGACGACCATCGCCGATGTCGTGGTCGTGAAGATCGCCGGAATGGCGGCCCGCGAGATTCCCGGCGTGTTCGACATGGGGGGCGGCCTGTCCCGCACCATCGGCGCCGTACGCGACCGTGTCCCCGGCGGACGCCCGAACGTCGGCCGCGGGGTGAAGGTCGAGGTCGGCGAGCGGCAGACGGCCATCGACCTCGACATCGTCGTCGAGTACGGCGTGCCCATCACGGACGTCGCCCACGACGTGCGCGAGAACGTCATCTCGGCGGTGGAGCGCATCACCGGCCTCGAGGTCGTCGAGGTGAACGTCGCCGTCAACGACGTCCACCTGCCCGAGGACGACACCGCGGACGCCGGCGGCGAGACGCGCGTCGAGTAGCGCGCCGTCCCCTCGTAGGACATCCCCGTAGGACGTCTCCGTAAGACGTCTCCGTAAGACGTCTCCTCTTCTGTCTGTGGTGTGAGGTGAGTGGTGAGCACAGCTCTGGTCGGTCTGATGGCGGGCATGGCCCTGGGATTCGCCGGGTGGTTCGGCGGGTTCGGCGCGTTCCTTCTGGTCGCGGCGCTCGGCGCGGTCGGCTTCGTCGTCGGCCGCCTCGTCGACGAAGGCACGGACATCCGCGCCTTCCTCGGCGGGCGTGACCGGGAGCGGCGATGACCACGCCCCCGGCGGAGCGCGGCACGACGACCGTCGCGGACCGCGTGGTGCGCCGCATCGCGGAACGCGCCGCGACGGAAGCGCTGGCACCCGGCGCGGTCGAGGTGAGCCGGGGGTCGGCGGCCGTACGCGGTCGCCGGGCCCGGGTCGGTGTCACCGTGACCCTGCCCTATCCCGCCGTGCTCGACGAGGCGGGCGAGCGCGTACGGTCGCATGTCGCCGAGCGCACCGCCCGGCTCACCGGCCTGACCGTGCCATCGGCGCGGATCCGCGTGAGGGGTCTGTCCCCCCGGGCGCGGTCCGCCGGGCAGCTCGCACCACCGGTGGCGGCCACCGAGGCCGCGGGGGCGGCCGGGGGGCGTACGCGTCGTCCGTGGTCCGGGCGCCGGCTGCCGGTCGCGGTGCTCGCGCTCGCCGCCGCCGTGGCCTGCGGAGTGCTGCTGTACGACGTGGAGTCCGTGCACGCGGCCGGGAACGCTCCCGCGCGCTGGCGGGTCCAGGCGATGGAGTGGCTTGCCACGCATGGTCCGGACAGCGCCACGGCCTCGGGCGTCCTCGCGGCGATCGCCGTGTTCGCACTCGGCGTGTGGCTCCTTGTCCTCGCCGTCACGCCGGGCCGACGCGGTCGTCTCCCGATGAAGCCGCCGGAGCCGGGCGTGCGCGCGGTCCTGGAACGGCGGGCGGTCGCGGTGTTCCTGCGGGACGCCGTGACCGACGTGCCCGGCGTCGGCCGGGTCCGGGTCGAGGTCGGCCGCCGTACGGCACGGGTGCGCGCCGGTCTCGAGTTCGGTGACGTGGACGGTGCGCGGCGGGCGGTGACCGAGGCGGCCGGGGCGTCGGCCGCCGAGCTCGGCCTCGCCAGGCCGCTGCGGCTGCGCGTTCGGATGAGAACGACCCCCACCTGGCGCGCCCCGGCGGCACCTGACCCTGAGCCCGGGACGGCGGAGAGGAGCACCCCCTGATGAGCCGACTCCGTAGCAGCACGAACCGCTCGACTCTGTTCTGTGTGGCGGCAGTTCTCCTGGTCGCGGGAGCCGCCCTCGCCACCGCGGCCGCTCCCGTCCGCGCGCGGATGCCGTCGGCCCTGCCCCGTATCGGCGCCGACCGGGTGTGGCTGGACCAGGGGATGCTCGGCCGCTGGCGTGATCACGGGTGGTGGCCGCCCGTCGTGATCGCCGCCCTTGCCGTCGGGGTCGTCCTGTTCCTCTGCTGGACCGTCGCGCAGGTCCGCACCGGACGGCTGCGTGAACTCCCGCTCGGGCACGCGGGCGTCACGCTCTCGGCGACGGCTCTGGCCGCGGCGATGGCCGAACGGGCCCAGGCCGTCGACGGCGTGGCCCGCGCGCACGTACGTCTCCTCGGGCGTCCCCGTCGGCTGCGGGCCCGCGTCACGCTGGTCCTGGACCCCGACGCCTCACCGGAAGGGGTGCTGCGCGAGGTCGCCCGGGGCAGCGTCGCCGAGGCGCGGGCGGCGGCGGAGCCCCGCGTCCTGGAGGCGGACGTGCGCCTCACCACCCGGCCGCACCGCACGCGCCGCATCCACTGAGTGTCCGCCGGGCGCCCTCAGGACTGCAGGGCGTCCAGCGTGTCGCGCAGGTCCGTGGCGCGAGGACGGTTGTGGGGAAGCCTGGCGAGTACGGCGGCCATGCCGCAGGTGTCGGTGGCCGCGGAGAAGACGAGGCCCGCGCCGATACCGGCGGCGAGCCAGCGCGCGGGCCTGAAGCGGGTTCCGGCGGCGAGACCCAGGACGACCAGGGAACCGGCGGCGAGACGGACCTGGCGCTCCATCGCCCAGGCCCTCGGCGCACCTTCGGAGGGTTGCAGCGGGTGGCCCTGCGCGACCCAGGCGGTGGTGCCGCCGGCGAGGGTGGCGGCCGGGATGTCGGCGTCGGCCAGCTCGGCGCCCGCGGTGGCGGAGCGGTTTCCGGAGGAGCAGACCATCAGGAGCTCACCGCGGGCGGCGGCGGCCTTCAGCTCGGGCAGCGCCGTGTGCAGGTGGTCGAGGGGGATGTTGTGGGCTCCGGGGAGGTGGCCCGAGGCGTACTCGCCCGGGGTGCGGACGTCGATAACGGTGTAGCGGTCAAGGCGGTCGGCTGCCTGGGCGGGGGCCAGGTCCGTGGGGGTCAGATCGGTGGGGGGAGTCATGTGGAGCTTTCCTTTCGTTGAAACAAGGCTCTCACTCCCGCAGGCTACAATACCCCCAGGGGTATTCATGGAGGTGGCAGCGTGGAGCTGGAGATGGCGGCCGACGAGCTGAAGTCGGTGCTCAACCGCCTGCGCCGGGCGCAGGGCCAGATCGCCGGCATCATCAAGATGATCGAGGATGGCAGGGACTGCGAGGACGTGATCACGCAGCTGGCCGCGGTCTCCCGGGCCCTTGACAGGGCCGGGTTCGCGATCATCGCGACGGGCCTCCAGCACTGCATGGCCGAGGGTGAGCGGGCGGCGGGTGACCGGGACCTGATGCGGGCCCGTCTGGAGAAGCTGTTCCTCTCCTTGGCCTGACCCCGCTGAGCGCACTGACCCCGCTGAGCGCACTGACCCCTGTGACCGCCGAAAGCCTCCGCGTCCCTCTGGACGGGTCGGCGGAGGCATCCGGCGGTGTCCGTCAGCTCTTCGGCAGGTGGTGGAGACACCGCCGAGCACCCGACAGCCGCGCCGTCGAAAGCGGCCTCGGCCCGGGGCCCGGCCCCGAGCCCCCGGGCGCACCTGCCGTGCGCGCCGTCCCCGCGTCGCCCGCTCTTCGTTCACGGGACGGGAATCCGTCGCGGGGCGCACCGGGGTTGGTCTCGGATCCACCTTCACCCGATCCGGCACACCCGCCCCTCCTGCTGACGGGCGTCCCCGGCTCTCAGACGTCGCGGGCCCGCTCGAAGCGGGCCCGGCCCTCGGCCAGGTCGATGATCGGGTCGGGATAGTCGATGTCCGCGTCCGCCCGGTCCTGGCCCTGGAGCTTCCACGGCTCGTGGATGTACCGGTTCGGGACATCGGCGAGTTCGGGCAGCCAGCGGCGTACGTAGCTGCCGCGCGGGTCGAAACGCTTGCCCTGGATCACGGGGTTGAGGACACGGTTGGGTCTGGTGTCGGTCCCGGTGCCCGCCGCCCACTGCCAGTTCATCTGGTTGTTGGCGACGTCGCCGTCCACCAGGAGGCTCAGGAAGTGCTGGGCGCCCACCCGCCAGTCGACGTAGAGCGTCTTGGTGAGGAAGCTCGCCACCACCAACCGCGCCCTGTTGTGCATCCAGCCCTCATGGCTCAGCTGTCGCATCGCCGCGTCCACGAAGGGGTAGCCCGTGCGCCCCTCGGCCCAGGCCGCGATCTCCTTCTTGTCCGTACGCCATCGGTCACCGCGCGGGCGGTAGTTCTGAGCCGCGGCGTCCGGGCGGGCGGCGAGGACCTGGTGGTGGAAGTCCCGCCAGGCCAGCTGCCGTACGAACGCCTGCGCCCCGGACGAGCCCTCGCGGGACGCCCGGTGGATGACTTCGGCCGCCGACAGGGTGCCGAAGTGCAGGTGGGGGGAGAGCCGTGAGGTGGCGTCGCCCGCGACGTCGTCCTGACCGTCCTCGTACTGCGTGATGTCACCGGACAGCCATGCTCGCAGCCGCCGGCGTCCGGCGCTCTCGCCGCCTGCGTCGAGTCCCGGCGAGACGCCGGTGATCTCCGCACGCGGCAACACGCTCTCCGACGCCACGTCGGGCACCCGCACCTTGCGCGGAGGGGCCACGACGTCCCGTACGCCCGCTGCCGACCAGCGCCGGTGGTACGGCGTGAACACGGCGTAGTGGTCCTTGCCCGCCGGGAGCAACTCCCCCGGCGCGACAGCGGTGATGACCGCGTCGTGCACGACGAGGCGGCAGCCGGTGTCCTCAAGCGCGGTCCGCAGCCGCTCCTCGCGCCGCGTCGCGTACCGGCTCACCCCGCCCGCGACGTGCACCCCCTGCGCCCCGATCTCCTGCACCACCCGGCAGACCTGGTCGACGACGTCACCGCTGCGGATCACGAGCCGACCGCCGCGCCCCCGCAACCCCGAGTCCAGGTCCTGAAGGCAGTCGGCGAGAAAGGCACGCCGGTTGGGCACGTCGAACCCCGCGGCCCGCACCCCGTCGTCGTACACGAACAGCGGGACGACGCGCTCCGCGTCGCGCATCGCGGCACGCAGGACCGGATTGTCGTGCAGGCGCAGGTCGGATGTGAACAGGACGATCGATACGGTCACTTTCTGCGGCTCCTCATGCTGTTGCTGGGGGTCCTCATGCTGTTTCCGGGGCTCCTCATGCTGTTGCCGCGACTGCTCATGCTGCGGCTGCGACTGCTCACACCGAGGGGAAGTTCATCAGGGCCAGGGGGTCGGACGTCGGCTTGTCGGAGCCACCCGCCGGTTCCACGGTGATGCCGATGCCGGAGGCCTTGTCCACCGGTCCTGCCAGGAGCACGGCTTCGGTGCTGCGGGCCGGATCCATGAGACCGGCCGACCGCATCGTCCCGTCGTCGTTGAACCACAGCTGGTAGACCTTGCCCGACGGCGGCTCGGGCATCTTGGCCGCCACGAAGGCGGCTTGGTTGAGGCTCTTGGCCACCACGACCGTGCCGGTCGCACCGTCGGAGAGCCGCCCGGTGGAGGCCTTGGCGTCCGGCGCCGCGAGCACCCGGGCCAGCTTCTCGGACCGCTGCTGAGCGTCCTGCGCCCGCGTCCCCGCCTCGTCGGCCCGCTGGTACTGCCACACGGCGATCCCGCCGAACCCCGCGGCGGCGGCCAGGCACGCGGCGAGGGCGAAGCGGGACAGCCGCCGTCCACGGGCGCTGCCACCGGCGCTCTTCCCCGGCGCGGGCGTGTGCGGCGGCAGTTGGCGTACCGTGGCGGCCCGCCGCAGCACCTCGGCCTTCATATGGGCCGGAGGTGCGACCGACACGGCACGGGCAAGGCGCCCGGCTGTGGCTGCCAATTCACGTACCTCCTGGGTGCAGGCCTCGCAGACCTCCAGATGCCGCTCGAACTCCGTGCGCTCCTCGTCCGCGAGCGCATGCAGGACGTACGCGCCCGTCATCGTGTGCAGATCGGCGGCGCTCACGCGTTCACCCCCAGGCAGTCGCGCAGGCGGATGAGGCCGTCGCGCAGCCGGGTCTTGACCGTCCCCAGGGGTACGGAGAGAAGCTCGCCGACCTCCCGGTAGGTCAGCCCCCGGTAGTAGGCGAGGGTCACCGACTGCCGTTGCAGTTCGGTCAGATTGCGCAGACAGCGGCGCACCTGCTCGCGCTCCAGGCGGGACTCCACCTGCTCGCTCACCTCGTCGAAGGCCGGTGTGCGTTCGAGCAGCGCCGCCTTGTGGTCGCGCTCGGCCGACGCCTGGACGGAACGCACGCGGTCCACCGCTCTGCGGTGCGCCATCGTAAGCACCCAGTTCATGACACTCCCCCGGTCCGGCCGGTAGCGCGCGGCGGAGCGCCACACCTCCACCAACACCTCCTGGGCGACCTCTTCGGACTGGGCAGGATCGCGCAGCACCGTGCGCACGACACCCAGGACCGGAGAGCACACCCCGTCGTACAGCGAGGCGAATGCCTGCTGGTCGCCGCGGGCCACCCGGCCCAACAGCTCGGCCAGATCGGGGCCCGCCGAGGGGGCCCCGCTGATGTGCACCACTTCGTTCACCCGGTGATCCTCCTGGACGCTGGCCGCCTTCAGAGGTGATTCGGAGCCGGTGCGTCATCGGATTGCCGGTGGGTCACGTTTTCTGCGCGGATTTGGCGGTGCGCTGTTCGGCCGTACGTGTGATGTTGCGCGCCATGCCGCCGAAGACGAGCGCGTGGAACGGCGAGACGCTCCACCAGTACGCGTGCCCGAGCAGGCCGCGCGGGTGGAAGAGCGCCCGCTGCCGGTAGCGGGTGCGCCCCTTCTCGTCCTGGTCCGCGTACATCTCCAGCCAGGCGAGGCCCGGAAGGCGCATCTCGGCGCGCAGCCGCAGCAGCCGCCCCGGTTCGATCTCCTCGACCCGCCAGAAGTCCAGCGAGTCCCCCACCCGCAGCCGCTGGGCGTCCCGGCGGCCCCGTCTGAGCCCGACTCCGCCGACGAGCCGGTCCAGCCAGCCGCGCACGGCCCAGGCGAGCGGGAAGGAGTACCAGCCGTTGTCGCCCCCCACGCCTTCCACCACCCGCCACAGCTCCTGAGGCGAGGCGTCCACGGTCTCTTCCCGACGGTCGGTGTAGAGGCTGCCGCCGGCCCAGTCCGGGTCGGTGGGCAGCGGGTCGCTGGGGGCGCCGGGCAGCGAGGCGGACGACCACCGGGTGCTCACCTGGGCGTCCTTCACGCGTTCGAGGGCCAGTGCGAGCGCCTTGTCGAAGCTGATCGGGACGCCGGGTGCGTCGGGAACGTACCGAGCGATGTCGCGCTCGTGGCAGACGACCTCGTACCGCAGCGATTCCGCCAGCGGCCGGGCGATCGAGGCCGGTACGGGGGTGATCAGGCCGACCCAGTGGCTGGAGAGGCCCGGACTCAGCATGGGAACCGGCAGGATGAGGCGGTGGGGCAGCTTCGCCACGGTCGCGTACCGGGTCATCATGTCGCGGTACGTGACGACGTCGGGGCCGCCGATGTCGAAGGCCCGGTTGACCTCGTCGGGCATGGTGGCGCCGCCCACGAGGTAGCGCAGGACGTCGCGCACGGCGATCGGCTGGATCCGGGTGCGCACCCAGCTCGGCGTGACCATGACCGGCAGGCGCTCGGTGAGGTAGCGCAGCATCTCGAAGGACGCGGAGCCGGATCCGATGATCACGGCGGCGCGGAGCATGGTGGTCGGCACGCCGGACTCCAGGAGGATCCGGCCCACTTCGGCCCGTGAGCGCAGATGCGGCGAGAGCTCCTGTTCCGGGACGCCCTGCGGGGTGAGACCGCCCAGGTACACGATGCGCCGGACGCCCGCGGCGCGGGCCTGCTCGGCGAAGATCCGGGCCGTCTCGCGGTCCGTCTCCTCGAAGCCGGATCCGGTGCCGAGCGCGTGGATGAGGTAGTACGCCACGTCGATGTCCCGCATGGCCGCGCCGACCGAACCGGCGTCGGACGCGTCGCCCCGCACCACCTCGGCCCGCCCGGCCCACGGGTAGTCGCGCAGCTTGCTCGGCGTGCGGGCTAGGCAGCGCACCCGGTGCCCCGCGTCGAGCAGCTCGGGAACGAGGCGCCCTCCGATGTAACCGGTCGCCCCGGTCACCAGGCAGCGCAGCCCCTGCGCGTCTTCGCCGCTGTCCATGGGCACCTCTTTGGCCTCGAACGATGTTCTCGCCTTCCCACCTTCTCCCGGTTGTGGTCCGTAGCGCGCGATCAGCGGAGGCGAAAGAGGGTCAGCGCGAAGGCGGCGGTGCGGTGCTCTGCCGCTGTACGAGCCGCGTGGGCACCAGCGTGGTGCCGCGCTCCGGCGTGCTCTGCCGCATCTGCCGCAGGACCCCCTCGACGCAGCGGCGCCCCACTTCGGCGAAGTCCTGGTGGACGGTCGTCAGGGGCGGCAGGAAGGAGCCGGACTCGGGGATGTCGTCGAAGCCGATGACACTGACGTCGTCCGGCACCCTGCGGCCGCGCTCGTGCAGGGCGCGCAGCAGGCCGAGGGCCATCTGGTCGTTGGCGGCGAACACCGCCGTGCACTCCTCCTGGTCCGCGATGTCGAGCCCGGCCCGGTATCCGGACTGCGCCGACCAGTCGCCGCGTACGAGCGGCGGCGGGTCGCACCCGGCATCCACGAGCGTCGCCCGCCAGGCGTCGGCGCGGCGTTGCGCGGCATAGGAGTCCTCGGGCCCCGCGAGGTGCCACACGGTCCGGTGTCCGAGGTCCAGCAGGTGCCGTACGGCGTCGCGGGTGCCTCCCGCCTGATCGGTGTCGACCACGGTGTAGCGGTCCCCCGCGTCCGAGTCGGCCACGACGACCTGGACATGAGGGGGCAGGGAGAGGGCCGCCGCGTCGAGCAGGTGCACTTCCATGATGACGATGACGGCGTCGACGGCGAGCTCCCCGAGGCGGGAGAAGGCGCCCCGCACCTCGTCCTGCGTGGGGACGGCGACGGGGAGCAGCGTGACGGCGTACCCCTCCTGTGCCGCGGAGGTGGCGATGGCGTCGATGGTGCGTACGTTGCCCGTGGTGGAGAGGGTGAAGGTGATCAGGCCGATGGTGCGGAACTCGCCGCGTTTGAGGGCACGGGCCGCGCTGTTGGGCCGGTAGCCGAGCTCCTTCATCGCGGCGAGCACCTGCTGCCGGGTTTCCTCGGTGACGCCCGAATAGCCGTTGGAGACACGGGAGACGGTCTGCGAGGAGACGCCCGCGAGGGCGGCCACGTCGGCCATGGACGTGCTCTGCCCGCGGCGCGCGGCCCGTTCACCGGGGGCGCCGTTCGCCGGGGTGCTGTCTGCTGCTTGCACTGTCTCCCTCGCCGGGTGTGTGTGGAGCCTTCTCGGCTTCTCGGCCGACCCTTGACCGTCGCCATCGAGGCAGTGTAGACATTCCGCCACTGAATGTTTACGTAAACATAACACCCTGCGGCGCTCGGTACACGCCCTTGTCACACCGCTGTGTTGACGCGTGTTTACGCAAACATCGCGACATGTGACGCCGGTTCCGAGATGGACGAGCGAGGAACGACATGACGACGCTTCACCTGCAGGGAGCCGCGGAGCGGCGTGCCTCCCGACCACCGGCATCACGGAGCCGTCGCTCCTGGACGGGCTGGGGGTTCATCGGCCCCTTCGTGGCGGTCTTCGCCCTGGTCTTCCTGGCTCCCCTCGCCTACTCGGTCTACCTCAGCCTCTTCCGTGACCAACTCATCGGCGGCACCACGTTCGTGGGCCTCGACAACTACCAACAGGCGCTGAGCGACAGCCAGTTCTGGGCGTCTCTCGGGCGGGTCTCGCTGTTCCTCGCCGTCCAGGTCCCGATCATGCTGGGCATCGCCCTGCTCGTGGCACTCGCCCTGGACAGCGGCCGGCTGTACGGCAAGGACTTCTTCCGGATCTCGGTCTTCCTGCCCTATGCCGTGCCCGCCGTGGTGGCCTCGCTGATGTGGGGCTTCATGTACGGCACACGCTTCGGGCTCGTGGGCGACATCAACGACGTCCTGGGCGTCTCGCTGCCCGATCCGCTCTCGCCCTCGCTGGTCCTCGCGTCGATCGGCAACATCGTCACCTGGGAGTTCGTGGGCTACAACATGCTGATCTTCTACTCCGCGCTGCGCGTCATCCCGCACTCCCTGTACGAGGCGGCGGAGATCGACGGCGCCGGTCAGATCCGCGTCATCACGGCCATCAAACTCCCCGCGATCCGCGGCGCCATGGTCATCGCGACGATCTTCTCGATCATCGGCAGCTTCCAGCTCTTCAACGAGCCGAGCATCCTGCAGAACCTGGCGCGCAACTCCATCACCACCGACTACACCCCGAACCTCTACACGTACTCGCTGTCCTTCGCGGGCCAGCAGCAGAACTACTCCGCGACGGTCGCCATCGTCATGGGCCTGATCACCATGGTCATCGCCTACGCCGTCCAGCTGCGCGGCATGCGCAAGGGAGCGTGACCCGATGACCGGACCGAGCAGCCCCGTCACCACCGCCTCCCGAACCGTTCCCGCGCCCGCCCGCGCTCCGGGCGCCGCACCCCGGCTGCGGACACCCCGTGTCCGCGCGTCCCGCCGGCACGGCGCGGGCCGCCCCCGGCGCAGCGTGCTGCTCACCGTGCTGACCGGCCTCGTCCTGCTCTACAGCCTGGTACCGCTGCTGTGGCTGGTCATCAGCGCGACCAAGACCCAGGAGGGGCTCGCCGGTTCGTTCGGGCTGTGGTTCGGCGGGGACTTCGCCCTGTGGGACAACATCAGCACGACCTTCACGTACCACGACGGCGTCTTCACCCGCTGGCTCCTCAACACCCTTCTGTACGTGGTCGTCGGGGCCGGGGGCGCCACCTTCCTCGCGGTTCTGGGCGGCTACGCCCTCGCGAAGTTCGACTTCCTCGGCAAGCGCGCCGTGTTCGCCGTCGTCATCGGCGCCGTCGCCGTGCCCGGTACGGCCCTGGCGGTGCCCACCTTCCTGATGTTCAGCAAGATGGGCCTGACGGACACCCCCTGGGCGGTCATCATCCCCTCGCTCATCTCGCCCTTCGGCCTCTATCTGATGTGGGTCTTCGCCACCGAGGCCATCCCCACCGAGCTGATGGAGGCCGCCCGCATCGACGGGGCGAGCGAGCTGCGCACCTTCTTCCAGGTCGCTCTGCCCTTGCTCGCGCCCGGCACCGTGACCGTCCTGCTGTTCACCATGGTCGCGACCTGGAACAACTACTTCCTGCCGCTGATCATGCTCAAGGACCCGGACTGGTATCCGCTGACCCTGGGCCTGAACAGCTGGAACGCCCAAGCGGCGACAGCGGGCGGCGATCCCGTCTTCCACCTGGTGATCACCGGTTCGCTGATCACCGTCCTGCCGCTCATCGCCGCGTTCCTGCTGCTCCAGAAGTACTGGCAGTCCGGGCTCGCCGCCGGAAGCGTCAAGGAGTAGCGCCCGCCGGCCGGTCGGCCCCGCCCCTCACAGATCCCCTCTTGTCCCGCAGATCCCCTCGTGGCCCACGAAGAAGTGGAAGCATCTCCATGCCCCAGAACACCCGCCGCCTGCTGCGCGGCACAGGACTCGTCTGCGCCCTCGCCCTGGGGGCGACCGCCTGCGGCGGCTCCGACGACGACAGCTCCGGCCAGAAGCAGGTCTCGGCCGCGGACATCGAGGCGGCCCTGAAGAAGGGCGGCAAGGTCAAGGTGTGGGCGTGGGAGCCCACCCTCAAGAAGGTCGTCGCCGACTTCGAGGAGGAGCACCCCGCCGTCGACGTCGAGTTGGTGAACGCCGGTACCAACAAGGATCAGTACACGGCCCTGCAGAACGCCATCTCGGCGAAGAAGGGCGTCCCCGACGTCGCGCAGGTCGAGTACTACGCCCTGAGCCAGTACGCCCTGACCAAGTCCATCACCGACCTGGCCCCCTTCGGCGCGGACAAGCTGAAGGACTCGTACTCCCCGGGTCCCTGGAACGCGGTGAAGTCCGGTGAGGGCGTCTACGCCCTGCCGATGGACTCCGGCCCCATGGCCCTCTTCTACAACAAGAAGGTCTTCGACAAGCACAAGATCAAGGTGCCGACGACCTGGGACGCGTACCTCCAGGCCGCCCGCAAGCTGCACAAGGCCGACCCGAAGGCGTACATCACCAGCGACACGGGCGAGGCGGGCCTCACGACCAGCCTGTTGTGGCAGGCCGGTGCGCGCCCGTACAAGGTCGACGGCACCAAGGTGGGCATCGACTTCTCCGACAAGGGTGCCAGCGCCTACACCGAGACCTGGCAGAAGCTCATCGACGAGAAGCTGATCGCTCCGATCAACCCGTGGACCGACGAGTGGTACAAGGCCTTCGGTGACGGCACCATCGCGACTCTGCCCTCCGGCGCCTGGATGCCCGCCAACTTCGCCTCCGGCGTGAAGGAGGCCTCCGGCGACTGGCGCGCCGCGCCGCTGCCGCAGTGGACCGCGGGCGACAAGGCGAGCGCCGAGAACGGCGGCAGCTCGCTCGCCCTGCCCGAGCTCGGCAGGAACAAAGAACTCGCCTACGCGTTCGTCGAGTACGCCAATTCCGGCAAGGGCGTGCAGACCCGCATCTCGGAGGGCGCCTTCCCGGCGACCACCAAGGACCTTCGGTCCAAGGCGTTCCAGAACACCGAGTTCCCGTACTTCGGCGGCCAGAAGGCCAACAAGGTCTTCGCCCGGTCCGCGGCGAACGTCGCCGACGACTGGAAGTACCTGCCCTACCAGGTGTACGCCAACTCGATCTTCAACGACACCGCGGGCAAGGCCTACGTCTCCGGCACTCCCCTGTCGAAGGCCCTGAAGTCCTGGCAGGACGCCTCCGTCAAGTACGGCAACGAGCAGGGCTTCAGCGTCCAGAAGTGACGAGGCCTTCCCGGCCGCGCCCCCGCGCATCCCCAGTAATCCGAGCAGCACACCGGAAGGACCACCATGCCCCCCACCCTCCCGTCCCGGCTGCTTCGCGGACCGGACGGTGACGTCGCGCCCAGGCTGGCGTACGGCGCCGACTACAACCCCGAGCAGTGGCCGCGCACGGTCTGGGAGGAGGACGTCCGGCTGATGCGCGAGGCCGGCGTCAACATCGTCTCCGTGGGGATCTTCTCCTGGGCCCGCATCCAACCGGCCGCGGATGCCTGGGACTTCGCATGGCTCGACGAGGTCATGGACCTCCTGCACGCGGGCGGCATCGGGGTCGACCTGGCCACCGCCACCGCGTCCCCGCCGCCCTGGCTCACCGCCGCGCACCCGGAGATCCTTCCGGTGACCGCGTCCGGTGAGACGGTGTGGCCGGGGGCGCGGCAGCACTGGCGGCCCACCTCCCCCGTCTTCAGGGAGCACGCGCTGCGCCTGGTGCGCGAGATGGCCCTGCGCTACGCCGACCACCCGGCGCTCGTGGCCTGGCACGTCTCGAACGAGCTCGGCTGCCACAACATCTACGACTACTCCGACGACGCGGCCCGTGCCTTCCGCGGCTGGCTGCGCACCCGCTACACCACCCTCGACGGGCTCAACCACGCCTGGGGCACGGCATTCTGGGCGCAGCGCTACAGCGACTGGGAGCAGATCCTGCCGCCGCGGCTCGCCGCGTCGCACCCCAACCCCACCCAGCAGCTGGACTTCAAGCGGTTCTCGTCCAACGCGCTGAAGGAGTATCTGCGGGCGGAGCGTGACGTGCTGCGCGAGCTCACCCCGGAGGTGCCCGTCACCACGAACTTCATGGTGATGGGCGGCACCAAGGGCATGGACTACGCGGACTGGGCGGGCGAGGTCGACTTCGTCTCGAACGACCACTACGTCGTGCCCGGGCCGCAGGCCCGTGACGAGCTGTCCTTCTCCGCCAACCTCACCAGCTCCCTCGCGGGCCACCGCCCGTGGTTCCTCATGGAGCACTCCACCAGCGCGGTCAACTGGCAGCCGGTCAACCTCGCCAAGCGCGTGGGCGACCTCGCCCGTGACTCGTTGCTGCACGTCGCGCACGGCGCCGACGCCGTGTGTTTCTTCCAGTGGCGTCAGTCGGCGGCCGGTGCCGAGAAGTACCACTCGGCGATGGTGCCGCACGCCGGAGCCGACAGCGAGTTGTTCCGTGCGGTGACCGGTCTGGGGCGGACCCTGAAGGAACTGGCGCCCGTCGCGGGGGCCGGGCGCGAGGCGGCGCGGGTGGCCGTCCTGTTCGACTGGGACTCGTGGTGGGCCAGCGAGCAGGACTCGCATCCCACCTCACGCCTCGACTACCACCAGGAGGCCCTCGACTGGTACTCCGCGCTCCTGGCCCTCGGCATCCGCGCCGACGTCGTGACCACGCGGAACGACCTGGCCCCGTACGACGTCCTGATCGCGCCCGTGCTGCACGTGGTCCCGGAGGCTCTCGCGAAGGACCTCACGCGGTACGTCGAGGGCGGCGGCCATCTGGTCACCACCTACTTCTCGGGCATCGTCGACGAGAACGACCACATCTGGCTCGGCGGTTATCCCGGAGCGCTGCGCGACCTGCTCGGCATCCGCGTCGAGGAGTTCGGCCCGCTGCTCGACAACGACACGGTCGCACTGGACAACGCCACCACGGGCACGGTGTGGACCGACCGGATCGACGTCACAGGAGCGGAGGTGGAGGTGCTCGCGCGGTACAGCACCGGTGCCTACGCCGAGCGGCCCGCCGTCACCCGCCGTGTGGCGGGGCGGGGTTCGGCGGCGTACGTCTCCACCCGGCTCGGCAGGGACGGCCTGACCACTCTGCTGCCGCGGCTCCTCGCCCCGGCCGGTGTGGACAGCGAACTGCCCGCCCCCGCACGCGGACATGTCGAGCTCACCGTACGCCGCGACGCCGAGAGCCGCTACCTGTTCCTGGTCAACCGGACGGACGACACCGTGCCGCTGCCAGGACTGACCGGAGACGTCCTGATCGGCGGCGCCCGGGACGCCGCCGACGGCGCTCTCGTCCTGCCGCCCAGGGAAGTCGCCGTCCTGCGACAGCCGAACACCAGCCTCTGACACCAACCCCCGACACCACCCCCTCCTGTACAGCGCCGCCCCGTCAAAGGGCCGTGCCGTCCTGCTCGCGTGCGGGACGGCACGGCCTCGAAGCGCACCTACGCTGGGAGCACACGTTGGCACCTCGTACCCGCAACAGACGACTCATGGGCATCGTCGGTATCACCGCCCTGGCCACCGGGGCGGCGCTGCTCACCGCACCGCCGCAGCCGGCCGCCGCGGCCTCCGCCGCCGTCACCGTCCGGCCCGACCCCTCCTACCAGCACGAGAAGTTCGAGGGCTGGGGCACGAGCCTGGTCTGGTTCGCCAACGCCACCGGCGGCTACCCCGAGGAGATTCGCGAGAAGCTGGCCCGGCTCCTCTTCGGCGACGACGGCCTCGCCCTGAACATCGCCCGCTACAACATAGGCGGCGGCAACGCCCCCGACGTCAAGGACTATCTGCGCCCAGGCGGCGCGGTGGAGGGCTGGTGGAAGGCCCCCGCGGGCACCACCCGCGAGGACACCGACTGGTGGAGCGCCGCGGACAAGGCCGACTGGAACCCGAAGGCCGACGCCACCCAGCGCTGGTGGGTCGACCGGATCAAGAAGGACGTCGACCACTGGGAGACGTTCAGCAACTCGCCGCCCTGGTTCATGACCGAGAGCGGTTATGTCTCGGGCAACTTCGACGCGGGCACCGACCAGCTCAAGGCCGGTTCCGTCGACGCTTTCGCCTCCTACCTGGTGGGCGCGACCGAGCGGCTCGAAAAGGCCCACGGCATCAAGGTCGACACCCTCGACCCGTTCAACGAACCGAACACCGACTACTGGGGCACTCGCCTCGGCGAGGACGGCGAGCCGGTCGGCGGCCGCCAGGAAGGGGCGCACATCGGCCCCGGGCTCCAGCAGAAGGTGATCAAGGCGCTCGACCCGGCACTCGCGAAATCCAGGACCGGTGCGGAGATCTCCGCGATGGACGAGACCAACCCCACCACCTTCACGCGGAACTGGAACACCTACCCGCAGGAGGTGAGGGACGCCGTAGGCCAGATGAACGTCCACACCTACGGCACCGATGGCCGCACCAGCGTGCGCGACCTGGCCAAGGCGGCGGACAAGCCGCTGTGGATGAGCGAGGTCGAGGGCGACTGGGGCGACGGGCAGGACTTCGACGACATGCGGCCGGGCCTCGGCATGGCCCAGCGGATGGTCGACGACCTGCGTGAACTGGAGCCGAAGGCCTGGGTGTTCTGGCAGCCGGTGGAGGACTACGACAACATGAAGCCGGGCGGCGAGTCCGCCAAGGGCGGCAACTGGGGCAGCATCCAGCTGCCGTTCAGCTGCACCTCCAAGGACACGCTGGAGACCTGCCCCGTCCGGACCAACACCAAGTTCGACACGGCCCGCAACTTCACCCACTTCATCAAGCCCGGCGACCGTCTCGTCAAGGTCGACGACACCTCCAGCGCCGCCGCCGTGTCCCGGAAGGGCGACGCGGCGACGGTCGTCCACGTCAACAGCACGACCGCCGCGCGTACGGTCACGGTCGACCTCTCCAAGTTCGACCGCGTGCGCGGCTCGGCCACCGTCACGCCCGTCGTGACCAGCTCGGAGGGCAAGCTCGAACGGCGCGCTCCGCTCGCCGTCAGCGGCAGGAAGGCCACCTTCGAGGTGCCCGCCCAGTCGGTGACCTCGTTCCTCGTCGAGGGTGTCTCGGGGGTCGCGAAGGACGCCGCCCTGTTGATGAAGGGCCACACGTACAGGCTGACCGGAGCCCAGAGCGGCAAGGAGCTCACCGTCGCCGACGACGGCACCGGCCTGGTCGTCAAGGCCGCCGCGGACACGGCAGGGCAGCAGTGGCGGCTGCGGCAGATCAGCGGTGACCCCGGCAACGAGCGCCGGTACGTGTTCACCGACCGGGCGGAGGGGAAGCGCCTCGCCGTACGTGAGGGCGCCCCGGTGGTCGAGCCCGATACCGGCCCGCGCGGCAAGGCCGCCCAGTGGATCATGTCCACGACCGGTGACGGCACCTGGACCCTCGTCAACGCGGCCACGGGCCGACTCCTGGAGGTCGGCGGCCAGGCCACGCACGACGGAGCCGCCGTCACGACGTGGACACCGAACTCCGGCGCCAACCAGCGCTGGAGGGCGTCCGATGTGACGGGTTCTTAAGGCCAAGGCGTCCACAGAAGGAGTCCTCGTCAGTGGTCCACCGACGAGGACTCCTTCCGCGGACGCGGCCAGGGCATGCCGTACAGCCGCTCGATGCCCGCGTTGAAGCGCTGGAGGTAGTCGGCGAACGCCGCGATGTCCTCCTGCGGCCAGTCGGTCATGATGCGGCCCAGGCTCGCGACGATGTACGCACGCTCCTCGTCGAGGCGGTGTTCGCCCTCCTCGGTGATGCGGAACTTGCGGGCCATGCCGCCCTCGGGGTCGGGGATGCGCTCGACGAGGCCCGCGCGCATGGCGGACGCGGTCTGCCGGTTGAGCGTGGAGACGTCGAGGCCGAAGGCGTCGCCGAGCTGGCCGATCGACATCGGGCCCTGCGTGCGGATGCGGCTGAGCAGGATGTAGGCGCTACGGTCAAGGACACCGCCGGCCCGGCGCCCTTTGCTCTTGTGCAGATGCATGTAGCGGCCCATCAGCATCTGCTCGAACTCCACCCGGTCCGCCGCCTGCTCCGCCCTGCTCACGTGTCATCCCTCCGCGTCGTGGCTCCCGCACATCCCCCCGCCCCACTATATGCACCAACCACTTAATGTGGTTGTGACATGTAGTATGTACTATGCACATCGCGCCTCTTGGCGCATATGGACCTTGCCGATGTTTCGCAGAGATGTTTCGTAGAGGAGCTCCAACATGGACGGTCCCCAGCCGACCGCTCGATCAGGCGCAGTCGTCGCCACGCTCGCCCTGGCGGGCACTGTCGCCGCGGTCATGCAGACGCTGGTGACCCCGTTGATCGCGGAGATGCCACAGATCCTGGGCACCAGCGCGTCGAACGCGGCCTGGGTGGTCACCGTCACCCTGCTCGTCGCCGGTGTGTGCGTGCCGGTCTCCGGGCGCCTCGGCGACCTGTTCGGCAAGCGGCGCATGCTGCTCGTCTGCGCCGTTCCCCTCGTCATCGGATCGGTCGTCTGTGCGCTCGCCTCGTCCGTCGTGCCGATGATCGTCGGGCGCGGTCTGCAGGGCATGGGAATGGGAATGGTGCCCCTCGGCATCGCGTTGCTGCGCGACGTCGTCCCGGCGGAGAAGCTGAGCGGCTCCATCGCCCTGGTCAGTGCGTCCATGGGCATCGGCGGCGCCATCGGCCTGCCCCTGGCCGCGGCCGTGGCCCAGTACGCGGACTGGAGGGTGCTGTTCTGGGGTGCCGCCGGTCTCGCCGTGATGATCGGCGCCCTGATCTTCTTCGTCGTCCCTGACGTCCCCGCCGGTGCCAAGGGCCAGCGTTTCGACGCGCCGGGCGCCATCGGCCTCGCCATCGGCCTGGTCTCGCTGCTCCTCGGCATCAGCAAGGGCGGCGACTGGGGCTGGGCCTCGGGCAGCACGCTCGGCCTGCTGGCCCTCGCGGTCGTCTCGCTCATCGCGTGGGGATTCTACGAACTGCGTACCCGTGAACCCCTGGTCGACCTGCGGACCACCGCCCGCCCCCGCGTGCTGTTCACCAACGCCGCCTCGATCCTCATCGGTGTCGGCATGTACGCCTTCATGCTGATCGCGCCACAGCTGCTCCAGTTCCCCGAGGCCACCGGTTACGGCCTGGGCCAGTCGATGCTGGCGGCAGGCCTGTGGATGGCGCCCGGCGGCGTGATGATGATGCTCATCTCCCCGCTCGGCGGCAAGCTCATCAATTCACGCGGCCCCAAGTTCGCCCTGATCTGCGGCGCCCTCGTGATAGCGGTCGGGTACGGCATCGCACTGCCGCTCATGGGCACCGCCTGGGGCCTGATGATCGTCGGCATCGTCATCAACAGCGGCGTCGCCCTCGCCTACGGCTCCATGCCCGCTCTGATCATGAGCGCGGTCCCCGTCTCCGAGACCGCCGCGGCCAACGGCTTCAACACGCTGATGCGTTCGCTCGGCACCACCATCGGGTCGGCAGTGATCGGTGTCGTCCTCGCGCAGATGACGATGACCCTGGGCGGCCACACACTCGCTTCCGAGGGCGGTTTCCGCACGGGCCTCCTGATCGGCTGCGGTGTGGCACTCGTATCGGCCGCCGTCGCGAGCCTCATCCCCGCTCTGCGCGGCAGCGACGACGCCACGTCCGAGGAAACGGCGCCGACCGAGCAGGCACCCGCCCGCGCCTGAGCCGGACGTTCCCGTCAGACCGGCCGGGGTCCCGCGACACGCGGGGCCCCGGCCGCTGCTCGTGGTCCCCCGGCCCGGTCGCCGAGCAGCGCCGTCAGGGCCGCAACAGCGCGTGACGCGAGGCATCGTACGGAACAAACCCACCTGGCCGTTTCGCGAGCTTCTTGTAGCAGGTCAGGGCGGCGGCCGGGCCCAGGAAGGCCAGGGAGTGCGAGCCTTCCCGTTCGTATCGGACGGTGAGGCGGCGGCGGCCGAAGAGCCGAGCGATCGACCGTTCCTCTAAGCCTTGATTGGTATCGACCGTTCCTCTAAGCCTTGATTGGTGCGGCAGACCTGGCGGCCTGCTCGAACTTCGCGCAGTAGGCTTCGCGCGCTTCTTCGTACTCGCGGACCCGGTGGATCAGATATCGGGTGTGAGGGCTGTGAATGCGGTGGGTTCGGTGTCATGCTCCCAGTGCTCGACCAGTCGTCCCTGGTCGTCGAACTGCCATACCCCGCAGAACGGGACCTGGACGGGGGTGGGTTCTTCCGCGTGCATCAGGCCGATGGCCACACCGTAGTGGTCGTTGGCGGCGACGTACTCCAGTTCCATCACCACGGTGTCGTGGGTCAGGCTGAACAGGGCTTGCTCGTGTGCGGTCGCGGCGTCGAGCCCCAGGAGGGTTCCGGTGTCGCATCGGGTGTGATGTGCCGGATGGAGAGCGATGGTCGGGGCACAGTAGCGTCCGATGGCGCGCAGATCGGTGTAGACGGCGCGCAGGGTGGTGACATTGGGGTGTTGTGATGTCATGCCGGTGTTGGCCGGCCCCTCCGGCGGCTGGATCGTTCCAGCTCCTGGGGCCGCTTGGCTCGAGCGCATGGCAGACTCCTCCTCGTTGGTCGTTAGTGGGCGCAACCCGGTTGGGTGAGTCCCGGTTGTGCCGGCTTCGATGGTTTCCTCTCGGCCGGATCGCCGCTTTGGCGCGTGGGGTTCTCGTGGTGCTGTCCCACGCGGCCGGGCCGACATCCGGGTTGAGACTGCGGGTTCTTGTTGAGCGGTGGGAGCCGGGCAGCGTGCCCTTGGGCTACGCGATGTCGGCGGACGCGTGGACTGTCTCGTAGACGCGCTGGTGGTCTTCGATTCCCGAGAGACGGAATGATCCCGAGGTCTGGTGAGGCAGACGGTGCTGGGCTCCGTCGTCGGGCAGGGGGTGAGTGCGCAAGCGGCGGTAGGTGTTGTAGTCGATGGGGCGGCGTCGTGAAATCGCCTTGAGGTGCGCGCTGGTGCGGAGCCGGGCGCGGTAGCCGGGAACGACTCGGCCGGTGAAGAACTCGGCGACGCTTCCGGAGCCGTAGCTGAAGAAGCCGAGTGTCGCCGCGTCGAGTTCGTCGTCTCCGTCCAGCAGGGCCGCGAGGGCGAGGTAGAGGGACGCGGTGTAGCTGTTGCCGATGATTTCGTTGTAGCGGGTGGTGGGTGCGATGGCGTCATCGATCGCTGCGGTGTCGGCCTCGACACCGGCTCCGTCCAGGAGGTGCCGATGGGCTTTGAACGCCATGCGGGTGAAGGGCTGGTGGTAGCAGACGGTGCGGATCTTCTCGATCGGAAGACCCTCGCGTGCCTGGTAGTCGCGCCGTGCGCCATCGACTGCCGCCAGGTAGGCGACCATTGACTTCTTCCCGTCGACGAGAGCGGTGTCGCGGTAGTTGGGGCGCCAGAAGTCCATGACGTCGTGTGTGTACAGGCCGGATGGGGTGTTGATCTCCACGAGGGAAGGGTCGGCTGAGACCAGCATGGCTGCCGCGGCGGCTCCTTGGGTGGCCTCTCCCGGGCTGTCGAGGTCGTAGCGGGCGACGTCACTGGCAAGGACCAGGACCTGCTGCTCGGGCTCGCGTTGGACCAGGGCTGCCGCGAACTGGAGGGCCGCGGTTGCTCCGTAGCAAGCTTGCTTGAGCTCGACGACCCTGATGTGTGAGGGGAGGCCGAGTAGCGAGTGGACGTACACGCCGGCTGCTTTGGACTGGTCGATGGATGTCTCGGTGGCGAAGAGGAGCGTGCGGATGCGGTCGGTGCCGTGGCGTTCGATGACCGGCGCCGCCGCGTCGGCGGCCATGGTGACGATGTCTTCGTCGGCGGCGGGCAGGCTCATGGCCTGCTGGCCGATGCCCTTGTGGTATTTGGCCACGCTGGCGCCGGTGTGCTTGCTGAGTTCGGCGTGGGTGAGGACGAGGCTGCCGGTGCGAAAGGAGAGGTCGTGGATGCCTACGGCGCGGTCAGTGGGCATGGTGCCCTCCAGCGAGGCGTTCGAGACGGGTATGGGCCTTCATGAGTTCGCCCGGATTGGTCTGGGCGGCGAGCAGTGACAGCTCACCGCAGAGCACGGTGGCCGCGGCCAGTACGGCGAGGCGGCGTGCGTTGTCGCCTGCGGTGCGCTCCTCTCGGCAACCGAGGGCGGTGAGTGTTTCCTCGATGAAGTCGAGGCCTTTGCCGTTGCCGACGGTGCCGACGATCAGGTTGGGCAGGGTGCAGGAGAAGTAGAGGTCGCCGTCGCGGTCCTCGGCGAGGGTGACTCCCTGGGAGCCTTCCACGATGTTGGCGGCGTCCTGGCCAGTGGCGAGGTAGAAGGCGAGGAGCATGTTCGCGTAGTGGGCGTTGGCGGAGCGGATGCCGCCGGCCAGAAGCGTGCCCACCAGGTTCTTGTCGGTATTGAGTTTGGCGATCCGGGCGGCCGTGGTGTGCAGACGCCCGGTCACGATCCGCTCGGGGATGAGGATTTCCGTGATCACGTTCTTGCCGCGGCCCAGGATGCCGTTGATGGCGGTGGCCTTCTTGTCGGTGCAGTAGTTGGCGGAGATCGATCCGTAGCGGATGCCGGGCACATACTCGAGGAGGTGGCCAAGCAGGGCGTCCGCGGCGAGGGTGGTCATGTTGTGACCGGAGGCGTCTCCCGTGCTGAACTCGAAGCGTAGGAAGAGCAGGGAGCCGGCGATCTCCTCGCGCACGCTCAGCAGTTCGGCGAACCGGCTGGTGGCGCGTGTGATGACGCGCAGTTCATCGAGCCGACCGTGTACGGCGCGGGCAGCGGTGTGGGCGATTTCGGCGGTGTCCGCTTCGACGAGGACGGAGCGGGTCATGCGCTCGTCCACGAGGGTGGCGGTGATGCCGCTCTCGACCATCCTGGAAACCTGCGCGCCGCGGCCGACGGCCGGCCACAGCGGCGACTCATAGGTGGCCAGGGGCACCTCGATTTCAGTGGTGGCCACGTTTCCGGACACGCGCAGCGGGCCGACCCAGCGCGTAGGGATGTGCGCTGCGGCAGGCTTGGTCAGGGTGGGTTGGCTGTTCATCGGCGCTCTCCGTGGGGGCTGGGGCTTTCGATGTGGCGTTGGTCGCAGAAGTGACGCAGGGAACCGGTCACGAGTACGTCGCAGTCGGTGAGAGCTGCTGGACTGTGGGCTCCCAGGAGCGTCATGAGGGCCGTGAGCTGTTCGAGCCAGTGGGTGATCTGCTGGATGAGGGCGCTGACCCCGCCGGAGAGGAGGGTGGTGAGAAAGCCTCCGGAGGCGCCCGCTGCGTGGGCTCCCAGGGCAAGCGCCCGGGCGACGTCGAGGGGGTGGCGGACACCACCGGAAGCGAGCAGCGGCAGGCCGTGGCCGCGCGCGTCGAGCAGGGCGGCCGGCGTGCTCAGTCCCCAGGCTTCCAAGTAGGTGTAGTCGGCCTGAGGGCGGCGCCCGTTCTCTATCCGGGCAAAGTTGGTGCCACCGCGTCCGGCCACGTCGGCGATGTGGACGCCCAGGTCGACCAGTTGAGAGACGGTCTGGCCGCTGAGGCCGAAGCCGACCTCCTTGACAACGACCGGAACGTCGACGGCCGTGGTGATGCTCTCGATGCCCGCGGGCCAGTGGCCGAAGGAGCGGTCTCCTTCGGGCATGACGGTTTCCTGGACGGTGTTGAGGTGGATCTGCAAGGCGTCGGCGTCCAACAGGGCGACGGCTCGGCGCGCCTGTTCCGGCGTGGCGGTGGCGTTGACGTTCGCCATCACGAAGCCTTGCGGGTTGTGTTCGCGCAGTGGGGTGAAGGTGCCGGCTGTGGAGGCGTCTTTGAGATAGGGGCTCATGGAACCGGCGGCGATGGGCACCCCGGTCTCGTGGGCGGCGATTGCCAAGTCGCGGTTGATCTCCCCGGTCTTCGAGCTGCCCCCGGTCATGGCGTTGATGTAGAGGGGCACGGGCCAGTCCAGTCCGCCGAACCGGGTGCGCAGTGAGACGCGGTCCCGGTCGGTGCCGGCCAGAGCGTGGTGGACGAAGTGCACTTCGTCGAACTGGCTGGGCGGGTGTGCCGTTGGGTCGGCTGGGGTTTCGCCGTCTGTCTCGTGCTGGGCGACCGCGAGCCGCACATGGTCGTCTTTGCGTGATCCGCTCATGGAGATAGTCCTCAGTCGAAGATGACGGGAGGTTGGAGGATCGGCCCCTGTATGACGTCCGGGCCCATCGCGCGTGATCCGCCATCGGCAGCGGCCAGCGCGTCTGTGACCCGCAGCGGCAGCGCGGTGATCCCTGCTGCTGCCCAGCGCGTGCGCAGAGCGAGCGCGTCGGCGGTCTTCGGTAGCAGTGCGATGCCGCAGTCACCACCGCCGGCACCGGACGGCTTGCCCGCACCGCCGCACGCCTCGGCGATGGCGCACAGCTCAGTGAGCTTCGGTGTGAAGATGCCGAGTGCCGTCGCATGGTCGAGGCCGGCCAAGAGGCGACGCGCGTTGCGGATGGCGGCGAGAAACGTCGCCGGCTCCTGCTGCTCGAGCGCGTGCGCCGCTGTCGTCGCACAGTTCGCGCTGCGCGCCAGAAACCGGCTGCGGCCCGTGCTGTGCCACCACGAAGTGCGGGACAGCTGGCTGACATGCGTGGTGGTGGAGGCCGGGCTGCCGCTCCAGCCGACGTACAGGTGCAGTGTGGCCGGCGATGGCAGAACGCGTGCTGTCAGGCCGGGCCAGGTGGCCTGCAGCGTTTCCGCGACACCGTCCCGCTTCAGGAGTTGCAGCAGACGGGCGCGGTCCGGTGCGCGATAGTGGATCCAGCCGCCCCACGTGCTGGCGGCCAGATCCGCGCCGGAAGGGCCGGGATCCACGCGGATGCTCGCCAGCAGGGCCAGGCGGAAGCGCAGTTCCGGTGACATCGGCATACCGCAGAAGGCCGTCAGAGCGGTGACAGCCGCGACCGTCACCGCGCCGCTCGACCCCAATCCGATTTTGGTGCCACGCTCGTGCAGTGCGCTGCGGACCGACAGTCGCACCGGCACCGGCCTCAACCCGAGCTCGGATCGCAGCTGGTCAACGACCTCGACGACGGAGACCAGATGTGCGAGGGACCCGCCGAGATGACGGGCTTCCGCCGGGTCGGTGGGCCACAGTCCTGTCCGTGTGCGGAGCATCTTCACTTCGTGTGGCAGCAGATCGGTGGCAAGCACCACCTGGCCGCTGTGCGGCGGCGAGGCCTCGACGGTGATGAAGCGGTCCACAGCCGCCACGATCGACGGCTGCCCGGGCTCCAGGACGGCGTACTCCCCTGCGATGAGAAGCTTGCCCGGCGCGCTGCGCGTGACTGTCGACGGCATCAGCGCACCGCCCTGTCGAGTGTCGCGCCGGGCCCGCTGCGGGCCACCACCGCCACGCAGCCGGACAGCTGACGCAGTTCGCGGGCCACACGCTCCGCGTTGTCCCCGGCGCACAGCACTTTGACGTTGGGCCCGGCATCCATCGTCGCCCAGGCCTGTGCGCCGCATGCGCGCATGCGGCGCACCTCCTCGAGTACCCGGTACGAGGCAGGCGTGCGGTAGTGCACGGGCGGCACCGCGCTCTCCATGGTCTGGTGCATGCCGAGGGCGTTGCGCTCCGCGATCTCACCCACGGTGGCGATATCGCCCCGGGTCAGTGCCTCGCGCATAGCCGTCAGGTCGCCACGGGCCGCGGCGAGCCAGCCGGGGAAGAGTGGCGAGGTCTTCACCGTGCGCCGCATGGCCTCACGGCTGGAGACCGGCTTGGGTCCGGTATCCAGCAGGACGGCGACCAGGGCGAGGTCCAGACGTGCGTTCACCAGCGGCTCGGCGTAGGAGGCAAGGTCGGGGTCCGGGTGGTCGGGCCCGCCGGCATGCCAGATGACAAAGCCGCCGAAGACGGACCGTGCAGCGGATCCGGAGCCGTGGCGGGCCAGTCGGGACAACTCCACCGGTTCGACGGACAGGCCGTAGGTGGAGGCCGCAGCGAGCGCGAGGGCGGCGAACGCGCTGGCCGATGAGGCCAGACCGGCGCCCACCGGCACGGTGTTGCGGGTCACCACCATGGCGCGTTCGGTCCTTCCGGCCCGTTCACGGACGAGATCCAGAAATCCGGTGACGCGCCGGGCCGTCTCGCCCCGGTCCACGGCACCGTCCACGATCACGACATCGTGTGCGAGGCAGTCGGCGAGTCGGACCTGGGTAGTGGTGGGAAAGACATCCAGCGTCATCGAGAGGCTGTCGGCGCACGGCAGGACGAGGTCTTCATCACGCTTTCCCCAGTACTTGACCAGCGCGATGTTGGGATGGGCCACCGCGAAGGAGCCGTCAGATCCCGGCATGGCCCTCACCCCTCGTCAGCGGAGCCGTCCAACAGCGCACACCGGGCTCTCGCGCGAGCGCTGCTGCCAGCGCGTCGGCCGTGATCTCGGTGGCCGTCAGGGCTACCACGCAGCCGCCGAGTCCCCCGCCACTCATCTTCGCGCCCAGTGCGCCGGCCTGGAGCGCGGCTTCCACCAGGCGGTTGGTCCGGTCGGTGGTCAGCTTGAGTCCGGCGAGCAGGCCGTGGCAGTCAGTGAGCCGCCGCCCCAGCGCCGCCAGATGGCCCCGTTCCAGGTCGCACAGCCCGGCACGGGTCAGTGCCGCCGAGTGGCCGAGGAACACCTCACGGCTGCCGGGATGCTTGGCGAAGCCCTCCCGCAACATCGTGACGGCCTCCTTCGTGGCGGCGCCGCTGCCGCTGTCCGCCACCACGATCCAACCGTCCGCACCCACCGGCGGGTTACTGATCCGCCCGTCGGCCAGCAGCACCGGCCGGTGGCTGCCGGTGGCCAGGGCATCGATGCCGCTGGCCCTGCCATGCGCCGCCTTCTCGGACACCTGCACATAGTGAAAGACGGCGTCGGCGCTCAGACGCAGCCCGAGAAGGGCGTTCAGCGCCAGGGCCACAGCGCGGGCGCACGCCGCACTGGCGCCAAGGCCACGCGCAGGCGGCACCCCGCTCTCCACCAGCACATCCACGCCCGATGTCCCCCGTCGGTGCACCTGGCGCAGCATGGCCTCGGTGAGTTTCCGCAACCCTTCCGGCACGAGACTCTCCGTGGTGTGGAGCGCAGCTGGTACGGGTCCGCGCGGCACACCCGGGGGCGTCTGAACCAGTTGGAACGCCGACGGCCGATCCCCACCCCGGTCACTGCGCACCACGCGGGCTCGACAGCCCAGCCCCGGCACCGGCACCGCCACGGTGGGTGCCCCGTAGACCGCGGCGTGCTCACCCAGCAGGATGACTTTCCCGTGTGCTACGCCGGTGCCCGTGCGGGGCGGTCCGGCGTCCCGGCCGGCCTGGACCGGTGCTGGCGAGTTCCTCTTCTGTCCGGCATTACTCGTGTTCCGCGCCATGACCGCTCACCGCCTCCCATCCCGGCCGTGCATCGGCCGGCTGGACAGCCACTGCCGTGTCAGTGCTGCGTCACGACGGCGAACGGGCCTGGTGGCCAGGAAAATCTTCAGAGTGATCTCGGAGCAGGTGAGAATGCTGTCAATACCGCTGGCGTCTGCCCGGCCGGTTGGTGTTGCGCTCATGCTCGTCGTCCTTTCTGTCGTCAACCCAGTGCCATGCCCGGGCCAGGTCTGTCGCTCCGGCAACGCGAGGGCTGGTTGCTGCACGTCACCGCAGCAGGCAGGCAGGAAATCCGATCCAGTGGGGCTGAACCGCGCGCTGGCCCCGCGGGCGAAGGCCGCGCGAGACCCATACCTGCCGCGGCGGCGCCTCAGACGTTCTGGGCGATCTCGGCGCAGTGGGCGACGGTGGTGCCGTCCGCGTTGAGCAAGTCGTCGTCGATGGGCTTGCCCAACGTGTTCTCGAGCTTCTGCGCCAGCTCCGTAATCTTGAGGGAGTCAAGACCGAGATCCTCAAGGAGCCTGTGGTCCGGCCTGACGTCATCCGCGGGCCGCTCGCTGAGGAAGGCAACGATGTTTTGCACCTGAACCAGAGTGCCTTGATCGACGGACACGGTTTTCTCCTTGATCGAGAGGGTCGGATCGTTGAAATGGACTAGGTCGTCACGGGCACAGCACGACTTGCGCCGCATAGGAAAGGCCCGCACCGAACCCGAGGAGGAGAACGGGATCGCCTGGACTGACATCGCCCCTCCGGCGCAGCGCGTGCAGAGCGAGCGGGACGGACGCGGCCGAGGTGTTGCCCGCTTTGATCACGTCAGTGGCGGTCACCAGATCAGACGTATCCATGCTCTGCCTCAGGGCATCGATGATGCGCAAGTTCGCCTGATGCGGCACGAACGCCCGCAGGTCGGCAGGGTCCAAGCCCGCCCGCTCGCAGGCGACTTGCATGACAGCGGCCAGCTCGGAAGTGGTCCAGCGAAAGACCTTGGGACCCGCCATCTCCATCCGGCCCGTCTCGCCAGGGATCTTGATCAGGTCCGACTGCGCGCCGTCACTGCCCCACGCGACAGGAAAGATGGTGGGCACGGACGACGGCACCACAAAGGCCGCGGCCGCGCCATCTGCGAAGATCGGGCCAGTATTGCGGTCCTCGGGCGCCACCCAGTCCGTCATCCGCTCCGAACCGATCACCAGCACGCTCCGGGCGGTTCCGGCCCGCACCAGAGCATCAGCAACCGCCAAGCCGTGGCAGAACCCCGAACACGCGGCATTGAGATCGAACCCGGCCGATGCCGTACAGCCGATGGCGGCAGCCACTGACGCAGCCCCGTTGGGCATGGGAGACGGCATGGAACAGGTGGCAAGGAGCACGACGTCGACGTCATCGGCGGTGGCACCGCAGTCGGCCAGCGCCTCCTTGCCCGCTGCGACGGCCATCGTCACGACCGTCTCCGTCACCGTGGCACGGCGTCGTTCCTCAACCCCCATCCGCTTCGAGATCCAGTCGGCGCTGACGCCCGCCGTCGTGGCTGACTCCTCGTTGCCCACCACGGTCACGGGCCGGTACGCGCCCAGTCCGTCGATCCGGGAACCGGCGCTCGTCGACCGGCCCGAAGCCGCGACCGTTGCCCCTTGAAACTCCCGCTTCTCGTCCACTGGACACTCCGATACGTTGCGGCATGAGGCACCTCTGACATGCGAGACGCAACAGGCGTCAGGCCGGCCGCCGAAGTCAACAGCGCCGCATAGGAGCGGCACCTGGCGCGTTCGGTGCCGTATGACCGTCCGGGCATCTGCCCCGACGCAGTGGCCCCCGACCAGAGATGTCCGTCGTGAACGGCGCTGCCGACACCACGGAAGCCGCTGGCCGAAAACACAGGAGGGAGCGGGGATACGTCGAACGCCACACCTGGCCGGCCAATCCGCCAGAAGGTACGCATCCATCAAGTACCCTCGCGTTCAGTCGTATCCCGCCAGCACCGTGGTCCAGGCGTGAACGCGTTGAACGCCCGAAGTCCCGGCCCGCTGAGCGGGACGACCCGCCGGCGGGTGAGCCTTGGGTGCCATGTCGTACGTTCTGCCGGGGGCACGGCCGTGGCGGACAGGGGTTCATCGCCCCCAACGGTCAGAAACACCCTGCCCCAGTGAGCGCGTGGACCTTGGCGGCGATCTCACGGCCTTGCCCGAAGGGCGGTAATCATCCTTCGAGTTGACCCTCGGCGGGGGGGCACACGGAGACGATCGGATCGTCGGCGCCCTTTCCACGCCGCGCACCAGCTACCAGGGGGCGCACGGGAGTCCTCGCGTGCACCTGCACGCCCCCATGTCTGTTTGAGGTGTGGGTACTGGGATCCATACGCACTGTCCCCGCGGGAAGACGCGAGCGGCACGGTCGGTGCTGTGCGCAGAGCAGCACCGCCTTCGCCCTTCACACAATCTCCGGGAAGCGAGATCATTTCGACTGACAGGAGATTCCAGTGTCACGCCGTGCCCCGAACCGCCAATTGTCCACCTTGCTCGCTGAGGTCGGCTGGAGCGCCGGGGACCTGGCCAGAGCGGTCAACTCCTTAGGCAAAGCCGTGGGGTTGACGTTGAGCTACGACCGCACCTCAGTGGCACATTGGCTCTCCGGTTCGCGGCCCCAGGCTCCCGTTCCCGATCTCGCCGCCAGGGCGCTGAGCCGCCGCAGCGGGCGCGTAGTCGCTCCCGAGGACACCGGACTGCCCCAGCCACCGCACGGCCACGCGGCCCGCAGGCCCGATCCACTCGATGAGAGCGACCCACTGCGCAGGCTCACCTCGCTGTGCCGACAGGACACGGACCCAGCCCGTCGGCCCTCGCTGACCGCCAGCGCCTACACGCTGACAGCTCTCACCCTGTCCGACTGGGCTCACCGGCCGAAATCCACCGCCCCGGACTCAGGGCAGCGTGCGGCCTCCAGCTCCTCATCGGATGTGCGCATCCTGCGGGAGATGACAGAGGTGTTCGCCGCTCTTGGCTCGGCCCATGGCGGGGGGCATGCCCGTTCCGCGCTGGCCGCCTACCTCACGGACGACGCCGAGCGCATGCTGATCGCTCCGGCCACCTCCGCGATACACAGCCAACTGTGCACAGCTGCCGCCCAGTTGACGCATCTACTGGCAGTGATGACCGAGGACACGGGATACGCGGGCCTCGCTCAGCGCTACTACCGCACGGCCCTGGACCTGGCCCACCAGGCCGACGACCGCGCCACCTACGCCGTCACGCTGCGGGCCATGAGCCTGCAAGCCCTGCGTCTGGGACACCCGCCTCAGGCACACACGCTGGCCGAGACCGCCCTGGACACGCTCAGCCCCACCGCCGACGGGGCAACCCGTTCCTTCCTGCTGGCCCAGCGCGCCCTCACCTTCGCCGCGGTGCGCCAGCCGCGCCGCGCCCGCGAGGACCTGCGAGCCGCCGACCAACAGCACGAGCGGGCCTCCAGTCCCCCCGGGCCCTTCACTTCCTACCCCCGGGCCGGGCTCGACTACCACACGGCCCGCACCTTCAACGCACTCGGCGAGCCCGGCCACGCGCTGACCTCTCTGTCCCAGGCCGCACGCCATCGCGCCCCGGCCCAGGGCAAAGCATGGGCCCTCACCCATGCTCGCCTCGCCGAGGCCCGGGTGAACCTGGGGCAGCTGGAAGCCGCCTGCGACCACTGGCACACCTTCCTCGACCACTACCCCTCCCTGCGCTCCACCCAGGTCGACGAGGCCCTGACGCGACTGCGCCAGAACGCCGGGGCTTTTCCCCGACAAGCCCGGGCCGTCAGCCTGCTCCACCGGGCCCGCACCCTGGAACGCCAGTCCCGGCACTGCGGCTGACCCGGAGACGGAAACCGGCGACTACGCCCGACTACTCCTGGCCCGCGGCTCCTTCGCCCGCCTCCGACCGCGCCGATGTGTGGCAGCGACCGGCCGTCCCCTCCACGGACTGCCCCTCGTCAGCGGTCGGGTGGCACAACTCCCCGGCCGCCCCGTCCCCCTCGACGGCATTCACGTCCAGCGACTCAAAGGCAAAGGGATCGTCCATGCCCCCTACCTTTACCGTCAGCCTTGCTGAATGCAGCATTCCCGGCTTCCCCGCACCTGCAGAAAGCATTCAGCTTCCGCCATCTGGACCCGCGTGCCCGACAGCTGGACCGTGCCCGCGTCCAAGGGCCTGGGCAGGCCGTCCGCCCAGGCCCGCCCCCGCAGGCCCGAGCCCGGATTTCACAAAGGCACGAGCGTTCAACGCGTTCACACCAAGAACAGAGCGGCGAGCTTCCCAGGGACCGATCGCAGGGCATTCGATGAACAGGAGCCCGTGAAGGAAGCGCCGGCTCCCAGCAGCCGGCGTGACCGAACGGGGAACACCCGAATCCTGTCGCCTGCTCCGAGGATTGACCATGCCCACACCCGTCGCGCCCCTGCCCCTCACCCCTTCCGGAGAAAGCCTCGGACTGCACCTGCTCGAAAGCGCACAGGCAGCGACCGGGCCGAAGATGCGGGCACAGTGCGAGCGCATGCCGTCGCGAATGGCCGGCCTGGCGGGCTACCACCTCGGATGGCTGGACGAGCGAGGCGGCCCGGCGCAGGGCTCGATGGGCAAGGCGGCACGGCCCGCTCTGGCGCTCGCCTCTACCAGGGCAGCGGGCGGCTCCGCCTCCGACGGGCTGGGGCCGGCCGTGGCAGTGGAGCTGGTGCACAACTTCTCCTTGGTGCACGACGACGTCATCGACCGCGACGAGCTACGCCGCCATCGCCGTGCCCTATGGGCGGTCTTCGGGCTTCCTTCAGCCCTGCTGAGCGGCGACGCCCTGCTGGCCCTCGCGCTCCGGGTACTCAGCGAACCCACAGGTGATCCGCCCGGCCGCGCGGTGTCGGTGCTCTGCGACGCGGTGCTCGAACTGGTCGAGGGCGAGGCCATGGATGTCTCCTTCGAGCAGCGCACCGATGTCACCGTGGCCGAGTACACCGCCATGGCAGCGGCCAAGACCGGCGCGCTGATGGGATGTTCATGCGCGCTGGGCGCGCTGGCCGGTGGCGCGGACATTGAACAGGCGGAGCTGCTGCGGGCTTTCGGCCGACACCTGGGAGTGGCCTTCCAGATCGTCGACGACCTGCTCGGCATCCTGGGCGATGCCGACGCCACGGGCAAGCCGGTCGGCGGCGACATCGCCGCGCGGAAGAAGACCCTGCCCGTTCTGGCGGCCCTGGCCTCCTCAACGCCTCAGGCCCGCGCACTGGCGCGGGTCTATGCAAGCGACACCCACCTGACCGGGGCCGAGCTGCGACACGCCGCCGGCCTGGTGACCGAAGCGGGCGGTGTACAGGCGGCCCGCAGGACGGTTCGGCGGGAACTGAGCCTGGCTTTCGAGGTGTTGGGCGAGGCCGCCGCCACTCCGGCGGGACGGCGCGATCTGACAGCGCTGGCTCATGTCCTCACCCAACGCGACCATTGAGGGGGCATCTCCTGTGCTTCACGGCCGGAGTGCTCCCACCGCTGCCGCCAGCCGGAGGGCCCGAGGCCGCTGCCTGGGGACGGCGCCGCCGCCTGCGTCAGACGGCGCTTGCCGCACCGCGATCATTGCGCGCGGGAGCGGAGCGGGCCATCGAGGTCGTCGAGCCGCCGCTGAACCGGTGCGGCCCCGGAACGCGTCGTCAACGGCCCTGGCGACGCCCCGTGAGCCGACCTCGGCATCTCAGCGGCAACTGCAACGGCAAACGCAACGGCAACGGGCAGATCCCCGTGCGCGGTGAAGTCATCGCCTCCGTCCCCGAAAACAAGATCATCGAGAGTTTCATCGACGAGGCCTCAAGCTCACCCCTACCCACAAGCTCACCCCCACCCAAGAGAAAGGAACAGCATGGGTTCCGATCCCGTCATACCGCCTCTCAACCTGCCGTTCCCCTCCCGCCTCAATCCGCATACGGGAGACCTCGCCCGTCACTTGGACCAGTGGGCGACCGAGTGGGCCGCGCTCCCCCCGTCCGCCCTGCCCGCCTGGCGTGCCGCCCGATTCGAGCGGCTGGTGGGCCGGATGTATCCCACGGCACGGCCGCCGTTACTGGGCCTGACCGGCGAGGCGGTGCTGTGGCTCTTCCTCTACGACGACCACCTGGACCCCGGCTGTCCCGGCGACGACACCCACTACGCCGAGCAGGCCCTGCTGCAGGTGCGGCGCATACTCGACGGTCGCTGCGCGACCCCGCCCGACGACCCTCTGACCGCCTGCGTCTGGTGGCTGCGCCACCGACTGCTGCCACTGATCGGGACAGACCGCTGGGCTTACGTGTCCCGCGAATTGGACGGCTTCGCCGATGCCATGCGGAACGAGGTGGCCATACGGTCGCAGGGCCGGACCCCAGAGCCGGAAGAGTACCTGGCCGCCCGCCATCGCACGTCCGGCTGGCACATCCTCACCGCCTTCGCGGAACTGCACGCCGGTGCGACGTTCCCCGACTCGCTCCGCTCCAGCACGACACACCGTGCTCTGGTCGCCACCGCGGGAGATGTGGCCTGCACCATCAACGACCTGCTCTCCCTGCGCAAGGAAGCCGCCGCGGGTGAACGGCACAACCTCGTCCTGGCCATCGGCCACCGGGACAAGTGCGACCTGCCCGCCGCCGTCGGGATCACCCACCGCTGGCTCCGGACGCGCGTGGACGACTATCTCCGAGCACGTGCGGATCTGCTGTCCCAGTTCGGCGGCTTCACCGACCCCGGCGCCCTGGCCCGCTACGCGTCCGGCATAGAAGCGCTGATGACCGGAAGCCTCAGCTGGAGCCATGAGACCGGGCGCTACGGGCACGCCGACAACACCGTTCCGGCGGAGGGGGCATGACCAACCGTACGAACGGAGAGCGGCAGAAGGTCATCGTCGTCGGCGGAGGTATCGCCGGTCTGACGGCCGCCTTCCGTCTGCAGGAGGCCGGGTTCGAGGTCCGCGTGCTGGAGCGCTCGGAGCCCGAACTGATCGGCGGCCGGATGAGCACCGTCGAACGCGAAGGCTTCCACATCGACGTGGGCTCGACCCTCCTGCTGTCCTCCTACCATGAGATGATCAAGCTGGCCTCCGACGCCGGCCTCGCCCCGCAGATCCGCCCTGCCGGAGACATCTTCGGAATCGTCAGAGACGGTGCCATTCAGCGGATCAGCAGCGGAAACCGCCTGCGCATGCCGCTCAGCCCGCTCCTACGCGGACTTCCCGCCCGCGACCTGCTGAAGGTGGCAGCCGACTTCGCCCGCGCCAGGGCGCTCTTCGACTGGCACGACATGTCCCGGGCCGCGCCCGCGGACTTCGAGTCCGTGCGTGACTACACCGTGCGGCGCGGGCTGCACCCCGCCACCTTCGAGTACCTGCTGGCCCCGTTCGTCGCGGGCCCCGCCCTCGCGGAACCCGAACAGGCCGCCGTCATCAGCGCGTTCTTCTTCTTCAACACGCTGATCGCCAGTGGCGGCACCTTCACCTCACCCCAGGGCGTCGGCTTCCTGCCACGCGGCCTGGCCGCCGTACTGCCCGTCGAGTACCTGGCGCGGGCCACCTCGGTGGAAGAGCACGCCGACGAGGTCACGGTCACCTGGAACAGGCCCGGTGAGCCGGAGCACACCGAGACGGCGGCGGCCTGCGTGATCGCCGTACCACCGCCCGGGCTGCCGGGCCTGTTCCCCCAGCTCGACGACTCACAGAGGGCGTACCTCCAGGACATCGCCTACTCCCGGAGCGTCCACATCGCGTTCGGCATGGACCGGCCCACAGCCGAAGCCTCCCTGCTTCTCCAGGTCCCCCGCATCGAACACCCGGAACTGTCGGCATTCGTGCTGGAACACAACCAGCACCCCGACCGCGTCCCGGCAGGCACCGGCCTGGTCATGGCGCACTTCAGGGGAAGTTGGTCCGCGGCGCACTGGGAACTCGACGACGAGACCGTGGTGCGCCACGCACTGGGAGGCGCCCGGCGCCTTGGCATCCTGCCCGAGCTGGAGCAGCACGCCACCATGGCCGAGGTCTTCCGGGTCAGTCCATGCACCGTCATGCGGCGGCCCGGCGAGTACCGGGCGATCTCGCGGTTCGCCCGCAGCTTGCGGTCCGGCTCCCGCGTGAGATTCGCCGGAGGCGACTACCTCGCCCAGTCGACGACCAACAGCAGTCTCAGCTCCGGCGAGCACATCGCGGCTCAGCTCAGTGAACTTCTTCGAACAGGAAGGACATCGCACCGATGAGGGTCCGTGAACTACCCCCCGACTGGAAGCCCTGGTCCCCGGACATGTTCCCCGAGGAACTACCGGCAGCCACCGACCTCCTGTGCGCCCACGTCCAGGATCAGGTCGATCATCAAGGCGCGCTGCGCGACCCGTGCCACGGCCGCGTTCTCGAATCCGCGCTGCTCCTGAGGCTGATGGAACGTACCGCGTACACCTCCCCCGCCAAGACCCCGCTCACCACATACCTGGAGTCCCGGCGCGAGGCGGCCGATCCTTTGGACCGGCTCCTGGTCGACACCTCACTCGACCACCACGCGGCCGCGGATCCGAGGCTCACCGGTCATTTCCTCTCCCAGGTACCGGAGTTCACCGCACCACGCAAACGCCTGCTGATCGACGCGCTGCTCACCGTCTTCGGCGCACAGGCTCCCGCCAACAGGTCTCTGCGGCCCGGCGACTTCACCACGGTCGGCCTGCACTCCTGGGCGGCGGTTCAGGTCACCGCCCTCAAGCTGATCCTCGCCGCCGACACCGGACGACGGGACCTCGTACGCGAGGGAGACATCGAACTACTGCTCTCCACCCAGCGCACCGCCTGGGTGTGGGAGGGCAATATCCTGATCCATCTCTTCGTCCTGCATGCGCTGCTCCCGTACGCCGGGTCGCATGACACGGTCCACGACGGAATCGGCAAGGCGCTCACCCACCAACGCGCCGACGGCAGCCTTCCGTTCATCGTCGATACGGACACCTGGTGCACCGCCACCGCGGGGGTCGCACTGCGCGCCGCCGGGGCACGCGGAAGCGACCTGGAGCGGATGGCCCGCCACCTCACAACCCAGCAACGGCCCAACGGCGGTTGGGCCTTCACCGACCGGGCCCAGCAGACGGACGCGGATGACATCGCCGTCACCGTGGAGTTTCTGCATGCCCTCGACCCGCGGAAGTACGCCGACGAGATCGCCCAGGGCACGGACTCCCTGCTCGGCGTCCGCGACTTTGGCGGAGGCTTCCCCACCTACCTGGCAGGGGCTCCGCCTGAGCCCTGTATGACGGCCGCGGCCGTCAACGCCCTGTCGACCGACGCCGTGCGGCACCGGGACACCATTGCCCAGGGGCTCGGCTTCCTCGCCGAACAGCAGCACGCGGACGGAAGCTTCGCCCCTGACTGGAGTGCCAGCCGCCATCACACGCTCTTCCGGTCCGTCCTTGCCGGCGGCTCCCTCGGCGAGGACCCCCCTCCCCCTGTACGGCGCATGACCGCCCGCGCTCTGGGCACCATCCACGACACCCAGAACGACGACGGCGGTTGGGGTCGGCAGCCCGGTGAGCCCAGCGACGCCATCAGCACCTCGTACGCCCTGATCGCGCTGTGCCGGCAACAGGACCCGGCACCCGCCGTCCGCGGTGTGACGTACCTGCTCACCCAGCAGCGCAAGCGAGGCGAGATCCGTTCAGTACCCGACTCGATCGGACCGCGACCGTTCGTCTTCACCGTCCCGGTACTCGCGGACATCTTCGCGCTCCTTGCGCTGGGCCACCTCCGGCATCGGCTCGGCCCCTCCCTCGCACCCGGAGCAACCCACAACTAGACCCGCAACCAGACCCACAACCAGACTCACAACCAGAAGGGAGCGACCACATGCGCGGCGGACTCACCACCGCAGGCACCCTGAGGGGACGCGTCTGCCTGGTCACGGGCGGAGCCTCCGGGATCGGTCTGCAACTCGTACGCGGCCTCGCCGAATCCGGAGCCCGGGTACATGTCTGCGACCTCTCACCGGTCCGCGACCACGACATCTCCACACAGCTGGCCGCCTGTTCGGTGCGGTTCAGCCTGCTTGACGTCACCGACCGGCTCGGCCTGGAGAAGTGGGTGAGGGACGTCCACGAAAGCGAAGGACAGATCGATGTCCTTGTACACAACGCGGCGTTCGTGCGCTGGACCGATGTCGAGCGCATGCCCGTACAAGAAGCCGAGCTGCACATGCGCACCGGGTACGACGCGTTGGTCCACCTCGTGAGCACCGCGCTCCCGCTGATGCGCGCCCAGGGGCACGGACATGTCGTCGCCGTCGGATCGTCCGTCGGCCGGCTGTTCGTCGCCGGCCCGTCCGCCGCGTACGCCGCGACGAAGGCCGCGATCGAGGCCTATACCGAGATCCTGCGCATGGAACTGGCGGACAGCGGCGTCGCCGTGACCCTGGTCCGCCCCGGCGTCGTACGTGGCACGGACTTCTTCCGCCGGCACGTCCCCTCCACGCGGATGCCACGCATCGCGGATCTTCTACCCGCCACCACCCCGAAGGCAGTGGCCGACGCCACGGTACGGGCCATCACCGACCGGCGGGCCCGGGTGGATGTCCCCCGCTATCTGCCGCTCATGTACCGGCTCTACGCACTGGCCCCAGGATCGGTCCGCAAACTGACGGCACTGGGCGGCAGGGCCCAGGGCGACTACACCCATGGAACTGAACTCACATGACAGAGACGAGGGCGGGCGACAGCCCGGTGCGGTATCCCCCCGCTCCGTGGCACATGCGGGGACAGCTGTGGGGCGGCTTCTTCGCCGCGGCGTCGGCACCCGCACTGCCCGCCGATCTGTCCCACCTGGCTCCCCGCTCACTTGCCGTCCTCCTCATCCGCTACCGCGAAGGGACCCTCAGCTACGACGAGTTCATCATCGGCTCGCTCGTACGCCGAGGCGTCAGGGCCGGTCTGTACGTCCACCGGATCTGGGTCGACGACGAACGCTCCCTCTGGGGCGGACGCCGCATCTGGGGCGCTCCCAAGCGACTCGCCGAGTTCCACTGGAGCGACTCACAGGCACACGTCACCGACCGCGAAGGACTCATCGCCACGCTGGCCATCCGGTCGCGCCGCACCCCACGTACACCTCGGCTGCCGCTGCCCTTGACCGGTTTCGGATCGCTCGACGGAGCACGCACTGTCTTCACGGCAGCCTGCACGGCACGTCTGGCCTCCGCGACACTGCACGCCACCCAATGGCCGGACAGGCTGCCGCGGCTACGCAAGGCCACAAGCCGTTTCGGATTCGCCGGGGAGCACTTCCACATGACGATCCCCGCGCCGCTCGTCCTCGCACCGGTGGCGGACGCCGAGGCCGACAGGCCGAGGTAGGCAGCACGATGGCGGGGCGCCCGCCCTTCTGCGATCCCAGCAGTTGCGCAGCGACCGGCTCGACGCGGTGACCACCCTCGCCTCCGTCGGCTCCGACCACCGCCGGGGCCTTGGGCATGCGTGACCGCCTCCCGACACCGGGGCGTCATGGCGACGCTCCCCAGCAGCCGCCCCTACGCGACCCCACCGCTCCTCAGCGAACCGCGGACAGCGGACAGCGGACAGCGGACAGCGGAGAGACTTCAGAGCCGAACAGTTCGACCGCGGCCCGCGCCGCTTGGTGTCGTTCCCCCGATAATGACCTCAGGTTTGCAAGCCTCGGCAACGCCAGGCCGACCACCGGGGAGCCCGGTACACCATCAGGAAAGTCAGCAGTAGGTCAGCGTCAGCCCCGCCGGTTCCCGCCCCGGACCGCCCCGGACCGCCCCGGACCGCCCCGGACCGCCCCGGACCGCCGAGAACGGCCACGATCGAGAATGGGACACGCTTGGCTTGACCTGCAAAGAGACAGCCCAGAGGCTTAACTGTCAATCTCACTAGGAGGTAGCCATGAGGATGCTGATCAACGTCGCGGAGACCGTCGTGGCGGACGCGCTGCGAGGTATGGCGGCCGCGCATCCCGACCTGACGATCGACGTCGAGAATCGCGTGATCGTACGCAGGGACGCCCCGGTCGATGGGAAGGTGGCCCTCGTCTCCGGCGGAGGGTCGGGGCATGAGCCGCTGCACGGCGGGTTCGTGGGTCCGGGGATGCTGTCGGCCGCCTGTCCCGGTGAGGTGTTCACCTCGCCCGTGCCGGATCAGATGGTGCGGGCCGCCGCCGCGGTGGACAGCGGGGCGGGGGTGCTGTTCGTCGTGAAGAACTACACGGGGGACGTCCTCAACTTCGACATGGCCGCCGAGCTCGCCGAGGACGAGGGCATTCAGGTCGCCAAGGTGCTCGTCAATGACGACGTCGCCGTCACCGACAGTCTGTTCACGGCCGGACGGCGCGGCACCGGGGCGACTCTCCATGTCGAGAAGATCGCGGGCGCGGCGGCCGAAGAGGGCATGCCCCTTGAGCGGGTCGAGGCGATCGCGCGGCAGGTGAACGAGAACGCGCGGAGTTTCGGGGTCGCCCTGAGTGCTTGTTCCACGCCTTCCAAGGGCAGCCCCACCTTCGATCTGCCCAGCGGCGAGCTGGAGCTCGGCGTCGGCATTCACGGTGAGCCCGGGCGCGAGCGACGCCCGATGATGACGTCGAGCGAGATCGCGGACTACGCCGTGGACGCCGTACTCCAGGATCTCAACCCGCGTAATCCCGTGCTCGTCCTCGTCAACGGCATGGGGGCCACTCCCCTGCTTGAGCTGTACGGCTTCAATGCCGAGGTCCAGCGCGTCCTCGCCGAGCGCGGCGTCGTCGTGGCGCACACGCTCGTCGGCAACTACGTGACCTCGCTCGATATGGCCGGGGCCTCCGTCACTCTGTGTCAGGTCGACGAGGAGCTGCTGCGGCTCTGGAACGCTCCGGTGCGTACGGCCGGACTTCGCTGGGGCAGTTGATCCCCCGGCCGTCATCACGTACGAGTCATCACGTACGCCTTATCACGTACGAGTCATCGGATACGGCTCGTGGCAGCCGTACCCACCTGTTCTATCGCGTCTATCGCGCAAGGAGTTCCCGTGCTCGACTCCGCATTCTTCCGCCGGTGGCTGGCCTCGGCCGCCGCACTAGTCGACCGGGAGGCGCAGCGGCTCACCGAGCTGGACTCGCCGATCGGCGACGCCGACCACGGCAGCAACCTGCAGCGTGGGTTCACCGCCGTGGCGGCCACTCTGGAGAAGGAGGCGCCCGCGACTCCCGGGGCCGTACTGACACTGGCAGGACGGCAGTTGATCTCCACCGTCGGGGGTGCGTCGGGGCCGCTCTACGGGACGTTGCTCCGGCGTACCGGCAAGGCCCTCGGTGACGCCGCCGAGGTCAGCGAGCAGGAGTTCGCCGACGCGCTGCGGGCCGGCGTCGACGCGGTCAGCGCGCTCGGCGGCGCCGCGCCCGGCGACAAGACCATGCTGGACGCCCTGGTCCCCGCGGTCGACGCGCTCACGGAGTCCTTCGGCGCGGCGCGCGACGCCGCCAACGAAGGCGCGCTCGCCACGACGCCCCTACAGGCACGCAAGGGGCGGGCGAGCTACCTGGGCGAGCGAAGCATCGGGCACCAGGATCCCGGGGCGACCTCCTCCGCGCTCCTCTTCGACGCGCTCGCGCAGACCGCGGAGGCCGGCGATGAGTGACGACAAGCTGGTCGGCATCGTCCTGGTCTCGCACAGCGGAGCCGTCGCCGAATCCGTCGCCGCACTGGCCACGGGGCTCGCGGGTGGCGGGGCGACCGCGCCCGTGGCCCCGGCCGGCGGCACCGAGGACGGCGGCCTGGGCACCAGCTCGGAGCTCATCGCCCAGGCCGCCGCGAAGGTGGACCGGGGTGCGGGCGTCGCGATCCTCACCGACCTGGGCAGCGCGGTCCTCACCGTGAAGACGCTGCTCGCCGATGGCGACGAGCTCCCGGACGGCGCCCGCCTGGTGGACGCCCCATTCGTGGAGGGCGCGGTCGCGGCGATGGTGGCCGCTTCGGCGGGCGCCGACGTCGACGCGGTGGAGGCCGCGGCTGCGGAGGCGTACTCCTACCGGAAGGTCTGACAAGACCCCGCCGGTCAGTTCTGACGGAGGAACTGCCGGGCCAGCGCGTCACCTCGGGTGACCGCGGCCCGGTGGCTCTCGATCGGGGACGCCTTGGGGCCGTCGAAGACGATGTACGTGACGTCCGCATCGGTGCCGCCCGATCTGGGGTCGGGGCTGATGCCGAGCGACTTCGCCGCCGCGTACGACGCCTCGCCGATGAGTTCGGTGGGGCCCGTGTCGCCGACGACGGCGTACAGAACCTTGCCCTCGTGGATCACGGCGGCCACCGAGCCGCCCGTGATGCCGTGCTCGGAGTGGTTCCAGCGGCGGCTCGCGCCCGGCACCACGATGTACGGCAGGTGCTCCGCGCTCAGCTGACGGCCGTTGGATTCCTGGAACGCCGTGGCGTTCAGGAACAGCGGGTCCGTGCGCCGGTTGCAGGCCTTGGTCCGCCGGCCGTCGCAGTCGATGTCCATGTCGGCCTTCCAGAACACCGCGCCCCGCTTGCCGCAGACGGGGATGTCCGCGCGGGCGCCGTCGTCCGCGCGGTACCTGCCGCGCGAGACCTGTTTACAGGAGCCGGCCTTGGCGAGGAGCGCGTCAGCGCGTACGGATCCCTCCTGGACGGCCGAACTCCCCTCCCCCTCCGCCGGCTTATGGTTCGGTTCGCTCTCCTGCGGATATGCCGAAGCGGGCAGCGACGCAGGGGCGATCAGGGCGGCTCCGGCGACGACGGCGAGCACCGCGTTCTTGGTACGCACGTGAAAGGTCCTTTCCTGGGTGGAAACTGACAGCCGGTCGGTTGAACGGAGGCCGACAGCCCGTGGCACCTGACCAGACATCCCAATCTGTCTCGGGTCGTACACCTCGGCCGCCGCTCAGGGCCCGGACGGCGCACGCACACCCCTTGATGTGCACCCGACACCTGTGTCAAATAGGTCCGGACCAATGCCGCCCGAACGGAAGGCACGAACCGTGCGACGGACCCCCCACCTGGCTGTCCTCCTGACCGTCACCGCCTGCGCCCTCACCGCCTGCGCCTGGGGCGGCGACCAGGACGCGAAGGACGTACAGCCCCCGACCGTCCCCCGGGGCGTCACCGTCCAGGCGGGCAGCGCCACCACCGCCCACGTCATGTGGAACCAGGCCACGGACAACACCGCGGTCACCGGCTACGACGTGTACCGGGGCGCCACCAGGGTCAAGCGCGTGCCGGGCGGCAAGCACATGGTGGACGTCGTCGGCCTGAAGCCCTCCACGGCCTACACTTTCACCGTCCGCGCCCGCGACGCCGAGGGGAACACCGGCCCGGCCAGCAAAAAGCTGACGGTGACCACGCCCGCGGCGGCCGCCGCCGACCGAGAGCCGCCCTCACGGCCCGGCTCTCCGCGGGGCGCGGCCGAGGGGAGCCGGGCGGTGAAGCTGTCCTGGGGCGCTTCGAAGGACGACCAGGGCGTCGCCTCGTACGAGATCTATCAGGGCACGTCGAAGATCCACAGTGTGGACGGCGGCGAGCGCGAGACCCTCGTCACGGGGCTGCGTCCCGGCACGGCCTACCGCTTCACCGTCAAAGCGCTCGACGCGGCCGACAACGCGTCGCCCGCCAGCCGTTCCGTCCGCCTCACCACCGCGAAGGGTCAGGACGACGGGCGGGCCACGGCGCCGACGGACTTCCGCGCGAAGACCCGGCACGCCGACGGGGCGTACTACATCGACCTGGCGTGGACGCCGCCGCACACCGGCGGCGCGGTGGCGGAGTATCAGATCCACCTCGACGGCAAGACCGCCACCTCGCTGGTGTTCGGCGGTACAGCACCCCTGGAGAAGGCGACGCACAGCTTCTACGTGGGCAAAGAGCCGGGTGACAGCCACCGCGTGAGACTTCGGGCCAAGCTCCCCGACGGCACGTGGGGCGGCTACTCCGCCGAGCGGACGGTCACCACGGGCTGACCTGGCGCCGATGCCGACCTGACGACCATGCCGATCCCGCACCCATGACGGCGGATCAGCTGTCGGCCGTACGAAGGATTCCGTCACCTGCCCGGTGGCCGTCCGCATGCGGCCCCGGCAGATGGCACGTTGGCTCGTCGTCAGGTAGCACGGGCGCTCCCCGACCCCCGGCGGCGCATGGGATGTACCGCCTCCCGTGCCGCCGGAGGGCAGACTCATGCGTACCACTCGGATATTCGTCCGCTCCGGCCTGACCATCGCCGCGGCGGCCGCGCTACCGCTCGCACTGACCGCTCCGTCGGCGTCCGCCGCCGGAGGGATCACGGTGAGCGCCACGGGATCGACGGTCAAGGTCACCACGGCGGCCTGCACCGACGGAGGCAAGGCCGCGCTGATGAGCAACGGCCAGGCCAGCTTCGCCCAAGGAAGGCAAGTGGAACTGACGGGCGGCAGCGCCTCCTGGCAGAACGTCACCACCGGCATCCATACGGTGGCCGTGGTCTGCGAGGACGGCACCGCGGCCGGTTCTCGGACGGTCACCGTCGGGACCGCGCCGACCACCTCGTCCACGACGGCGCCCGCGCGCGGCGTCCAGGGCGGGCTCGGCGGCGGCAGCGAGGACCGGGGCACGCTCACCCTCGTCGCGGGCGGGGCCCTCGTGGTCCTGGCCGCCGGCGGTGGGGGCGCCTGGTATCTGCGTCGCCGCGGCATGCCGCACCGGCTCTGAGTCAGAGCGGGCCCAGAGCCAGAGCCACGAGGAAAGTGCGGCTGCCGTCGGTCCCGACTCACATCGGGTCGGCGGCAGCCGTCTCGTGCACGAGCGTTCAGGCCTCCGGCGCCCCGAGCTCCTCCAACGTCCGCTCGAGCCACTGCGTCCAGAACGTCTCCAGATCGATTCCGGCCCGCAGCACCACATGCCTCAGCCGGTCCTCGACCGTGTCACTGCCCGGCGGGAAGTCCCGCTTCTCGATCTCCTCGTACTCGGCCAACTGCTCCCGGTGCAGGGCGAGATGACGGTGCAGGTCCGCCTCGATGCCATCCGTGCCGACGACCGCGGCCGCGCGCAGGCGCAGCAGCAGCGTGTCCCGCAGCGGCTTGGGGTCCTGGCTCGCCGCCGTCCAGCGGGCCAGTTCGGCGCGGCCCGCGGGCAGCACCTCGTACTCCTTCTTCTGCCCACGGGTGGCGTGCTGCCGCTCAAGCGCGCGGATGGCGCCCTCCCGCTCCATTTTCCCCAGCTCGCGGTAGATCTGCTGGTGCGTGGCCGACCAGAAGTAGCCGATCGACTTGTCGAACCTGCGGGTCAGCTCAAGCCCCGACGAAGGCTTCTCAAGGAGGGCGGTGAGGATCGCGTGCGGCAGTGACATGGCGGCCATCCTAGGTACGGCGCCCTGCGACACCGGGGGCCCGGTGTCGCAGGGGGCCCGGTGTCACAGCGCCGCGGCCAGCTCCGTGCCCTGCTTGATGGCGCGCTTGGCGTCCAGCTCGGCCGCCACGTCCGCGCCCCCGATGAGGTGCGCGCTGTGTCCGGCGGCGAGCAGCTCCTCGTACAGGTCGCGGCGCGGGTCCTGGCCGGAGCAGAGGACGACCGTGTCGACGGGGATGACCGTGGACCGCCCGTCGACCGTGATGTGCAGGCCCGCGTCGTCGATGAGGTCGTAGCTCGCACCGGCGACCATGGTGACGCCGCGGTGGCGCAGCTCCGTGCGGTGGATCCAGCCCGTGGTCTTGCCGAGGCCCTGGCCGACCTTGGACGTCTTGCGCTGCAGGAGGTGCACGGAGCGCGGCGGGGCGGGGCGGTCGGGCGCGGTCAGGCCGCCGCGGTCCTTGTAGTCCATGTCGACGCCCCAGTGACGGAAGTACGTCGCCGGGTCCAGGCTCGCCTTCTCGCCGCTGTCGGTGAGGTACTCGGCGACGTCGAAGCCGATGCCGCCGGCACCGATGATCGCGACCCGCTCCCCCACGGGCGCACTGTCGCGCAGCACGTCGAGGTAGCCGACCACGCTGGGATGGTCGATGCCGGGGATCTCGGGGGTGCGGGGCGTGACCCCGGTGGCGACGACCACGTCGTCGTACGAAGCCTTCGCCAGCTCCGCCGCGGTGGCCCGGGTGTTCAACTGAATTGCCACGCCGTGCAGTTCGAGCTGGGTGCGGTAGTAGCGCAGCGTCTCGTCGAACTCCTCCTTGCCGGGGACCTTGCGGGCGACGTTGAGCTGTCCGCCGATCTCGGACGCCGCGTCGACGAGTGTGACGTCATGGCCGCGCTCGGCCGCCGACACCGCGAAGGCGAGCCCGGCCGGGCCCGCGCCGACGACCGCGACGCGCTTCTTGTGACGGGTCGGCGTGAGGACCAGCTCCGTCTCGTGGCAGGCGCGCGGGTTCACCAGGCAGGAGGTGATCTGCAGGTTGAAGGTGTGGTCGAGGCAGGCCTGGTTGCAGCCGATGCAGGTGTTGATGGCATCGGACCGCTCGGCTTGCGCCTTGGCCACGAAGTCCGGGTCGGCGAGCAGCGGCCGGGCCAGGGACACCATGTCGGCGGCGCCGTCGGCGAGCAACTGCTCGGCGATCTCGGGGGTGTTGATGCGGTTGGTGGTGACGAGCGGCACGGAGACCTCGCCCATGACCTTCTTCGTGGCGAAGGCGTACGCGCCGCGCGGCACCGATGTCGCGATGGTGGGGATGCGCGCCTCGTGCCAGCCGATGCCGGTGTTGATGATCGTGGCGCCCGCGGCCTCGATCTCCTTGGCGAGGTGGACGACCTCTTCGAGGGTCGAGCCGCCGGGGACGAGGTCCAGCATGGAGAGGCGGTAGATGATGATGAAGTCCGCGCCGACGCGCTCCCGTGTGCGCCGGACGATCTCGACGGGGAAGCGGATGCGGTTCTCGTAGGCGCCGCCCCAGCGGTCCTCGCGGTGATTGGTGGGAGCCGCGATGAACTCGTTGATCAAGTAGCCCTCGGATCCCATGACTTCGACGCCGTCATAGCCCGCGAGCTTGGCCAACTCGGCGGCGCGCACGAAGTCCTCGACTGTCTGCTCGACCTCGTCGTCGGCAAGGGCGCGCGGCGCGAAGGGGCTGATCGGCGCCTTGATCGCGCTCGGTGCGACCAGACCCTCGTGGTAGGCGTACCGCCCGAAGTGCAGGATCTGCATGGCGATCCTGCCGCCCACGGCGTGCACGGCGGCCGTGACGCCCGCGTGCTTGTGCGCCTCCGCCTCGGTCGTCAGCTTGGCACCGCCCTCCCAGGGGCGGCCGAGCTCGTTCGGGGCGATGCCTCCGGTGACGATGAGGCCGACACCGCCGCGCGCACGGGTCGCGTAGAACTCCGCCATCCGCTCGAAACCGTTCGGCGCCTCTTCCAGACCCACGTGCATGGATCCCATCAGGACCCGGTTGGGCAGGGTGGTGAAGCCCAGGTCGAGCGGGTTCAGCAGGTTCGGGTAGCGGCTCATGCGGGCCCTCCATGCGGGATGTGTCGTCAGGACAGTTCTAGACGACGCGTCGCCTGTTGTGCAACTAGTTGCATAAAGATGAAGCCCCCCGGCCGCCTCGACCGCCCCGACGTGGGGCCCTTTGTCGGATTTGCCAGAAGATTCACGGTGCGCAACAGGGGATTGACCATTCAACGAAGCACTTCTACGCTCCTGGCACCCCCGCAGGTATATCGATTAACCGCCCTGGTTGGAGACATCCCGCTGTGCGCTCAACGATGAGTCGGCGCGGCTTCCTCGCCGCAGGTTCAGGCCTGGCCGCCGCCACCACCCTGCCCGCCCTCGCCGGCTGTTCCACGCTGGCGTCGGCGGATTCCGATCCCGACACGCTCGTGGTGCACAGCCAGCTCGGCACCACCGCCCCGGGTTCGCCCACCTATCTGTCCGCCCTCAAGACCTTCCGGGACGAGAACCCCGGCCTGAAGGTGAAGAACCTTGTCAACGGCGACGACCTCGCGCAGGTCTACGAGACCTCGCGGCTCGCCCGCAAGGAGCCGGACGTCGTCATGGTCAACCTCTACGACAAGACGCTGGCCTGGACCGATGTCGGAGCGACCGTCGACGTCTTGGGGTACATGGACGACTGGGGGCTGCGAAAGCGCGTCCTGCCCGTCGCCCTCGACGCCTGGACCGACGGCAAGGGGCGGCTGCGAGCCTTCCCGTACTTCGCCACCAACTGGCCCGTCGCCTACAACACCGCACTCCTTGACAAGGCCGGTGTCAGCGCGATCCCGACCACCGGTGACCAGCTGATCTCCGCCGCCCGCAGGCTCCGCGCCAAGGGCATCGCGCCGGTGACCGTCGGCGGCAACGACTGGACGGGCCAGAAGCTGCTCGCCCAGATCATCCAGACCTTCCTCACCCCCGACGAGGCGCGGAAGGTGTTCACCAGTGGAGACTTCAGCGGTAGCAGGGGCGCCCGCGAGGGCATCGAGTACTTCGCGGCCCTGCGTGACGCGGGTGTCTTCGCCGACAAGGCGCAGGGCCTGACGTCCGACACGATGACGACGCAGTTCAACACGGGCGCCGCCGCCATCGAGTCCGCCATGTCGTCGGCGCTCGCCAAGGTCCCGGAGAAGATCGCCCGGCACACCGAGGTCGGCGGCTGGCCGCTCCCGCCGGACGCCGCACACGACAAGCCGACGATTCTGCGGACGTACACCCTCATCGGCTTCTGGATCAGTCCGAACGGCACGAAGAAGCTTGACTCCGTCGAGAAGTTCCTGCGCTTCATGTACCGGCCGGACACCGTCGCGCGCTTCATCAAAGAGAGCGGGCGCGACATGGCCCTGCGCTCGGACACCCTCAGCACCGACTTCCCGCTGGTCGCCGAGGCGCAGAAGCTCGGCAACGACGTCAGCCAGGCCCTGCTGCCCGACATCTACGTCCCGCCTGCCGCGACACAGCCCCTGATCACCGCGACCAGTACGGCGTTCACCCGTGGCACGAGCCCCGCCAAGGTGCGCTCCGTGCTCGAAGCCGCGTACCGCACCGCATGAGCCGCCCGCCCGAGCCGCCCGAGCCTTCTGGGAGTCACCCGAGATGACGACGCCGACGATGTCGACGAACGTGCCGCCGGGCGGGACCGAGGTCCGCCCCGCACCCTCCGAGCCACCTGTCCGCAAGCGCCGCCGCGAGGGCGGCACGATCCTCGCCGTCCCCGCCCTGGCCTGGTACCTGGTCTTCATGGTCGGCCCGATGATCGCGATCTTCGTGATCGCGGCCCTGCACTGGCCGGGCATGCTGCAGCCCGTCTCGTTCGCCGGGTGGGACAACGTCCGTACGGTCTTCGATGATCCGGTGTTCTGGGACGCCGTGCGCAATACGGCGGTCCAGCTCGCCGTCGCGCTGCCGATCATGATCGTCTGCGCGTACATGCTGGGCTACTACGTGGCGCAGAAGCCGCCGGGTCACAAGGTCCTGCGCTATCTCCTCTTCATCCCGGGCCTGATCTCCACCCCGGCCAAGGCGATGGTCTTCTACGCGGCGCTCTCCCCCGACGGCCTGGTCAACGGCGCGCTGGAGTCGGTGGGGCTCGGCTCGGTGACCGACGCCTGGCTGGCCTCTCCCTCGACGGCGCTCGCCTGTCTGATCGTGCTCGACATCTGGGGCGGCATCGGCTTCACGGCCGTCCTGTTCGCCGCGCGGCTCGGCAGTGTGCCCGAGGAGATCGGCGAGGCGGCGCAGCTCGACGGCGCCGGGCACTGGCGAACCATGTGGGGCGTGCACTTCCCGGTCATCCGCGACTACGTGGGCGTGGTGACGATGCTCCAGTTCCTCTGGACGTTCTTCGGCTCCGCCCAGCATGTCCTGCTGCTCACGCAGGGCGGCCCCGGCAGTTCGTCGACGACGCTGTCGTTCCTCGTCTACCAGAAGGCGTTCATCGCGGCCGACCTCGGCTACAGCCAGACCGTCGGCGTGATCCTCTTCCTGGTCGGCCTCGTCGGCCTGCTCACCATCCGCCGCGCGTTCCGCCAGAACTACTGACGCCGCACGACCCGACCCCCGATTGGAGCCGGTCACCTTGAAGCACGGAAAGTCCTGGCTGCCCGCGCACATCCTGGCGTGGGCGTACGCGGCACTGCTCGTCGTCCCCCTCTACTACCTGCTCGCCTCCGCCTTCAAGACGAACGAACAGATCTTCGCGAGCCCCTTCTCCCTTCCCACCTCACTGTCCTTCGGGAACTTCGGTACGGCCTTCGAGAGCGCCGATCTGGGGCTCGCGGTCGTCAACTCGGCTCTGGTGACGGTCTTCTCGCTCGCGCTGACGCTTGCACTCGCTATTCCGGCGGCGTTCGCGATCGCCCGCGCGACGGGCCCGCTCGGGGCCTTCGTGGAGAAGGTCTTCTCGCTGGGCTTCCTCATCCCGACGTTCGCGGCGCTCTTCCCCACGTTCCTGCTCGCGGCGGCGACGGGCCTGTTCCACACGCGCCTGTTCATGGTGCTCTTCCTGCCCGCCACCGCGATGCCGCTCTCCGTCGTCATCCTGGTGCAGTTCATGCGGACCATCCCCAAGGAGATGGAGGAGGCGGCGCGCATCGACGGCGCGTCGACGTTCGCGGTCCTTCGGCACGTCTATACGCCGATGTGCATGCCCGGGATCGCGACGGTGCTGCTCCTGAACTTCCTGACGTTCTGGAACGAGTACCTGTACTCGCTCGTCATCATCGGCCCCGACCCGTCCCAGCGCACCGTGCAGGTCGCCCTGCCCACCCTCAAGTCCCTGACGGGGACGGATTACGGGGTGCTGACCGCCGGTACGGTACTGACCCTCGTACCGGTATGGGCCGTCTACACGGTGTTGCAGAAGCGGATGCAGCAGGCCCTCGTCAGTGGGGCGGTGAAGATGTGAGCGGGTCGGAGACATCGCGCAGGGACAACGGCAGGGACAGTGGCGCGCGTCCGACGATCAAGGCGGTCGCCGCGGCGGCCGGGGTCTCCACGGCCGCCGTCTCGCAGGCCTTCAACGCCAAGGGCCGCATCTCCGAGGCCACCCGGCGCCGCATCCTGGACGCCGCCGCCGAGCTCGGCTGGTCGCCGAGCGCGACGGCGACGGCGCTGCGCAGCGCGCGCACCCGCACGCTCGCCCTCGTGGTGCGCCGCCCCACGGACGTGCTCGGCGCCGACCCGCACTTCAGCGAGCTGATCACAGGTCTGGAGGGCGAACTGGCGCCGCGCGGCTACGGCCTGCTGCTCCACCTGGTCACGGACGTGGCCGAGGAGAGCGCGCTGTACGAACGCCTCGCCGCCGAGGGCCGCGTCGACGGCGCCGTCCTGACCGACGCCCGCGCCGACGACCCGCGCCCGCCGCTCCTGCGCGGCCTGGGTCTGCCCGCCGTACTGCTCGGCGCGCCCCACCCGGACGCGCCCGTGCCCACCGTGGGCCTTGGCAACCAGGGCGCGGGCATACACGAGGCCGTCGACCACCTCATGGCACTCGGCCACCGGCGCATCGCCTATGTGTCGGGGCCCGGCGAACTGCTCCACACGGGGTTGCGCCGCGCGGTCTTCGAAGAGACCTTGCTGCTCAAGGGGCTTGAACCCGCCGCCGTGCTGAGCACCGACTTCTCCGAGGCGGCGGCCGTCGCCGCGACCGAGGAGCTGCTCGGCATGGCGCGGCGGCCCACCGCCGTCATGTACGCCAATGACTCCATGGCGGTGTGCGGCATCGGCGCGGCCCAGCGCGCGGGCCTTCGCGTCCCCGACCAGCTGTCCGTCGTCGGCTACGACAATCTCCCGATCGGCCGCTGGCTGCACCCGCGTCTGACGACCGTCGACCAGCAGGTGCAGCGGGTCGGCGCGGCCGCCGCGCGTGCGCTGCTCGCGCAGTGCGGCGAGGACGTGCCGCTCCTGACCCTGGAGGACCGGCCACGGCTCGTCGTCCGCGAGTCGACGGGCCCCACCGACTGAGCTCCCCGCACTTTTGAGTCCCTCCACCTCCGTACGGAAAGACCTGAGTACCACCATGCGACGCCACAGCGCCCAGCTCACCCATGACTCCGCCGTCCTGCCCTGGATCGGCGCCAACTTCTGGTCCCGCACCGGCGGTCCGCTGATGTGGCGGAACTACGACCCGAAGACGGTCCGCGAGGAGCTCTCCGTGCTGCGTGAGCACGGTCTGACGATGACCCGCTCGTTCTTCTACTGGCCGGACTTCCACCCCGAGCCGCACCGCGTCGACGAGGAGCTGTGCGAGCGCTTCCGTGACTTCCTCGACGCGCACACCGAACTGGGGATGGGCACGGTGCCCACCTTCATCGTCGGGCACATGTCCGGCGAGAACTGGGATCCGGCGTGGCGCGGGGGCCGCGACCTCTACGAGGACGTGTGGCTCGTCGGCCGCCAGGCGTGGTTCGTCTCGCAGATGACGCGCCGCTTCAAGGACCACGCGGCGGTGACGGGATGGCTCATCACCAATGAGATGCCGGGCTACGGCCGCATCTACCAGGTGGATCCGCCGTCGAGCGATGTCGTCACCGCCTGGGCGCAGTTCATGTGCGACGCGGTGCGCGCGGCGGGCGGCACGCAGCCGGTGTCGCTCGGCGACGGCGCCTGGGGCATCGAGGTGACGGGCCGCGACAACGGCTTCTCGCTGCGGGACACGGCGCAGTACGTCGACTTCGTGGGCCCGCACGTCTACCGCTCCGACACGGACCGCGTACGTCAGCACTACCGCGCCGCGTTCGAGTGCGAGCTGGCGGGCGTCACCGAACAGCCGGTGATTCTGGAGGAGTTCGGGCTCTCGACGGACACCGTGTCGGCCCAGAACGCGGGTGTCTACTACCGCCAGACGCTCCACAACTCCCTCCTCGGCGGTGCGACGGGCTGGATGGCCTGGAACAACACCGACTACGACGACCTGTGGGACCAGTCGCCCTACGACCACCATCCCTTCGAGATGCACTTCGGCATCACGGACCGCACCGGCGCGCCGAAGACCCCGCTCGTCGAGATAGCCGCGTTCGCCGAGATCCTGGGGCAGGTCGACTTCGCGCGCTGCCGCCGCTCGGACGCGGACGCGGCGCTCGTCGTGCCCGCGTTCCTGGAGCGCGGCTACCCCTACAGCCGTCCTGCCGACCGTCCACTGATCTTCACGTCCCTCCATCAGGGGTACGTCGCCGCGCGCGGGGCCGATCTCCCGGTGGCCCTCACGCGGGAGGCGGACGGTCTTCCCGGGGACGCGGCGCTGTATCTCCTGCCGTCCACCCGGCAGTTCACGACCCGGACGCGGCGCGAGCTCGAGCGGCGGGCGCACGAGGGTGCCACCGTGTACCTGTCGTTCTGCTCCGGGGAGCACCCCGGCACGCGCGGCCCGTGGTTCGACGACCTGGACGGGCTCTTCGGCGTCGAACTCCAGCTCAGCTACGGGGTGGCCGAACCCATCGAGGACGACGTCCTGGAGCTGACCTTCACCGAGGAGTTCGGCGGCATCCCGGCGGGCGAGACACTGTGCTTCCCCGTCGCGGGGAACGAGGACAGCCGCGCCTATCTGCCGGTCGTCCCCACCGGAGCGCGCGTCGTGGCGAAGGACGCGCACGGCCGCCCGGCGCTCCTCGTCAACGAGACGGGCCGCGGCCGCACGGTCCTGGCCACCTACCCGCTGGAGCACATGGCCGCGCGCACGGCCCGCGTCAACCCGGAGCAGACGCACCGGCTGTACGCGGCCCTGGCCCAACTCGCGGGCGTGCGGAGGCCGGTGACGGTCGACAGCCCCTACGTCTCGGCGGACGTCCTGGTGCACGAGGACGGGCGGCGGTTCGTGTGGCTGGTGAGCCAGGCGGACGAGGAGCTGACGGTCCGTCCGGCGGTGGACGGTTCGCTGCACGACCTGGTGACGGGAGAGGCGGTGGAGGAGGTGCGGCTCGTCCCGTTCGGCGTGCGCGTCCTCGAACAGCGATGAGCGTGCCGCTGTACAGGGAGGCGGGCGCTCCCGTCGCCGACCGCGTGCGCGACCTGCTCTCGCGGATGACGCTCGCCGAGAGGGTGGGCCAGGTCAACCAGCGGATGTACGGCTGGCACGCGTACGAGCGCACGCCCGACGGCCACCGCCTGACGGACGCCTTCCGTGCCGAGGTCGCCGCGTTCGACGGCATGGGCGCGCTGTATGGACTGCAGCGCGCCGACCCGTGGTCGGGTGTCACGTTCGCGGACGGCATCACCGCCGCGGACGCGGCGCGGGTCGCCAACTCGGTTCAGCGGCACGTCATTTCGAGCACCCGGCTCGGCATTCCGGTCCTGCTCGTCGAGGAGGTTCCGCACGGCCATCAGTCCCTGGACGGCACGGTCCTTCCGGTGAATCTCGCGGTGGGCGCGAGCTGGGATCCGGAGCTGTACGAGGCCGCCGCGGCGGGCGCGGCGGCACAACTGCGCGCCCGGGGTGGCCATGTCGCCCTCGTCTCGGCGCTCGATCTGGTGCGGGATCCGCGCTGGGGACGGGCGGAGGAGTGCTTCGGCGAGGACCCGTATCTGGCGGCGCGCTTCACCCGTGCGCTGGTGCGCGGCATGCAGGGCGGCGCCGCCGCCTTCGCCCCCGACCGCGCGGCGGTCGTGCTCAAGCACTTCGCCGGACAGGGCGCGACGATCGGTGGCCGCAACAGCGCGGCCACGGAGCTCGGCCCGCGCGAACTCCACGAGATCCATCTGGTGGCGGCGCGGGCCGGGGTCCGCGCCGGAGCGGCGGGCGTCATGGCGGCGTACAACGAGTACGACGGTCTGCCGTGCGCGGCCAACCGTGAGCTGCTCACCGGCCTCCTCCGCGAGCGCTGGGGGTTCACCGGCCTGGTCATGGCCGACGGGTGCGCACTGGATCGTCTCGTGCGTCTTGCCGGCGACCCGGTGGCGGCGGGCGCGCTCGCCCTGGGCGCGGGGACGGATCTGAGCTTGTGGGACGCCTCTTTCCCCCGGCTCGCGGAGGCGGTGGAGCGGGGCCTGGTCGCCGAGCACACCCTGGACGCGGCGGTGGGCCGCGTTCTCGCCCTGAAGTTCCGCCTCGGGCTCTTCGAGCGGCCCTACGCCGACAAGGACCCCGCGCACTCCCCCGCCCTGGAAGAGCTGAGCGAGCGCCTGGCCCGCGAGTCCGTCGTTCTGCTCAGCCATGACGGGGCCACGCTCCCCTTGACGGGCCCGTCCCGCGTCGCCGTCATAGGACCCAACGCCGACTCGCTCCCCCAGCAGCTCGGCGACTACACCGCGCCGCAGCGCCCCGGCACCGGGCTCACCGTGCTGGACGGCATCAGGGCGGTGGCGCCGCCGGGCGGCGAAGTGACGTACGCGCGGGGCTGCGAGCTGGTCGGCGGCGACCGCGGCGGGATCGCGGAGGCCGTGGCTCTTGCGGCCGGTGCCGATACCGCCGTACTCGTGCTCGGTGGGTCGAGCGCACGGGAGGCCGATACCCGCTTCGACAGCAACGGGGCCGCCGTCGTGGCCTCGGGCGCCCCGGCGGGCATGACGTGCGGCGAGGGCGTCGACCTCGCCGACCTGAGTCTGCCGCAGGCGCAGTTGGCGCTCCTCGACGCCGTGGCCGCCACCGGCACCCCTGTCGTCGTGGTCCTCGTCCAAGGGCGACCGCACGCCGTACCGGAGCCGGCGGGGCGGGCCCGTGCGGTGCTCTCGGCCTGGTATCCGGGGCCGTGGGGAGGCCGGGCCGTCGCCGATGTGCTCTTCGGGCGGGCGGATCCCGTGGGGCGGCTGCCCGTCTCCGTGCCGCGCTCCGCCGCCCAGCTCCCGGTGTTCTACAACGCCAAGGATCACGGCTACCGGGGGTACGTGGACCAGCCGGCGACCGCCCCGCACGCCTTCGGCCACGGTCTGTCGTACACGACCGTCGAGTACGGGGAGCCCCGGCTCTCCCGCTCCCGGGCTCCGGTCTCGGATCCGACGCTCACCTGCACGGTCGCCGTGACGAACACGGGCGCGCGCGCCGTCCTTGAGACCGTGCAGCTCTACGTGCGCCGGGTCTCGGGGTCGAGCTCCTGGCCGCGCGTCCGTGAGCTGCGTGGCTTCGCCCGCCTCGGTCTGGCCCCCGGTGAACACGCCGAGGTCGTCTTCGTCGTGGAGGCGGATACCCTGGCCTCGCTGGACCGCGCTCTGGAGTACGTCGTGGAGCCCGGCGAGCTGCTCCTGGAGACCGGACCCTCGTCCGACCGCACGAGCGGCGCCCCCCTGACCCTGACGCCCTCATGAGCGCCACGTCCGAATCCCGCCAGCCGCGCGCCCCCGCAGCCCGCAGACTCAAGGGTGTCACCGGGGATCAGTGACCGGAGAACAGGGAGCATCTGATGACCAAGGACATGGCCAAGGCCGTCTACACGACCGTCGAAAGCCCGCTGGGCGAGCTGCTGCTGGTCGGCGAGGGGTCGGCCACCGCGAACGGCGGCACGGCACTGGCCTCGCTGTCCGTGCCGGGGCAGAAGGGCGGCGCCGTCGTCCAGGACGGGTGGGTGCGCGACGACGAGGCCTTCGCCGTGATCGCCGGGCAGCTGCGCGCGTACTTCGAGGGGACGCGTCAGCACTTCGACATCGAGTACGTCAGCGGCGTCGGGACCGACTTCCAGCAGCGGGTCTGGCACGGTGTCGACACCCTCCCGTACGGCACGACCACCTCGTACGGGAAGCTCGCCGCGCAGCTCGGCCTCTCGCGGGCCGCGGTCCGCGCCCTGGGCACGGCGATCGGACGCAACCCCCTGCTGGTCGTGCGCCCCTGCCACCGGATCATCGGCGCCGACGGCTCGCTGACCGGATACGCGGGCGGCCTGGAGGCCAAGCGGCGGCTCCTGGACCTGGAGTCGGGGAACCAGCCGGAGCGCCGGCCGACGGACTAGCGCCCTAGCGCCCGCCCCGGTGGCCCAGGCGCTCCGAGAGATCGCCCGCGCCCTTCGCGGCAAGCTCGGCGAGTTCGTTCTCGCGCTGCTCGCTCCAGCGGATCATCGGCACGGAGATGGAGAGCGCCGCGACGACTTGGCCCGCGCTGTCGCGGACCGGCGCGGCCACGCAGCTCACGTCCGGATTGGACTCGCGGTGTTCGGCCGCGACCCCGCGCTCCCGGATGTCGCAGAGCGCGGCGAGCAGCACGTCCTGCTCCGTGATGCTGTTCTCGGTCATCGCCACGAGATCCCGCCCCGCGAGGCGGCTCTCGAGCTCGGCCGGGGGCAGCGAGGCGAGGAGCATCTTGCCGACCGACGTGCAGTGCGCGGGCAGTTTGCGGCCCGCGGCGGAGACCATGCGCACCGCGTGCGTGGAGTCCACCTTGGCGATGTAGATGACGTCCGCGTCCTCGAGGACCGCCACATGGACGGTCTCGTCGCAGGTCTCCGCGACCTCGCGGGCCACTTGCTGCCCCTCCGCGGCCAGGTCGAGCTGCTCCGCGTACCGGCTGCCGAGCTGATAGGCGCGTACTCCGAGGCGGTAGCGGCCCGTCTGATCCGGGATCTGGACAAGGTACGAGCGGGCGGCAAGGGTGGTGAGCAGCTCGTGCACCGTGGTGCGCGGCAGCTGGAGTCTGCGGGTCACCTCGGGGGCGGACAGCGTCCCGTCGCCCTCCAGGAACAGCTCCAGTATGTCCAGTGCTCTGGTCACCGCAGGAACCAGTCGTCCCATGGTCGGCCTCCCACCCCGTGCGTCCGAAGCTGTGTCCGAAACTTCGGTCAACGATCGATATGACGAACACAGGCTAGGCGCTGCGACGTTCCGCGCGCAACGGCCTGAGGGTCCGCTGTGGACTCAAGACCGTTTTGCTCGACCCATTGACACCCTGCCGCCTGCGTGAATACGGTCACGCCAACATTTCGAACGTGTGACGAAATACCGAACAACCAAGGGGCAACTGCCTTGCGTATTACGGGAATCAGCACGCACGTGGTGGGAACGCCGTGGCGCAATCTCACCTACGTCCAGGTCCACACCGACGAAGGCCTCACCGGCGTCGGTGAGACCCGCATGCTCGGCCGCACCGACGCCCTGGTCGGCTACCTCCAAGAGGCGGCGGCCAACCACATCGTGGGATCCGACCCGTTCGCGGTCGAGGACCTCGTGCGGAAGATGAAGTACGGCGACTACGGCCGGGCGGGCGAGATCGTCATGTCGGGCATCGCCTGCGTGGAGATGGCCTGCTGGGACATCAAGGGCAAGGCCCTGGGCGTGCCGGTCTGGCAGCTGCTCGGCGGGAAGGTGACCGACAGGGTCAAGGCCTACGCGAACGGCTGGTACACCACCGAGCGCACTCCGGAGGCGTACCACAAGGCCGCCACGGCCGTCGTCGAGCGGGGCTACCGCGCCCTGAAGATCGACCCGTTCGGGACCGGGCACTTCGAGCTCGACCAGGCGGGCACGAACTACGCGGTCTCGCTGATCGAGGCGGTGCGGGACGCGATAGGCCCGGACGCCGAGCTGATGCTGGAGATGCACGGGCGGTTCAGCCCGTCCACGGCGGTGCGCCTGGCGCGGGAGATGGCGCCGTTCAAGCCCGCCTGGCTGGAGGAGCCGGTGCCGCCGGAGAACCTCAAGGCCCTGGAGAAGGTCGCCGCCAAGGTGGACATGCCGATCGCCACCGGTGAGCGCATCCACGACCGCATCGAGTTCCGCGAGCTGTTCGAGTCGCAGGCCGCCGACATCATCCAGCCCGACCTCGGCCACATCGGCGGCATCCTGGAGACCCGCAAGCTCGCCGCGACCGCGGAGACGCACTACACGCTGATCGCCCCGCACAACGTCGGCGGCTCCGTGCTCACCGCGGCCTCGCTGCAACTGGCCGCCTGCACCCCGAACTTCAAGATCCTGGAGCACTTCAACGACTTCGCGGACGCGGAGATCAAGAAGGTGGTCAAGGGCGCGCCCCAGGTGGTCGACGGCTACTTCGAGGTGTCGCACGAGCCGGGCCTCGGCGTCGAGCTCGACACGGACGCGGCGGCCGAGTTCCCGCAGCAGCAGGCCCGGTTCGACCTGTGGGCCGAGGGCTGGGAAAAGCGCGCCCCCAAGGCGGCCGGCAAGTGAGCGGCGACTCACGCTCCATCGTCATCGACCGTCCTGGCGCGCACCGGCTCACGGTCGGCGAGCGGCCCGAGCCAGGGCCCGGCGAGGTCCTGGTCCGGGTGGCCGCCGCCGGGATCTGCATGAGCGACCGCGAGGTGTACGACGGTCACCGGGACGCCGCGTATGTGCGCTATCCCGTGATCCCCGGGCACGAGTGGTCCGGCACCGTCGAGGCCACCGGTGAGGGCGTCGACCCGGCGCTCGTCGGGCACAAGACCGTCGCCGAGGGGTTCCGCGCCTGCGGCACCTGCGAGCGGTGCCGGTGCGGGGAGACGAGCCTGTGCGGCGGCGGGTACGCGGAGACGGGGTTCACCGAGCCCGGCGCCTTCGCCGACCACGTGGTCGTCCCCGCCCGTCTGCTGCATCTCCTGCACCCGGACGCGGACCTCGCCGCCGCCGCTCTCCTGGAACCCGCCGCGGTGATCGCGGGCGCGGTGCGGACGGGACGGCCCCGGCCCGGCGAGCGGATCGCGGTGGTCGGCGCGGGCACCCTCGGGATGCTCGCCGTGCAGCTGCTCGCCGCCTCGTCGCCCGGCGAGCTCGTGGTGATCGACCCGCGGGCCGAACGCGGCAGGCAGGCCCTGGAGTTCGGGGTGAGCGAGAGCCTGACGCCCGCCGACGCGGAGGCCCACCACGGCCGTTTCGACCTGGTCGTGGAGACCGCGGGCGCGCCGAGCACGGCCGCCTCCTCCTGCCTGCTCGCGCGCAGGGGCGGCCGGGTGGTCCTTACCGGCATGTTCACGCCCGGCGCCGTCGGCATCGATCCGGTGCATCTCTCGCTGAGCCAGCTGGAGGTGCGCAGCGTCTTCGGCGCGCCGTCCAGTGCCTGGTCGGACGCGGTCAGGGCGTTCGGGCTCGGACTGCTCGACCCCGCCCCGCTCATCACGCACGAGTTCCCGCTGGAGCGCTTCGGCGAGGCCGTCGCGCTGGTCGGCGGCGGAGACCCGAAGACCGGGAAGGTGCTCCTGCGCCCCTGAGACGTACGGCGGAGGTGGCACACCGCCGTACACACATCATGAACCGGCCAACGTACGACATAGCGAACACAGCTGAATTCACTGCGTATGGGAGTCCCGTGACCAGCCCGTCAGCCCCCCGCCGCCCCGGCGTCGACGCCCTAGCCCGCATCGGGCACCCCGTACCCGCCATCGATCCGGCCGACGCGTCGCCGCACGCGTTCCCCGACGGCGGCACCTGGCGCACCGAGATCCCCTCCGTGGAGGGTCCCGAAGCGCTGGCCGTCGTCCTCAAGGAGAGCTCGCGCCTCGATGTGCCGATCCACCGGATCAGCCAGGGCAGCGGCATCTGGATGCTCTCCGACATCGAGATCACCGAGATGGTGGAGGCCTGCGCCGAGCGGGACATCGAACTCTGCCTGTTCACAGGGCCGCGCGGCACCTGGGACATCGGCGCCGCCACCCGCACGGACTCCGGCGGCGGCGGGCTCCGCTCGCGCGGTCATGACGCGCTCGCCGGCTGCGTCGAGGACGCCGTGCGCGCGACGGAGCTGGGGGTGCGCTGCCTGCTCGTGGCCGACGAGGGCGTGCTGTGGACGCTGCACCGGCTGCGCGTCGCCGGTGTGCTCCCCGCCGACACCACGTTCAAGGTGTCGGCGCTGATCGGCCCGGTCAACCCGGCCTCGTACGCGGTCTACGAGCGGCTCGGCGCGGACTCCCTCAACATTCCCTCCGACCTCACCCTGGCCCACCTCACGGAGATCCGCCGGGCCAGCCGCGCCCCGATGGACCTGTATGTCGAGGCGCCCGACGACCTCGGCGGCTACATCCGGACGTACGAGGCGGCCGAGCTGATCCGGCGCGGCGCCCCGCTCTACCTCAAGTTCGGCCTGAGCAAGTCCCCCGGCATCTATCCCTACGGCGCCCATCTGCGCGACCACACCCTGGCCACCGCCCGCGAGCGGGTCCGCCGCGGACGCCTCACCCTCGATCTGCTCGCCCGGCACGGCGCTGACGGCGGGATGTCGCCGCTCGGCGCACGCCTGCCCGGCGAGCTCCAGCGCTTCCCCGTCCCGGAAGGGGACTGATCCATGAGAACCCGCATATCCCGCATGCGACTCACCGCCGCTGTGGCCACCGTCGTCATGATCGGCTCGCTGGCGGCCTGCGGCCAGGAGGCCAAGGGCGGCAGCCGCTACAAGCCGGACGAGGGCAGGGGCAGCACCATCGGCCTCGCGATGCCGACCAAGTCCTCCGAGCGGTGGATCGCCGACGGCAACAACATGGCCAAACAGTTCCAGAAGGCCGGGTACAAGACCGATCTGCAGTACGGCGACGACAAGGTCGAGAACCAGATCGCCCAGCTGGAGAACATGATCACCAAGGGGCGCAGTCTCCTTGTGGTCGCGGCCATCGACGGCTCCGCGCTCACCGAGGTCCTGCAGCGCGCCAGCGACGCGGGCATCCCCGTGATCTCGTACGACCGCCTCATCCTCGGCACGGAGAACGTCGACTACTACGCGTCGTTCGACAACGAGCGCGTCGGCCGCCTCGAAGCCCAGTACATCGTCGAGAAGCTGAAGCTCGGCAAGCCGGAGAAGGGCGGCGAAACGAAGAACATCGAGCTGTTCGCCGGGTCGCCCGACGACAACAACACCAAGTACTTCTGGACCGGCGCCATGAAGGTGCTCGAACCGTACTTCAAGAGCGGCCAGCTCACCGTCCGCAGCAAGCAGACGAAGATGAACCAGGCCACCACACTGCGCTGGGACGGCGGCACCGCGCAGAAGCGCATGGACGACCTCATCAGCAAGAACTACGGCTCCGCGAAGGTCGACGCGGTCCTCTCGCCGTACGACGGAATCTCGATCGGGATCATCTCCGCGCTGAAGAGCGCGGGGTACGGCTCCAAGAGCGACCCGCTGCCAGTGATCACGGGCCAGGACGCGGAGCTCGCGTCGGTGAAGTCCATCATCCGCGGCGAGCAGACGCAGACGGTGTTCAAGGACACCCGCAAGCTGGCGGCGCAGACGGTGTCCATGGGCGACGCGGTCCTGAACGACAAGAAGCCGAAGGTCAACAACACCAAGGACTACGACAACGGCAAGAAGATCGTCCCGTCCTTCCTGCTCGACCCGGTCAGTATCGACAAGTCGAACACCCACCTCCTGGTGGACGAGGGTTACTTCAAGGCTGGGCAGCTCAAGTGAGCGCGCCCGTGCTGGAGATGCGCAACATCACCAAGACGTTCCCCGGCGTCACGGCGCTCTCCGATGTGAATCTGACCGTGGGCGCCGGGGAGATCCACGCGATCTGCGGCGAGAACGGCGCGGGCAAGTCGACGCTGATGAAGGTCCTCAGCGGCGTCCATGAGCACGGCAGTTACGACGGCGAGATCCACTTCGAGGGCCAGCAGATGGCCTTCAAGGACATCCGCGCCAGCGAACGCCACGGCATCGTGATCATCCATCAGGAACTGGCGCTCGTCCCGTATCTGTCCATCGCCGAGAACATCTTCCTGGGCAACGAACAGAGCAAGCGGGGCATCATCGACTGGAACGACACGCTGCGCAGGGCGAGCGCGCTGCTCAAGCGGGTCGGTCTGAGCGAGAAGCCGCAGACTCCGGTGGCCGACATCGGCGTGGGCAAGCAGCAGCTCGTGGAGATCGCCAAGGCCCTGTCGAAGGAGGTGAAGCTGCTCATCCTGGACGAGCCGACGGCCGCGCTCAACGACGAGGACAGCGCGGGGCTCCTCGACCTCATCCTGGAGCTGCGCGATCAGGGCATCGCCTGCATCATCATCTCGCACAAGCTGAACGAGATCCGGGCCATCACCGACTCGGTGACGATCCTGCGCGACGGCCGGACCATCGAGACCCTGACGGTCCGTGAGTCCGCGAACGCGGAACCGCAGTTGTCGGAGGACCGCATCATCCGCGGCATGGTCGGCCGCGACCTCGACAACCGCTTCCCCGACCGCACGCCCTACGAGGGCCAGGACGCGGGATCACTCGCCCTGTCCGTACAGGGCTGGACGGTGCGGCATCCGGTCGACCACCAGCGCAAGGTCGTCGACGATGTGTCGGTGACCGTGCGGCGCGGCGAGATCGTCGGTATCGCGGGCCTGATGGGCGCGGGCCGCACAGAGCTCGCGATGTCCGTCTTCGGGCGTTCGTACGGCTCGTACGTCGCCGGCACGGTCGCCGTCGGCGGACGCGAGGTCGTGACGAAGACCGTGCCCGCCGCGGTCGACGCCGGGATCGCGTACGTCACCGAGGACCGCAAGCAGTACGGCCTGAACCTCATCGACAACATCAACCGCAACATCTCCCTGCCCTCGCTCCCGGGCATGCGGCGCAAGGACGGATTCGTCGACGAGCACCAGGAACGCTCCGTCTCCGAGCGCTACCGCAAGTCGATGAACATCAAGGCACCCACCGTCTTCGAGCAGGTGGGCAGGCTCTCCGGCGGCAATCAGCAGAAGGTCGTCCTGAGCAAGTGGATCCACGCCGATCCCGAGGTCCTGATCCTCGACGAGCCGACGCGCGGCATCGACATCGGCGCCAAGTTCGAGATCTACACCGTCATCGACAAGCTCGCGGCTTCGGGCAAGGCGGTGCTCTTCATCTCCTCCGAACTGCCCGAGCTGCTCGGGATGTGCGACCGGATCTACACGATGGCCGAGGGCAGGCTGACCGGCGAGGTCGACCGCGCGGACGCCACCCAGGAACTCCTGATGCGCCACATGACCAAGAACAGAAGCTGAGGCATCCGCCATGACCACCACGACCACGCCACCCAGTGACAAGTCGTCCACGCCGTCCGCCAAGGAGTCCACCGGAGCTCTGCTGCTGCAGAGCGTGCGCTCCAACATGCGCCAGTACGGCATGCTCGTCGCCCTGGCCTTCATCGTCATCCTGTTCCAGATCTGGACCGACGGCACGCTGCTCCTGCCGAACAACGTCTCCAACCTGATCCAGCAGAACGGCTACATCCTCATTCTGGCCATCGGCATGATGATTGTGATCATCGCCGGTCATATCGATTTGTCCGTCGGCTCGTTGGTCGCCTTCGTCGGCGCCATGTCGGCGGTGATGATGGTCAAACACGACATGCCCTGGGTGCTCGCACTCGTCCTCTCGCTCCTCATCGGCGCGGTCGCGGGGGCGTGGCAGGGCTTCTTCATCGCCTACGTGGGCATCCCGTCGTTCATCGTGACCCTTGCCGGCATGCTGCTCTTCCGCGGTCTGACGCAGATCGTCCTGGAGGGCCAGTCGCTCTCGCCCTTCCCCGAGGGCTTCCAGAACATCGCCAAGGGCTTCATCCCGGAGATGGGCCCGTACACGCAGTACCACAACCCGACGCTCGTGCTCGGTTTCGTGACGGTCGCGTTCCTGGTCTTCCGTGAATGGCGCAGCCGCAAGCAGCAGCTCGCCTACGACCTCGACGTGATGCCGACGGGCCTGTGGGCGGCCAAGCTGGTGGCGATCTCCGCCGCCGTCATCGCCTTCACGCTGACTCTCGCGAGCTTCCACGGGGTGCCCGTGGTGCTGCTCATCATGTGCGGCCTGCTCATCGCGCTCGGCTATGTGATGCGCAACGCGGTCGTGGGACGCCACATCTACGCCCTCGGCGGCAACAAGGCGGCGGCGAAGCTCTCCGGCGTCAAGGACAAGCGCGTCACCTTCCTGATCTTCGTCAACATGGGTGTGCTCGCCGCGCTCGCGGGCTGTGTGTACGCCGCCCGTCTCAACGCGGGCACGCCGCAGGCGGGCCTGAACTTCGAACTCGAGGCAATCGCGGCCTCGTTCATCGGCGGCGCGTCGATGAGCGGCGGCGTCGGCACGGTGATGGGCGCCGTGATCGGTGGCCTGGTGCTCGGCGTGCTCAACAACGGCATGTCCCTGGTCAACATCGGCACCGACTACCAGCAGGTCATCAAGGGGCTTGTGCTGCTCGCCGCCGTCGGGTTCGACGTCTGGAACAAGCGCAAGGTCGGCCGTTAGTCCTCCCCTCAACTCCTCTGTCAGGAGCCGCACATGGAAACGAGCAGACGCACCGTCCTGGCCTCGGCCGCCGCCGTCGGCCTCACCGCCGCCGTCGCCGGCACCTCGTCCGCGGCGGAGTCCTCCCGCGTCCCGGAGGGCGGGAAGCCCGTGAAGGAACTCTTCGGCGAGCTGGCCGACGGCACCAAGGTGCACCGCTGGTCGCTCGCCAACGGCGGGACCCGTATGAAGGTCCTTTCGTACGGCGGCATCGTGCAGTCCCTCGAACTCCCGGACCGGCACGGCCGGTACACCAACGTCTCCCTCGGCTACGACAGCATCGAGGCGTACGTGGCCGGAACCACGTTCTTCGGCGCGACGATCGGCCGCTACGGCAACCGCATCGCCAAGGGCCGCTTCACCCTGGACGGAAAGACCCACCAGCTCTCCGTGAACGACGGCGAGAACAGCCTGCACGGCGGGGCCAAGGGGTTCAACACGCGAGTGTGGGACGTGGAGCCGTTCAAGGACTCCTCCGGTGTGGGTCTGCGTCTGCACCACACCAGCGTGGACGGCGAGATGGGGTATCCGGGAACGCTGCGGGTGACCGTGACGTACACGCTCACCTCGCGGGGCGACTGGCGCATCGACTACGCGGCGACCACGGACAGGGCCACCGTGGTGAACCTGACGAATCACACGTACTACAACCTCGCGGGCGAGGGCAGCGGCGACATCCTTGACCATGAACTGGCCCTGGCCGCTGCCCGTTTCACCCCCACCGACGCCGGTCTCATCCCTACGGGTGAGCTTGCGAAGGTGGCGGGCACGCCCTTCGACTTCCGGCGCGCGAAGACGGTCGGCGAGGACATCCGTGTCTCCCATCCGCAGTTGGTGACCGCCAAGGGCTTCGACCACAACTGGGTCCTGGACAAGGGCATCACGCAGCGTCCCGAGCACTTCGCGACGCTGCGGGACCCGGAGTCGGGGCGCACCTTGAAGATCGCCACGACCGAGCCGGGTGTGCAGTTCTACTCCGGGAACTTCCTTGACGGCACCCTCACCGGGCCTTCGGGGCACACCTACCGGCAGGGCGACGGTCTGTGCCTGGAGACGCAGCACTTCCCGGACTCCCCGAACCAGCCGAAGTTCCCCTCGACGGTGCTGCGGCCCGGCCGGACCCACCGGTCGAGCACGGTGCACAGCTTCTCGGCGCGCTGAGCCGCGCCCCGGTGTACGCGACGACGAAGGACTTCCGCGCCTTCAGCGAGCCCAAGGTCTGGAACGACCCGGGTTACTCGGTGATCGACTCCACGGTGGTCAAGGACGGCCGCGACTACTACCGCTTCACCAAGGACGAGCGCGATCCCGCCTCCGGCACTCCCTGCTCGAAGTTCATCACCGCGGAGAAGTCGAGGTCCCTGATCCCTGACGGACACGTCGTACGACTTCGTGGCCGACCGCGTCGGAAGGGGTGTGATCGACCGGGGTGAGGGGCCCGCGGTGTTCAGGTCGAACACCGGGGACAAGTGGTACATGCTCATCGACGAGTCCGGCGGGCGCGGCTATGTCCTCTTCGAGACGACGGACCTCGCTTCGGGCAAGTGGACCGGGACGAAGGGCGCGGGTCTGCCCGCGGGTGCCCGGCACGGCACGGTCCTGCCGGTGACGCGGGCCGAGTACGACCGGCTGCTCGGCACCTGAACATCCGCGTACGGGAGAACTCGCGCTCCTGGTACAGCGCTGTGGCACACCCCGTCCCCCGGCGGTGGCACCGGGGGGTACGGCCCTGCACCGTCCGCGACCCGGATGTG
>NZ_JBHVXJ010000016.1:0-32550 GCF_042881845.1 Streptomyces sp. NPDC058257
CTGCAACATCGGGGCTTCCCGAAACCTGGGGGCTCCGCCTCCTGCCCCCCGTACACGATCCCCTCGGACGCGGGAGGGGCTGGATCGTCCAGCCCGTCCGGCGTCCGAGGGCGAACTCGGCGAAGCCGGACGAGAACCCTGCTCCGACCCCGCTAAATCACGAGCGAAAGCAGCAGGACCAGCCCACCCGCGACCACGGAGATGATCGTCTCCATGACCGACCAGGTCTTGATCGTCTGCCCCACGTCAAGGCCGAAGTACTCCTTCACCAGCCAGAACCCGGCATCGTTCACATGCGAGAAGAAGAGCGACCCCGCACCGATCGCCAGCACGAGCAGTGCCGTGTGCGAGTCGGACATGTCCGCGGCCAGCGGCGCCACGAGACCGGCGGCCGAGATGGTCGCCACCGTCGCCGACCCCGTCGCGAGACGGATCACCACGGCGATCAGCCAAGCAAGGAGCAGCGCCGGAATCGACCAGTCCTTGGAGATCTCGAGGACCATCTGGCCGACACCCGAGTCGATGAGGGTCTGCTTGAAGCCGCCACCCGCACCCACGATCATCAGCACACCGGCGATCGGCGCGAGCGACTTCTCGACGGTGGTCGAAAGCTGGCCCTTGGTGAAGCCGGCCGCACGGCCGAGAGTGAACATGCCCACGAGCACCGCGGCGAGCAGCGCGATCAGCGGCGAACCGACGACGTCGAAGACCCGCTGGATGGTGTGGTCGGGGTTGTCGACGATGATGTCGACCAGGGCCTTGGCCAGCATCATCACGACGGGAAGCAGCACGGTCGCGACCGTCACGCCGAACCCGGGACGCTTCTGAAGGTCCTCCGAAGGCCGCTGCGGCATCATCTTCTCGGGGGCGGAGACATCCACCCACCGCGCCGCGTACTTCGAGAAGACGGGCCCGGCGATGATCACCGTAGGGATGGCGACGAGCACGCCGAGGGCGAGGGTGATGCCCAGGTTCGCGTCCACCGCGTCGATCGCGACCAGCGGACCGGGGTGCGGTGGGATGAGGCCGTGCATCACGGACAGACCGGCGAGTGCCGGGATGCCGATCCGCATCAGTGAGTAGTTGCCGCGCTTGGCGACCATCAGGACGACCGGGATCAGCAGCACGATGCCGACCTCGAAGAAGAGCGGAAGCCCGATCACCGAGGCGATCAGGACCATCGCCCACGGCATCGAACGCCCGCCCGCCTTGGCGAGGATCGTGTCGACGATCTGGTCGGCGCCGCCGGAGTCGGCGAGCAGCTTGCCGAGGATCGCGCCGAGAGCGATCAGCACACCCACGCCCGCGACCGTGTCGCCGAGGCCCTTGGTGAAGCTGGCGATCGCCTTGTCGAGCGGGGCGCCCGCGAAGGCGCCCAGGGCGAGCGACCCGATGGTCAGGGCCAGGAACGCGTGCAGCTTGAACTTCGTGATGAGCAGGACGATGACGGCGATGCCCGCGAGGACGGCGATACCCAGCTGGGCATGGCCAGCGTCGGTGATCGGCTCGACGGCGTCCGCTGCCAGCATCTCAACGCTGAGACTGGTCACGGTGTCTTTCCTTGTGCGTCAGGGGAGGGGGTGCGAGGGGAACGGGGGTGCGGGGGAACGGGAACTCGGGGGAACTCGGGGGGAAACGGGAACTACTGAACTACTCGCCGAGCGCGCCCAGCGCCTTGAAGGCACGCTCACTGATCTCTTCCGGACCGCCGGTGACGTCGACGGCGACGCCCGCCTCGTCCGCGCCGAGCGGCTGCAACGTGGCGAACTGCGAGTCGAGCAGGGCCGTCGGCATGAAGTGGCCCTCCCGGTGCGACATCCGGTCCTCGATGAGAGACCGGTCGCCGGTGAGGTGGACGAAGACGAGGCCGGGGGCCGCGGACCGAAGACGGTCGCGGTAGCTGCGCTTGAGCGCCGAGCTGCTGACCACACCGCCGAGCCCGGCCCTGCCGTGCGCCCAGGCGCCGATGGCGTCGAGCCAGGGCCAGCGGTCGTCGTCGGTCAGCGGGGTCCCGGCCGACATCTTGGCGATGTTCGCCGGGGGGTGGAAGTCGTCGCCCTCGGCGTAGGGAACGCCGAGCTGTGCCGCGAGCAGGGGACCGATCGTTGTCTTGCCGGTTCCTGCCACGCCCATCACTACGACGACGTGGGGGGTGCTCATCGCTGTCCTGCCTCGCTGTCTTCTTCGACATCGGTCCGAGAACGAGCCACGGGACGGGGGAGACCCGTGGCTCGTTCACGTCACTGAAACCTATTAGGTCTGACAAATTCAAGAGTCTGTGACACAAAAGTCTGACTTTTTGTTCCCCAAGGTCCCCGCATACCCTGACGTCATGACCGCACAGGCCCGTGGGCTGCACGCTCGCGTACTGGAAAGCCTCGGGCCCGCCATCACCGGAGGCGAGTACCCGCCGGGCAGTGTGTTGCGCACGGACGAGCTGGCCCAGCGCTTCGAGGTGTCACGCTCCGTCGTACGGGAAGCGGTGCGGGTCCTGGAGTCGATGCACCTCGTCGAGTCCCGGCGCCGGGTCGGTGTGACCGTACTGCCCACGGCGGAGTGGAATGTCTACGACCCGCAGGTCATCCGGTGGCGTCTCGCGGGCGCCGACCGGCCGCGCCAGCTGCGCTCCCTCACGGTCCTGCGTTCGGCGATCGAACCCTCCGCCGCGGGTCTCGCCGCCCGGCACGCCACTCCGGAGCAGTGCGCGGCCCTCACCGAGTGCGCCCTCGGCATGGTCGCCACCTCGCGGGGGCAGCAATTGGAGGGCTACCTCTTCCACGACATCAACTTCCACCGCATCGTCCTGAACGCGTCCGGCAACGAGATGTTCGCCCGCCTCGGTGACGTCGTCGCGGAGGTCCTCGCGGGCCGCACCCACCACCAGGTCATGTTCGAGGACCCGGACCCGGCGGCCGTCACCCTGCACGTCAGGCTCGCGGAGGCGGTGCGCGAGGGCGACGCGGCGCGTGCCGAGGAGCTGACGCGGGAGATCGCCGTGGGCGCCCTGCACGAGCTGGACATCCTCGCCCCGTAGCGGCTCCGGAGCACGTGCCCGCGTCGGGGACAATGGTCCGCATGTCCCGACGCGCCCCCCGTCCCCAGACCAGCTGCCCCTGCGGCCACCCCGAGCCGTACGAGAAGTGCTGCGGACGGCTGCACCGGGGCGAGGTCGTGGCCGCCGTGCCCGAGGAGCTGATGCGCTCCCGCTACTGCGCCTTCGCCGTCAAGGACGAGGCGTACCTCCTGCGCTCCTGGCATCCGCGCACCCGGCCCCCGCGCGTGGAGTTCGACCCGAATCTGCGCTGGGTCGGCCTGGAGATCCTGGACACGGCGGACGGCACCGCGTTCCACACCACCGGCACGGTCGAGTTCCGGGCCCGCTACACCGACGGGGGCCGCAAGGACGCCCTGCACGAGCGCAGCCGTTTCGAGCGGCTGGACGGGGCCTGGGTGTACGTCGACGGCGCCTTCATCGACTAGCGGGCCGGTGGGATGGCGCCGGTGGACCGGCGCCGGTGGACCGGTGGTCCGGCGCCAGTGGACCGGCGGACTAGAGGACGTCCCCGAACTCGCTCATGACCCCGGGCGGAGCCAGCGCGTTCACGTAGTGCCCAGGACCGTGGTCCTCGAAGGAGTACGTGAACGGGACGTTCCGCGTCAGCGCGAGCCGGGCCGCGAAGAACGCCAGGGGCGCCACCACGGCGAGCCCCGCGAGGCTGTCCATCTGCGGGTAGTGCGGCGCCGGGTCCCGCACCTCGACCCAGCCGGGCTGTCGGCCGGGCCCCCGCACCAGCCCCGCCACGGCCCACCCCATCGTCTTCACCCGGCTCCGCGCCGTGGCACGCAGCCGCCCCCCGAGCAGGTCGCCCGGCAGCGACAGCGCCTCGATCATCGCGTCGGCCACCAGAGTGAGGGCGCCGTCGACCACGCCCTGCTGCCGCCGATAGTGGAACTCGCGGCCGAAAGGGGCGTACGGCCCCACCGGACGCGGCGGCAGCGCCGGCACGACATCACGGTCGTAGATGTAGCGGATGAGCCGGTCGCGCAGCACGTGGACGCCCCGGTGGTCGCAGGCCCGGTGGCAGGCGGCGGCGAAGTCGGGCCCGCCGAGCATGGGCTGGCCGAAGGTGTAGACGGCCCTCAGCTTCTCCGCGACCGCGGCGTACCGAGGCTCGTGCATCAGGACGACGCCCATCAGCGCCGCCATCGCACCGCCGAGGCTGTGCCCGGTGATGTAGAGCGCCTCCATCCCCTCGCCCACCGTGCCCTGCTCGTCGGGGTCGACCGACTCGCCGCGCATCGCCCGCTCCAGGGCCTGCATGACCAGGTACCGCGAGGCCCGCATGTTGCGGTAGAACCCCGCGTGGACGTCGTACCGCTCGCCGTCGAGGTCCACGCGGAGCGTCTCGGGCCGTACGTCGGCGTCCGTGAGGATGCTGATGATGTCCTCGGGCTGGGTGCCGCGGTAGCAGAGGATCACCACCCGCCGGTCCTTGTCCTGCAGCAGGTACGCCGCCGAGGTGATGTAGAGCGCGTCCACCCGCTGCTCGAAGACCCGGCAGCGGTTCTCCTCCAGGCCGACCCTGGCCATGATCATGGCGAGCGTCTCCGGGTCGGCGGCCTGCGGGGAGCCCGCGTACGCGTAGGCCGCGCAGGTCGCCAGGGCGTGTGGGACGACGCCCTCCGGATCGGGTTGCGACGTGTTCGCCAACAGCCGCTCCACCAGGTCCGGATAGACCGGGAAGGCCCCTGCGGGGCCGGTTCCGGTGGCCTCCTTGTACGGGCGCAGATCGGTGAAGGACGGCGCCTTGGCGTGCTGGTCGCGCATGTCTTCCCCCCGGAACGTGCGGTGGCGGCAAGGGAGTTGCGAGCACACCACCGGGACTGACCCGCGGTCAACTCGCGCGCGCCCCGCCCGAGTCCGCCCGTCACGGTCCGGCCATCGGAGCGCTCCACTGGTGGGGCTGCTGTGGGAGGAGACCCCAGAGGGACGACCGGACGATCACCCGAGCCGCCCCACACGGCCACCCCGGCGCCCCGACGGGCCCAAACGCCTTTCACCTCCCGCCTGTCCGACGCCGAGGCCGCGCCCCGCACATCGGCGGGAACCCACGCTGCGGACGCCCCGCACCACCAGTAGCGTCCTAGGCCCTGTCGTCGGGTTCCCGCCTGCCCCGCACCGGGCGGAGGGCGCGAACCCGATGACAGGACCCTGCCCCGTCCCGTACGCCTGCGTGCGAAGGAAGCGCCTGATGGCCGACACCGGACAGTACGAGCAGACCTACGAGCGATACGCGGGCGGCAGCCCCGAGGCGGAGCACCGTCTCTTCGAGCGCCTGGCCGGCGAGATCATGAAGGTCCAGGACAAGAACCGGCGTGCCGCCGGCGCCGGTTCCCTCGCACGCACCCAGCACGCGAAACCCGCGCTCGCCGTGGAGAACGCCCGCCTCACCTTCCACGACGACCTGCCCGAGGCCCTGCGCACGGGATTCGCCCAGCCCGGCGCCGAGTACCAGGCGACCGTCCGGCTCTCCAACGCGAGCGGCACCCGGCAGCCCGACGCCGTGGCCGACCTGCGCGGCGTGGCCGTGCGCGTGACGGTGTCGGACGAGGAGAGCCACGACCTGCTCGCCACCAACTTCCCGGTGTCGCACGCCCGTGACGCCCGCGAGTTCGTCGCCTTCGCCAAGGCCATGGCGGGCGCCACCAATCCGGTGCGGAAGGCCTTCGGCCTGCTCGTGAAGCTCCCGCTCGCCGTCGGTCTGTCCACCGCGACCCGGATGCGGCGCAACATCCAAGCCGCCACCCGGCACACGGTCAACAGCCTCGCCAGGGAGACGTACTGGAGCCGCGGCGCCGTCCTCTGGGGTGAGGCGGGCCCGGTCCGCTACCTCCTGCGCCCCGTCGTGGGCAGCGCCCCCGAGCCGAAGCCCGAGCGCCGCGACCCGGGCTTCCTCCACCGCGACCTCGCACACCGCCTCGTCACGTCGGACGTCGCCTTCGAGCTGTGCGTCCAGCGGTACGTGGACGAGAAGCGCACGCCCGTCGAGGACGGCTCCGTGGAGTGGAAGGACATCATCACGCCCGCGGTGCCCGTCGGACGCCTCACCGTGCCACGCCAGGACCTGGCCACCGCCGATGCCATGGCGGCGGCCGGAAGGGTCGAGGAGCTGGCCTTCAACCCCTGGTACACGACCGATGACTTCCGCCCCCTGGGCAATCTCAACCGCGCACGCAAAGCCGCGTACGAAGCGAGCGCCGCCCACCGTCAGGGCCTGCGCTTCACCACGGCGGAGCCGCTGCGCAACACGGTGCTCGGCATCCCGGTCGGCCGGTTCTTCGCGGCGCTCAACCGCTATGTGCCGTGGTACAGGCTGCCGGTGGACGCGAGCCTGCTGAACCTGGTCTACCTGCGCAAGGTGCTCAGGCGCCGCAACCTCATCGACACCGACATCCCCGAGGCGCCGCCGAAGGCCGTCCCCGTGCCCGCGCCGGTCGACGAGCGGCTGCGCACGGCCCGGTCGTACGACGGGACGTACAACGACCTCTCCAAGCCCTCCATGGGAGCCGTGGGCGCGGCCTTCGGGCGCAACCTGAAACCCGACTACCGGCCCGATCTCTTCGACACCCCGAACCCGGTCACCGTCAGCCGTACCCTCCTGCAGCGCGAGACCTTCGTCCCTGCGACCTCGCTCAACATCCTGGCCGCCGCCTGGATCCAGTTCCAGGTCCACGACTGGGTCAACCACCGGCGCTACCCCGTCGGCGGCAAGGCCGTCGAGGTCCCGCTGCCGGGCGGCAGCACCTGGCACAACACCCCCGGCGGCCCCGCCGAGAACGTGATGCGCTTCGCCGAGAACGACGGCATCCACCTGCCAGGCAACCAGCCCCCGATCCTCTTCGCCAACACCGCCTCCCACTGGTGGGGCGGCTCCGAGGTGTACGGCGCGGACGAGCGGACCGCGAAGTTCCTGCGCGAGGCCGGCGGCAGCGCCGACCTGCGCCTGGAGGACGGCCACCTGCCCACCGGCCAGAACGGCATCCCGCTCACCGGCTTCAACGAGAGCTGGTGGCTCGGCCTCAGCGCGATGCACACGCTCTTCGCCCGCGAGCACAACGCGGTCTGCGCGGCGCTGCGCCATGAGTACCCCGCGATGAGCGAGGACAGCATCTACCACACGGCACGTCTGGTCGTCTCCGCACTCATCGCCAAGATTCACACGGTGGAGTGGACCCCGGCGATCCTCGCCACCGAGGCCATCGACCTCGGTCTGCACACCAACTGGGAGGGCCCGCCGAACAAGTGGCTGAGCAAGCTCGGCCTGTGGCTCCTCGAGGCCCACTCGCTGACCGGCATCCCCAAGACGCTGCCGGACCACCAGTCGGCGCCGTACTCCCTCACCGAGGACTTCGTCACCGTCTACCGGATGCACCCGCTGATCCCCGACGACTACGTGATGCGCGAGCACCACTTCGGTCAGCGCCTGGAGAACCTCGGCTTCCAGGACATCCAGGGCGGCGCGGCCGAGGCAGCCATCCGCAAGACGGGCCTCGCCGACACCCTCTACTCGTTCGGCATCGCCCACCCCGGCGCGATCACCCTCAACAACTACCCGCGCGCGCTCCAGCGCTTCGAGCGTGACGGAGAGATCATCGACCTGTCGGTCGTCGACCTCGTCCGCACCCGCAGGCGGGGCGTGCCGCGCTACAACGACTTCCGCGCGGGCCTGCACAAGCCGCGCATCAGCCGCTTCGAGGACCTGAGTCAGGACCCCGAGACCGTGGCGCGCCTCAAGGACGTCTACGACTCGGTCGACGAGATCGACACCGTGGTCGGCCTGTTCGCCGAGAACCCGCCGACCGGCTTCGGCTTCAGCGACACGGCCTTCCGCATCTTCATCCTGATGGCCACGCGGCGCCTGCAGAGCGACCGCTTCCTGACTGTCGACTACCGCCCCGAGATCTACACACCGCTCGGGATCGACTGGGTCGAGAAGGGCGGCATGAAGTCCGTGATCCAGCGGCACGCCCCGGACCTGGCGGGCCTGCTGCCGCGCGACGCGAGCGCGTTCGCGCCGTGGCGGCAGGTGCAGCCGATGCGGGACGGTGGCAGCGATGCGACCGGATGAGGGCGGGCCCGACAGCACGGGCGGTCCTGACAGCGCGGGCGGGCCCGACAGCGCGGGCGGGCCTGACAGCGGGAGCGGCCCCGGCAACAGGACGGACGGACACCACCCCGGCCTCGCCGACCTCCTCGTACGCCCCCTCCTGGAGACGGTCTGGCGCCGCCGCACCCACCGGGTGAGCCGCGGCGCCAACGTCCCTGCGGGATCCATGAGTTACGTCTCCAAGGACGCCCCGCAGCCGCTGACCGATCTGGAGGAAGCGGTCCTGATCGCCCTCACCGGCTGCACCGGGCTCACGATGCCGGACCGCCCCTTCGAGGACCCGCGCGACGGCAAGCCGATCATGGCGAAGCCGAACCTGACCATGGCGGGGCGTACGGCGGGAAGCCCCGACAACGCGCAGGGCACGCACTTCTTCCTGATCAACGACACCGGCACGTACTACCTGAGGAAGCTGCCCCCGGCGCCCGAAGAGCCCTTCGACGCCCCGACCCTGACCGCCCGCGCCCGGGAGGCGAAGGTCAAGGTCCTCGACCACCGTCTGGACGTGGCTCAGGGCCTGCGGGACTTCCCGGCCTACCTGGACTCGAACCGCTTCCTGTCCAACCTGCCGGGCACGACCGTCCTGTTCCCGGTGGTGGACCTGTCCCACCAGTACATCAACGCGCTGATGTACCTGCTCACGCAGCCGGATGGCGCACGGCCCACCCTGGTGGACGACCGGAACTTCTACCGTCCCGCGGGCGTGAAGAAGTGGATCAAAAACGGCTTCCTGAACGAGAAGGTGAAGCTGCCACTGGGGACCCTCGGACCGCTCCGCACCCAGATCGAGGCGGACCTGCTGCTCCAGAACGTGATGCTGGTGGCCGAGGCGATGGGCCTCGGCGCCTGGATCCATGCGTCCATCAACCCTCAAATCGCCCTGGGCGACCCGAAATTCACTCGCACCTACGGCAGGATGCTCGGCTTCACCTTCGTCACCCCGCGCTGGCGCCCGGCCGACGTGTGGCGCTGGCACATCCCGCTCCCCAAGTACGCGAACGTACGCTCGCACCCGGTGGGCCTGAAGGCGCCGGGCGGTGAGCAGCTGATCTCCGCCGCGTGTCCGCCCGCGTTCGCGACGATGTCCGACGCGGTGGACGGGGTGATCCGCGAGAAGTTCGGCCCCGCGGGCGTCTACAGCGACAAGGACGTCTTCAGCCGCATCTACCGGGAGGGCTACGGGCAGCGCTATCTGGCCGAGGCGAGCGAGTACGACGAGCGGGTGATCGACTGTGCCCGTGACATCTGCGAGTACATCCTCCAGACGCACCGCCGCTTCCCCGCGCACACGGACGCGATCCATGTCCCCGGAATCTGGCTCCAGGCCCACCACGTGGAGAGCGAGTACTACGACAAGTACTTCACCCAGGGTCTGACACCGGCGCATCGCCGCCACCAAGGTCTGTGGGACGGCTAGGGGCCCTTCTTCTCCGCCACCCGCGGGGTCGGTCTGCTGCACACATCACCGGACGAGCCGCGCGGGGGATCACACAGGTGAACGAGGCGGTGCCGCCACCCTGGGGCACCGGCACGCGAGGGGTGCGAACCCCTGATGGGGGTGTCCACTCTTCGATCGCGCCTTGGCGCGGGCGGCATCGCCACCTGAGTGCGGAACGTCATGCCCGTTCGGCGGTACTCCGGACTGGCTCCCCCGCGATTGCGGGTAGGCGATCCGACATGCCCCCAGCATCTGGTACGCCGAACCACGGCGGCTCCGCGCAGCACGAATCTCGCTTCCGGCGACTCCACCGCCGTCTCCTGGCGTCGGTTGTCGGGCTGGCCTGGAACCGTGGGCGCGAGATGGAGCTGATGCACCGCGCCATGGGCTTCGCGGCGCTCAGCTTCCTCACCCTCGTGCCTCTCCTCGTCGTCGTCGCCGCGGCCGACCTGGCGAGGGGAGAGGGCTTCGCCCGCTGGCTGGTGCAGGGGCTCGGGGTTTCCGAGGTGCCGGAGGCGGATGTCGAGCGGCTGTTCGGTGTGCCGGGGCGGGCGTTGCAGCGGACCACAGCGTTCGGTCTCGCCGCCCTTGCCGCGTTCGGCGTGACCTTCGGATCCGCCGTACAGACCGGCTACGAACGCGCCTGGGACCTGCCATCGGCACGTTGGCACACCATGTGGCGGCACGTCGTCTGGCTGGCCGTGCTGGTCTTGTTCCTGCTGCTCTTCGTCACCGCGCCCTCGCCCGAGGAGTCGTCCGCCGTCGAGACCGCCCTCGTCACCGCGGGCGACGCCATCGGCGTCTTCCTCTTCTTCTGGTGGTCGCAGCGCCTGCTCCTCTGTGGCCGGATCCGATGGCGTGCCCTGGCCCCCGGCGCCGCCGCGACCGCCTTGGGGCTGCTCGGGCTGCGGATCTTCTCGCAGTTCGTCTTCTCTCCGCTGATCGCGTCGAACGCGGTGACGTACGGTCCGTTCGGCACCGTGCTGATCCTGCAGTCCTGGCTGGTGGGGGTGGGCTTCGTCGTGTACGGCGGGGCACTGGTGGGGCGCCTCGTCCACGAGCAGCGGCTACGGCGCAGACTGACGGACGACGGCCCGGACGACCCGGACGGCCCGAACGGACGCCGGCCCGGACGGACGACTTGAGACAGCCACGCAGGTTTCCGTGCCGGGGCTCATGCCCGCCGGAACACGAGCAGTTCGGTCCGCCCGCCGCTGAGCGGCACGAAATGGCTGCCCAGTAACGACAGTCCACGTTGAGCCAGGCGGTCGAGGAGCCACGTGCGCGAGATCATGCCGTAGAGGGTCGCTCCACTGGCGACCCAGTTCTTCGTCGTCGCCGCGTCGAGGCAGTTCTCGTTCACCACGTCGAACGCGACGATCCCACCCGGGCGCACGACCCGGGCCATCTCGTCGAGATAGCCGACGGTCACGACCAGCGGTATGTAGACGAACACCTTGTGGGCGTGCGCGAGATCCACCGAACCGGTGGCAGTGGCGCTCAGCGTGTGCCCGTCGGCGGGCCGCACGACCACGTTCGGCAGCGACCTCAGGCGGGGCAGCCAGTCTCCCGCGGTCTCGTAGATCTCGTAGGCGTCCGGGTGCGTCGCCGCGGTCACCCTGGCCGCGTACCGGCCTGAGCCCGGGCCGATCTCGCACACGCGCTCCACGTGCTCACCGAGGTCCGCAAGGCGCAGCAGCGCGTCCACGGTCTCGGCGGTCGCACCCGCAGCGGCGCTGTAGCGGTCGATGTGGTCCTCGACGGACACCCCCGCCCGCCGTGCCGCCGCCAACGTCCTACGGGCGGACAGGAACGGCTGGATCGCCGGGTCGTCGCTGTGCCCACGGACCATCTGCACACCGAAGGGACGCAGCGCGCGGTTCACCCCGTCGCGAGCGGCACTCAGCACGGACATATTTCCCCCATCACCAGTTTCGTCAGATTTACCAGGCGCTGACAACGAAATCGGAGATCCGGGCCGTCCGTGAGTAGCAATCCCGCCCACTTCCGCGCGGGGGGTGGCGGCAGCAGCCGACTTGTGCTGTACATGCCGACAACGCAAAACGCCGGTCGGGATCTCTCCCGACCAGCGCATTTGTGGTCAATCGTTGGTGTCCGAGGGGGGACTTGAACCCCCACGCCCGTTAAAGGGCACTAGCACCTCAAGCTAGCGCGTCTGCCATTCCGCCACCCGGACCGGTGGTCTGTCGCGGTTTCCCGCGGCGACGTGGAAAACCATAGCAAACATTCGAGGGCCTCCGATCACCCGGGCGATCGCCCAGGTCATACCCGTGAACGGCGTATGACGGCGGGTGCCCGGCCTTGGGTGTCGAGGGGTCGGCGCGGGAGGATGAGGAGGACCACCAGGAGCGATAGCGGGAGGAACCATCGTGAGCGAGTCGAGCAGGGCCGACAGGGCGGGCGAGGCGGACCGGTCGCGGCCCGTCACCGGCGAGGACGAGGTCGTCGATCTCTGCCGCGATCTGATCCGCATGGATACGAGCAACTACGGCGACCACTCGGGCCCGGGCGAGCGCAAGGCGGCCGAGTACATCGCGGAGAAGCTCGCCGAGGTGGGGCTCGAACCGCAGATCTTCGAATCGCACCCCGGCCGGGCCTCCACGGTGGCCCGTATCGAGGGCGAGGACCGCTCCCGGCCCGCGCTGCTCATCCACGGCCACACCGACGTCGTACCGGCGAACGCCCAGGACTGGACGCACCACCCCTTCTCCGGGGAGATCGCGGACGGCTGTGTGTGGGGCCGCGGCGCCGTCGACATGAAGGACATGGACGCGATGACCCTCGCGGTCGTCCGTGAGCGCATGCGCACCGGCCGCAAGCCTCCGCGCGACATCGTGCTGTCCTTCATGGCCGATGAGGAGGCCGGCGGCACGTACGGCGCGCGCTACCTCGTCGACAATCACCCGGGGCTCTTCGAAGGCGTCACGGAGGCCATCAGCGAGGTCGGCGGCTTCTCCTTCCAGGTGAACGAGGACCTGCGCCTCTATCTCGTGGAGACGGCCCAGAAGGGCATGCACTGGATGAAGCTCACCGTGGACGGCACAGCCGGTCACGGTTCGATGATCCACAAGGACAACGCCATCACCGAACTGTCCGAGGCCGTGGGCCGGCTCGGGCGGCACAAGTTCCCGGTGCGGGTCACCAAGACGCTGCGGCACTTCCTGGACGAGCTCGGCGACGCGCTCGGCACCGAGCTCGACCCCGAGAACATGGACGAGACGCTCGCCAAGCTCGGCGGCATCGCCAAGCTCATCGGCGCCTCGCTGAAGAACACCGCCAACCCGACCCAGCTGGGCGCGGGCTACAAGGTCAACGTCATCCCGGGGCAGGCGACGGCCCACGTCGACGGCCGCTTCCTGCCGGGGTACGAGGAGGAGTTCCTCGCCGACCTGGACCGGCTCCTCGGCCCGAACGTCAAGCGCACGGACGTGCACGCGGACAAGGCCCTGGAGACCACCTTCGACGGGGCGCTCGTCGACGCCATGCAGACGGCGCTCCAGGCCGAGGACCCGATCGCCCGCGCCGTGCCGTACATGCTCTCCGCGGGCACCGACGCCAAGTCCTTCGACGACCTCGGCATCCGCGGCTTCGGCTTCGCGCCGCTGAAGCTGCCGCCGGAGCTGGACTTCGCGGGCATGTTCCACGGTGTGGACGAGCGGGTGCCGGTGGACGGCCTCAAGTTCGGTGTGCGCGTGCTCGACCGGTTCATCGACGCGTCCTGAGCGCCGGTTCACGCGCCCTTCGGCGATGGGTGCGCGGTGGAATTACGTGCTTAAGCGAAACTCCAATAATCGTCAGCACGTACGTACTTGACTGAAAAGAGTGAAAGGGACCATAGGCTCGTAGCCCCGTTGCCTCCTCCTCGTTACAGGTGGTGCGGTCCGCGGCTGGGATCGCATTGCCAACAAGGAGGAACAATGATCAAGAAGGTCGTCGCTGCTGCGGCTGCCACTGGTGGTCTCGTGCTCGCGTGTGCGGGTATCGCTGCTGCCGACGCCGGTGCCCAGGGTGCCGCCGTGAAGTCTCCCGGCGTGCTCTCGGGCAACGTCGTGCAGGCGCCGGTCCACGTGCCGGTGAACGTCTGCGGCAACACGGTCTCCGTGATCGGGCTGCTGAACCCCGCCTTCGGCAACACCTGCGTCAACAAGTGACGTTGTCGTGTCTCACCCCGTGAGGGGCTGAGTCCGTCGGCCCCGGAGTGCGTGTAATGCCACTCCGGGGCCTTCGGGCATTCCGCGCACGTGTCCCAAGGCACGTACGCATTCCTGAAGGTCATAAGACAGGGAAAACCTATGCGACAGGTCACTCGTAAAGGCCTGATCACGGTGGCGGCCGCGACGGGCGTACTCGCCGTCAGTGGTGGATACGCACACGCCGACTCGGGCGCCCGCGGGGGTGCGTCGGATTCTCCGGGCGTGCTCTCCGGCAACTCGATCCAGCTCCCGGTGCACGTGCCGGCGAACGTCTGCGGCAACACCGTCAACGTCGTCGGGGTGCTCAACCCCGCGGCGGGCAACAGCTGCGCCAACACCTCGCACGGGGGTGGCTCGCACAAGCCTTCGGGCGGCGGGTCCGCGGCACACGGGCACAGCAGCGACTCGCCGGGCGTCGGCTCGGGCAACGACGTTCAGCTGCCGGTCGACGTGCCGGTGAACGTCTGCGGCAACAGCGTCACCATCGGCGGTCTCGGCAACGCGACCACCGGCAACGACTGCGCGAACCACTCGGGCGACGTGCCCCCGGGAGAGCCGGGGAATCCGGGGGAGCCTGGCAACCCGGGAGAGCCCGGCAACCCTGGGGAGCCGGGGAATCCGGGAGAGCCCGGCAACCCGGGAGAGCCCGGTAACCCGGGAGAGCCTGGCAACCCGGGGGAGCCCGGCAACCCGGGAGAGCCGGGGAAGCCCGGCACGCCGGGTGAGAAGCCGTCGGACGACCGGGCGATTCCGAACCACCCGGGGTCGCCGAACCAGCCGGGAGCGCAGGCCATCGACATGCCGAAGGGCTCGGAATCGCTCGCTCAGACGGGCAGCGATCTGCCGATGGGCGTAGTGCTGCCGGTGGGCGCGGGCATGCTGCTCGCGGGGACGGTGCTGTACCGCAGGACGCGGTCGGCCGCATGATCAGGGGGCGCGTCGCCGCCTGATCCGGTGCATGGAACGGAGGGTGTCCCGCCTGGTCGGGCGCCCTCCGTTCCGCTGTCTCACTTCACCAGGTGGCCCGCAGCTGGCGGATGATCCGCCGCTTCAGCCGCACTCTGCGGCTGCCGTCCGAGTGCAGGCTCAGGCGGTCCAACTCCCAGTGTCCGTACTCGGCGTGGTCCGTCAGCAGGCGCGTTGCTTCCTTGCGGGTGACCCCGCGCGGCACATACACGTCGACAAATTCGTATTCCGGCATCGCATCTATTGTGCAAGTACGGGCCCGGTACGGATAGCGTCTGCACTATGTCTGATGCTGCGCAGCCCACCGCTGCCGAGGTACGCGCCGCCGCCGAGGCGGTCAAGACCGCGCTCGACCGTCACCTTGCCGCGGTCGAACGCAGGTCGGGAGAGGACGACCCGGCCGTCTACGAAGCGTTCAACGAGCTGGCCGCCGCGGCCGAGGAGTACGACGAGCTGCTCTACGACCGCTATGACGAGGTCACCCCCTTCGAGATCCCCGGCTCGGACAGCGGTGTGCTGCCGCCGTACCAGGGCCCGCAGGACGCGAACGCGCTCAGCGTGCTGATCCGCAGGGACTACGCGGTGGCGGAGCCGCAGCGGCTCCTCGCGCAGGCCCAGCGGGTCGCTGACCTCGACGCGGACACCGCGGGCGAGGGTCCCGCGGGCGCGGCGGCGGGCAGCAGCGTGCATGCCGCTCTCGGTGTGCTCTTCGGCGAGTTCGAACCGGACGAAATCGCCTCCCGGCACAAGGAATTCGGCCTGGAGGAGGGCGACTCCACGCTCTGGGTCACCGCGGCGGACGAGCCCGCGGAACCGGGGGAGTGGCTCGACGCCCCCTTCGACCAGGCCGACCCGCACCGGGTCGTGTGCCGCTTCGACGTCAGCGCGGTCTTCGACGACGAACCGGACGACGACGATGTCGACGGAGCCGATGCCGATGTCCGCGCCCGCGTCGATCCCGACGCCGTGGCGGTCCTCGATGAACTCGACGAGCTCGATGACGTCGATGACGTCGATGAGGCGGACGCGGTGGACTCGGTCGACGTCGTCGACGTCGACGACGACAGAAGCCCCCTGGACGCCGATCGCTGATCCCCCAGGCGCGCGGCACGGCCCTTACCGGCCCGTGCCGCGCGCCTGAGGGCGCCGGTGAACGTGGCGGCCACCCCGAGGCGCGGGACGGTTCGGCTCAGGACGTGGCGGGCACCTGCGGGCGCAGGAGGGTCTGGAGGCGCGTCGTGCGGGCCTTCGGGGGGATCTCCGCCACGGCGCGCGGCAGTGCCTGCTCCGCGCCCTGAACCACCGACAGGTGCCGCTCGCCACGGCTGAACGCGGTGTAGATCCAGGGCCTGCTCAGGGCCGCGGTCGCGTCGCCGGGCAGCACCACGACCGCCGCGGGCCAGCTCAGGCCCACGGCCTGGTGCGCGGTGAGCGCCCACGCGTGCCGCACCGTCTGCTCCACCTGCTCCTTCGGTACGACGACGGGGGCGCCGTCACACTCCAGGTGCAGCCCCTCCGCGTCGGCCCGCAGAACCCGGCCGAGGGTCGTGCGCCCGGGCGCCGGGACATGGGCGACACGGTCGCCGGGGTCGAAGCCGCCGAACCGGCCGGGGCCGGGGTTCAGCCGCTCCTTGAGCGCGGTGTTCAACGCGCGCGTGCCCGCGGCGCCGCCGTGCCCTGGGGTGATGACCTGGGTGTCCTCCGTGGGCACCCCGATCGCCCTGGGCACCGAGTCCGCCACGAGCTGCACCGTGCGGTGCACCGCCTCGCCCGCGTCGCGCACGGGGACGATCACGACTTCCTTGCCCGGCGCCTCGACCTGGTTCAGCTCGCCGATGCCGATCCCGGAGACCAACTCCCCGATGGGGCCGGGGTCCGGGACGCGCGAGACGATCTGCGGGCAGCAGCGCGCCGCGAGGAGATCGGCGAAGACCCGCCCCGGGCCCGCCGACCACAGCACCGCCGGGTCGCCGCTCAGCACCAGACGGGCGCCGTCCGGCAGGGACTCCACAAGGATCGCGGCGGTCTCCACGTCCAGTTGCGGTGCGTCGAGGACCACCAGGAGGTCGAGGTCGAGCGCTCCGTCCCTGTCGCGTCCGGGGCCCTCCGCTCCGGAGAGCAGCCCCGCCACGGTCGCGGCGCCCGCCTCGTCCGCGCCCGTGAGCCCGGCGACGCGTCCCCGCCCCGCGGAGCTGTGCGTGGCCGCCCACGCCCGCAGGCCCAGGCCCGCCGCGGCTGCCACAAGCGCGGCGGGCTCGGCGCGCGCCGCCTCGCCGCCGGTGTGCAGGACGAGTCCGTGTCCTGCCACCGCGCGGATCAGCTCGGCGGTGGAACCGGACGCCTCGCCCGCGGCGGACTCCCAGCCGTCGGCCCGCGGGCCCGAGCCCTCCTCCTTGGAGAGGGAGTTGATCACCCGGGCGATCCCGTCGGCGAGGCTCTCCTCGGCGAGGGCGTACTGCTCGAGGCCGACAAGGACGCGGACCGGCTGTTCGGTCTCCTCACCTTCCTCGTCGTCCTCCTGCCGCACGGGAGCCGCAGCTCCCGGTGTCTCGACGGCGTCCTGGAAGACCAGGATGTCGCCCTCCGCGATGGCGCTCTGCACCGCCGCGTCCGGATCGGGCACGGCACGCTGTCCGAGCGCCGCGGTGAGCGCCGCCGCGTCCAGAGCCGTGTGCCCCGCGACGGCCGCCTGCTCGAGGAGCCAGGCGGTGATCGCGCGCCCCCTGCGCTCGTCGTCGGGGCCGCACTCCGCGCCGAGCAGGGCCCGTGCGAACCCGTCGGCCTGTTCCGTGCGCACGCCGGCGACCCGCAGCAACTGCCAGGGGTCGTCCCGCAGCAGGGCGTCGGCGCCCTCGCCGAGCGCCACCGCCGTCCGCTCGGCGATGGCGGCCGGGGCTCCTCCGTCGGCGAGCACGGCACGGACCGCGTCCACGGCTTCGTCGCCCGGTCCCGAGGCGGCCGGTGCGACGGGCCGCGGTCGCCGCACGGGCTCGGGCGCGGCCCTGCGTGGTGCGGCCTCGGGCTCACGGAAGGCACTGGCGGCCGGCTGGTCACCGCTCTCCACGGCGCGCACGGCGGCAAGGAGGTCGGCGGCCGTGCCGCTGAGCTTGGCCCCCGCGTCGACAGGACCCTGCTTGGCGGCCTTCCGCTCGGCGATCCGCTCCTGCAGTTCGCGCTGGGCGGCGATCTCGGCCTCGGTCTCCGAGAGCTCCTTGCTCTCGGCGGCGTCCTCGGTGACAGCGTCTTCGGCGGTGGCGTCTTCGGTGGCGGCAGCGCTTTCGGCGGCGGCGTCAGAACCGGTGGAGCCGTCGGTGGCGGCTTCGGCGTCGGCCGCGTCCACGGCGGCCCGGGGTGCGGCGGCCTCCGGCGCCCGTGCCCCGGTCTCCTGTGCGGCAGCGGCCTCCGCTTCCTGCGCGGCAGCGGTTTCCGGCTCCGTACTCACAGCGTGCTCCAGTCGTGATCGGGGTAGCGGTGCACGGGCGCCGACACGTCGTCGAGCGCCTGGCAGATCTCGTCAGGAAGACTAAGGGTCTCCACTGACAATGCGGCCGTGAGCTGCTGCGCGTTGCGCGCGCCGACAATCGGCGCGGTCACTCCGGGGCGGTCGCGCACCCAGGCGAGGGCGACTTGCAGCGGCGTGGCCGCGAGGCCGTCCGCAGCCGTGGCGACCGCGTCGACGATGCGGCTCGCGGCCTCGTCGAGGTAGGGCGCGACGAACGGCGCCAGATGCTCGCAGGCGCCGCGCGAGTCGGCCGGGGTGGAGTGGCGGTACTTCCCGGTGAGCACGCCGCGACCGAGCGGCGACGAGGGCAGCAGGCCCACTTCCAGGTCCATCGCCGCGGGCAGCAGCTCGCGCTCGACTCCACGCTGCAGCAGGGAGTACTCCATCTGCGCACCGGCCAGGCGCGTCCGGGTCCCCGGGGCCGCGAGCTGCCACGTCGCCGCCTTGGCGAGCTGCCAGCCGGAGAAGTTCGAGATGCCCGCGTAGCGCGCCCGGCCGCTGCTGACGGCGATGTCCAGGGCCTGGAGCGTCTCGTCGAGGGGCGTGCACGGGTCGAAGGCGTGCAGCTGCCACAGATCCACGTAATCCGTCCCCAGCCGGGCCAGGGACTCGTCGAGCGCGGTCAGGAGGTGGCCCCGCGAGCCGTCGAAGCGGCGGTCGGGGTCGGGCACGCTGCCCGCCTTGGTCGCGATGACCAGGTCACGCCGTGGCACGAGCCGCTCTATGAGTCGGCCGAGCAGATACTCCGCCTCCCCGTCCCCGTACACATCGGCCGTGTCGACGAGGCTGCCGCCCGCTTCCCAGAACACCTTCAGCAGGTCGGCGGCGTCGCTCTCCTGGGTGTGCCCCCACGTGAGGGTGCCGAGTCCGATCCGGGACACGCGAAGGCCGGTGCGGCCGAGATGCCTCTGCTCCATGGGCGCTGAGATTACTGGGCGTGCTCCGGCGGCGTGAGGGGCTGTGGACAAACTTGTGTCCTGTTGAACGACTGGGCCGGCTCCGTCACCCGCCCCGCCCGCCGCTGACGGCGTGCGGGGCCACGCGCTACAGTCCCCGGCACAGGGACGTTACTGCTCAGTAAGGGGATTCGGCCATGCAGCTCGGGATCAACCTCGGCTACTGGGGCGCGGGGATGGACCAGGACAACCTCGCCGTCGCCAAGGAGGCCGACAAGCTCGGCTACGCGGTCTGCTGGGCCGCCGAGGCCTACGGCTCGGACGCCGCGACGGTGCTGTCCTGGGTGGCCGCGCAGACCGAACGCATCGACATCGGTTCCGCGATCTTCCAGATCCCGGCCCGGCAGCCCGCGATGACCGCCATGACGGCCGCCACGCTCGACTCGCTCTCCGGCGGACGCTTCCGCCTGGGCCTGGGCGTCTCGGGGCCGCAGGTTTCCGAGGGCTGGTACGGCGTCAAGTTCGACAAGCCGCTCGCCCGCACCCGCGAGTACGTCGAGATCGTCCGCAAGGCGATGACGCGCGAGCGCCTCAGCTACGAGGGCGAGCACTGGACGCTCCCGCTGCCGGGCGGCCCGGGCAAGCCCATCAAGCTCACCGTCCACCCGCAGCGCGAGCACATCCCGCTGTACGTCGCCGCGATCGGCCCCAAGAACCTGGAGCAGACCGGCGAGATCGCCGACGGCGCCCTGCTGATCTTCCCCTCGGCCGAGCACCTGGAGGACACCGCGATCCGTCATCTGCGCGCGGGGCGCGAGAAGGCGGGCAAGACGATGGAGGGCTTCGACGTCGTTCCGACGGTGCCGCTCGCGGTGGGCGACGACGTCAGCGGCCTCGCGGACATGTTCCGCCCGTACACCGCCCTCTACGTGGGCGGCATGGGCAGCCGCAAGCAGAACTTCTACAACCAGCTCGCCCAGCGCATGGGGTACGAGAAGGAAGCGGCCGAGATCCAGGACAAGTACCTGTCCGGCGACAAGGAGGGCGCGGCGGCCGCTGTGCCGCACGAGCTGATCGACTCGACCACGCTGCTCGGCTCCGTGGACCGCATCGCCGACCGGATGCGGGCCTACGCGGCTGCCGGGGTCACCACGCTCACACTGGCGCCGGCCGGCTTCACGCTCGATGAACGGATCACGGCCCTGCGTGCGGGTACGCAGGCGCTGGAGCGCGCCGGGCTGGCGTAACCGTACTGGCGCGACCGTAAGAGAGGCTCTGCGGCCGTGGTGGGGGCTCGGGGGTCTTCCCCGCCACGGCCGTCACGGAGCACAACGCGCCGCGGGGCCTCTCGGTTACGGCCGCGTCCGCGGTCGGCTGTCCTTCGTTTGGCGGAGCCGTACCTGACACCTGTTGCCACACTCGCGCCACCGCATTTGACTTGCTCTTTGCGGAGATCGCGCAGAGGACATCGAGGACGTCGAGGACATGGAGGTGCCAGTGATGCTTTCGGCCAGGGGTGTCTTCGAGGAGATCCTCGACGACGACGAGTCGTTCCGGCTCTTCTGTTCCATCGCGGCAAGCGGGGAGTCGCAGGGTGGCTGGGAGAACGGGCGCATCGCGGCGCTTCTCCCCGAGAGCCAGCGAGCCCTCACTCCCAAAGCCGCCCGGCACGGCGCCGACGAGGACAAGCACGGGCGGATCTTCGGCGCCCTTCTCAAGAAGCGTGGTCTCGAGCCCGTCCCGATCCCGCCCGGGACCGACTACACCATGCTGCTCGAACGGCAGGGCATCGGCCTGGCGCACGAGAAGCTGCGCCGCGAGGAGCCGCTGAGCGAGCAGGACGTCGTCGTCTACCTCTCGCACAGCCGCGTCACCGAACAGCGCGCCGCCGACCAGATGAACATGCTGGTCACGTACTTCGGCGACCACCCCGAGGTCGGCAAGGCCCTCAGGATGATCTGCCACGACGAGGACAACCACCTCGCCTACTGCCACGAGGAGTTGCTCCGCCTGGCCGCCGCGGGACACGGGCGGACGATCCTGGACTCCCTGCACGAGTGCGCCCGTGCCGAGGCGCGCGTGTACCGCGACGTCAGCCTCGCCGTGATGGGCCACATGGGGCGCATCCTGGGCTGGCCGAAGCCCAAGTCCGCGGCGCTCGCCTCGGGCGTCCACGCCCTCTACGCGTACGAACGATTCGGCGGCTGGCGGCGGATGGTGTCCCTGAAGATGCCCCGGCGGCGCGACGCCCTCGGCGGGCCCGCCGTCCCGGCGCCCGGATTCGCCTGAGCGGGCACCTGGCACCTGGCACCGGGGCCCCAGGCACCGCGCCGAGCGCTAGAGCCAGCCGCGGCGCTTGAACTGCCGGTAGAGGAAGAACTCGAGCGCGACCATCAGCAGGATCACGGCCGGGTAGGACCACAGCCAGTGCAGCTCGGGCATGTGGTCGAAGTTCATGCCGTAGACCCCCGCGATCATCGTGGGGACCGCGGCCATGGCGGCCCACGCCGAGATCTTCCGCATGTCGTCGTTCTGCCGCACGCTCATCTGGGCCAGATGAGCGGAGAGGATGTCGGACACCAGGCGGTCGAGGCTGTCCACCCAGTCGTTCACGCGCGTCAGGTGGTCGCTGACGTCCCGGAAGAAGGGCTGTGCGGCGCCTTTGACGAAGGGCACATCGGGCGAGAAAGGGCCCGCTCCGGAGAGGCGCATCATGGGCATCGCCAACGGTCCCGTGGCCCGGCGGAACTCCACGATCTGGCGCTTGAACCGGTAGATCCGGGACGCCGTGTTGCGGCTGCCCCCGCTCTCGGGCGAGAAGACCTCCGCCTCCAGCTCCTCCAGGTCGGTCTGCAGCTCGCCCGCGACGTCCAGATAGTGGTCGACCGTGGCGTCGGCGACCGCGTACAGGACGGAGGTCGGGCCGTGCCTGAGCATGTCGGGCTCCGCCTCCAGACGATGGCGTACGACACCGAGGGGCGAGCCCTCGCCGTGCCGGACCGTCACCACGAAGGCGTCGCCGACGAAGACCATGACCTCGCCCGACGAGACGGCGTCGCTGTCCGCCTCGTACATGACGGGTTTCAGGACCACGAAGAGCGAGTCGTCGAACACTTCGAGCTTGGGCCGCTGATGCGCCTTCAAGGCGTCCTCCACCGCCAGCGGATGCAGCCCGAACTCCCTGCTGACCTCGTTGAACTCCTCCTCGGTGGGCTCGTAGAGGCCCACCCAGACGAACGCGTCCCCCGCGCCGCGCGCCTCGTCGAGGGCGTCCGAGAAGTCCGCCTCGCACTCGGTGCGGCGCCCTTCCCGGTACATCGCGCAGTCCACGATCACGGAGCGCATTCTTCCGAACCTCAGCGTGAGGCGCACCTCGTCGTCGGCTTAGGCTGGCCCGCATGCCCACGCTGATCCTCGTCCGGCACGGACGATCCACCGCCAACACCGCGGGTCTGCTCGCCGGGTGGACCCCCGGCGTGGCCCTGGACGAGCGCGGCGCCGCACAGGCCGCGGCGCTCCCCGGACGCCTCGCGGACCTGCCGCTCGCCGAAGTCGTCACGAGCCCGCTCCAGCGCTGCCAGGAGACCGTTGCACCGCTGCTCGCCGCCCGCCCGGACCTCACGGCGCACACCGAGGACCGCATCGGGGAGTGCGACTACGGAGACTGGTCGGGCCGCAAGCTGGCCGAGCTGTCCGACGAACCGCTGATGGAGGTCGTACAGCAGCATCCGTCGGCGGCCGCCTTCCCGGGCGGCGAGTCCATGCGGGCCATGCAGACGCGGGCGGCCGAGGCGGTACGCGAGTGGAACGCCCGCGTGGAGCGCGAGCACGGCGCTGACGCCGTGTACCTGATGTGCTCGCACGGCGACATCATCAAGTCCCTCGTAGCGGACGCCATCGGACTGCACCTGGATCTCTTCCAGCGCGTCTCCGTGGAGCCCTGCTCCGTCACCGCGATCCGTTTCACGCGCCTGCGGCCCTTCCTCGTACGCCTGGGGGACACCGGCGACTTCGGGTCGCTCGCGCCCCGCGTGGAGCTGCCCGGCAGCGACGCGGCGGTGGGTGGCGATGCGGGAGCACCGTGATCGTCGCCCGCAGTAGGGTGCATTCGTCGCGCCGAACAGGCGCAAATGATCAACCGCAGTCGATCCCAATGGAGACAGGACGTGTCGCGTCAGGTGTTCCTCTACGACCCGCCGGAACGCTTCGTGGCCGGAACGGTCGGGCTCCCCGGCCGGCGTACCTTCTTCCTCCAGGCCTCCGCCGGAGTCCGGGTGACCAGTGTGGCCCTGGAGAAGACCCAGGTGGCCGCGCTCGCCGAACGCATGGAAGAGCTGCTCGACGAGGTCGTGCGCCGCACCGGCGGCAATGCCCCCGTGCCCGCCGTCGCCCCCACCGAGGTCAGTGACAGCGCGCCGCTCGACTCGCCCGTCGAGGAGGAGTTCCGCGTCGGCACGATGGCGCTCGCCTGGGACGGCGACGAGGAGCGGATGATCGTCGAGGCGCAGGCTCTGGTCGAGCTGGACGCCGAGTCCGACGAGGATCTCGCGGAGGCCGAGGAAAAGCTTCTGCAGGACGACGAGAACGGGCCGCCGATGCTGCGCGTCCGGCTCACCGGGGCGCAGGCGCGCGCGTTCGCGAGGCGCGCCCTCGACGTCGTGAACGCGGGGCGGCCGCCGTGCCCGCTGTGCAGCCTCCCGCTCGACCCGGAAGGACATGTATGCCCGCGGCAGAACGGATACCGGCGGGGCGCGTGAGCTCCGGCGGCGTGGACGCGTCCGCCGGTGTCGTGGACCTGCTCACCCGGGGTGAGCTGACCGTCCGGGGGCGGATCCCCGAGGCCTCGAACGCGGTGCTCTACTGCTCCGTCTCGTACGAGGGCCGTGAGGCCGCCTGTGTCTACAAGCCGGTCGCCGGGGAGCGTCCCCTGTGGGATTTCCCCGACGGGACGCTCGCGCAGCGGGAGGTGGCCGCGTACGAGGTCTCCGAGGCGACGGGGTGGGGCCTGGTCCCGCCGACCGTGCTGCGGGACGGGCCGCACGGCGAGGGCATGTGCCAGCTGTGGATCGAGGGCTCGGCGGACGCGGAGCTCCTCGCCCTGGTCGAGGCTGATGAGCCGTCCGACGGCTGGAAGGCGATCGGCTTCGCGGACGTGGGCGAGGGGCGGACCGCGCTGCTGGTGCACGCGGACGACGAGCGGCTGCGGCGGCTCGCCGTGCTGGACGCCGTGATCAACAACGCGGACCGCAAGGGCGGTCACCTGCTGGCCGAGGCCGACCGCCTGTACGGGATCGACCACGGGGTCACGTTCAACGCCGAGGACAAGCTGCGGACGCTGTTGTGGGGGTGGGCGGGGGAGCCGCTGACCTCCGAGGCGGTCGGGGTTCTGGAGTCCCTGCGGGACGGGCTCGCGGACGAAGCGCCGCTCGGCCTCCGGCTGCGGGAGCTGATCACGGGGGCCGAGGTGGACGCGGTGGGCGCGCGGGTCGCTGCGCTGCTGGCGAACGGGAAGCATCCCGTGCCCGGCGGGGAGTGGCCCGCGATTCCGTGGCCGCCGGTGTAGGCGGAGGTGCTCCGCGGCCTCGGCGCTGGCAAACCGGCCGTCCCGATGCCGGGCAGATGGGTGGGTGGGCGAGAGGGAATCCGGCGTGAAGCGGCGGTGTGATTCCTGGCCCGAGGTGCCCCCGCCGGGATAAACCTTGATCCCCGCTCGTATACGGACGCTCCGTCCGGTTACGCTCATGTCATGCATGCCTGGCCCGCTTCTGAGGTCCCCGTCCTGCCTGGCAAGGGCCGCGACCTCCGGATCCACGACACCGCGACCGATGGTCTCGTGACCCTTGACCCCGGTCCCGTCGCCCGTATCTACGTCTGCGGCATCACTCCGTACGACGCGACCCACATGGGTCACGCGGCGACCTACAACGCGTTCGACCTCGTGCAGCGCGTGTGGCTCGACACCAAGCGGCAGGTTCATTACGTCCAGAACGTCACCGACGTGGACGACCCGCTCCTGGAACGTGCCATCCGCGACGGAAAGGACTGGGTCGAGCTCGCCGAGGGCGAGACCGCCCTGTTCCGCGAGGACATGACCGCCCTGCGACTGCTCCCGCCGCAGGACTACATCGGCGCCGTCGAGGCGATACCCGGCATCGTGCCGCTCGTCGAACGGCTCAGGGACCTGGGAGCCGCCTACGACCTGGAGGGTGACGTCTACTTCTCCGTCGAGTCCGACCCCCACTTCGGTGAGGTGTCCCGCCTCGACGTCGCCGCGATGAAGCTGCTCTCCGCCGAGCGCGGCGGCGACCCGGACCGCCCGGGCAAGAAGAACCCGCTCGACCCGATGCTCTGGATGGCCGCCCGCGAGGGCGAGCCGAGCTGGGACGGCGCCTCGCTCGGCCGTGGCCGCCCCGGCTGGCACATCGAGTGTGTGGCCATCGCCCTGGACCACCTGGGGATGGGCTTCGACGTGCAGGGCGGTGGCTCCGACCTCGCCTTCCCGCACCACGAGATGGGCGCGTCGCACGCCCAGGCCCTCACCGGTGAGCACCCGTTCGCCAAGGCCTACGTCCACGCGGGCATGGTCGCCCTGGACGGCGCGAAGATGTCCAAGTCCAAGGGCAACCTCGTCTTCGTGTCGAAGCTGCGCCGGGACGGTACCGACCCGGCGGCCATCCGCCTCGCCCTTCTCGCGAACCACTACCGCGCCGACTGGGAGTGGACCGACGCCGTCCTGACCGAGGCAGAGGCACAGCTCGGCAAGTGGCGTGCCGCCGTCTCGCGTCCCGACGGACCCTCCGCCGACGCCCTCGTCGAGGAGATCCGCGAAGCCCTGGCCAACGACCTGGACTCACCGGCCGCGCTCGCCGCGGTCGACGCGTGGGCGGCCCGCCAGGAGGCCGAAGGCGGTACGGAGGAGGGCGCCCCCGGCGTCGTCTCCCGCGCTGTCGACGCGCTGCTCGGCGTGGCTCTGTAGTCACCGGTCCACCGAAGTAGTCACCGGTCCACCGAATGGGCCGCTCCGGAAGTCCAGGAGCGGCCCATCAAAGTCCATGGCCCCGGCACCTGTTGAGGCGCTAGACCACCGGGCATGAGATCACCCACCCGCTTCAGACGGGCGGCCGTCGCCGCCGCCCTGCTCGGTCTCCTCGCGGTGTTCGCCGGTCCCGGCGGCGGCGCCGCGCAGGCAGCCGACGATTCCGCGACCACGGTCGGGGACGTCACGGACTTCGCCGCCGACGGCTCCGTCTACCGGCTCGCCGCGGGCAAGGCCCAGGCCCGCGTCAGTTTCGTATCGCCGGAGACGTTCCGCCTCGAACTCGCCCCCGAGGGCGACTTCACCGACCCCACCGGCAAGGACATCGTCCTGCCGCAGGGCGCCCCGCCGCGCACCAAGTGGGCCGACAAGGGCGACCGTTATGAACTGAGCACGTCGAAGGTGACGCTGCGCGCCTACAAGTCGCCGCTCCGCTTCGCCCTGTACCGCGCCGACGGCACCCAGGTCTGGGCCGAGTCCAAGGGCCTGAGCTGGACGAAGGACGCCACCACACAGAGCCTGGCCCGCGGCGCCGAGGAGCAGTACTACGGCGCCGGAATGCAGAACGGGCGCGGCAACACCTCGCACCGCGGCAAGAAGGTCGAGGTGAGCGTCGACTACAACTGGGACGACGGCGGCCACCCCAACTCCGTTCCCTTCTACCTGTCTTCAAAGGGCTACGGCGTCTTCCGGAACACGTACGCGCCCAATACCTATGACTTCGCGGAGCCGGTGACCGCCACTGCCGAGGAACGGCGCTTCGACGCCTACTACTTCGCGGGACGCGCCGACAAGGACGTCAAGGGAGTCATAGGGCAGTACACGAAGCTCACCGGCAAGCCCTTCCTGCCGCCCGTCTACGGCCTGGAGATCGGCGACGCGGACTGCTATCTCCACAACGCCAACCGGGGTGAACGGCACACCCTGGACTCCCTGAAGATCGCGGACGAGTACAAGAAGCACGACATGCCGAACGGCTGGATGCTCGTCAACGACGGCTACGGCTGCGGCTACGAAGACCTCGCCGAGACCGCCAAGGGCCTACAGGACCGCGACACGCAGCTCGGCCTGTGGACCGAGGACGGCATCGACAAGATCGCCGATCAGGTCAAGGCGGGGCAGCGCGTCGCCAAGCTCGATGTCGCCTGGGTCGGCGACGGCTACAAGAAGGCGCTCGACGGCTGCAAGGACGCGTACAAGGGCATCGAGGACAACAGCGACGCCCGCGGCTTCACCTGGGCCCCCGAGAGCTGGTCGGGGGCCCAGCGCTGCGGGGTGCAGTGGTCCGGCGACCAGAGCGGCAGCTGGGAGTACATCCGCTGGCAGATCCCGACGTACGCGGGCGCGACCATGTCCGGCATGGCCTACACGACCGGTGACGTGGACGGCATCTTCGGCGGCAGCGCCAAGACGTACGCGCGCGACCTTCAGTGGAAGTCGTTCCTGCCGGTCACGATGACGATGGACGGCTGGGCGGCCAACGACAAGCAGCCCTTCCGTTACGCAGAGCCCTACACCTCCATCAACCGCAAGTACCTGAAGCTGCACGAATCGCTGCTGCCCTATCTCTACTCGTACGGCCACGAGGCGACGAAGACCGGCGTCGGCGCCGTGCGCCCGCTGGCCCTCGAATACCCCGACGACTCGAAGGCCGCCACCGACGCCGCCAAGTACGAGTTCCTGACGGGCGAGGACTTCCTCGTCGCGCCCGTCTACAAGGACACGACCGTCCGCGACGGCATCTACCTCCCCAAGGGGACCTGGACCGACTACTGGAGCGGCCGCACGTACAAGGGGCCGACGACCGTCGACGGCTACAGCGCGCCCCTCGACACCCTGCCGCTCTTCGTCAAGGGCGGTGCCACCGTGCCGATGTGGCCCGGCGGCATCAGGTCCTACAAGGACCGCGCCGCCGACTCGCCGCTCGCCTGGGACATCTACCCGCAGGGGAAGACCTCCTTCGAACTGTACGAGGACGACGGCGTGACCCGGCAGCACCGCGACGGCAAGTACGCCACCCAGCGTGCCGAGGTCGAGGCGCCCCGCTCCGGCGCGGGCGACGTACGGGTGCGGATCGGCGCGAGCGAGGGGAAGTTCGACGGAAAGGGGACCGAGCGGCCGTACGCGTTCACGCTGCACACCGGTGACGCGCCGAGCCGCGTGGAACTCGGCGGCCACAAGCTGCCGCGGCTCGCGTCGGAGGTGGCGTACGAGAAGGCCCCGCAGGGCTGGTTCTACGACCGGGACGACCGGGGCGGTGTCGTCAGGGTGAAGACGGCGGCGCTCCGTACGGACCGGGCGTTCGACCTTGAGCTCGACGACACCAGCGCGGTCGGTGGCGCGGTGCCCGGCGCGAGTGCCGCGCTGAGCGCCCCCGTCGGGCAGGAACTCGGCGCGGGGGCGGCGGGCAAGGTCGCCGTCGACGTCACGGCGGGGACGCGGGACGCCACCGGAGTCGACGTCACCCTGGACGTGCCGAAGGGCTGGACCGCGGGGAGCGCCCGCGCCGACCGCGTCCCGGCGGGCACCACGCGCCGCGTCGAGGTCGCCGTCACCCCGCCCAAGGACGCGGAGCCAGGCGAGCAGCCGCTGACGGCGACGGCCCGGCACCGATCGGCGGGCCAGGACCGCACCACGACCCAGCGGATCGCGGTCGCCGTCATGCCTCCGGCGCCGAAGGGCGACACCTGGGCGAGCGACATGGTGTGGCTCAAGTCGGCGAACGGCTACGGCCCCGCCGAACGCGACCGCAGCAACGGGGAGTCGGGCGCCGCGGACGGTCACGCGCTGACTCTCGCCGGAAAGACGTACGAGAAGGGGATCGGCACCCACGCCGACTCCGCCATCGAGGTCTACGCGGGCGGGCAGTGCGCGAGGTTCACCGCTGACGTGGGCGTCGACGACGAGATCAACGGCTACGGAGAGGTGGCCTTCTCGGTCGAGGCCGACGGCAGGGTGCTGTGGACCTCGCCGAAGGTGACGGGGGCCTCGGCGACCGTGCCGGTGGATGTCGACGTGAGCGGGGCGCGGCACGTGGAGCTGAAGGTGACCGACACCAACAGCTCCAAGAGCGGGGATCACGGGGACTGGGCAGCGGCGAAGTTCAGCTGCGTGTAGGACGGTCCGCGACGGGGAGCGGCGCCGGGCGGGAAGTGGTTCCGCCCGGCGCCGCCGTCCTCTCACGTGACGGTGGTGACCGTCACTGCGTCACTTGGTGACCACGATGGCCAGCAGGTACGCGGGGTTGTTGGTGTCGTAGTAGCCGATCACCCGCTGGCCGAAGGCGAACGCCTCCTGGACCTCGTCGTGCGTCTGCGGGCTCGGGTTGACGAACACCCTCCAGTCGTTGTCGACGAGCAGATAGATGGTCGACGCCTGGCCGGGGAGGGGCTGGACGATGTCCCAGAACGACGTCGCGGTGTTCGAGGCGAGCGCCTGCGTGGAGATCTGGGGCGCCTGCGCCTGCGGGACGCTCTCCTGACCGAGCTGGTGCTGCCCGCCGAATTGCTGCCCGCCGGCCTGCTGTCCGCCGAGCTGCTGGAGCAGCTCCTGGTAGGGCTGCTGCTGGCCGAGCTGGTGCATCTGCTGGTGGAGCTGCTCCTGGATGTGCGGCGGGATCTGCTGCTGCATTCCCTGCATTCCCTGCATTCCCTGCATGCCGCGCATGTTCTGCGGGCCGAGCTGATGCTGGCCGGAGGACTGCTGGCCGAACGGCTGCTGCTGTTGCTGCCCGAACGGCTGCTGCTGCCGGCCGCCGAACTGCTGCGGGGGCGCGGTGCTCGGGCCCTGCTGCTGACTCTGCGGCCGGCCCTGGTGCTGGCTCTGCTGAGGGCTGAACTGCTGCTGCCCAAAAGGCTGCTGGCCGTACTGCTCCTGGCCGTACTGCTGCTGGGGTCCGTACTGCTGTTGCGGTCCGTACTGCTGGCCTTGCTGCTGCATCGGACTCATGTACGGGGTGGTGCTCATGCGGGTGCCACCTTCCCTCAGTGGTTGTGGTGCTTCTGCGATGAGCGTGGTGAACGAGCGTGTCGCTCCGGCGACGCGCCGGTGTCAGCCCGTGACGACAAGGCCGACGACCTCGTCGTCCGAGAACCAGACGCGTACGTCGGGGTGCCCGCCCGCGAAGGCGGCGTGCACCGCCTGGCGGATGTCGGGGGCCGGTTGGTTCAGGTTCCGCCACTCACCGGCGACGAAGAGCCGCAGACGCGGCGGGAGTTCGGGGGGATAGGGGAGCAGTTCGTCCCAGTAGCGCTCGGCCTGGCCCGAGCCGACCGCGGACGGCAGCAGGTTCGCGACCGCCGACTTGATGTCGGGGCGGTTGCCGATCCGCTGCGATGCGGGGCGGCCCGGCGCGTCCTGCTGTGGCGAGCCGGTCGAGCGCAGCATGGCACGCGCGCGCTCCGGCGCCATCAGCTGCTGGCCCGCGGCCTTCAGCATGCCCTGCAGACAGGCCAGGGCGCCGACGACGACCGGTGACGCGGACGAGGTGCCGGAGAACGTGTCCGTGTACCAGGCGATCTCCTCCGCGCCGCCCTGCAGATCGCCCGGCTGGTTCCAGGAGCCGCCGGTCGTGGTGGTCTCGCGGCCCCAGCCCTGCGCGTCCAGGCGGGCGCCGTAGTTGGAGAACCCCAGGCGAGAGCGGTCCGGGCCGTGATCACGGCCGTGCGTGCCGGGCGGCGGTGCGCCCGCGCCGACCAGGATGGCGCCCGAGGGCCGGTTGGAGGGGTTGAAGGGGTTGCGCCACGACTCGGGGAACTCGTCCGGCCTGCGCTCGTACACCGCGTCGTCCAGGGACTCCGCGCCGTTTCCCGCGGCGGCGGCGACGATGACGCCCTTCGCGCAGGCGTACCGGATCGCCGCGTAGTCGTCGGGCCACCATTCCAGGGCGATGTAGCCGCGCTGGTCGTCGCGCGGTTCGAATTCGAACCGCGGTCCCGGCCTGTGCAGTTCGATCAGCACGATGTCCCCGGGGCCGAGCCGGTCCGCCGCCGCGTGGATCGTGGCCGCGGTACCCAGAGGCTGGAAGGAGGCCGCCGCGGTCGTGGCCTCGGGCGCGATACCGTTGATGCCCACGGAGTTGCGGTCGCCGCCTATCACGCCGATCACCGCGGTGCCGTGGTTGCGCCAGGCCACGTCCTGGATGGGGGTGCCGATGACCACGCCGGCGAGCTTGCCGGTCAGATCCTCGTGGCCCAGCTGCCAGGCGCCTTCGATGTCGATCACCGTGATGCCCTCGCCCGACCCGCCGAGCCGCTGCCACGCCCAGTGCGCGTCGACGCCCTCGGGCGCCGGGCGCAGATAGCCCTGGCGGCCGGTGAAGTCAGGGGTGACGGGGGCGCCTTCCTTACGGCGCCCGGACTCACCGATGCCGGACTCACCGATGCCGGGCCCGTTCGTGCCGGGTCCGCTCGTGCCGGGCCCGTTCGTGCCGGGCCCGTTCGTGCCGGGCCCGTTCGTGCCGTGTCCGCTCGTGCCGGGTCCCTCGAACTGGCCCGACCGGCCTTGGGGCGCGGGCCGCGATCGATCCGGGCCGAGCGACGCCGGTACGGCGCCCGGCTTGACGTACGCCGTGTCGATCCCCGGCAGCGCCGCCATCCGCGAGCGCAGCTCCTGCGCCCTGCTCTCGCCGCCGCGCACGCGGTAGAAGAGCGCCAGGTCGGGCACGTCGTCGCCGCCGTCCGTGGCCGTGTGCTGTTGAACCGCGGACTGCACGCGCTCCTCGTTGCCGAACAGCGGCTCCAGGGCGAGCTGTTCATCGCTGAGGAACATGTTCAGGGCCGACACGTCGGAGTCCGCCGCCGAACGGACGCCCTCGGCCACGGCACGAAGCCGGGCCTCGGGCCGTGCGACGACGATCAGCTCCTGCTCGGACGCCCGGTAGGTGAATCCCGCCCCGTCGGGTCCGGGACCACTGGCTCCCGGGCCCCCTGCCGGCTCTACCTGGTCGGTCATCGCTTCACCGCTCCCTTCGGTCCTGCGGGTGCCGTGCTGTGCGCTGTCGCCGCGCATTCCGGGGCACACCCTGCTACCGCAGGGCGCGGCCGTCCACCCCCTTTGCCCCAACTGCGTTTGAAATCAAGGGGATCGGGGAACCCCGTGCAATTCGTCCGGAAGGCGATGTCACGCCTCAATCCGGCCATGTGCCGGACCCAAGACAGACGCAAGGCAGGCCCAGGACAGGCCCAGGACAGACGCCAGACAGATGCCAGGCAGACGCAAGACAGTGGGGGGGGGGCGCGTGGATGTGAGCCCCCCCCCGGGGTTTGGAGGAGGGGGGAACACGCACAACGGGGGCGAAACAAAAGACGCAAATCCCCCCCGAGAAACGAA
>NZ_JBHVXJ010000016.1:32560-203144 GCF_042881845.1 Streptomyces sp. NPDC058257
GCCCGCACCCAACACCCCCGCAGGCCCGCCCCAGCCCCGCCCCCCCACCCCCCCCACACAGCGGCCCGCCCCCCCAAAGCGGGGGGGGGGGCCCCGGGGGGGCGCCCCCCCCACGTGGTGTTCCGCTCTTCGCTCCAGTCACTCCTCGGAGGAATCAGACGGACCGGAATCGCCGCTGTTCTCCTCGTCCGGACCTGTTCCCGGACCTGTTCCCGTCCCTGTTCCCGGACCCGATCCCGGATCTGTTCCCGGACCCGTCCCCGTTCCCGGCTCCGGTTCAGGACGCGCCTGCGGCTTCGGCGGTCGTGTGCGGTCGCCGCCCTGGCTGTCGCGCAGGTACGAGGCCGCGTCACCGCCCTCCGTGGCGTGGCCGCCGGCTTGCGGAGGACCGCCGCCGTCGCGCCGCCGCAGATAACGCTCGAACTCACGGGCGATCGCCTCACCGGTCGCCTCGGGCAGCTCGGCGGTGTCCCGCGCCTCCTCAAGGGACTGGACGTACTCGGCGACCTCGCTGTCCTCGGCCGCCAGCTGGTCCACGCCCACCTGCCAGGCGCGCGCGTCCTCGGCGAGATCGCCGAGGGGGATCCGCATGCCGATGAGGTCTTCGAGGCGGTTCAGGAGCGCGAGCGTGGCCTTCGGGTTCGGCGGCTGCGACACGTAGTGCGGGACGGCCGCCCACAGGCTCACCGCGGGGACGCCCGCGTGCGTGCACGCTTCCTGGAGAATGCCGACAATTCCCGTCGGGCCTTCGTACTTCGTCTCTTCCAGGTCCATGGTGCGGGCCAGATCCGGGTCGGAGGTGACGCCGCTGACCGGGACGGGGCGCGTGTGCGGGGTGTCGCCGAGCAGCGCGCCCAGGATCACCACCAGCTCCACGCCCAGCTCGTGCGCGAAGCCGAGGATCTCGTTGCAGAACGAGCGCCAGCGCATCGACGGCTCGATCCCGCGGACCAGTACGAGGTCGCGCGGCTTGTCACCGCCGACGCGGACCACCGAGAGCCGGGTCGTCGGCCAGGTGATCTTGCGGACGCCGCCTTCCAGGAAGACCGTGGGGCGGTTGACCTGGAAGTCGTAGTAGTCCTCGGCGTCCAGTGCCGCGAAGACCTCGCCCTTCCACTCCTTGTCGAGATGCGCGACCGCGGTGGAGGCGGCGTCGCCGGCGTCGTTCCAGCCCTCGAACGCGGCCACCATGACCGGGTCGACCAGCTCGGGAACTCCCTCGAGCTCGATCACCCAGGCCTCCTTCCGACGTCCTTTATGTACGACCCAACCTTACGGCTTCCGGCGGGGCCCTCCGCAGCCCCCTCGCTCGGGCTTCAATGTCCGGATCACTGCCCCGCGAGAGGCCCGCGCACTCCCACGGCGGGGGGCGCTTCACAGCGTCGAGCGCAGCCACTGCTCCACGCTCGCGATGTGCACCGTCGCCCACGACCTGGCCGCTTCGGCGTCGCGGTCGCGCAGTGCGGTGAGGATCGCGCGGTGCTCGTGCAGGGTCCGGCTCACGGCGTCCTCCTGGGTGAGCCCGCGCCAGACACGGGCCCGTGTGGTGGGTCCGGAGAGGCCGTCGAGGAGCGAGCAGAGCACCGAGTTGCCGGACGACTGCACAATGCCGCGGTGGAACTCCAGGTCGCAGGCGACCAGTTCCTCCACCGAAGGTGCCGCCCCCAGGGCGTCCAACTGCGCCGTCAGCACGTCGAGTTCGGCCTCGGTGATGTGGACGCTGGCCATCGCCGTGGCGGCCGGCTCCAGGATGCGGCGTACCGCGAGGAACTCAAGGACCGTGTCGTCGCGGTGGAAGTCGACGACGAAGCTCAGGGCTTCGAGAAGCAGCTGCGGGTCCAGGCTCGTGACGTACGTGCCGTCGCCCTGCCGTACGTCGAGGATGCGGATCAAGGAGAGGGCACGCACCGCCTCGCGCAGCGAGTTGCGTGAAAGGCCCAGGTCGGCGGCGAGTTCACTCTCTTTGGGCAGCCGGTCGCCGGGGCGCAGGGCGCCGGAGACGATCATGCCCTTGATCTTTTCGATGGCCTCGTCGGTGACAGCCATGGGACCTCGCCTCGCAAGACAGAAGACATCCGATGTATCGGATGATTATGGCGTGTTCCATGACTGTCGTGCACGTGGGTCCGCCGCATACGTATTTCTCTCAGCGCTAAGATTTCCTTACTGACCACGGCGCGGGCGAGAGGGAGGCTACGGCACATGGCCGGGAAGAAGTCGGCGGGGGCCCAGCGGGACGCGGTCGCATCGATCATCGAGGACTGGGCGCGAGAACGGCCGGAGCTGGACACCGCGCCGCTCGAGGTCCTCGCGCGGCTGCACCGGACCTTCCTGCGCTACAACACCAGGCTCACCACCGCGATCGAGCGGCACGGCCTCGCGGTCGCGGGGTTCGACGTGCTGACCGCGCTCCGCAGGGCCGGGGCGCCTTACCGGCTCACGGCGGGCCAGCTCGCCGACTCCGGCCTCGTCTCGTCGGCGGGGGTGACGCTGCGCATCGACCGCCTGGAGAAGGACGGTCTCATCGTGCGCGAGCGCGACGCGGAGGACCGCCGCGTCGTCTACTCACGGCTCACCGAGACGGGCCTCGCCAAGATCGACGAGGTGTTCACCGAGCATCTCGACAACGAACGCCGGATGCTCGGCGGACTCACCCCGGCCGAGTGCCGCCAGCTGGCCCGTCTGATGTCCAAGCTGGAGCGGTCCATCACCGACTCCGACGAACCTCACGAGACAGAGGCTTGAGCCTGAGCCTCCGCGCGGTACATCCGGCGCAGCCGGACCACACCCAGGTCGTGCTGGTAGAGGTTCTCGCGCTGGTCGGCGTCGGCGGGCATCGCCTCCAGCATCACCCGGTCCTGTTCGAGTACCTGCCAGTGGCGCTCCTCGATGAGGGTCTTGTAGAGGAAGCGCCAGGTGTCGCGCTGCCAGCCCTGGACGCGCCGGTAGCGCCAGAAGAAGACGCCGGTCCGGTTCTCGTCGACGGGGCAGACCATGCCGACGATCCCGAACGGGCCCCCGGGGCCCGCCGACGGCGGGTACGGGATGGTCAGGTCCACCCAGTCCACCCCGGTGCGGCACAGCTCCACCCAGTCGAAGTTGACGCCCCGCTGGTCGGTCTTCTCGAAGAAGTAGCCGCGGTCCGTCTCCCGGATGCGGAACTTCGCGGTGGTGTCGCCGTCGAACATCGTGTGCGACTCGCGGTGCAGGAAGGCGCCGTGCATCGGGTCGAGGAGGTTCTCCACCGCGAACCGCCAAGGGCCGTCCCACTCCGCGTAACAGAGGATCGCGTCGACGTCGGGGTCGGTGAGCGGCTCGGGCAGCGTGAGTTCGGCGGGCTCCGGGTGCCGCTCGTCGCCGAAGTACGCGAGGATCGCGCCGCCGATCTCCCGTACGGGCAGCGACGCGACGAGCTTCCTGCCCTCCAGACTGCACCCCGGCAGTCCCGGTACGGAGGAGACGGTGCCGTCGGTCTCGATCTCCACGCCGTGGTACCAGCAGGCCACCCGGTCACCCAGATGTTTCCCCAGCGAGAGGGGCGCGCCGCGGTGCGGGCAGCGGTCGGCCAGCATCGACAGGGCGCCGTCCGAGCGGCGGAAGAGCAGCCACTGCTCGCCGAGCGCGGTGACCTTGCGCATGGCGCCGGGGGCGACGAAGTCCGAGGGGACGACGGGATGCCATTGGTTGCGCAGGCCGGTGGCGTAGATGTGGTCGGCGCTCGCGGTAAGGGCGGTCATCGGGGTCACGCTCCCAGTCGGATCATCTCGGCACGGAAGGACTCTTCGGTCCACTGGTCGCCGCCGGGCGCGGGCACCTGGCGGGCGTTCAAGCCACGTACGACATCGGGCAGTTCATGGCCCTCCTTGGTGAACACCTCTTCGAGGGTGGCGGCGAGCTTGTACTCGTAGGGGGTCGGCTCGTGTGTCCGGGACTGGTGGATGTGCAGGTAGGGCCAGGTGGTGGTCACTATTGCCTCCGGTGCGGGATTACAGGTCGAGGACGAGACGGCCGGACGCGCGGCGCGAGACGCAGATCATCATCGAGGCGTTCGCGGCGTGCTCGGCCTCGCTGAGCAGGAAGTCGCGGTGGTCGGGCGTGCCGCCGAGCACGCGGGTCTCGCAGCTGCCGCAGATGCCTTCCTGGCAGGAGCTCGTGACACTCAGGCCCGCGGTCTCGGCGGCCCGCAGGATGGACGTGCCGGCGTCGACGGAGAGGGTCACGCCGGAGCGGCGGCACTCCACCTCGAACGCGGAGTCGCCCCCGGCGCGCTCCACGACGGGCGCGGCGAACCGCTCCACGCGCAGCCGCTCGGCAGGGCAGAGCGCCTCCACGGCGGCGAGCAGCGGTTCGGGGCCGCAGCAGTACACGAGCGTGCCGTCGGGCAGTCCGTCGAGCGCCGTCGCGAGGTCGATGTGGCCGTGCTCGTCCTGCGGTACGACGGTCAAGTCGCCGCCCGAGTCGGCCAGTTCACCCAGCTCGTCGGTGAACGCCATCGATCCCCGGTCGCGCCCGCCGTACACCATGCGCCAGTCGGCTCCGCGCCGTGCCGCGTCGCGCGCCATCGCGAGGAGCGGAGTGACGCCGATGCCGCCCGCGACGAAGAGATAGCCGGGGGCATCCTCCAGCGCGAAGTGGTTGCGCGGCTCGGACGCGGTGACCGTCTGGCCGGGCCGCAGCGCGGTGTGCACGTGCCGTGAACCGCCGCGCGAGGAAGCCTCGTTGAGGACCCCGATGCGGTACGCGGACACGTTCCGCGGGTCGCCGCACAGGCTGTACTGGCGTACATGACCGCCGGTGTGGAGGTCGAGGTGCGCGCCGGGGGTCCACGCGGGCAGCGGCTTGCCGTCCGGGTGGGTGAGCTCGACGGAGAGGACTCCGTCCGCCTCCCAGGTCATGCGGCGCACAAGGAGCGTGAGTGCGCTCTCGTCCATAGCGGGGTTGTCCATGGTGGGGTCCTCCTCACTGGCCGGGGATCTTGACGGGCGGGGTGAACGGGTTCTTCATCGGTCCGAGCCGGGCCAGGTCGACCTCCACGAGGGTCGGCCCGGCGGAGGCGACGGCGTGGCTGATCACCGGGTGCGCGTGCTCCTCGGCGGCGATCCTGGCGTAGGCGAGACCGCACGCCCCGGCCAGAAGTTCGAAGTCGGGCGTGGCGAGATCGACTCCGGAGCGGCGCTCGCTGTAGCGGTCCTGCATGTTGCGGAGCACCCCGTATCCGCCGTCGTTGAAGACGATCAGGGTCAGCCGGGGCCGCTCCTGGGCGAGCGTGAGGAGTTCCCCCAGGTGGACGGCGAGCCCGCCGTCCCCCGCGAGGACGACGGTGGGCGCGTCGGGCCGTGCGAGCGCCGCGCCGATGCCCATGCCGAGCCCCTGCCCGATGCCGCCGCCGCGCGGGAAGACGTTGTCGCGGGGGTCGTACATCTCCAGGAGCCGGTTGCCCCAGCTGCTTGACGGGATGGTCACGTCGCGGGCGACGACCGCCTCGCGGGGCAGCGCGGCACGGATGGCGTCGCAGATCGCGGCCTGGGGGCCGATGCTGTCGTGCAGGGTGGCGCGGACGTCCTCGCGGACGGCCGCGACACGTCGCGTCCAGCTCTCGTCGGCCCGGCGGGCGTGCGGCAGCAGGGCCGCGAGCACGTCGGGCGCGTGACCGTGCAGGGCGTGGCGCGCCGGGTAGACGCGGCCGAGGGCGTCGGCGTCGATGTCGACCTGGATGTGTGCCTCGGGGAGCGTGAGTCCGTAGTCGGCGGTCTCGTTGGACCGGAAGTGCGTGCCGACGGTCAGGAGCAGGTCCGCGTCCGCGAGGAGGGAGCGGGCGGCCGGGGTGGTGGCGAAGTTTCCGATCACCTGCGGGTGGTCCTCGGGCACCGAGCCGCGGCCGGAGTTGGAGGTGAGCAGTCCCGCGCTGGTGGCGTGGAGCAGCTCGGCCAGCTCGCCGCGCGCGCGGGTGGCTCCGCCACCGGCCCAGACGACGGGGCGCCGGGCGGCGGCCAGAAGGGCTTGAGCGGAGGCCAGTTCGCCTTCGGCGGGAAACGGGTGACCGGAGCGCCGGTCGCCGAACGGCGAAGGAGCGGCGACTGACCCGCGGTCTGCGAGTGCGGGGGAGGGCGAACTGGGTGACCCGGGTGTCGCGGGTGACTCGGGTGACCCAGGTGTCGCGGGGGAGCCGGTGGCCTCCCGGCCCACGTCCGCCGCGTGGCCCGGACCGGTGGGACGGAGAGTTTCGGTGGTCACCGGTTCGCCTTCTGCCCGCACGCGACCCCAGGTGTCCGCGTCAGCGGCCGGTGCGCGCGCCGGTACTGCGTCGGATGGGTCGGCCGGGTCGGCCGGGTCGGCCGGGGGCGCGCTCGCCGGACTCTGTGGGTCCGTCTGGGCCGCGTACTGCAGATCCACCGGCCACTCCACGCTCGCCGGGCCGCCCGGATCCGTCAGCGCCGCCCGTGCCGCCTCGCGCAGGATCCGGCCCGCCGTGTCGGTGGACGGCACCGTCGCGGCGTACTTGGACACCGCCCCGAGCATGCCCAGCTGGTCCTTGGTCTCGTGGATGAAGCCCCGGCCGCTGCCCAGGAACTCGGCCTCCACCTGACCGGTGACGTGCAGGACGGACGTGCCCGCGCTCAGCGCCTCGACCAGGGAACCCGCCGCGTTGCCCGCGCCGGTGCCGGTCGAGGTGAGCGCGCAGCCCAGGGAGCCGCGCGCACGGCCGTAGGCGTCGGCGGCGTTCACGGCGGTCGCCTCGTGGCGTACCGGCACGAAGCGCAGCTCCCGGTCGACCGCCTCTACCAGCGGCAGATTGTGCACGCTGACGATCCCGAAGACCGTGTCGATGCCGAGTTCCCGCAGGACGGCGACGAGGAGATCGCCGCCGGTGGCGTAGCGCGCGGATGGCGTGGGTGACATGGATGGCGTGGGTGACATGGGTGGCATGGGGTGAGCTCCTCAGAGGATGCCGCGGCCGACGCCGCCGCAGACGTCGATGCTGGTGCCGGTGGTGTAGGAGGCGCGGGGCGAGAGCAGCGCGACGATCGCGTACGCGACCTCCTCCGCGCGGCCGAGCCGCCCGAGGGCGATACCGCGGTCCGCCGCGAGATCGGCCTGCCACTCCTCGTAACCGAGACCGGAGTCGGCAGCCGCGTGACGGCGGGTCCACTGGCCGGTGTCGATCAGGCCCAGGCAGACCGAGTTGACGCGGATGCCTTGCGGGGCGAGCTCCGTGGCCAGGGACTTGGAGAGGTTGAGGATGCCCGCGCGGGCCGCGCTCGTGGTGATGAGCCGGGGTTCGGGCTGCTTGGCGAGGACCGCGTTGACGTTGACGACACTCGCCGCGTCCGACGCCGCCAGGTGCGGCCGTGCGGCGTGCAGGGGGTTGAGAACGCCGGCGAACTTCAGTTCCAGCTCGTCGCGCCAGTCCTCGGCGGTCGACTCGTCCAGGCCCTTCATACGGGACTGCCCCGCGTTGTTGACGAGCCCGTCGACCGAGCCGAAGGTGTCGGCCGCGCGCTCGGTGAACTCCCGCACGGCGTCCGCGTCGCGTACGTCACACACGCCTGTGAGGAGGCGGTCGCCGCCGCCGAGTCCGGCCGCCGCCTTCGCGAGGCGGCCGGCGTCACGCCCGCAGGTCGCGACGCGCGCGCCCTCGTCGAGCAGGGCGCGGACCGTGGCCAGGCCGACGCCCGAGCTGCCGCCGGTGACCAGTACGGTCCGGTCGGAGAGGCCCAGATCCATGACTAGAAGCTCCGTTACGTCAGTTCATGGTGAAGCCGCCGTTTACGGCGATCACCTGTCCGGTCAGATAGCGGGACTCCTCGGAGAGGAGGAAGGAGACGAGCCCGACGAGGTCGTCCGGCTGCTGCGGGCGCGAGATCGCCCGGTTGTCCCGGTAGAGCGCGTGCCGCTCGGCCGGCACCGTCTCGGTGGCCTCGACCTCGGTCAGGCCGGGCGCCACCGCGTTCACGGTGACGCCCTTCTCGCCGAGCTCACGCGCCATCGCCCGGGTCAGCGCGATGACCGCGCCCTTGGAGGCGACGTAGTGGGCCAGGCGCGGCGATCCGTAAAGGGCTGCGTCAGAAGCGATGTTGACGATGCGCCCCGGCGTGCGGAAGAGCGGGTGGAGGGCCTTGGCGACCAGCCACGGGCCGCGGGCGTTGACCGCCATCAAGCGGTCCCACACCTCGACGTCGATGTCCTGGAACTCCTTGCCGCCGACGCCGTTGGCGAGCGCGGCACTGTTGACCAGGCCGTACAGAGGGCCCAAGTCGGCTACGGCGCGGGCGAGTTCTTCGACCGACGCAGGGTCCGCCACATCGCACCGTACGAAATGGGCGTCCAGACCCTCCGTGCGAAGCTCGGCGGCGGCTTCAGCGCCGCGCGCCTCGTCCACCTCCGCGACGACGACCCGAAAGCCGTCCGCGCCCACCCGGCGGGCCATGGCGAGTCCCAGGCCACGGCCCGCGCCGGTGATGACGACGGTGCGGTCGTCAGTCACGGGTGACGCCGTGCATCGGCGAGTGCTCGGGGTACGTGGGCACCTGCGGCTTCTGTGTGCCGATGACGACGCAGAAGAGCGCGTCGGTGTCGCCCTCGTTCTTCAGGGAGCGCGCCACGCCCGCCGGGACGACGATCATGTCGCGGTAGCCGAGCGTGCGGTACTCGGCCTCGCCGGACCCCCGGTGGATGCCCACCCTGACCTGCCCCTCCAGAACGAAGAAGGCCTCCTCGACGTCGTGGTGGGTGTGCTCGGGGCCCTCGGCGCCCGGCGGGAGCAGCATGTTGGAGAAGGTGAAGCCGCCGGACGGCAGGATGCGGCTGTCGTTCTCGTGGTTGCCGGTCGCGCCGGAGCCGACGTAACGGATCTGCCCGCGGCGGTACTGCGGGCCCGCCTTCTCCTGGAAGGACAGCGTGCTGAAGTCCGCGACGCGGGACTCCTTGGTGGCGATCAGCGAGTCGGTGTACTCGCCGAGGTCGCCGCCGTTGTCGTACCCGGTGGTGGTGAGAGGCATGGAGGGGCTCCTTCTCAGAGGTGTTCGGGGATGCGGGCGGTGATGCGGAGGTGGGAGAGGACCCAGGCGTTGAAGGCCTCGGGCCGCTCCTGGTTGGCCAGGTGACCGGCGTCCTTGACGATCACGTAGGCGGTTCTGTGCAGGGCGCCGGCGATGGCCTGTGAGGCCTCGACGCCGGTGACCCGGTCCTGGTCGCCGCAGAGGACGAGGGCGGGAGCGGTGATGGAGGGGATCTCGGCGCGCAGGTCGGCGGCGGCCATGGACTCGGCGGCGTACGCGTATCCGGGCAGGCGCACGGACTCGGCCATGGTGTCGACGACCCGCTGGACGAGCTGAGGGGGCGCTTCTGGCGAGACGAGCCGGGGTCCGCGCCGTTCGGCGAACGCCCGCGGCCCGAGTTCCGCAAGGTCGGCGGCCCGCTGCCGCATGGCGTCGGCCTTCGCGGGGTCGGTGCCGGAGCCGGAGCTGGAGTCCGCGACGATCAGCGAGTCGACCAGCTCCGGGTGCCGGGCCGCGAGCCGCAGCGCGATCACCCCGCCCCACGAGACACCGAGGACGTGGGCGCTCGTGCCGCGCTGCCGGATGAGGGAGGCCGCCGCGTCCGCGAAGCCGTCCAGGTCCAACGGCCCTTTCGGATCGGCTGACTTGGCGTATCCGGGAGCGTCCCAGGCCACGACTCTCACGTACGCGGACAGCTCGGCGAGCTGCGGTGCGAAGGCCGCGGACGAGGAGCCGATGCCGTGCAGGCAGAGCAGGAGCGGCCCGGCGGATCCCGCCTCCTCGACGTGGACGGCGGCGGTCACAGGATCTGCCCCGTCCGTCCCACGAGCGCCGCGAGGCTGCGCAGGACCGCGTACGGCACGACCTGGCTGGTCGCCGGGTTGTCCGGGTCGGGCAGATGCGCGACCTCGAAGCGGTACGTGCCGTGCGCGCCGGACGCCTCGACGACATGCCGCGTGTGGTGGGCGCCGGGATCGGCGACGACCTGGACCCGCACGGCGTCCAGGTCGCCGACGGCGAGGGCGACCGACGCCGCGACATTCGTCGATCTCGGGAACTTCACGGGGACATCGCGCGCGGTCCCGGACATGACCTGGACCGGTCCGGTCGCCGTCCGCATCCGGGACAGCAACTCCTCGTCCATCCAGGGCTGTTCGAGCGTGGACGGCAGCTTCGTGGTGGTGAGCCGCACCTCGTCGAGCGGGCCGAGCGAGCGCACCGCCTGGAGCAGATCGAGACCGCCGACCGCGCCACCGGTGAAGTAGACCCGGCCGGGCCCCGCGGAAAGGAGCCGTTTGGCGAGCTCCTCGTCGGTGAGCGCGCCGGTCGAGGCGATCAGCAGATCGGTCCCGGAGGTGAGGACGCGCTCGCCCCATTCCCGTACGACCCCTTGGCCCGCCGCCTCCACGATGAGATCGCAGCGCTCCATGGCATCGTCGAAGGAGACCTGCGGGGCGGGGGCGCTGTCGCCGAGCGCACGGTTGTCCACGAGGCACGTCAACTCGGCCCCGGTGACGTGGCGTTCGGCGAGTGCGGCACCGACGACGCGGCCGATCGCCCCCCAGCCGACGACGCCGACCTTGCGTACGGCGCTCATGCCTGGACCTCCCGTTCGTTCCGGGGGGACAGCGGGCCGGGATCGGGTGACCCCGCCATGTGGCAGCGGATCTCCTTCGAGGGCGGCCCGGCCGTGCCCCACAGGTCGGACAGCTCGGGGATCCGCCGCCAGACGCGGGCGATCCACGCGTCCTCGACGATCTGGGCGACCTCGGACGTGTACTCGCAGACGAGTCCGGAGGGGTCGGTGAAGTAGGAGAAGGTGTTGTTGCCGGGGCCGTGCCGTCCCGGGCCCCACTGCGGATCGATGCCGTGGTGCCTGAGCCGGCCCAGGCCCCGCATGAAGTGGTCGACCGAACTCATCTCGTACGCCACGTGGTTGAGCGAGGCCCACGGGGCCTGGTTGAAGGCGATGCAGTGGTGGTCGGCGTTGCAGCGCAGGAACGCCATCTGGTGCTCGGACCAGTCGGAGACGCGCAGCCCGAGCACATCGCGGTAGAAGGCGACGGAGGCGTCGATGTCCGCCGTGTTGAGCACCGCGTGCGTGACGCCGACCGGCACGGCGCCGTCCCGGCCGCGCGGCGCCACCGCGTGGACCTCCGCGCTGATCTCGACCAGGCGGTGCTCGGGGTCGGTGAAGCGCAGGCCGTAGCCGCCGCCGACCTGGTCGAGCGGCCCTGGTCCGGCGACCGGCGTGATGCCGCGCGCGAGGAGCCCGCGGGCGGCCTCGTCGACCTCGGCGGGCGTGCCCACCGCGAAGGAGAGCTTGCCCAGGCCCGTGCGGTCGGCGCGGGTGAGCTGGAGGGCGTGGTGCTCGGCGCCGGTGCCGCGCAGCCATGCGGCGGTGCCGCGCTCGGCCTCGACGGTCTCCAGGCCCCATACCTCCTGGTAGAAATCGGCCGCCTCGGTGAAGGAGGGGGTGCGGAGTTCGACGGAGCGCAGGGCTCGTAGACGGGCGATGGGCGGTTGGGTCATGACCTGCTCCAGAGGTACGGGGTTCAGTTGGCCCAGGGGAGAGGCGCGTCGGAGGTGCCCCAGTACAGGGACTTCTGGCGCTGGTAGGCGCGGATGCCGTCGCGGCCCTTCTCGCGGCCGAGGCCGCTCTCCTTCATGCCGCCGAAGGGCGTGGCGATGCTGAACTGCTTGTAGGTGTTGATCCAGACGGTGCCCGCGTCGACTCGCCGCGCGATCCGCCAGGCGGCGCGGTGGTCACGGGTCCAGATGCCGCAGGCGAGGCCGTGGACACTGGAGTTGGCCTGGTGCACGAGATCGTCCTCGTCGTCGAAGGGCAGCGCGACAAGGACGGGCCCGAAGATCTCCTCCTGGCAGGTCCGCGATGAGTTCGGGAGCCCGTCCAGGACGGTGGGCAGGTAGTACGCCCCGTCCCGGTACGCCGAGCCCTCCGGTACGCCTCCACCGCACAGCACCCGTGCGCCTTCCTCGCGGGCGAGATCGACGTACGAGGCGACGGAGTCCCGGTGCTCGTGATGGACGAGCGGGGCGACCTGGGTGCCGGGGTCGATGCCGGGACCGACCCGCAACTTCCGCACGCGCCGCACCAGTTCACCCACGAACTCCTCGTACAGCTCACGTGCGACGAAGAGCCGTGACCCCGCGACGCAGGACTGCCCGCTGGAGGAGAAGACGCCGAACATCACTCCGGCCAGGGCCTGTTCCACGTCGGCGTCGGCGAGGACGACCGTCGGCGACTTGCCGCCCAGTTCGAGCGAGAGGGGCATCAGCTTCTCGGCGGCCGCGTGCGCGAGCGTACGGCCCGTGCCCGTGCCTCCGGTGAAGGTGACCTTGCCGACGCGCGGATCGCGGACGATCGCGTCCCCGACGAGGCTGCCGCGCCCGGTGAGCACGGACAGCAGGCCTGCGGGAAGGCCGAGTTCATCCAGGGCGCGGGTGATCAGGCGGCCGAGCGCCAGGGAGACGAGCGGGGTCCACTCGGCGGGCTTGAGCAGGACCGCGTTTCCGCCCGCGAGGGCGGGGGCGAGCTTCTGGGCGTCGCTGGCGACCGGGGAGTTCCACGGGTTGATGGCGCCGACGACGCCGATCGGCTCGTACACGCTCAGCGTCACGTAGTCGCCGCGCGAGGGCGTGATCGCCTCTTCGGCGGTCTCCAGGGCGGCGGCCGTGTAGCGGAAGGTGGCCGCCGCGCTGCCCACCAGGGCGCGGGTCTCGGTGAGCGCCTTGCCGGTGTCGGCGGTCTGCAGGGCGGCGAGCTCGTCCGTGGACGCCTCGATCAACTCGGCGACGCGGTGCAGGAGCAGGGCGCGCCGGTGGGGCAGGAGGCCGCGCCAGCGGGGGTCAGCCGCGGCGGCGGCCGCTCCCCGCGCCGCTTCGGCGACCTCGTCGAGGGAGACCGCGTGGACGGTGGCGATGACGTGCCCCGTCGCCGGGTCGACGGTGTCGGCGGGGGCGCCCGCTCCGCGTCGCCACTCGCCCGCGATGAGTGCTTCGTCGGCTGGGATGCGGAGCATGGAGGCCTCCTGGCGGGACGGGACTTGGGTGTGGCCGGGCGTGGCTCGGGCGTGGCTCGGGTGTGACTGGGCGTGGCTTGGGCGTGGCTTGGGTGTGACTGGGCGTGGCTTGGGCGTGACTGGGCGGGACCGGGCGGGACTTGGGCCCCGGGCCGAGGTGAGCGCCCGACGTTTTTCGGTAAGCGCTAGAAATCTAAGGGCTTAAATATCCGGAGCGCAAGACCCGGCGGGGGAGCGCTCTTCGCTGATTTCCCCTGCACAGGCTCTTGACGTGCTCCGGGCCCGGGGCGGTACAACTTAAGCCCTTAGAAACTTTGCGCTTACCCGCTTCTTGGCCGGGGTTTCCCCAGACGCCGTGGCCGGTCGCCTCCCCCGCTCGTCCGCCCCCGCCCCCTCAGCAGCGGAGTTCCGCATGACGATCGACGCTTCCCCGGACCGAGCGGTCCGGGCCGCCATTGCCGCCCGCTTCGAGCGGCTCCCTCTGTGCCGCTGGCACGTCACCGTCCGGCTCATCGTGGGCGCGGTCACCTTCTTCGAGGCCTTCGACCAGCTCCTGATCGCCTACGCCCTGCCCGGACTGCGCCAGGAGTGGGACCTCAGCACCTCCGCCGCGACGCTGCTGCTCACCGTCGGCTCGATCGGCATGCTGATCGGGGCGTTGCTCTCCGGGCGGCTCGCGGACCGGATCGGCCGGGTGAAGGTCATCGCGCTGTGCGTGGCGGTGTCCAGCGTCGCCAGCCTGGCCCTCTCCTTCGCCACGTCGCCCGAATCCTTCATGGCCCTGAGGTTCGTCCAGGGCCTGGCGATCGGGGGTGAGGTGCCGGTGGCGGCGACCTTCATCGCCGAGATCACCCGCAGCCACCAGCGTGGCCGCTTCGTCCTGCTCTACGAGCTGGTGTTCCCGGCGGGTCTCACCGTGGGCGCGCTGGTCGCGGCCTGGGTGGTGCCGATTCTCGGCTGGCGCTGGATGTACGCCCTTGCCGCGCTGCCGGGTCTGCTCTGCGTCCTTGTACAGCGAAAGGTCCCCGAGTCGCCGCGGTGGCTGGCGGACCACGGCAGGTCCGATGAGGCGGCCGAGGTGATGAGCGGGATCGAGGCCGAGGTCGAACGGATCACGGGGAAACCCTTGCCGCCCGTTCCCAAGGCGCTGCCCGTCGCGGCTCCCGGGGAAGCCGCGTCCGGACTGCGCGGCCTCTTCACCGGCCGCTACCGGCGCCGGACGCTGGTGATCGGCGTGCTCTGGTTCACCGGCTACTTCGTCAACTACGGCATCACGTCGTGGCTACCGACGATCTACCAGAACCGCTACAGCCTCTCCCTCTCGGACGCGCTCCTCTACTCCACTGTCACGTCCTGCGCGGGCCTGCTCGGCTGCCTCGTCGCCGCGCTCACGGTCGACCGGGTGGGGCGGCGGAAGGTCATCGCCGGGTGTCTGGGAGGGGCGGCGGTGATGCTGGTGGGGCTCGCGGCGGTGGGTGCGGGTACGCCGGTTCAGGTCCTGGTGTGGACCTCGCTGGCGGCGGTCTTCTTCTTCGGCTCCAACATCTGCCTGTACCTGTACACGCCGGAGCTCTTTCCGACGCGGATGCGGGCCTTGGGGAGCAGCGTGGGCGGGGCGATGAACCGGCTCGGCGTCATTCTCGGCCCGATCGTGGTGGGGGCCGTGTACGCGGGCGGGAGTGTGTCCATGGTGTTCGTGATGCTGGGGGCGGTCGCCGTGGCCGGTTGTGTCGTGGCCGCCTTCGGGGCGGAGGAGACGGCGGGGCGGCGGTTGGAGGAGGTTTCGCCGTAGGCGGGGTGGGCCGGGGCGCCTCCAGCGGGCTTCATTTCCCCGACCCCGCCGCTTCCCGGCTGTGACACCTGCGGCTCCGCAGCGGGCCGCCGGCGCGGGGCCTGGTGCCTCGGTCGCCGTCATCACCGGCTCCGCCGAGTTCGTCCGAGGACATCCCCTACCCGAACCGCTCGATGCGGATCCGATCGACCGGCTGGCCCCCGGCGACCAGCAGGCGCGACGCGTGCTCGGCGAACCCGTTCGACCCGCAGACGTACGCCTCCCAGCCCCCCTCGGGCTGAGCCGCGCCGAGCAGCGGCGCCAAGTGCTCGGCGCTCAGCCTGCCCTCCCTGCGCGTGAACACGACCGTGGTCTCGTCGCCGTACTCGTCCGGGTAGATCAGATCCTCCGGCGTGCGCGCCGAGACGACGAGCCGCAGCGGCACCGGACGCCCGGCCCCCCGCCAGTGCCGCAGCATCGACATCAGCGGCACCACACCGGAGCCCGCCCCGAGGAGCAGCGCGGGGCGGTCCCCGGGCCAGGCGAAGAACCCGGACAGCGGACCCCGCACCTCCACCACGTCGCCGACGCGGGCGACCGTGTGCAGATGGCCGGAGACCTCGCCGTCCGGCACGTGGTCCAGGGTCAGCTCGATCTCGCCGCCCTCGTCAGGAGCTGAAGCGATCGAGTAATGGCGCTGAGCCACGTATCCGTCCGGCGCCGTGAGCCGCAGCATCAGGTGCTGGCCCGGCAGATGTCCCTGCCAGTCGGGCACCTTCAGGCGGAAGCTCGACACCGTGCCGGCCGCGTTCTCGCGCCGGACGTCCACCACCACGGCCCGCTGCCACTCCGCCGCCGCGCGATTGCTCACCGCGATCCGCCCGGGCACGGCGAACCGCGTCGGGGGCACGAAAGTCCCAGCCACAGTCCCAGTCCCAGCCACAGTCCCAGCCACAGTCTCAGTCACCGGAGTAACGCTCCTCCCGCCAGGGATTTCCCCGGGGGTGGTAGCCGTTCTGCTCCCAGAATCCGGGCTCGTCGTGGTCCAGGAGCCGCAGGCCCGCGACCCACTTCGCGCTCTTCCAGAAGTAGAGGTGGGGGACGATCAGGCGCGCCGGGCCACCGTGCTCGGGAGGCAGCGGGCCGTCCCCGTACTCCCAGACGATCCACGCCTTCCCGCCCGTCACATCGGAGAGCGGGAGGCTCGTGGTGTAGCCCGTGTACGAGTACGCGACGACGTGGGTGGCCTCGGGACGCGGCCCCGCGGCGGCCAGGAACGCGTCCAGGCTCACCCCGCCGAAGCGCACCCCGAACTTGGACCAGCTGGTCACGCAGTGGATGTCGCCGCGGTACTCGGACGCGGGCAGCGCGTGCGCCTCGTCCCACGTCCAGGTCCGCGGGGAGGTGACGAGACCGTCCACGCGGAACGTCCAGTCCGCGGACGTGAGCTCGGGCGTCACCTCGGCGGACAGGACGGGCCAGCCGTCCGCCGCGTCGTACTGCCCGGGAGGCAGCCGCGGGTCGCGGTCGGCGGCCCGGGCGCGGCCGGTGAAGCCGCGCGTGGGCTCGACGGTCATGCGGGCGGGTTCGATGGTCATACGGTGCTTGCCACTTCGGAGGTGCTTGAGGTGCTTGGTCGCGTTTCGGACGTGCTCGGCGCCGCGGAGGCCGCCGCGTCCCGCAGGGCTCGCAGCGCGCGCTGCTCGTCCACTGTCTCCAGCGTACGGTCCCGCATCAGGACACGACCGTCGACGACGGTGTCCCTGACGTCAAAGGACGCCGCCGCGTACGCCAGCATCGACCACGGGTCGTGCCGCGGTGTGAGATGCGGCCGGGAGAGGTCGAGGACGATCAGGTCCGCGCGCTTGCCCGCCTCCAGGGAACCCAGCTGGTCGCCGAGGCCCAGGGCCCGCGCGGATTCGATGGTCGCCATCCGTACGGCCTGCTCGGCGCCGACCGCCGTCGGATCACCGCCCGCCTTGTGCACGAGCGCCGCGAGCTTCACCGCGCCGAGCAGGTCGAGCGTGTTGGAACTCACCGCGCCGTCCGTGCCCAGGCCCACCGTGACGCCGGCGTCGAGCAGGTCGGGGACGCGCGCGATGCCGCAGCCCAGTTTCAGGTTCGACACCGGGCAGTGCGCGATCGCCGTGCCGGTGCGGGCGATGGTCTCGATCTCGGCGTCCGTGAGGTCGACCGCGTGTGCGAGCAGCGTGTCCGGGCCGAGTACGCCGAGCGAGTCGAGCAGCTCCACGGGCCGCATCCCGTGCTGCTCGGTGACCATCTCCACCTCGCCCGCGTTCTCGGCGGCGTGCAGGTGCAGCAGGGCGCCGTGCTCGCGGGCCAGCGCGCTGATCGCCGTCAGCTGCTCGGGGTCCAGCGTGTACGCCGAGTGCGCGAAGAGGACCGGGCGCGTGCCCGGCGCCGGGGTGCGGGCGGCCAGGTCGGCCGCGGCCCAGCCGAGCCGGTCGGCGTAGGCGCGGCCGTCCGGCGGGCCCGGTACGTCCATGAACGTGGGGCCCGTCAGGAGGCGCCACCCCGCGTCGCGGGCCACGGCCTCGGCCGCCTCGTGGAACCAGTACATGTCGAGCGCGGTGGTGACCCCGCCGCGTACGGACTCGGCGATCGCGCCCCGGATGCCCGCCGTCACCGTCTGCGGGGAGAGCCGCTCCGCCTCGGCCGGGATCACGCGGGCCAGGAAGCCCTGGAGCGTGACGTCGTCCGCGATGCCGCGGAAGAGGGTCATCGCCAGGTGGGTGTGCGTGTTGATGAGGCCGGGCAGGACGAGACAGCCGCGGGCGTCCAGCTCGTCGGCCGCCTCATAGGCGGCGCGCAGCCGCTCGGCCGGGCCGACCTCGACGATCCGCCCGTCGCGCACGGCGACGGCGCCGTGCTCCACGACAGTGCCCGACGCGTCGACGGTGAGGACGTCGCCGCCGTGGACCAGGAGATCTATGGAACCGCCCCGGTCCTGGGCCGGCAGGTCAGTGGGGTGCATCGCTTCTGTTCTCCGTGAGGTGGTTCGAGGCGTCGGTTCGCGTACGGCTCAGCGCTCCGCTCAGTGCTCCGTGGAGGCCAGCAGGCGCAGGGCGTCCAAGGCTATCCGGGCGCCGCGGTCGACTCCCTCGGCCACCACGTCCCGGTGCGGGTTGTAGCCACCGGTGGCTTCCTCGTCGACGAGTTCGTCGGCGTTGGCGCCGTCGACGACGAGCGCGCCGCCCGCCGTGAGGCCGTGCGTGGACGCGAAGACGTACAGCGCCGAGAGCTCCATCTCGATGGCCGTGATCCCGGCGGCCGCGTAGGCCTCGCCGGGCAGCGGCAGGAAGCCCGGCTGGAAAGCGGCCCGCGTCCACACCACGCCGCGGTGGTAGGGCGCGTCGGCGGCGCGGGCGGCACGCTGGAGCGCGATGACCGCCTCGGGAGCCGCGAAGGCCGGGTACTCGGCGGGGATCAGCTGCTGCGTCACGCCGTCGTCGCGTACCGCCGCGTCCGCGATGACCAGATCGCCGTCGCGGATGCCGGGGCGGATCGCGCCCGCGGTGCCGAGCCGCAGGATGGTGGTGACGCCGGCCTCCGCGAGCTCCTGGAAGAGCAGGATCGCGCCGGGGGCGCCGACGCCGTGCGAGGCGACGACGACCGGGGTGCCCTGCCAGCTGCCGGTGAAGGTGCGGTACTCGCGGTGGTACGACACCTCCTTCGCGTCGTCCAGGAGATCGGCGACGGCGCCGGCGCGCGCCGGGTCGCCGACGACGACCGCGCGGGTGGGCAGGCCGGCGCGGGGGACGCGGGTGATGGGCAGCGCGTCGGTGAGCATGTGGGCGTCGGTCGTCATGAAGGTGCTCCTACCAGGGGCGTCTTGCGGCGGCGCCTGCGCGCCGTGGACAGGAAGAGGGCGGCCAGGGTCACCACGTACGGGGCCGCGTCGGTCGCCTGTTGCGGCATGCCGAGCCCCTGGAGACGGAAGCCGACGGCCTCCGCGATGCCGAAGAGCAGCCCGGCGAGCAGGACGCCGAGCGGCAGGGCGCGGCCCAGCATCACGGCCACCACGGCGATCCAACCACGCCCGGCCGTCATGTCCTCGGAGAACAACGTGACGTTGCCGAGAGCCAGTTGGGCGCCCGCGAGACCGCACAGGACACCGGACGTCAGAACGGCGGCGTACTGGTACTTCGCCGGGTTCACACCCAGCGTCGCCGCCGCGTCGGGCGCCTCGCCGACGCCGCGCAGGCGAAGGCCCCAGGGGTGGCGGGCGAGGAAGACCGCCGCCACGGCGACGGCGGCCCACGAGAGGTACACGAGTGCGGAGTGCCCGGACAGGGCCGCCCCGACGAACGGGACGTCGATGCCGTCGAGCCCGGCAAGACCCGGATCGGAGAAGGTGCCCTGCACGCCGAAGACCGTGCGCAGCAGGAAGCCGGTCAGGCCGACCGCGAGGAGGTTGAGCGCGACGCCGAGGACGACGGCGTCCCCGCGCAGCGAGATCGTCCCGACGGCCAGGACCATCGAGTACGCGGCCGACGCGAGGGCGGCGAACACGACACCGAGCCAGGCGCTCCCGGTGAACCAGCTGCCCGCGACGCCGCTGAAGCAGCCGATCAGCATCATGCCTTCGAGGCCGATGTTGAAGACGCCCGCGCGCTCGCAGATCGCGCCGCCGAGTGCGGCGAGGAGGATCGGGGTGAGGGCGAGGAGCGCCGAATGGAACAGCGCGGAGTCGATGCTCATCGCACGCTCACTTCCTTCGTGTCGGTGGGCTCCTGCGCGCCGTCGGGCTTCTTCCTCGCCCGTCGCCACGTCAGGTTCAGCCGGGCCGCCAGAAAGACGATGACGACGGCTTGCAGGACCTGGGCCAGCTCGCGCGGCACCTCGGTGGTCCGCTCCATGGCGAGCCCGCCCACTTCGAGCGCCGCGAAGAACAGGGCGGCGACGGCGGTCCCGATGGGCGCGGCGGCGGCCAGCAGCGCGGCCGTGAGGCCGGTCCAGGTGTGCCCGGCCGCGGTCAGCGAACCGTCGATGAAGCGGTAGGGGAAGCTGAGCACGCCGACGGCACCCACCAGGCCCGCGACGGCGCCGGAGAGCGCCATGAGCCTGAGCGTGAGCCGTGGCCTGTCGACCCCCGCGTACGCGGCGAAGCGTGGATTGAGACCCGTCATGCGGATCTCGTAGCCGGTGGCGGTACGGGCGTCGGCGAACATGAAGACCGCGGCCGCGACCGCCACGAGGAGCAGTCCGACGGTGACGGTCGACGACCCGAACGCGGGCAGCTCGACCCCGTCCGGCAGCCGCCGGGTCTGCGGAAGGCTCGACCCCTCCTCCTTGAGCGGAAAACGCGCGAGGTAGGAGGCGAAGGACATCGCCGGATACCCGAGCAGCAGACTGCTGACGAGCAGCGGCACCCCGAACCGGTTCTGGCACACCGCTGCGAGTGCGGCGTAGGCGGCGCCTGCCGCCATCCCCGCGAGCAGCGAGGCGACGACGGTCAGCGGCGCGGGCAACGGCGAGTAGAGCCCGGTGGCAGCGGCGGCGATCCCGCCGAGCACCAACTGCCCGTCCCCGCCCAGGTTGAGCAGCCCCGCCCGCATGGGGATCGCCAGCGCGACGGCCAGGCCGATGATGCTGGTCCCGGTGGTGAGAGTGGACCCGATGCCGTCGGGCCCGAGCGCGCCACTGACGACGGAGCCGTACGCCCCGACGGGATCGGCGCCGGTCCCGATCAGGAAGAGGGCGCCGACGAGGACGGCGGCGACGACGGAGTGCAGAGCGGGGGAGCGCAGGCTCCGGCCGCCGAGGGAGCGGATCGTGGCGCCCATGTCAGGGAGCCTCCTTCGACGGGACGGGCCGACCGCTGTCGCGGGGAGGCGGAATGGCCGGGCCGGACCCGGGTCCGCCGCCAGGCACGGGCGAGGCGGGGGGAGCGTCCGGTGCGTCGGCGGCGACAGCGACGGGCGCGGTGTGCGAGCCGGTCGCCGCGGTCTCTGTGGCCTCTGCGGTCCCTGCGGTTCCTTCGGCGATGCGGCCCGGGTCGGCGCCGCCCGCCATCGCGAGCCCAAGGGTGCGCTCGTCGGCGTCCGCACGCGCGTACTCGGCGGCCACCCGGCCCTCGTACATCACCAGGACACGGTCGGACAGGCCCCGGATCTCGCTCAGTTCGGCCGAGACCATGAGGATGGCGTGGCCCGCGTCGCGGTGGGCGATCAGCTGGTCGTGGATCGTCTCGATGGCGCCGATGTCGACGCCTCGGGTGGGCTGTTCGACGATCAACAGGGGTGATTCATGGGCGAGTTCACGGCCGATCACCAGCTTCTGCAGATTGCCGCCCGACAGCGAGCCCGCCGTGTGGCGGGACGAGGCCGCCTTGATGCCGAAGCGGTCGATCAGGACGCGCGCGTGCTCACGGAACCAGGCGGGGCGCAGCAGGCCGTGCCCCCGGTGGTGGCCCATCGCCAGGTTCTCGGCGATCGTCGCCCCCGGCGCCGTGCCGACCGCCACGCGGTCCTCGGGGACGTACGAGAGACCCGCCGCCCGGCGCCCCGCGGCCGAGGAGTCCGTGATGTCCTGACCGGAGAGCGTGACCCGGCCGCCGGACACCGGGCGCAACCCGGCGATGGCCTCGACGAGTTCACTCTGACCGTTGCCCGCCACTCCCGCGATGCCCACGATCTCGCCCGCCCGCACGGAGAGCGTCGCCTCGCGCACCGCGTCCGTCGAGACGGACTCGACCGACAGGACCTCGCCGCCCGGCGCACCCGTCGGACGCACGCGGTCGAGCTCCACCGCGCGTCCCGTCATCGCAGCGGCGATCCCGTCCGCGCCGGTGTCGGCGGTCCGCATCCGCGCCGCGACCCGGCCGTCCCGCAGGACGGTCACCGCGTCGCTGCCCTCGATCACCTCACGCAGTTTGTGCGTGACGAGCAGAACCGTGCGCCCGTCGTCGGCCAGGGAGCGAAGGACGCCGAACAGGGCGTCGGCCTCCGCCGGGGTCAGGACGGCGGTCGGCTCGTCGAGGATCAGCGTACGGGCGCCGCGGTAGAGGAGTTTGAGGATCTCCACGCGCTGGCGCACGCCCACCGGCAGGTCCCCGACCTTCGCCGCCGGGTCCACGGCGAGCCCGTGCTCCTCCGCGAGCGCGCCCACCCGCCGCACGGCCTCCCGCCGGTCCGTCAGACCGAATCGGCGCGGCTCGGCGGCGTACACGACGTTCTCGGCGACCGTGAAGGACGGGAACAGCTTGAAGCTCTGGTGCACCATGCCGAGGCCCGCCGCGATCGCCTCGCTCGGACTCGCGAACGTGCGCTCGCGCCCGTCGAGCAGGATCTGCCCGGCGTCCGGCCGCTGAAGGCCGTAGAGCACGGACATCAGCGTCGACTTGCCCGCGCCGTTCTCGCCCATCAGGGCGTGGATCTCACCGCGCGCGACGGTCAGATCCACCCGGTCGTTGGCGAGGGTGCCGGGGTACTCCTTGGTGATGCCCCGCAGCTCCACCGCGGGGGCGGCGGTGGTGGACTCAGGCCGCGGGGTCATTGACCTTCAGCTTCCCCGCGACGATGTCGTCCCGCAGCGACTCGACGCGCTTCAGCACGTCCTTGTGGTCGGCGATCAGGCACTTGGAGTCCGCGAGCCCGGGCTCAAGACCGGTCAGCGACATACCGCCCTCCTTGAGGCCGTACGACACCGTGGTGCCGCCCTTGCCCTTCAGGATCTGCGCGATGCCCTTCTCGACGGCGACATCGGTCTTCTTCAGTACGTTGTCGACGACGGCCCCCGGACTTGTGAGGCACTGGTTCGCGTCGACGCCGTACGCCTCGAAGCCCTTGGACTTCGCGGCTTGGAACACACCGGTGTTGCCGCCCGCGGCGGCCGCCATCACCTGGTCGGCCCCGCCCGAACCGAGCGTCGAGGCCTGGTCCTTGGCACGCGCCGCGTCACTGAACGGGGACTGCCCGCCCACGAAGAGCGTGCGGGACCTGGCCGCCGCCTCGACCTTCTTCGCACCGGCCGCGAACGGCTCGCTGTAGCGCCGGAACTGCACGGAGTCGAGGACGACGACGGCTCCCACCTTCTTGCTCCTGGTGAGCAGCCCGGCCTCGGCGCCCGCGAGGTACACCGCCTCGTGCTCGCGGAAGACCGCACAGGTGACGTTCTCGTACGTCTTCTTCGTGCACGCGTCGACGAGCAGGAACTGCTGGTCGGGATGTGCCTCGGCCTGCTGTGCCGCGATGTCGGCGAACTCGAACCCGACGAGTGCGATGACGTCGGGCGCGGAGTCCACGGCCGACTGCACGTTCTGCTGCCGCGAGGCCGGGTCGCTGCTCTGGAAGACCTTCGGGGCCCCGGCGTCCTGCGCCTTCGCCGCCGACTTCACCCCGCTGACGGCCAGCTTGAGGAACTCGTTCTGGGCCACCGGGTCGGGCGTGACGAGCGTGAACGCCTTGGCTCCGTCGGCTCCGCCGCCGTCCGTACCGCCCCTCTTCGCCGCGGCGTTGCAGCCGGTGGCGAGAAGGGCGGCGCCGACGACGATCGAGGAGAGCCTAAGGGACGTACGACGGGATACGCGAAGCGACTTGCGCAGGGGCATGGACATACGGGAGCGCCTTCTCGAAGGAGCCTGGTGGCCCAGGCGATGGCAGGGAGGTCGGACGTGCGGGGCCGGAGAGCCGGAGCCGGTCAGCGACAACAGCGGCGACAGCGGCACATTCGGCGGCCGTCGGTCACGGCGGGGCAGCGCATGGAGCCGGCGGTCCGCTGGGATTTCATGGCCGTCCTCCTCGCACCGTGGGTCGATCCGTCCTGGGTGGCGGTGAGGGTAGCACCAGATTTCGGACAGCCGCACGAACGTCTCGAAATATGGTTCGAGCAGGTCAGGTACGGTGACGGCACCCCCTCCCCGCATGGCCACAAACGCCCCTGTTCTCCCGGAGTTGAGCAAGCACATGAGCAGCCAGGACCTGCGCGCCGTCACGTGGACGGCAGCCGTGGAGGGTGGCGCGCCGTCCCTCTCCCTCATCGACCAGACCGCGCTCCCGCACGCCTTGGAGCGTCTCGACGTCACGACCGTCGACCAGCTGATCGACGCCATCGTGCGCCTGGTGGTCCGTGGCGCCCCCGCGATCGGTGCGGCCGGCGGATACGGCGTCGCGCTCGCCATGGCGCAGGGCGCGCGCGAGGGTTGGGACCGGGCACGCCTGGACGCGGAGGTCGCGCGGGTGCGTGCGGCGCGGCCCACCGCGGTGAACCTCATGGTGTGCGTGGACCGGGTCGCTCCGCTCATCGGCGCGGGTCTGGCCGCGGTGCTCGCGGAAGCCGACGCGATCGTGCGCGAGGACCTGGAAGCGAACCACGCGATGGGCGCGTTCGGGGCGGACTGGCTCCTCAAGCGCGTGTCCGTGGACCGGCCGCTGCGGATCCTCACCCACTGCAACACGGGTGCGCTCGCCACGGCGGGGTGGGGCACGGCGCTGGGCGTCATACGCGAACTGCACGGCCGTGGAAGCCTGGAGACCGTGTACGCCGATGAGACCCGCCCCCTGCTCCAGGGTGCGCGGCTCACCGCGTGGGAGCTGGTGCAGGAGGGGATACCGCACTTCGTCCAGGCGGACGGGGCGGCCGCGGGCACGATCCTGCGGGGTGAGGTGGACGCGGCGATCGTCGGCGCCGACCGGATCGCTGCGAACGGGGACACGGCCAACAAGGTGGGCACGGTGGGGATCGCCCTCGCGTGCGCGTACGCGGGGATCCCGTTCGTGGTGGCCGCGCCGACGACGACGGTGGATCTCGCCACGGCGACGGGCTCCGACATCCACATCGAACTGCGGGGCGAGGACGAGGTCCTGGAGTGGGGCGGGGTGCGGACCGCTCCGGCGGGGTCGCGGGGCCACAACCCCGCCTTCGACGTGACGCCGGGTTCCTTGGTGACGGGGCTTGTGACGGAGCGGGGTGTGCTGGAGGTGGGCGCGGGGGAGTTGCCGACGGTGGGGCTGAGAGATTCAGCCCCACCGGCGTCCAAGGAGCGGGGTCCGGGACGGAGCCCCAGGTAGGTCCGGGGTGCGGGCACGCCCGCGGCGGAGCCGCTGATCGGTTATCGGTACAGCCGGGAAGCGGCGGGGTCGGGGAAGATCAGCCCCGCGTCAGCTCAAGCTCCAGCAACCACTCCACGACCTCCGTGCGGTGCCGCGCCTCCCGAGGATCCGCCCCCCACACGTACAGCCCGTGCCCGGCGACAACCACCGCCGGCATCCCCGGCTCCAGCGCGGCCTCAAGACGATCCCCCAGCACACCCATGTCCTGGCTGTTCTCGATCACCGGCAGCGTCACGGCGACCTCATGCGTCCCGTGCCCGAGCCCCTTCAGCATCTCCAGGTCCCGGAACGCCACACCCCCCGGCTTCCGGTGCCCCATGGCCACCGACGCCACGGTGTGGACGTGCACCACGGCCCCGGCCCCGGTGAGCGCGGCGACCCGGGCGTGCAGCGCGGCCTCCGCCGAAGGCCGCCCCGCGCCCAGCGCCGCACCGGACTCGTCCGTCAACACCACGTCCTTGGAGGTGAGTTCACCCTTGTCCCGCCCGCTCGCCGTCACCGCGAGCTGAAGCGGCGTACGCGAGAGGACCACGGACAGGTTCCCGGACGTACCCCGCATCCACCCGAACGACGCGAACCGCGCGGCCTCGGCGGCGAGGACGGCCCCCGCCTCCTCCAGGTCGAGAACAGCGGTGGTCCCACTCGTCGAACTCATCGAACGCTCCTCGCAAGGCTGATCTCGTCGAAGGCCGAAACCTCCGCATGCCCGCCGACCCCGGCGGCGAAGTACGGCTCCCCGGCCCGACGTACTCCCACGGTCCGCCACCCGGCGTCCCGCGCCGCGTCAAGCTCCCCGAGCCGGTCGGAGAGGAACAGCGTGCGGCCGGGGTGCACCCCGACCGCGGCCGAAATCGCGCGGTAAGAACCCGGCTCCTGCTTCGGGCCCGCGTTCTCGGTGTCGTAGAAACCGCTCACGAGGTCCATCAGGGAGCCCTCGGGCGAGTACGTGAACCACGCCCGCTGCGCCCCGACGGACCCGGACGAGTACACGTAAAGGCGTACCCCGTCCGCCGCCCAGCCGCGCAGCACGTCGATCACCTCGGGGTAGAAGTGCGAGACCAACTCGCCCCGCGCGAAGCCCTCCGCCCAGAGGATGCCCTGGAGCGTCTTCAGGGGCGTCGCCTTGCGGTCGGCGTCGGCCCATTCGCCCAGGACCTTCTCCACCCGCCCGGCGTCCGCGTCCGGCTCACCGGCCAGTTCCCGCACCTGGGCGAGGGCCCGCGCCACCTCCGGCTCCTCGCCCCGCGAGTCGAGCAGCGTCCCGAAGCGCTCGCGCGCGTAGGGATACAGCACATCCACCACGAACCCCGTGGCGCTCGTGGTGCCCTCGATGTCCAGCACGACAGCGTCGACGTCGAACCCCGAACCCGAGGTCACGCGGCGTATCCCGCGTGAATCGCGTCGAAGTCCGGGAAGCGGTCCGCGATCGGGCTTCCCGTGAACGTGCCGATCCAGCCGTCCTCCTCGTGGAAGAAGCGGATCGCCGTGAACGCGGGCGACGTGCCCATGTCGAACCAGTGGGTCGTGCCGCGCGGCACCCCGAGCAGATCGCCCTTCTCGCAGTAGACCGCGTGCACTTCGCCTGCCACGTGCAGATAGAAGATCCCGGCGCCCGCGACGAAGAACCGCACCTCGTCATCGTCGTCGTGCGTGTGCTCGGCGAGGAACTTCTGCCGGGCCGCCTTCGCCTTCTCGGGCCACTCGGGGTCGTCGCTGGGGTGCAGCGCGACCACGTCGACCGTCTGGAAGCCCTCCTCGGCGTTGAGCTTGTCGATCTCCGCGCGGTACGCGGCGAGGACGGTGTCGCTGTCCGCGTCGGCGGGTACGTCCTCGCGCACCGGCCACTGCTCGTAGCGCACGCCGACCGGGGCGAGCGCGGCGGCGATCTCGGCCGGGTCCGCCGTGCGGCGTATGACGGTCTCGGTGCCGGACTCCGGCCAGGTCGTCAGGAGGGTCATGGCTCGCTCCAGAAGGGGACAAGGTGGGTACGGGGGATCGTAACTCCCAGGTCAGCCGACGTCAGCCGCGCTCACTGGGTGTCCCACAGCGTGGACGGCGCGGCCCTGCGGACCACCGGCGCGATCTCCTCGGCGAACCGCTGGAGCGTCTCGATCTGCTCGCCACGCTCCAGACCGAACCCGTCCACGGTGATGGACTGCAGGTCGTGCCCGTACACCTCGTGGTAGCCGAGGATCTTGTCGATGATCTGCTGCGGCGAGCCGATGAGCTGCGGCCCGTCGGCGATCGCGTCCTCGATGGTGCGGAAGGGGGTGTTGTAGCCCGCCTTTCCCTCCAGATGCGGCTTGAAGGTCTGACGCACCTTCGCCTCGTACAGCTCGCGGTAGCGCGAGGCCGCCAGCTCCGCGGAGTCCGCGATGAGCAGCCCGCCGGAGCCCGCCGCCACCCGGGCGCGCGCCGGATCGTGCCCGTACTCCTCGAACCGCGCGCGATAGTGCGCGATCAGCTTCGCGTACGCGGCGCGCGGCTGGATGGCGTTGGCGGTGAAGAGCGGATCCCCGTGCTTGGCGGCCAGATCGGGGGAGTTGAGGGACGTCGCCGAGCCGTGCCAGACGCGCGGCAGGCCCGCGTACGGGCGCGGCACCGTGGTCACGTCCTTCAGGGCGGGCCTGAACTCGCCCTCCCAGTCGACGTTCTCCTCGCTCCACAGGCGGCGGAGCAGTTCGTACTTCTCCTTCTGCAGATCCCACTGCCGCTCCTCGTCGAGCCCGAAGAGATCGAAGTGCCCGGCCTCCGCGCCCTTCCCGATCACCAACTCGACGCGGCCGCGCGAGATCTGATCGAGTGTCGCGTAGTCCTCGGCGACCCGGACCGGGTCGAGGATCGCCACGACGGTGACACCGGTGAGCAGTTTGATCCGGGTGGTCCGGGCGGCGAGTGCGCCGAGCACGACGGTGGGGCTCGACGACAGGAATGCGCCCGCGTGCCGCTCTCCCACGGCGTACGCGTCGTAGCCGAGCCGCTCGGCGGCCACACCGACCTCGATCACGTCCGCCAACCGGTCGGCGGACGTGGGCAGGTGGCCGGTCAGCGGGTGGGGGGCATGCCCGATGATCGACAGGACCTGGAACTTCATGGTGCCCTCTTTCGTGAATCGAGCCGCGGCGAACCGTGCCGCGGCGAACCGTGCCGCGGCGAACCGTGCCGCGGTGGGATCAGCCCTGCTTCTGCCAGGCCTGCGCAAGCAACTCGTACGACCGCACCCGGTCCGCGTGGTCGTGCGTGATGGTGGTGATGAGCAACTCGTCCGCACCCGTGGCCTGCCGGAGTTCCGCCAGGCCGTCCGTCACCGTCTCGGGACCGCCCACGAACTGCGTGTCGACGCGGTCGGCGACCAACTCCCGGTCCTCCCGCGTCCATTCGATGCGGTCCGCCTCCTCCGGCGTGGGGAACTCGATCGCACCCTCCGCCCTGCGGATGGACCGCACCCACGGCGCGTACCCGGACGCGAGCCGCCGCGCCGAAGCGTCGTCGGGCCCGACCACGGCGTCGGCGGACACCAGGACATAGGGAGCGGAGAGCGCCGCCGATGGCCGGAACGCGGCGCGGTAGGCGTCCACCGCCTCGATCACCGTGGCCGGACTGACGTGGTAGTTCGCCCCGAACGGCAGCCCCCGCGCCCCCGCCACCTCGGCACTCTCGCCCGCGCCGCTGCCCAGGACCCACACGTCGACATCGGCGCCTTCACCGGGTATCGCGTGCGCCTCGGTGCCGTCATCGCCACGGTACGTACCGCCGAAGAGCGCGAGGATGTCGCCGACCTGCTCGTCGTACGCCGGAGTCCGCGCGCCCGGCTGCTGGAGCAGTTCGAACTGCAGCCGGAAGCGCGGCGACCGCAGCAGCCGGGCCAGGCCCGCGGGAACCCCGGAGCCTCCGGGGGCGTCGGACCCCGTGGCGCGCGGGCGCCCGGACCTGCCGAGCCCCAGATCGATCCGCCCCGGATACAGCGCGTCCAGAATCCCGAACTGCTCCACGACGGACAGCGGAGTCTGATGCCCGAGCAGCACCGCGCCGGAGCCCACCCGGATCTCCCGCGTCGCCTGCGCCACCGCCTGGATCACCAGGGCGGGCGCCGAACCCGCGACACCGGGATTGAGGTGGTGCTCGGCCAGCCAGTAGCGGCGGAAGCCGAACTCCTCGGCCGCGCGGGCCAGTTCGACGGTGTCGCGCAGCGCCGTCGGAGCGTTCGAACCGGAGGTGACGGGGACCAGATCGAGTACTGAGAGAGGAACCGGAGGCATCCTCCTACTCTCCCCGTGCCGTATTGCACGCGTATGTACGCGGTGTGGCGGCCCGGCCGGGTACGCCGAAGGGGCGGCCCCCAAAAGAGAGGGAGCCGCCCCTTCGACCAGCCAGTTTCTACCAGCCAGTGCTTACTTGCCGTCGAGCACGTCCTGGACCTTGCCGCGGACCTCGTCCGTGGCGAGGCCGCGGATCGTCAGCGTCGTACGGCGACGCAGGACGTCGTCCGCCGTCTCGGCCCACTCGTGGTCACGGGCGTAGACGACCTGCGCCCAGATCTCCGGGGCGTCCGGCGAGACGCGCTCGGCGAGCTCCGGGTTCTCGTTCGCGATACGGGCGATGTCGAAGGAGAGCGAGCCGTAGTGCGTCGCCAGGTGCTTGGCGGTGTCGGCGGACATGCGCGGGCCCGGCGCCGGACCGTCGACGAGCAGGCGGTGCGCGACCGCGCGCGGGTTGGCGATGCCGGGCAGCGGCAGACGCTTCTGCAACTGCGAGATCGGCTCGTAGTCGTCGCCGAGGGGGTGACCCGGCAGCGACTCCAGCTTCTTCATCACCGTACGGCCGATGTGGCGGAAGGTCGTCCACTTGCCGCCCGCGACGGAGAGCATGCCGGCCGCGCCCTCGGTGACGACCGTCTCGCGCTTGGCCTTCGACGTGTCGCCGGGCCCGCCGGGCAGCACGCGCAGACCCGCGAAGGAGTACGTGATCAGGTCGCGGGACAGCTGCTGGTCGCGGATGGAGAACGCGGCCTCGTCCAGGATCTGCGCGGTGTCGGACTCGGTGACGCTCACGTCGGCCGGGTCGCCCTCGAACTCCTCGTCCGTCGTGCCGAGAAGGAGCATGTCCTCCCACGGCAGGGCGAACGTGATGCGGTACTTGTCGATCGGCGTGGCCAGCGCGGCCTTCCAGGGTGCGGTGCGCTTGAGGACCAGGTGCGCGCCCTTGGAGAGGCGGATGGAGGGTGCCGCGTCCGGGTTCTCCATCTTGCGCAGGTGGTCGACCCAGGGGCCGGTCGCGTTGAGCACGAGGCGGGCGTTGACGCCGAACTCGTCGCCGCTCATGCGGTCCTTGAGCTCCGCGCCCGTGACCCGGCCCTTGGTGAAGCGAAGGCCCGTGACCTCGGCGTGGTTGAGGACGACGGCGCCGGCCTCGACAGCCGCGCGGACCGTCATCAGGGCCATGCGGGAGTCGTTCATCTGGTCGTCGCCGTACACGGCGACGGCCTTCAGGTTGTCCGTGCGCAGCTCCGGCACGTCCTGCGCGGCCTTCGAGGGGCTGAGCAGGTGGCCGACGCCGTCGCCGAAGGCGGAGAGCGCCGAGTAGGCGAAGACGCCCGCGCCCAGCTTGGCGGCGCCGTGCGGGCCGCCCTTGTAGACGGGCAGGTAGAAGGTGAGCGGGTTCGCCAGGTGGGGGGCCACCTGACGCGACACCGCGCGGCGCTCGAAGTGGTTCTCCGCGACCAGCTTCACCGCGCCGGTCTGCAGGTAGCGCAGACCGCCGTGGAGCAGCTTGGAGGAGGCGGAGGAGGTGGCGCCGGCGAAGTCACCGGCGTCCACCAGGGCCACCCGCAGGCCCGACTGCGCGGCATGCCAGGCGGTGGAGATGCCCAGGATCCCGCCGCCGATCACCAGGAGGTCGTACGTCGCCTTGGAAAGCTGCTCCCGGGTCTCGGCGCGGCTCGGGTTGGAACCGGCAGCCGGATGCGTCCCGAGGGCAGGGACGCTCTGCAGGGTGGTCATGTTGATTACTCCTCGCCACTTTCGTCGAGCCAGCCCATGGAACGTTCCACGGCCTTGAGCCAGCTCTTGTACTCACGGGCGCGGGTGTCCGCGTCCATGGAGGGGGTCCACTCCGCCGCCCGGCGCCAGTTGGCGCGCAGCTCGTCGGTGCCGGACCAGAAGCCGACGGCGAGACCGGCGGCGTAGGCGGCGCCGAGGCAGGTCGTCTCGGCCACCATCGGGCGCACCACCGGTGCGTCGAGGAAGTTCGAGAGCGTCTGCATCAGCAGGTTGTTGGAGGTCATGCCGCCGTCGACCTTGAGGGCCGTGAGCTCGACGCCGGAGTCCTTCGTCATGGCGTCGGTGATCTCACGGGTCTGCCAGGCCGTGGCCTCCAGGACGGCGCGCGCGATGTGCGCCTTGGTGACGTACCGGGTGAGACCGGTGATCACACCGCGGGCGTCGGAGCGCCAGTACGGGGCGAACAGGCCGGAGAAGGCCGGTACGAAGTAGGCGCCGCCGTTGTCCTCGACCGACGACGCGAGCGTCTCGATCTCGGCGGCGGAGTTGATCAGGCCCATCTGGTCGCGCATCCACTGCACCAGGGAACCGGTGACCGCGATGGAACCCTCGAGCGCGTAGACCGGCTTCTGGCCGCCGATCTGGTAGCCGACGGTGGTCAGCAGGCCCGAGTAGGAGTTGATGGCCGACTCACCGGTGTTCATCAGCATGAACGTGCCGGTGCCGTACGTCGACTTGGCCTCGCCCTTGGCGAAACAGGTCTGGCCGAAGAGGGCCGCCTGCTGGTCGCCGAGCGCGGAGGCGACGGGGACGCCGGGCAGGAGGTCGCCGAGCTTGCCGCCGGTGACCTCGCCGTAGACCTCGGCGGAGGAGCGGAGCTCGGGGAGCATCTGCATCGGCACGCCGATGGACTCGGCGATCTTCTCGTCCCACTTCATGGTGTGCAGGTTCATCAGCATGGTGCGCGACGCGTTGGTGACGTCGGTGACGTGCTTGCCGCCGTTGACACCGCCCGTCAGGTTCCAGATGACCCAGGAGTCCATGGTGCCGAAGAGGATGTCGCCCGCCTCGGCGCGCTCGCGAAGCCCTTCGACGTTGTCGAGCAGCCAGCGGGCCTTGGGCCCCGCGAAGTAGCTGGCGAGGGGCAGGCCCGTCTCACGGCGGAAGCGGTCCTTGCCGACGTTGCGGCCGAGCTCCCTGCACAGGCCGTCGGTGCGGGTGTCCTGCCAGACGATGGCGTTGTGCACCGGCTCGCCGGTGTTCTTGTCCCAGAGCAGCGTGGTCTCACGCTGGTTGGTGATGCCGATCGCCTTGATGTCCTCGTGGGTGATGCCGGCCTTGGAGATGGCGCCGGCGACCACTTCCTGGACGTTCGTCCAGATCTCGCTCGCGTCGTGCTCGACCCAGCCCGGCTTCGGGAAGATCTGCTCGTGCTCCTTCTGGTCGACCGAGACGATCCGGCCGTCCTTGTCGAAGACGATGCAGCGGCTCGAAGTGGTGCCCTGGTCGATGGCCGCGATGAAGGGGCCTGCGGTGTGTGCGTCGGTGCTCACGGTGTACTCCTGGTCTTCTTTGCTCTCGGCGGTCTTCCTGGGGCGGTCGTCGGCGGCGCTCGCGGTCCTACTTGAACGCGAGGTTGTAGATGCCTCCGGCGATGGCGCCACCGATCAGCGGACCGGCGATCGGCACCCATGCGTACGCCCAGTCCGAGCTGCCCTTGTTCGGCAGCGGGAGGAGGGAGTGCACGATGCGCGGACCCAGGTCACGGACCGGGTTGATCGCGTAGCCCGTGGGGCCACCGAGCGAGAGGCCGATGCTCACCACGACGAGGGCGGTGATCAGCGCGCCGAGAGTGCCGATGCCGTTGCCGCCGTCGTTCAGGCCCTGGGTGAGGATCGCGAGGACCAGTACGACCGTCGCGATGATCTCGGTGAGCACGTTCTGCGCGTAGTTGCGGATCTCGGGGCCGGTGGCGAAGACGCCGAGCACCGGGCCGGCCTTGGGCGCCGCCTTCTGATCGACGAGCCCCTCCTCCATCGGCTGCGCCGCGAGGACCTCCGGGTCGGTGAGGTGGGCCTTGAACTGACCCAGGTAGGCGAGCCAGACCAGGACGGCGCCGATGATCGCGCCGAGCAGCTGAGAGGCGAGGTAGAGCGGAACGTCGCTCCACTTCGTGCCGCCCTCGATGGCCAGGCCGATGGTGACCGCCGGGTTGAGGTGGGCGCCTGACACGCCACCTGCCAGGTAGGCGCCGGTGAGCACCGCGAAGCCCCACCCGAAGGTGATCGCGAGCCAGCCGGCGTCCTTGGCCTTGGAGGCCTTGAGCGTGACGGCGGCACAGACGCCGCCGCCGAGCAGTACGAGAATGGCGGTACCGATGGTCTCGCCGATGAAGATGTCGGAGCTGGACACCCGCGACTCCTTTGTCCTTCGTCCAGGGGAAGGCGAACCCCGGGTCCCTCCGGTGGTCCGCGACCTCAGGTGAGGTCTTGCCGGCCCTTGGCCTTGTCACACTCTAACGCGTAATGCCGGTAGGTGTTCGACAATGCCGACCGATGGACGCGAGTCTCACCCCGGCGTTACTTGCCCGTCAAGAGTTCTGTAATTGAAAATACGATCGTTATTGATCGTTTCGGGTTATCGGTCGCGGCAGGGGTCGCCACCGGACGAATCACCGTCACACGATGATCGCTCGGAAGGGTGTCCGCTGCATGTCGAGCAGCGGGGGGCGTGCCCCGTAAGGACGCTAGGGGCGCTCAGAAGCGCCCGGCACCCAGGTCCCGCGACACGGCGCGGGCGCAGTCCCGTACCGCCGCGATCAGATCGGGGCGCAGCTCCCCGTCCTTCTGGACGCGCTCCACCGCACCGGTGATGCCGACCGCGCCGACCGGCATGCGGCGCCGGTCGTGGATGGGGGCGGCCACGGAGGCGATGCCCTCCCAGGTCTCCTCGATGTCGGCGGCGTACCCGCGTGCGCGGGTCAGGTCGAGGATGCCCTCGAAGCCGTCGGGGTCCACGACGGTGCGCGAGGTGAAGCTCTGCCAGTCGGCCTCCGCGGCCTCACTGTGCGCCACGGGGTCGTTGGCGGCGAGCACCTTGCCCAGGGCCGTGGAGTGCAGCGGATGCATCGCGCCCACTTCCAGGACCTGGCGGCTGTCGTCGGGCCTGAAGACGTGGTGCACGATCAGGACGCCCTGCTGGTGCAGGACGCCGAGGTAGACGCTCTCGCCGCTGGACCGGGCCAGGTCGTCGGTCCAGACCAGGGCGCGGGCCCGCAGCTCGTGCACGTCCAGATAGCTGTTGCCCAGGCGCAGGAGCTCGGCGCCGAGCTGATAGCGGCCCGACGCGGACTCCTGTTCGACGAAGCCCTCCGCCTGCAGGGTGCGCAGAATGCCGTGAGCCGTGCCCTTGGCAAGGCCGAGGGCGGACGCGATCTCCGAGAGGCCGAGCCGCCGCTCCCCGCCCGCGAGGAGCCGCAGCATCGCGGCCGCCCGTTCGAGCGACTGGATGTTCCGTGCCATCGCAGCCCCTTCCTCCGTCCCCTCTGACTCCACGTTCGACAATGCTGAACACTATCGGTCGTTGCCGACCTCCCGCGACAGAGCGGCACGCTGGGTTTGTCGCGAGTTCTCGCCATTTCCCGCCGGGCCGCGAGCCACACCTCCTGGCGGCGATGGACCGGCCACGCGTCCGCCCCGTGAACACTCCAGCGCTCTGGACCTTCGTCCGGCTACCCTGACCGGGTGCGCCTTCCACCGAAGCGCAAAGCCGACAGCCGTCGCACCTCAGGGAGCTCTTTCATGGCCTCGTTGCCGACCCCCTCGTCCGGTTCCTCGAACGGAACCCGGGCCGACGCCCTCCGCGAAGCACTCGCCACCCGTGTGGTGGTGGCCGATGGTGCGATGGGCACCATGCTCCAGGCCCAGGACCCCAGCCTCGAGGACTTCCAGAACCTCGAGGGCTGTAACGAGATCCTGAACGTGACCCGCCCGGACATCGTCCGCTCGGTCCACGAGGAGTACTTCGCGGTCGGTGTGGACTGCGTGGAGACCAACACGTTCGGCACGAACTTCGCGGCCTTGAGCGAGTACGACATCCCCGAGCGGAACTTCGAGCTCTCCGAGGCGGGTGCCCGTATCGCCCGCGAGGTCGCCGACGAGTTCACCGCGTCCACCGGGCGGCAGCGCTGGGTCCTTGGCTCGATGGGCCCGGGCACGAAGCTGCCGACGCTGGGGCACGCCCCGTACACGGTGCTGCGTGACGCCTACCAGACCAACGCCGAGGGCATGATCGCGGGCGGCGCGGACGCCCTCCTGGTGGAGACCACCCAGGACCTCCTTCAGACCAAGTCCGCGATCCTCGGCGCCCGCCGCGCGCTGGACGCCACCGGCGCGAACCTCCCGCTGATCTGCTCGGTCACCGTCGAGACGACCGGCACGATGCTCCTCGGCTCGGAGATCGGCGCGGCGCTGACCGCCCTGGAGCCGCTGGGCATCGACATGATCGGCCTGAACTGCGCCACGGGCCCGGCCGAGATGAGCGAGCACCTGCGCTATCTGGCCCGCCACTCGCGCGTCCCGATCTCCTGCATGCCCAACGCGGGCCTGCCGGTCCTGGGCAAGAACGGCGCCCACTACCCGCTGACCGAGGCGGAGCTGGCCGACGCCCAGGAGACCTTCGTACGCGAGTACGGCCTCTCCCTGGTCGGTGGCTGCTGCGGCACGACGCCTGAGCACCTGCGCCAGGTCGTGGAGCGGGTGCGCGGCGCGGAGACGGTCCGCCGTGAGCCGCGCCCCGAGCCCGGCGCCGCCTCGCTCTACCAGACCGTGCCCTTCCGCCAGGACACCGCGTACATGGCGATCGGCGAGCGTACGAACGCCAACGGCTCGAAGAAGTTCCGCGAGGCCATGCTGGAGGGCCGCTGGGACGACTGCGTGGAGATGGCCCGCGACCAGATCCGCGAAGGCGCCCACATGCTCGACCTGTGCGTCGACTACGTGGGCCGCGACGGCGTGACGGACATGGCCGAGCTGGCGGGCCGCTTCGCCACCGCCTCCACCCTGCCCATCGTCCTGGACTCCACCGAACTGCCCGTCCTGCAGGCCGGGTTGGAGAAGCTGGGTGGGCGCGCCGTCATCAACTCCGTCAACTACGAGGACGGCGACGGACCCGAGTCCCGCTTCACGAAGGTCACCGCCCTCGCCAAGGAGCACGGCGCCGCGCTGATCGCGCTGACCATCGACGAGGAGGGCCAGGCCCGCACCCCCGAGCACAAGGTCGCCATCGCCGAGCGCCTCATCGACGACCTGACGGGCAACTGGGGCATCCACGAGTCGGACATCCTCATCGACACCCTGACCTTCACCATCTGCACCGGTCAGGAGGAGTCCCGCAAAGACGGCATCGCCACCATCGAGGCGATCCGCGAGCTCAAGCGCCGCCACCCGGACGTGCAGACCACCCTGGGCCTGTCGAACATCTCCTTCGGCCTCAACCCGGCCGCCCGTGTCGTCCTGAACTCCGTCTTCCTGGACGAGTGCGTCAAGGCCGGCCTGGACTCGGCGATCGTGCACGCCTCCAAGATCCTGCCCATCGCGCGCCTGGAGGAGGAGCAGGTCAAGGCCGCCCACGACCTGATCTACGACCGCCGAGAAGAGGGCTACGACCCCCTGCAGAAGCTCATGGAGCTCTTCGAGGGCGTCAACATGAAGTCGATGAAGGAGGGCAAGGCCGAGGAGCTTCTCGCCCTGCCGCTGGACGAGCGCCTGCAGCGCCGCATCATCGACGGCGAGAAGAAGGGCCTTGAGGCCGACCTGGACGAGGCCCTGGAGTCCCGGCCGGCGCTCGACATCGTCAACGACACCCTCTTGGAGGGCATGAAGGTCGTCGGCGAGCTCTTCGGCTCCGGCCAGATGCAGCTGCCCTTCGTGCTGCAGTCCGCAGAGGTGATGAAGACCGCGGTCGCCCATCTGGAGCCGCACATGGAGAAGTCGGACTCCGAGGGCAAGGGCACGATCGTCCTGGCCACCGTGCGCGGCGACGTCCACGACATCGGCAAGAACCTCGTCGACATCATCTTGTCCAACAACGGCTACAACGTGGTCAACCTCGGCATCAAGCAGCCGGTCGCCGCGATCCTGGACGCCGCGGCCGAGCACCGCGCGGACGTGATCGGCATGTCGGGCCTCCTGGTGAAGTCGACCGTGATCATGAAGGAGAACCTGGAGGAGCTCAACCAGCGCAAGATGGCCGCGGACTTCCCGGTCATCCTCGGCGGCGCCGCACTCACCCGTGCCTACGTCGAGCAGGACCTCCACGAGATCTACGAGGGCGAGGTCCGCTACGCCCGCGACGCGTTCGAGGGCCTGCGCCTGATGGACGCCCTCATCGCGGTCAAGCGCGGCGTCCCCGGCGCCACGCTGCCCGAGCTGAAGCAGCGCCGCGTGGCCAAGAAGGACACCCCCGCCCTGGAGGTCAGCGAGGACGAGGGCCCCGCCCGCTCGGACACCTCCGTCGACAACCCCGTGCCCACCCCGCCGTTCTGGGGCACCCGCGTCGTCAAGGGCATCCAGCTCAAGGAGTACGCCTCCTGGCTGGACGAGGGTGCCCTGTTCAAGGGCCAGTGGGGCCTCAAGCAGGCCAGGAAGGGCGACGGGCCCACCTATGAGGAGCTCGTCGAGACGGAGGGACGCCCCCACCTGCGCGGCTGGCTGGACGAGCTGCACACCAAGAACATGCTGGAGGCGGCCGTCGTCTACGGCTACTTCCCCTGTGTCTCCAAGGGCGACGACCTGATCATCCTGGACGACGAGGGCAACGAGCGCACCCGCTTCACCTTCCCGCGCCAGCGCCGCGGCCGGCGCCTGTGCCTGGCGGACTTCTTCCGCCCCGAGGAGTCAGGCGAGAGGGACGTGGTCGGCCTCCAGGTCGTCACCGTCGGCTCGAAGATCGGCGAGGCCACCGCGAAGCTCTTCGAGGCCGACTCCTACCGCGACTACCTCGAACTGCACGGCCTGTCCGTCCAGTTGGCCGAGGCTCTCGCCGAGTACTGGCACGCGCGCGTGCGCGCCGAACTCGGCTTCGGCGGCGAGGACCCCGCCGACGTCGAGGACATGTTCGCCCTGAAGTACCGCGGCGCGCGCTTCTCCCTCGGCTACGGCGCCTGCCCCGACCTGGAGGACCGCGCGAAGATCGCCGAGCTCCTGGAGCCGGAGCGGATCGGAGTGCAGCTCTCCGAGGAGTTCCAGCTCCATCCGGAGCAGTCCACGGACGCCATCGTCATCCACCATCCCGAGGCGAAATACTTCAACGCGCGCTAAGCCGACAAGTCGTACACTTGTCGGTCCAGCGCAGGCCGGTTGCTCACCCGTCAGAAGGGAGCAACCGGCCTTCTCGTCCCTCACGGAGGTGTGCCCGGATGACCAGTACGGTTCCCGCGCTCGATACCCGAACGGCCGAAGGCTCCGACCTTCAGGCGGTGCTTCTCGACATGGACGGAACACTCGTGGACACCGAGGGGTTCTGGTGGGACGCCGAGGTCGCGGTGTTCGCCGCACTCGGACACACGCTCGACGAGGCCTGGCGTGACGTCGTCGTCGGCGGGCCGATGACCCGCAGCGCCGGATTCCTCATCGCGTCCACCGGGGCCGACATCACGGTGCCCGAGCTGACCGTGCTGCTCAACGACGGCTTCGAGGACCGCATCGGCCGCGCCCTGCCGATGATGCCGGGCGCCGCCCGGCTGCTCGCCGAACTCGCCGCGCACGAGGTGCCGATGGCGCTGGTCTCCGCGTCGCACCGGCGCATCATCGACCGCGTGCTCGACTCGATCGGATCCCACCACTTCACGCTGACGATCGCGGGCGACGAGGTGACCCGGACCAAGCCGCACCCCGATCCCTATCTCCTCGCGGCGGCGGGGGTTGGGGCAGAACCGGCCAGATGTGCCGTCATCGAGGACACCGCGACCGGCGTCGCGGCGGCCGAGGCGGCGGGCTGCCGAGTGGTGGCCGTGCCGTCCGTCGCGCCCATCGCGGCGGCGGCAGGCAGAACCGTCGTCCCGTCCCTCGAACACGTCAACCTGCCTTTCCTGCAAGGTCTGATGGCCGGAAAGCGCTGAGCCGTCGAAGGTGTGATCTTTCCCACTTCACAGGGGGTCGACAGTCGGTCAGGGCTGTGTCGGAGCGCCGATTTGCGCGAGTTGCGGAGTGGTGTTGTGTCCTGATTGAGGGGAACCTGACGAAACCTTCCTGTGTCGGGTTATCGGTGTGTCCGCGCCCGGTTTCACTGTGTGATTGAGGGGCAACTCCGGTGCCTTCCGGCCCTCCTGGCGGCGCGGACTAATGTCTTCGCGAGAACAACGCCACACCCCACGGTCCGACTGACCCCACCCCTCGCTGTCGGTCCGCACGGGACCAACAGCTCTGGAGAACGTCGAGCATGAACCGTAAGACTTTGGTGCTGCCTGCCTTGGCAGGTCTGCTCGCTCCCGCGCTCGCGGCGTGCGGTGGGGCAGGTGACGGTGGGGGAGACGACGCGATCGCTGTCGGCACCACGGACGTGTTCTCCACCTCACCGGAGGTCCCTGCCCCCTTCGACCCGGCGTTCGCCTATGACGCGGGCTCCTGGAACATCCTGCGCCAGACGGTCCAGACGCTGATGGCGTCGCCGCGCGGCGACGGAGAGCCGGAGCCCGACGCCGCCCAGAAGTGCGGCTTCACCGACACCGGCAACGAGCGTTACGAGTGCACGCTCCGCAAGGGCCTGACGTTCGCCGACGGCAAGCCGCTGACCGTCAAAGATGTGAAGTTCTCCATCGAGCGCGTGCGCGACATGAAGATCAAGGACTCCACCGGCTCCTCCAGCCTGATGGCCAACGTCGACGCGATCGAGACCGAGGGCGACCGGGGCATCGTCTTCCACCTCAAGAGCGCCGACGCGACGTTCCCGTACAAGCTGGCCACGCCCGTCGCGGGCGTCGTCAGCTCGGAGCACTACGGGAAGAACAAGCTGCGCGACGGCTTCGACATCGACGGTTCGGGCCCCTACACCGCCAAGCAAGAGGTCAAGGGCGACACGCTCGTCAAGACGGTGTTCTCCAAGAACTCCAACTACAAGGGCGCGTTCAAGCCCAAGAGCGACAAGATCGAGCTGGTCGACTACGCCTCCACAGAGGCCATGGGCAAGGCCCTCAAGGACGGCGACATCGACATGATGACGCGCACCATGTCGCCGGAGCAGATCAAGCAGCTCGACGCGAACCCGGGCAACAACATCGACCTGGTCGAGACGCCGGGCCTCGAGATCCGCTACATCGGCTTCAACACGGACGCCACCACCGTCAAGTCCAAGGCGGTCCGTCAGGCCATGGCGCAGGTCGTCGACCGCGGCGCCCTCGCGGCCGGCGTCTACGGCGACGCGGCCGAACCGCTCTACTCCCTGGTGCCGGCCACGGTCGTGGGCCACACCAACTCGTTCTTCAACAAGTACGGCAACCCGAGCACCGCCAAGGCCCGCGACCTGCTGCAGAAGGCCGACATCAGCACGCCGGTGAAGCTCACCCTGCACTACACGACGGACCACTACGGACCGGGCACCAAGAAGGAATTCCAGGTCCTGCAGAAGCAGCTCAACGACAGCGGCCTGTTCGACGTGTCGATCAAGGGTGAGGGCTGGACCACCTTCCGCCCCGCCGAGCAGAAGGGCGCGTACGACGTCTACGGAATGGGCTGGTTCCCCGACTTCCCGGACCCCGACAGCTTCGTCGCGCCGTTCCTCGACAAGGGCAACTTCCTCAACTCGCCGTACGCGAACCCCACCATCATCGACGAGCTGATCCCGCACTCGCGCCGTGAGGCGGACCGCCTCTCCGCCGCCAAGAGCATCCAGAAGATCCAGGACATCGTCGCCGAGGACGTGCCGTTCATTCCCCTCTGGCAGGGTAAGCAGTACATCGCCGCCCGCGACGACATCACGGGCGTCGAGTGGGCCCTGAACTCCGCCTCGAGCCTGCAGCTGTGGGAGCTCGGCCGCGGTGTGAGCGACTAGTCCTCGCGCACACCGGCACACACCCCGCCGGGCTTCGCTTTACCGATTGACATCAACGACAAGGCACGTTCGTGAATTTGCGCAACCAGTGGCTGGCCCTCCCCCTCACGGGAGGGCTGGCCGCCGCCCTGCTGACCGGCTGCGGAACGGAATCCGGCGGAGCGGGGGCGGACGGTGACGCGGTGGTGATGGGCATGTCGGACGACGTCGTGGCCACCGACCCGGCATCGGGCTACGACCCCGGGTCGTGGCTCCTGTTCAACAACGTCTTCCAGTCCCTGATGAGCTTCCCGAGCGGGGCCACGGAGCCGGAGCCTGAGGCCGCCAAGGAGTGCGGCTTCACCGGCTCGGGGACCAAGGTCTTCGAGTGCACGCTGCGCGACGGCCTGAAGTTCAGCAACGGCAACGCGCTGACCTCGAAGGACGTCAAATACTCCTTCGACCGCATGATGAAGATGAACGACCGGGCCGGTCCGGCGATCATGTTCCCGATGCTCGACCGCGTCGAGACCCCGAACGCCAAGAAGGTCGTCTTCAAGCTCAAGTACGCCGACGCCACCTTCCCCAGCAAGATCGCGTCCGGTGCCGGATCCATCGTCGACCACGCCTCGTACGACATGGACCGGCTGCGCGGCGACGGCCAGGCCACGGGTTCGGGACCGTACAAGCTCGACTCCTTCAACGAGGATCAGGCGGTGTTCTCGGTCAACCCCGAGTACAAGGGCACCGCCAGGGTGAAGAACAAGGGCGTCACCCTCAAGTTCTTCCACGACGACCAGAAGGGCCTGAAGAAGGCACTCCTGGACGACAAGATCGACATCGCGTACCGGGGCCTCGCCTCCGACGACGTCGCGGACATCGAGCAGGACACCTCCGACGCGAGCCAGAACATCGACGTCGTCGAGGGCACGAGCGCCGAGGTGCAGCACCTGGTCTTCAACATGAAGGACCCGGTCGCGGGCAAGCTGGGCGTCCGCAAGGCCATGGCGTACCTGCTCGACCGTGACGCCCTGGTCAGAGACGTCTACCGGGACACGGCGACGCCGCTGTACTCGATCGTCCCGGCCGGGATCGGCGGTCACGGCACCGCCTTCTTCGACACCTACGGCGCCCGCCCGCAGCGCTCCAAGGCCGCGGCAGCCCTGCGCGACGAGGGCCTGAGCGGCAAGGTCGACCTCACCCTCTGGTCCACGCCCTCGCGTTACGGCCCCGCCACCGACCAGGAGCTGAAGACCATAGCCAAGCAGCTCAACGCGAGCGGACTCTTCGACGCCGACGTGAAGTCGGTCCCGTTCAGCCAGTACGAGCAGGACATCAAGGCCGGCAAGTACGGCGTCTACGTCAAGGGCTGGGTGCCTGACTACCCGGATCCGGACAACTTCACGCAGCCGTTCTTCGGCAAGGGCAACGTCCTTGGCAACGACTACCGGAACAGCGACATCACCGGGAAGATCATCCCCGGCACCGCCGCCGAGACCGACCGCACCAGGACCGACGAGGAGTACGCGCGGCTCCAGGACACCGTCGCCGACGAACTGCCGATCCTGCCCGTCTGGCAGGCCAAGCAGTACGCGGTCATCCGCGACGACGTGTACGGCGTGGAATCGTGCCTCGACGCGTCGACGGTCTTCCGCTTCTGGGAACTCAGCAAGTCCTGATCACACGGACACATGAGAAGGCGGCCGCCCCGGGAGGGACGGCCGCCTTCTCATGTGCCGCTGCACTGCTGTCACTGGGCGCCGGGACGCACCAGACCGCTCTCGTACGCGTACACGGCGGCCTGCACCCGGTCGCGGAGCCCGAGCTTGGTGAGCACATGGCCCACATGCGTCTTGACGGTCGTCTCGCTCACGAACAGGTCCGCCGCGATCTCCGCGTTCGACAGGCCGCGCGCCACCAGCTTGAGGACCTCGACCTCCCGCTCGGTGAGCGTGTGCAGAGTGTCCGGCACCGGCTCGTCGCCCGACGGGAGATGACCGGCGTACTTGTCGAGTAGCCTGCGCGTGATGCTCGGCGCGAGCATCGCCTCGCCCGAGGCGACCACCCGGATCGCCTGGACCAGCTCGACCGCGGGGGCATCCTTGAGCAGGAAGCCACTGGCACCCGCGCGCAGCGCCTCCACCACATACTCGTCGAGGTCGAAAGTGGTCAGGACCAGGACCTTCGCCGGTCCGTCCCGGCCAGGCCCGGTGATCTGCCGGGTCGCCTCGACGCCGTCCATCCGCGGCATACGGATGTCCATCAGGACCACATCCGGCTGCAGCGCCCGCACCTGGTCGAGAGCCTGCAGGCCGTCCCCGGCCTCGCCGACGACCGCGACATCCTGCTCGGCCTCCAGAATCATCCGGAACCCGGTGCGCAGCAGTGGCTGGTCATCGACCAGTAGGACACGGATCGCCACGTAACTCTCCTTCGCTAGCCCGGGGCCATTCTGCCCTGCGCGTCCTCTTCGGACTCGGGCACCCTCGCAGCAAGGGGGTACGGCGGGGGAGTCCCACCGAATTCGGGACAAACGGCCTGATGATCGCACCAACCGCAGAGTTTCGTCGGCCGGGGCCGCCAGTCACCGCTCTCGGTGGCGAGCGTGATCGCCTCCCACAGCGCGTGCAGCTTCCGCTCGACCTGCTCGAGGTCCTCGGTCCTGGGGTCGTACGTGATGACGTCCCCGCTGCCCAGATAGACGAGCTGGAGGCGGCGCGGGACCACGCCCTTCAGACGCCACACCACCAGGGCGTAGAACTTCATCTGGAAGAGCGCGCCCTCGGAGTACTCGGGGCGGGGGGCCTTGCCCGTCTTGTAGTCGACGATCCGCACCTCGCCGGTGGGCGCCACGTCCACGCGGTCGATGATGCCGCGCAGCTTCAGGCCCGAGTCCAGCTCAGCCTGCACGAACAGCTCGCGCTCGGCGGGCTCCAGACGGGTCGGGTCCTCCAGGGTGAACCACCGCTCGACGAGCTTCTCCGCGTCCGCGAGCCAGCGCGTGAGCCGCTCACCCTGCTCGTCGTCGGCGAACAGCTCCGTCAGCTCCGGCCTCGCCTCGCGCAGACGGTCCCACTGACCCGGGATCAGGGCCTTGGCGCGCGGCGCGGTCCGCTCGCCCGCGGGCGCGTCGAAGAGCCGCTCCAGGACGGCGTGCACCAGCGTGCCGCGGGTCGCCGCCTCGCTCGGCTTCTCCGGCAGCTTGTCGATCACCCGGAACCTGTAGAGCAACGGGCACTGCATGAAGTCACTGGCGCGCGAGGGCGACAGGGACGCCGGGCGCACGGCCTTCACGGCACCCTCGGTGCTGGTTTCCATGAGGACAGACCCTACGACCCGCCACTGACAACGGCCGCATACCATCGACGACAGACCCTCTCACCCTGCATGATCGTGCGTGTACCGCGCCGGACAGGGGCGAGGGACGCTTCGAACAAGGGGACATCGTGGACGAGAGCGCCGGGAGCGGCAGGCCGCAGCCCGACGGGACGGACGGTCGGAGGCCGGAGGCCCCAGACGGCTCCGGCCACTCGGAATCGTCACGTCCGGTGGACACGGCCGACTCCGCGAGGCCCGCGCGGGGCGGATCCGAGAGCGGGGAGGGCGCGGAGGGCGCCCGGCCCCAGGCTCCTGAGGAAGCACCCCGACAGGCGCCCGAGGAAGCACCCCGACAGGCGCCCGAGGAAGCGGGGCGCCCCCCGGAGGAGTCCACGCGCCCCGGCGACCGCCTCGCGAAGGCCCCGCACGACACGCCAGGCAAGGCCCCGCACGACACGCCAGGCAAGGCCCCGCACGACACGCCCGGGAAGAACCCGCACGACACTCATCCCGAGTTCGCGCACGCCACCCACGGCCCCGCGCCCAAGACGACCCCGCCCAAGGGGAAGAAGGGACCCGGGGGAGGGCTGCTCATGGGGCGGCCGTTCGGCGTGCCCGTGTACGTGGCGCCGAGCTGGTTCCTCGTGGCCGCCCTCATCACGTGGGTCTTCGGCGGCCAGCTCGACCGTGTCCTGCCCGAACTCGGCGCCGCCCGCTATCTCGTCTCGCTCTTCTTCGCCGTCGCCTTCTACGCCTCCGTGCTCGTCCACGAACTGGCCCACACCGTCGTCGCCCTGCGCTACAAGCTGCCGGTGCGCCGCATCCAGCTGCAGTTCTTCGGCGGCGTATCGGAGATCGAGAAGGAGTCGGAGACGCCCGGACGCGAGTTCGTCCTCGCGTTCGTCGGGCCGCTGCTCTCCCTCGTCCTCGCGGGCGTCTTCTACGCGGGCATGCGCGCCGTCGAGCCCGGCACCGTGCCCGGCGTCCTGCTCGCGGGACTGATGATCTCAAACCTCATCGTCGCCGCCTTCAACCTCCTGCCGGGCCTGCCCCTGGACGGCGGCCGCATGCTCCGCGCCGTCGTCTGGAAGATCACCGGCAAGCCCATGAGCGGCACGATCGCCGCGGCCTGGGTCGGCCGCGCGCTCGCCATCTCCGTCCTGATCGGCCTGCCCCTCCTCAACCAGTCCGGCGCGCTCGGCGGCGAGACCCAGGACATCGGCGGCATGGACACCGTCATGGACGCCCTGCTCGCCGCGATCCTCGCCGCGATCATCTGGACCGGCGCGGGCAACAGCCTCCGCATGGCCCGCCTGCGCGAACACCTGCCCGAGCTTCGCGCCCGTGCACTGACGCGCCGCGCGGTGCCCGTGGAGACAAGCACTCCGCTCTCCGAAGCGCTGCGCCGCGCCAACGACGCCGGGGCAAGGGCCCTCGTCGTGGTCGACGCCGACGGCGACCCCATGTCGGTGGTCCGCGAGGCCGCCATCGTCGGCGTGCCCGAGCACCGCCGCCCCTGGGTCACCGTCAGCGGCCTCGCCCAGGACATCACCGAGGGCATGCGGATCTCCGCCGAGCTGGCCGGCGAGGAACTCCTCGACACCCTCCGGGCGACGCCCGCCACGGAGTACCTCGTGGTCGAGGCCTCCGGCGAGATCTACGGAGTGCTCTCCGCCGCCGACGTGGAGCGCGCCTTCGTCAAGGCGATGGCCCGCCCCAGCTGACGCCCACCGTGGTCCTCGGCCCCCGCAGGGGCCGGTAGGCTGGTCACATGTCCGAACCGACCGGTGCCGCCCGCCGACGCGGGCCCTTCAAGGTCGGGGACCAGGTTCAGCTCACCGACCCCAAGGGCCGCCACTACACGTTCACGCTCGAGGCCGGGAAGAACTTCCACACCCACAAGGGTTCCTTCCCCCACGACGAGCTGATCGGTGCTCCCGAGGGCAGTGTTGTCCGCACCACGGGAAACGTCGCCTACCTCGCGCTGCGCCCCCTGCTCCCCGACTATGTCCTGTCCATGCCCCGCGGCGCCGCCGTGGTCTACCCCAAGGACGCGGGGCAGATCCTGGCCTTCGCCGACATCTTCCCCGGCGCACGCGTCGTCGAGGCGGGTGTGGGCTCCGGCTCGCTCAGCAGCTTCCTCCTGCGCGCCATCGGCGACCAGGGAATGCTGCACTCGTACGAGCGCCGCGAGGACTTCGCCGAGATCGCCCAGCAGAACGTGGAGCGCTACTTCGGCGCCCCGCACCCCGCCTGGCAGCTCACCGTCGGAGACCTCCAGGACAACCTGAGCGACACCGACGTCGACCGCGTCATCCTCGACATGCTCGCTCCCTGGGAGTGCCTGGACGTCGTCTCCAAGGCGCTCGTCCCCGGCGGCATCCTCTGCTGCTACGTGGCGACCACCACCCAGCTCGCGAGGACCGTCGAGTCCATCCGTGAGATCGGCGGCTTCAACGAGCCGACCGCCTGGGAATCGATGATCCGCAACTGGCACGTCGAGGGTCTCGCCGTCCGCCCCGACCACCGCATGATCGGGCACACCGGCTTCCTGCTCACCGCCCGCCGCCTCGCGGACGGCGTCGAGCCGCCCATGCGCCGCCGCCGCCCCTCCAAGGGCGCCTACGGCGACGACTACACAGGCCCGAACGCCGACGGCGGCACACCCCGCGCGGAGCGCTGAGAACCCCGCGGGTGCCGACACCCGCGCACCACCGTTGAACGCACTGGCGCCGCCGTCGAGTTCCCCCTTCGCCCGGGGAACTCGGCGGCGGCGTCTTTTCGTTCATGCCGGTCCGTTCACCGACCCCGGTGTTCCGCCGCACTGTGAGGTATGGCACGATGCTGGCCACCTCCCCCACCGGCACAGCCCTCACAGGAGACACTCCTAGTGCAGCACCCCGCCGTCCCGGAACTGGCACACAACACCACCCGCCCCATCCACTGGCTGGCCACCGCGGCCGCGCTCGCCGCCGTCATCGCGGGCTCGTCCTTCTTGCAGCCCGACCCCGCGAACGCCGCCCAGCCGAGTTCCAAGCCGCCCGGCAAGACGGCGGCGGCCCCCGCGCCCGCCCCGGATCCGGCCACCGTCACGTACCCCATCACCTGCGGCAACGTAAAACCCGTCGTCAAGACGAAGGCCTCCGGGGACCTCGACGGGGACGGCAGCCCCGAGACCGTCGCCGTGGTGCACTGCGCCGCCGGATCGGGCACGCCGCCCGACGGCGTGTACGTCGTCACCCGTGCCACCGGAGGCAAACCCCGGGTCGTCGCCACGCTCGTCGATCCGAAGGACCGCCAGAACGTCAGCGACTTCGCCGTACGTGCCGGTGTGATCACCGCCACGCTCCACGGCTATTCGACACCGGACGTGCCCAGCTGCTGTCCGGACCTCAAGGACGAGGCCAAGTGGCAATGGAAAGACGGCACGTTCGCCCGGTCCACGCCCGCCGGGGCTCACAGCGTGTGACGACAGCGCCATGAAGAAGGGCCTGTGCCCGCCGGTCGACGGCGGGCACAGGCCCTTCTTCATGGCTGAGTTGTCGGTGAGCTCGCGACCTCACGCCGCGTCGGGGCCGTAGACCTCCACGCTGTCCGAAACGCGACGCACGTGGATGCAGTCGCCGGGGCACTCCTTCGCCGAGTCCGCGACATCGCGCAGAAGCGTCGGCGGAACGGGCGTTGTGGCGCCCGGCGTCTGCAGGAGTGCGTCGTCACCGCTCTTCACATAGGCCAGACCGTCGATGTCCAGCTCGAAGACCTCGGGCGCGTACTGGGCGCAGATGCCGTCGCCGGTACAGAGGTCCTGGTCGATCCAGACCTCCAGGAGATCGCGCCCCTCAGGGCCGGTCCCAGCCTCGTTCTGCACGGTCATTTCTCCTGCCGATCGCTGCGTCGAGCGAACCGACTTGAGGACAAGTCGGGCCAGCCCTGACGGGTGTTGAACACTTCGACGATACAACCGCCCGCTTTCCGATGTTGTTGGGTGGGTATCCATCTGGTGTGAGGGAGAGCGCAAGGGTGAAGATCGGACACACCTCGACCGTCTTTGTGATCTAGGGGTTTCAATCGACACCCACCCAGGTAGGGTCTGGAAGCGTCCAGCTCCCCTTGGAGGAGGTGAGGACCGTGGCAGCCCACGACGACGACATCAACCGCGGCATCCGGCCGGGGCGAGGGTCTGAGGACCCCGCCGGTCAGGTTGCCTATCTCGAGCAGGAAATCGCCGTCCTGCGACGTAAGCTCGCCGACTCTCCGCGTCATACGAGGATTCTCGAAGAGCGGATCGTCGAGCTGCAGACAAATCTGGCCGGCGTATCCGCACAGAACGAGCGGCTCGCCAACACGCTCCGTGAGGCCCGCGACCAGATCGTGGCCCTCAAGGAGGAAGTCGACCGGCTCGCGCAGCCGCCGGCCGGCTTCGGAGTCTTCCTCATGGCGAATGAGGACGGCACGGCCGACATCTTCACCGGGGGCCGCAAGCTCCGGGTGAACGTCAGCCCCAGCGTCGAGCTCGAAGAGCTCAGGCGCGGCCAGGAACTCATGTTGAACGAAGCGCTCAACGTGGTCGAGGCCATGGAGTACGAGAGCGTGGGGGACATCGTCACCCTCAAGGAGATCCTTGAGGACGGCGAGCGTGCCCTGGTGGTCGGGCACACCGACGAGGAGCGAGTGGTGCGGCTCGCCGAACCACTCCTCGACGTCACCATCCGCCCCGGCGACGCACTCCTGCTCGAACCCCGCTCCGGGTACGTCTACGAAGTGGTTCCCAAGAGCGAGGTCGAAGAGCTCGTCCTCGAAGAGGTACCGGACATCGGCTACGAGCAGATCGGCGGCCTGGGCAACCAGATCGAGCTGATCCGCGACGCGGTCGAACTGCCCTACCTCTACCCGGACCTCTTTAGGGAGCACGAACTGCGGCCGCCCAAGGGCGTCCTGCTGTACGGGCCTCCCGGCTGCGGCAAGACACTGATCGCCAAGGCCGTCGCCAACTCCCTTGCCAAGAAGGTCGCCGAGGTGACCGGAGCGGCTCAAGGGAAGAGCTTCTTCCTCAACATCAAGGGCCCCGAGCTCCTCAACAAGTACGTCGGCGAGACCGAGCGTCACATCCGCCTGGTCTTCCAGCGTGCGAGGGAGAAGGCGAGCGAGGGAACCCCCGTCATCGTCTTCTTCGACGAGATGGAATCCCTCTTCCGCACCCGCGGATCCGGAGTCAGCTCGGACGTGGAGAACACCATCGTCCCCCAGCTGCTCGCCGAGATCGACGGCGTGGAAGGCCTGGAGAACGTCATCGTCATCGGCGCCTCCAACCGCGAGGACATGATCGACCCCGCGATCCTGCGGCCCGGACGACTCGACGTGAAGATCAAGATCGAGCGCCCCGACGCCCAGGCGGCGAAGGACATCTTCGCCAAGTACCTCACCGAGCGGCTCCCGCTGCACGCGGACGACCTCGCCGAGCACAGTGCCGACCGGCGCACCACTGTGGACGGCATGATCCAGTCGGTCGTGGAGCAGATGTACGCGGAGTCCGAGGAGAACCGCTTCCTCGAGGTGACGTACGCCAACGGAGACAAGGAAGTCCTGTACTTCAAGGACTTCAACTCGGGCGCCATGATCGAGAACATCGTCGGACGCGCCAAGAAGATGGCCATCAAGGCCTTCCTCGACGCCGACCAGAAGGGCATCAGGGTCTCTCACCTCCTGCAGGCTTGCATCGACGAGTTCAAGGAGAACGAGGACCTGCCCAACACCACCAACCCGGACGACTGGGCCCGCATCTCCGGCAAGAAGGGCGAACGGATCGTGTACATCCGTACGCTCGTCACCGGAAAGCAGGGCGCGGACACCGGACGCTCCATCGACACGGTGGCGAACACCGGTCAGTACCTGTAGAAAACAGGGCGGCTGCGGGTGTCCTTCGTGGGTACCCGCAGCTGTCTGTTTTTCAATGGACGCAATGATCTGCCCACCAGCGCAAAGGCGCTCTAGGCTCTTCGGTACCGCCGAGTCGCGCAGTGCGGGGACGGGCACCGCACACGCACCGGAGAACCAGCGGTACTTGAGCGCTGTTCCCGAAGGGGAGCGCCGCCGGGCAAGGAGGGCCGCATGACCGTACGGCGAGTAATGGGCATCGAGACGGAGTACGGCATCTCCGTCCCCGGCCACCCGAACGCCAATGCCATGCTCACCTCGTCCCAGATCGTCAACGCCTACGCCGCGGCGATGCACCGGGCGCGACGCGCCCGCTGGGACTTCGAGGAGGAGAATCCGCTGCGGGACGCACGGGGCTTCGACCTCGCACGTGAGACCGCCGATGCCAGTCAGCTCACGGACGAGGACATCGGTCTCGCCAATGTGATCCTCACCAATGGGGCGCGCCTCTACGTGGACCACGCGCACCCCGAGTACAGCTCACCCGAGGTCACCAATCCCTGGGACGCCGTCCTGTGGGACAAGGCCGGCGAACGCATCATGGCGGAGGCGGCCGAGCGGGCCGCGCAGCTGCCGGGTGCCCAGCCGATCCACCTCTACAAGAACAACACCGACAACAAGGGCGCGTCGTACGGCACGCACGAGAACTATCTGATGAAAAGGGAAACCCCCTTCTCGGACATCGTGCGCCACCTGACGCCGTTCTTCGTCTCCCGGCAGGTCGTCACGGGCGCGGGACGCGTCGGCATCGGCCAGGACGGGCACGAACACGGCTTCCAGCTCAGTCAGCGCTCCGATTACTTCGAGGTCGAGGTGGGCCTGGAGACCACCCTCAAGCGGCCCATCATCAACACCCGGGACGAGCCGCACTCCGACGCGGAGAAGTACCGCCGCCTGCACGTCATCATCGGCGACGCGAACCTCTCCGAGATCTCGACCTATCTCAAGCTCGGCACCACATCCCTGGTCCTCGCCATGATCGAGGACGGCTTCATCGCGGTGGATCTCGCCGTCGACCAGCCCGTGCGCACCCTGCACCAGGTCTCCCACGACCCGACGCTCAAGCGGCTCATCACGCTCCGTAGCGGCCGCACACTCACCGCCGTACAGCTCCAGATGGAGTACTTCGAACTGGCCCGCAAGTATGTGGAGGAGCGGTACGGCTCCGATGCCGACGAGCAGACCAAGGACGTCCTCAGCCGCTGGGAAGACGTCCTCGGCCGCCTGGAGAGCGACCCGATGAGCCTCTCCGGAGAGCTCGACTGGGTCGCCAAGCGAGAACTCATGGAGGGCTACCGCCGCCGTGACAGCCTCGACTGGGACGCGGCGCGGCTGCACCTCGTCGACCTTCAGTACGCGGACGTACGGCCCGACAAGGGCCTCTACAACCGTCTGGTGGCCCGCGGCAAGATGAAGCGCCTCCTGGAGGAGCCTCAGGTAGAGCGCGCCCAGACAAAACCGCCGGAGGACACCCGCGCGTACTTCCGCGGCCGCTGCCTGGAGCAGTACGCGGACGACGTGGCCGCGGCCTCCTGGGATTCGGTCATCTTCGACCTGCCGGGCCGCGACTCGCTCCAGCGTGTGCCCACACTGGAACCGCTGCGCGGGACGAGGAATCACGTCAAGGAGCTCCTCGACCGCTGCCGTACGGCGGAGGATCTGGTACGAGTGCTCTCCGGAGGCTGAAAGACCCGGCGTGTGGGAATCATCGAGGTGGTCCCCGGACGTTGCAGTAACTACGGGGCCGATGTCAGACCTGGCTTATAGGGTCTGATCAAGTGCATCGAACCTAACGAGCGGGGTGAGGTAGATGGCGACCAAGGACACCGGCGGCGGACAGCAGAAGGCGACGCGTTCCACCGAGGAGGTCGAGGAGCAGACAGAGGAAGCGCAGGGCTCCGAAGACCTCAAGGAGCGCCAGGAGAAGTTGAGCGACGACGTGGACTCCGTCCTGGACGAGATCGATGACGTCCTTGAGGAGAACGCCGAGGACTTCGTGCGGTCCTTCGTTCAAAAGGGTGGAGAGTAGGCGATTCCACCTTCGTTTCGAAGGGTGGAGTCGAAGTTCGGGATGGGGGTTGCTGGGTTGACCGACGACCGGCGGGCGCAAGACCGTCGTGCCTCGGATGACCTGGCGACGCTCCCCGGCGGGGCCCCGTGTGATCTCTGCGAACGCTCCAGCCGTTCATGTGGATCACCGCCATGAGGCGGGTAGGGTCCCTGGCATACGGTGCTTCAACTGCAATGCGGCCATCGGCAAGTTGGGAGATGTTCCCGACACCTTGCGTCGGGCCGTCACCTACCTGGAAGGAAACGCGTGGAAGCCAACACTCGTAGCACCGGGCGTCTACCGGCTGCCTTCCTGACGCCTGGTTCATCGTCCTTCATGGACTTTCTGTCCGAGCACCAGCCCGACATCCTGCCGGGCAACCGGCAGTTGCCGCCCACGCAGGGTGTGATCGAGGCGCCGCACGGCACGACGATCGTGGCGACGACGTTCCCCGGTGGAGTGGTGCTCGCCGGTGACCGGCGGGCGACCATGGGCAATGTCATCGCGCAGCGCGACATCGAGAAGGTCTTCCCGGCCGACGAGTACTCAGCGGTCGGCATCGCGGGCACCGCCGGTCTCGCCGTGGAGATGGTCAAGCTCTTCCAGCTGGAGCTTGAGCACTTCGAGAAGGTCGAGGGTGCCACGCTCTCCCTGGAGGGCAAGGCGAACCGCCTTTCCACGATGATCCGGTCAAACCTGGGAATGGCCATGCAGGGCCTGGCCGTCGTCCCGCTCTTCGCGGGGTACGACGTGGACCGCGAGAAGGGCCGCATCTTCTCGTACGACGTCACGGGCGGCCGCTCCGAGGAGCACGGCTTCGCGGCCACCGGCTCCGGTTCGGTCTTCGCGCGTGGTGCGATGAAGAAGCTCTACCGCAACGACCTGTCGGAACAGGAAGCCACGACACTCGTCGTCCAGGCGTTGTACGACGCCGCGGACGACGACTCGGCGACGGGTGGTCCGGATGTCGCTCGCCGCATCTATCCGATCGTCACTGTGATCTCCGACGAGGGTTTCCGGAGGCTGGGAGATGAGGAGTCTTCCGAGATCGCCCGCTCGATCCTTGAGCGGCGCCTGGAGCAGCCCGACGGCCCGCGGGCCGCGCTGCTCTGATCGATCCGTATTCGCCACTGACTGAGTCACTGACAGAAAGGGACGGATAGCCGGTGTCGACGCCGTTCTATGTCTCACCCCAGCAGGCCATGGCCGACCGGGCGGAATACGCCCGCAAGGGCATCGCCCGCGGTCGCAGCCTTGTAGTGCTGCAGTTCGCCGATGGCATCGTGTTCGTCGGCGAGAACCCGTCCCGTGCGCTGCACAAGTTCAGCGAGATCTATGACCGGATCGGCTTCGCGGCCGCCGGCAAGTACAACGAGTACGAGAACCTGCGGATCGGTGGCGTGCGGTACGCCGATCTCCGTGGATACACCTACGACCGTGACGACGTGACGGCCCGTGGGCTCGCGAACGTCTACGCCCAGACGCTGGGCACGATCTTCTCGAGCCAGGCGGAGAAGCCGTACGAGGTCGAGCTGGTCGTCGCCGAGGTGGGCGCCACGGCTGACTCCGATCAGATCTACCGGCTGCCGCACGACGGTTCGATCGTGGACGAGCACGGCTCGGTCGCGGTCGGCGGCAACGCCGAACAGATCAGCACGTATCTGGACCAGCGTCATCGTGACGGCATGACGCTCGCCGAGGCACTGAAGCTGGCCGTGCAGTCGCTCTCCCGCGACACGAACGGCAGCGAGCGGGAGATCCCCGCGGAACGGCTCGAAGTCGCGGTGCTCGACCGTACGAGGCCGCAGCAGCGGAAGTTCAAGCGGATCGTCGGGCGTCAGCTCGCTCGGCTGCTCGAAGGCGGCGCGTCGGCCCCCACGGACGCCGAGTCCGACAACGAAGAGCCGGATGCCGATTCCGACGAGAAGTAAGCCCGGGAAGCAAGCCGAGAGGTAAGTAGTCCGGTTTGGCGTACGCCCCGTGTTCCGGCCCCGTGGCCGGAACACGGGGCGTACGCATGTGCGCGGCTAGCGGGCGGCGGGGGCCGTCGAGCCTCGGGTCACCAGTTCGACGGGAAGGACGTCGGTCCGCGGCGTACGGCCGTCGAGGACGGCGAGCAGGGACGCCATTCCGCGTTCGCCGAACTGCTCGGCGGGCAGCCGCACGGTGGTGAGTTCGGGCTCCACGGCGGTCGCCAGGGTGAGGTCGTCGAAGCCGGTCACCGAGAGGTCCTCGGGTACGCGCAGGCCGAGGCGGCGGGCCGCCTTGCAGGCGCCCGCGGCGAGGATGTCGTCGTCGCAGACGAGTGCGGTGGGGCGGGGCCCGGGGGTGCGCAGGGCGGCTTCAGCGGCCGTGCGGGCGTCGTCGACGGTGAGGAGTGCCCGGGCGGTTCGTACGGCCGCTCCGGTGCCCCTCAGCGCCGCCGCGAGGGCGTCGGAGCGTACGTCGAAGGTCCAGGAGTCGACGCCCGCGGCGAGGTGCAGGAAGTCGCGGTGGCCCAGGGCGAGCAGATGCTCGGTCACCTGGCGCATGCCGTCGCCGATGTCGAGGTTGACGGTGGCCGCGCCGAGGCTGTCCGCCGGGTCGCTGTCGAGCATGACCAGGGGGAGCGCGTCACCCTGGATGGTGGCGAGGGCGTCGGAGGCCATGGAGGACGCGAGGACGCCGTCGAGGGCGCCCCGGCTGGAGTCGAAGGGGTCGCGGGCGGGGCCGACGCCTTCGGGGGAGGGGTAGAGGACGACTCCGACGCCGTGCTCGGCGGCGACGCGGGCGGCTCCGGTGTAGACACGGGCGAAGAACTCGTTCGTGAGGGCGGGGACGACGAGGAGCGCCGTCCTGGTGCGGCCGAGGCGGAGGTTCCGGGCGGCGAGGTTGGGGCGGTAGCCCAGTTCGCGCGCGGTGGCCCTGACGCGCTCGGCGGTGCGCTCGGCGACGCGGCCGCGCCACTTCTCGCCGAACACCAGGGAGACGGTGGCCTGGGACACCCCGGCGGCGCGTGCGACGTCGCGGCTCGTGGGGCGTGCGCCCCCGGCTTCTTGCTGCGGTCCGGCCACCGGCACCTCCCAGATAGTGCCCGCGGGACGGGGCAGCGGTGGACCCGTGGACAGCGCACATGGTACGTATGACGCTCGAAGTTATACGTAACACCTAGGCGCGTCAGCGCGGGGGAGGGAGCATCACATGGCTTCCGGATACGCGGAGATCCTCCGTGCGCGGTACGTGACGCGGCTGCTCGCGGGCACCTTGGTGGGGCGGCTGCCGAACGCGACCGCGCCGATCGCCATCGTGCTCTTCATCCGCGCCGAGGGAGGCTCGTACAGCCTGGCGGGAGCGCTTGCCGCGGTCTACGGAGTGGCCAACGCCGTCGGACAGCCGCTCCTCGGACGCCTGGTGGACCTCTACGGCCAGCCGCGCGTGCAGCTGCCCGCGGCCCTGCTCTCCGCCCTGGGCATGGCGGCCTTCGCCTTCACCGGCCCCGACGCGCTCGCCCTCGCCTACGCTTCGGTCGCCGCGGCGGGTCTGACCACGCCACCCCTGGAGGGCGGTCTGCGGGCGCTGTGGCCGAGCGTGCTTCGCGAGGAGAAGCAGGTGCACGTCGCGTACGCCATGGACGCGGTGGCGCAGGAGATCATGTTCACCGTCGGGCCGCTCCTCGTCACCGGATGCGTCGCGCTCTGGTCGGAGCAGGCCGCGCTGCTCGTCGTCAACGCCGTCGGAATCCTGGGCGCCCTCTCCGTGGTGGTCTCCAAGCCCTCGCGCGCGTGGCGCTCGGCCGACCGTGCGGCGCACTGGCTCGGGGCGCTGCGCTCACCCGGGCTCCTCGCGCTCCTCGGCGCGTATCTCTTCGTCGGCGTGGCACTCGGCTCCATCAACGTCGCCGGCTCGTCGTACGCCGACGGGAACGGCGGCGACGTCGTGTACGGGTGGCTCATCGCGGCGGTGGGGTTCGGCGGGCTCGTCGGCGGTGTGGTGTACGGGGCGCGGGAGTGGAAGGGCGTACCGGAGAAGCGGCTCACCGTGCTCGTCGCGCTGCTCGCCGTCGGCTACCTGCCCCTGACGCTCACGCCCGGCGCGGTCGCGATGACGCTGCTCGCGGCTCTCGCCGGGGTCTTCCTCGCGCCTTCCCTGGCATGCGCGTTCATCGTCGTCGACCGGCACGCTCCGGCGGGCACGGTCACGGAGGCGTTCTCCTGGCTGGTGACCACCTTCATGGTCGGCGCGTCCCTGGGGACGGCGGGCGCGGGTCCCGTCGTCGAGTGGGGCGGGACCACGGCGGGCTTCGTCATCCCCGGGGTCGCCGGGGTGGCCGCCCTGCTGGTTCTGCTGGCCACGGCGCGGACGCTCGCGCTCCCCGCTGAATCGGCGGTGGTTGCGGGTTCATCCGAAAATGATCGAAACGGTGCCGTCGAACCCGGTTTCAGGGCAGGGCATCAGGCGTAATGTTCAGTCATGGACCGCCGCATTTTCGGGCTGGAGAATGAGTACGGCGTCACGTGCACGTTTAGGGGACAGCGCCGTCTGTCGCCTGACGAGGTGGCGCGCTACCTCTTCCGCCGTGTTGTCTCATGGGGCCGCAGCAGCAACGTCTTTCTGCGGAACGGCGCCCGCCTCTATCTTGACGTCGGGTCACATCCGGAATACGCGACACCGGAATGTGACAACGTGACCGAGCTGGTCACCCACGACAAAGCGGGCGAGCGCATTCTGGAAGGCCTGCTCGTCGACGCCGAACGCCGCCTGCACGAGGAGGGAATCGCGGGCGACGTCTATCTCTTCAAGAACAACACCGACTCGGCGGGAAACTCCTACGGCTGCCACGAGAACTATCTGGTGGCCCGGCACGGGGAGTTCTCGCGGCTCGCGGACATCCTCATTCCCTTCCTCGTCACGCGACAGCTGCTGTGCGGCGCGGGCAAGGTGCTGCAGACTCCGCGCGGCGCCGTGTACTGCGTCAGTCAGCGTGCCGAGCACATCTGGGAAGGGGTCTCCTCCGCGACCACCCGCTCCCGGCCGATCATCAACACCCGCGACGAACCACACGCGGACGCCGAGCGCTACCGCCGGCTGCACGTCATCGTCGGCGACTCGAACATGTCCGAGACGACCATGCTCCTGAAGGTCGGCGCCACCGACCTCGTCCTGCGCATGATCGAAGCGGGCACGGTGATGCGGGACCTGACATTGGAGAACCCCATCCGGGCGATCCGCGAGGTCAGTCACGACATCACGGGCCGCCGCAAGGTGCGTCTGGCCAGCGGCCGTGAGGCCTCCGCCCTCGAAGTACAGCGCGAGTACTACGAGAAAGCCGTGGACTTCGTGGACCGCCGCGGCATCCGCACGGGCACCGTCGAGCAGGTCCTCGAGCTGTGGGGCCGCACGCTCGACGCGATCGAGGCCGAGGACCTCGACCGCATCGGCACCGAGATCGACTGGGTCATGAAGTACAAGCTCATCGAGCGGTACCGGGCGAAGAACAACATGACCATGTCGCATCCGCGGGTCGCGCAGATAGACCTCGCCTACCACGACATCCACCGCCGGCGCGGGCTGTACTACCTCCTGGAGAGGAAGGGGCAAGCCGCCCGCATCTGCAACGACTTGAAGATCTTCGAAGGCAAGTCGGTGCCGCCGCAGACGACCCGCGCGCGGCTGCGCGGCGACTTCATCCGCAGGGCCCAGGAGCAGCGCCGCGACTTCACGGTCGACTGGGTGCACCTGAAGCTCAACGACCAGGCGCAACGCACCGTGTTGTGCAAGGACCCCTTCCGGTCGGTGGACGACCGGGTGGAGAAACTGATCGCCGGTATGTAAGCCCAGATGCAGGAGATGCGTTGCGGGAACGCAACGCGGGGCGCCGTACGTTCCTCGTGCGGCGCCCTTCTCCATGCGTAGAGTTGCGCGCACGCCAACCGACAAGATCGACCGATACGAGGCCCCCACCGTGCGCCGACGCTCACTTCTCCTCGCTGTTCCGGCAGGCCTGCTCACGCTGGCCGGCTGTGGTGACGACAAAAAGGCCGACAAGGCCAAGTCCAGCGACAGTCCATCCCCTTCCAACTCGTCGTCGGCCGCGCCGACGGCGAAGATCGTGGACGGGCCGCTGCCCGAGATCACGAAGGGGACGAAGTTCGGTCAGAAGCCGACCGTCGCCAAGGGGCCCGGCAAGGCGTCCTCCGACCTCGCGGTCAAGACCCTGGTCGAGGGCAAGGGTGACGTGGTCAAGAAGGGCGACTACCTCCAGGCGAACTACCTCGGCCAGATCTGGGCCACGGCCAAGGTCTTCGACAACTCGTACGACCGCGGCAACCCCACGGTCTTCCCGATCGGCGTCGGTCAGGTCATCCCCGGCTGGGACCAGGCCCTGGTCGGCAAGAAGCTCGACAGCCGCGTGCAGCTGGCGATCCCGCCGAAGATGGGTTACGGCACCGAGGGCAACAAGCAGGCGGGCATCAAGGGCACGGACACGCTGGTGTTCGTCGTGGACCTCGTGGGCACCTTCAGCAACAAGAGCTCGGCCAAGGGCAAGGAGGTCGCGCAGTCCAACATCGACCTCCCCAAGGTCGGTACGAACACGGACGGCAAGGCCCCCTCGGTCGAGATCCCGAAGAAGAAGGACGCCCCCGAGAAGCTCGTCGCGACGTACATCCTCGAGGGCGACGGCGACGAGATCAAGGAGACCGACAGCCTCCTGTGCCAGTACAAGGGCGTGCTGTGGGCCGACGGCAAGGAGTTCGACTCCTCGTACAAGAGCGGCCAGCTCGCCTCGTTCCAGCTGGCGCAGGTCGTCAAGGGCTGGGCGCAGGGTCTGACCGGCAAGAAGGTCGGCAGCCGCGTCCTGGTCGTCGTCCCGCCGAAGCTCGGTTACGGTGACAAGCCGCCGCAGGGCAGCACCATCAAGAAGGACTCCACGCTGGTCTTCACCGTGGACATCCTCGCGAAGATGTAACACTGTCCCGGCCGGTCATTCGTATCAAGCAGGAGCATTAAACGTGAGCATCGAGAAGCCCGAGATCGACTTCCCCGACGGTCCGGCCCCCACCGACCTCGAGATCGTGGAAATCTGGGAGGGTGAAGGACCGGAGGCCAAGGCGGGCGCCACCGTCTCCGTCCACTACGTGGGTGTGGCTTTCTCCACCGGTGAAGAGTTCGACGCCTCCTGGAACCGCGGCACGCCGCTCCAGTTCCAGCTGGGTGCCGGCCAGGTCATCGCCGGCTGGGACCAGGGTGTCCAGGGCATGAAGGTCGGCGGACGCCGCCGGCTGACGATCCCCGCGCACCTGGCGTACGGCGACCGCGGCGCCGGTGGCGGCCGTATCGCGCCCGGCGAGTCGCTGATCTTCGTCTGCGACCTCGTCAGCGTCTGAGCGACGACTGAGGTCAGGGTCTGAGCGACGACTGAGGTCAGGGTCTGATCAGACCTGCCCACTGAGGGCCCATGCCTGTTCCGGCATGGGCCCTCAGCTTTCACCGAGACACCCCGGGGCGGTACGGTCGGCGGTCGGAAGTCATGTGGAGAAAGGGCGTCGATGGCCATTGCCAAGGCCGAGCGGCTGATGAACCTGGCGCTGTGTCTGCTCGGGACACGGCGGCCGCTCAGCAAGCGCGAGCTTCGCGAGTCCATCGAGGCCTATCTGGAGGCCGGGTCCGACGACTCCTTCAACCGGATGTTCGAGCGCGACAAGGACGATCTGCGCGAACTCGGCCTGGTCATCGAGACGGTGGAGAACCTCGACGGCGAGGTGGGCTATCTCGCGCGCCGCGACAGCAACCGCCTGCCGCCCATCACCATCGACGCCGAGGAAGCCGCCGCGCTCGGCCTCGCGGCCAAGGTCTGGCAGCAGGCCCGGCTCGCCGGAGCCGCCAGCGGCGCCCTGCAGAAGCTGCGCGCCGCCGGACTGCCGGAGGACGTCGACCCGTACGAGGCGCACAGCGCCCTCGAGCCGCGCATCCCCGTGCACGAGGCGTCCTTCGAGCCGCTGATGCTGGCCTGCCGCGACCGCCGACCGGTCGTCTTCGACTACCGCAAGGCCACCGCGGCCCGCCCCGAGCCCCGCCACGTCGAACCGTGGGCCCTTGAGTGCTGGCGCGGCCACTGGTACCTCGCGGGCTGGGACCGCGACCGCGGCGCCGAGCGCGTCTTCAGGCTCTCCCGCATCACCGGGAAGGTCCGCGCCCGCGCGGGGAAGTTCACCGCCGACATCCCCGACGTGGTCACGGTGCGTGAGACCGTCGCGAGCTGGGCGGGGGAGAGCGCCGACCGCTCCGCCCTGATCAGACTGCGTACGGGTGCGGGCTATCCGCTGCGCGCCAAGGCCGCCCGCATACGCGAAGTGGGCGAGGGGTGGGACGAGTTGGAGATTCCGTACGGGCACGGGCTCGACGCCTGGCTGGTGGAGTTCGGGCCCGATGTGGTGGTCCTTGAGCCCGCTGAGCTGCGGGCCGACGTAGTGGACCGGCTGCGCGCCGTGGCCAAGGGTTGAGGGGACGTACGACCATGGCCTCGAACGCCATCGACCAGACCCGCCGGATGCTCTCGCTGGTGACCTACCTGCGCGAGCGCCCCGGCGCCCACGTCAGTGACGTGGCCCGCGCCTTCGGGATCACCGAGGACGAGCTGATCTCGGACCTGGACGTGCTGCCGCTGTGCGGGACCAGCTTCCGCGGCGGCGATCTTCTGGACATCGACACCGACGGCGACCGCATCTGGTGGCACAACCCGGACGACGTGGCGGCGCCCCTGCGGCTCGCGGCCGACGAGGCCACCGCGCTCCTGGTGGCCGCCCGCGCGGTCTCCACCCTCCCCGGCCTGCGCGAGAGCGACCGGCAGGCGCTCCTTCGCGCCACCGCGAAGCTGGAGGCGGCGGCCGGTGAGAACGCTGGCGCGAGCGCGCGGCTCTCGGTGACCTTCGAGTCCGAGGGCGGTGTCTTCGCCGACGTCGACCGCGCCATCTCCGAGCGGCGCAGGCTCTGGCTGCGCTACTACTCGCCCGCGCGCGACGAGCTCACCGAGCGCGAGGTCGACCCGATCCGGCTCTTCGCCGTCGGGCACACGTACATGGAGGCGTGGTGCTACCTCTCCGAGGCGCGCCGCACCTTCCGCCTCGACCGGGTGGCCGAGATCAAGATCCTGGACGAGCCGTCCTCGCCGCCCGAGGTCGAACTGCGGGACCTCTCCGAGGGGCTCGTGCAGCCCGCCGCCGAGGACCCCGAGGTGGTCGTCGAGGTCGGGCCCGGCGGCCGTTGGGTCGCCGAGTACTACCCCCACGACAGCGCCGATGAACTCCCCGACGGCGGCCTGCGGATCACGCTGCGCACCCCGGACCCCACCTCGCTGCGCAGGCTCGCGCTGCGGCTCGGCGGGGACGGGCACATCGTCTCCCCGGCGGATCTCGCGGACAGTGCGCGCAAGGCGGCGCGCGAGGCGCTCGCGGCCTATGACGAGCACGACAAGCACCCCGGCGGGTCGTACGACAGGCAGGAGCAAGGGCGTTGAACACCAGCATCTTGTCCGAGATTCCCGGAATGTCGAGAATTGCCCCTGTGCTCTTCAAGGCCGCCTGCCCCGACTGCCGGGCCCGCTTCGAACTCTCCGCGGGCTCTCTGCGGCTGGCGATCGGTGCCTCGGCCCGCACCACCTTCTACTCGTTCACGTGCCCCGAGTGCGGCACCGCGGTGCGCAAGCCCGCCGGTGAGCGCATCGTCGAACTCCTCACCGGCGGCGGGGTGCGGACGCTGCGTCTGCACTCGACCGTCTAGGCTCGGCGCATGTTCTGGGCGATGCTGGCGATTGCCGCGGGGTTCTGTGGCCTCGCCGTGCTCGGCGTACTGGCGATTCGGGTCTTCATCGAGGCGCAGCGCCTCAGCAGTCAAGTGACGCAGACCACACAGCGGATCAACCGTGCCGCGGAGGATCTTGAGGCGGCTGCGACGGGTGTGGCCCGTGCGAGCCGGGACACCCTCTAGAGCCCGTGAATCCTGGCCGTACGGCTGAGACGCGTATCGACACCGCGGCCTGTCAACTTCCCTTGTCCGGCGGGTACGCTGCTGAAGTGGCCCGGAGTGCGAGGCGCGGGCCGCAACTGGGAGTACGCACAGGGATTGCCCTGCGTTCACCCCTGAGCGTTACGATCGCTGCCAGCACGGTGGCCGGACAGCCAAGTCCGGCCTGTCCGGCAGCCCCGCCCCTGCCGCCTCGGTGAGAAGGTAAAGACCTATGTTCGGAAAGATCGGCGCCCCCGAGATCATTCTCATTCTCGTCGTCATCGTTCTGCTGTTCGGCGCGAAGAAGCTTCCCGACATGGCCCGGTCGCTCGGCAAGTCCGCGCGCATCCTCAAGAGCGAGGCCAAGGCGATGAAGACGGACGGCAAGAAGGACGAAGCCGCCCCCGCCGACCCGCCCGGTGACCCTTCCGCCGCTCAGCCGCGCACGATCCAGGCCGCGCCCGGCGACGTGACCAGCTCCCGTCCGGTCACCGAGCCCACCGACAGCACGACTAAGCGCTGATCCAAGGCCGGCGACGGCCGGCCTGCCGCACGAGATGAGGACGTGGGTTGCTCAAGTCTGCCCGCAAGAAGGAACAGGATCCCGAGGGGCGGATGCCTCTTGCGGAGCACTTGCGCGAGCTCCGCAATCGGCTCGCGAAGGCCGTGCTGGCCATCATCGTCGTCGCGATCGTCGCCGCGTTCTTCTACAAGGACATCATCGAGTTCTTCACGGACCCGATCCTGAAATCCGTGGGATGCGAGTCCAGCTTCGCCGAGCTGGCGGAGACGGGCGGCCACGAGACCTGCGCGCGCATCGTCCTGAACGGTCTGCTCACGCCGTTCACGCTCGCCCTCAAGGTGTCCTTGATGGCGGGCATGGTGCTCGCGGCGCCGGTCTGGCTCTACCAGCTCTGGGCGTTCGTCGCACCCGGTCTGCACCGCAGCGAGAAGAAGTACGCCTACGGGTTCGTGGGAGCGGGCTTCCCGCTGTTCCTCGGCGGCGGCTTCTTCGCGTACAAGACGCTGCCGACGATGGCCCGCGTGCTGCTCGACTTCTCGCCGGGCGGTGTCGACAACCAGCTGCCCCTCGACGAGCTGCTCGACCTGGTCACCCGCATGGTGATCGTCTTCGGTCTCTCCTTCGAGCTTCCGCTGCTCCTGGTGATGCTGAACCTCACCGGGGTGCTCTCCGGCAAGCGGATGCTCGGCTGGTGGCGCGGCATGATCATGGGCATCACGGTCTTCGCGGCCGTGGCGACGCCCAGCACCGACCCGCTGACCATGATGATGCTCGCCGGACCGATCTGGGTGCTCTACTTCGCGGCCACCGCCTTCTCGATCCTCAACGACCGGCGCAAGGCCAGGATCGAAGAGGCGGGGCCCGATGACGACGAGGCCTCCGACCTGGACCTCACCCCTGAGGACGTCGACGAGATCGAACCGGTGTCCGCGAACCGTGCGCTGCCCGAGCAGGCGAGCGGCGACGGCGCGAACCGGGATCGGGTGAACGGTTTCGACGACGTGACCTGATCTTGTAGGGTCCTCCCTCAAACTCCGTCCGGGGGGACCCTCAGTGACCAGCGAGATCACTCTCTTCGTCAATCCCACCGCGGGCCGCGGCCGGGGCGCCCACGCGGCGCAGCCGGCCGCTTCCGCGTTGCGGGCGGCGGGCTTCTCCGTGCGCACGGTCATCGGCGAGGACGCCGCCGACGCGCTGCGCCGGGCCCGTGACGCCGTCGACGCCGGTACGGGCGCGCTGATAGCCGTCGGCGGCGACGGCATGGCGAGCCTCGCGCTGCAGGCGGTCGCGCAGACGCCCACCCCGTTGGGGGTGATCGCCGTGGGCACCGGCAACGACTTCGCGCGTGCCCTCGGGCTTCCGGTGCGCGACCCGGCCGCGGCGGGGGCGGCCGTCGCCGCCGCGCTCGACGCGGGGCGCGCGCGGGACGTCGACCTGGGGCGGGTGGGCAAGACGTGGTTCGGCACCGTGCTCGCCTCCGGCTTCGACTCGCGGGTCAACGACCGGGGCAACCGGATGCGCTGGCCCACAGGGCGCTTCAAGTACGACCTGGCGATGGCCGTCGAGCTGGCCGCCTTCCGGCCCGTCCCGTACCGGATCACGCTGGACGAGGGCAGGGTCCACGAGGTCGACGCGACGCTCGTCGCGGTGGGGAACGGACCGTCGTACGGCGGGGGCATGAAGATCTGCGCGCGGGCCGACATGAGCGACGGCCTCTTCGACGTCACGGTCGTCGGCGACTGCAGCCGTACGACGCTCCTCAAGGTCTTCCCGCGTGTCTACAAGGGCACACACCTCGACCATCCCAAGGTCACCGTGTTCCGGGCCGCGAAGGTGGAGCTCGCCGCGTCGGGCGTCACCGCGTACGCGGACGGGGAGCAGCTCGGGGGACTGCCGCTGGCTGCGGAGTGCGTGCCGGGGGCCGTGCGGATACTCGGGCCCGAGGGTCCGAAGGGACCCCAAGACGGATAATGATCGTCCGTTGTCAGTGGTGGCCGGTAGTCTCGAAAGCACGATGACAGAGGACCTCTCACCGGCCGAGCGGTACGCGGCGGCGCGCGAGCGCGCTGTCGAGCAGGCCACCGCACTCGCTGGCTTCCGCGAGATGTACGAATTCGGCCTCGACCCCTTCCAGATCGACGCCTGTCGGGCGCTCGAGGCGGGCAAGGGCGTACTCGTGGCCGCTCCCACGGGCTCGGGCAAGACGATCGTCGGCGAGTTCGCCGTGCACCTCGCCCTGCTGCAGGGCAAGAAATGCTTCTACACGACGCCCATCAAGGCGCTCTCCAACCAGAAGTACGCCGACCTCTCCAAGAGATACGGCGCGGACAAGGTCGGTCTGCTGACCGGCGACAACAGCGTCAACTCCGATGCCCCGGTGGTCGTGATGACCACCGAGGTGCTGCGGAACATGCTGTATTCGGGATCGCAGTCGCTCCTCAACCTCGGCTATGTGGTGATGGACGAGGTGCACTACCTCTCCGACCGCTTCCGTGGCGCCGTCTGGGAAGAGGTGATCATCCACCTCCAGGAGTCGGTGACGCTGGTCTCCCTGTCGGCGACCGTCTCGAACGCCGAGGAGTTCGGCGACTGGCTCGACACCGTGCGCGGCGACACGCAGGTGATCGTCTCGGAGCACCGGCCCGTCCCGCTTTTCCAGCACGTCCTGGCCGGACGCCGGATGTACGACCTCTTCGAGGAGGGGGAGGGCCAGCGCAAGGCCGTCAACCCCGACCTCACGCGCATGGCGCGGATGGAGGCCAGCCGTTCGTACAACCCGCGTGATCGCCGCAAGGGCAAGATGATCCGCGAGGCCGACCGCGAGCGCGAGCGCAGACAGCGGTCGCGGATCTGGACGCCTGGCCGGCCCGAGGTCATCGACCGGCTCGACTCCGAGGGTCTCCTTCCCGCGATCACGTTCATCTTCAGCCGCGCGGCCTGCGAGGCCGCCGTGCAGCAGTGCCTGCACGCGGGACTGAGGCTGAACGACGAGGACGCGCGGGCACAGGTCCGCGAGATCGTCGAGGAGCGCACGGCCGCCATCCCGGACGAGGACCTGCACGTCCTTGGTTACTACGAATGGCTCGAAGGCCTTGAGCGCGGCATCGCCGCGCACCACGCGGGCATGCTGCCGACCTTCAAGGAGGTCGTCGAGGAGCTCTTCGTGCGCGGGCTCGTGCGCGCGGTCTTCGCCACCGAGACCCTCGCGCTCGGCATCAACATGCCCGCGCGCAGCGTGGTCCTTGAGAAGCTCGTCAAGTGGAACGGCGAGCAGCACGCGGACATCACACCCGGTGAGTACACCCAGCTGACCGGCCGTGCCGGGCGACGCGGCATCGATGTCGAGGGCCATGCGGTGGTCCTGTGGCAGCGTGCCATGAGCCCGGAGCACCTCGCGGGCCTCGCGGGCACACGTACGTACCCGCTGCGTTCCAGCTTCAAGCCGTCGTACAACATGGCCGTGAACCTGGTCGAGCAGTTCGGGCGGCACCGCTCGCGTGAGCTCCTGGAGACGTCCTTCGCGCAGTTCCAGGCCGACAAGTCGGTCGTCGGGATCTCCCGGCAGGTCCAGAAGAACGAAGAGGGCCTTGAGGGCTACAAGGTCTCGATGACCTGCCACTTGGGCGACTTCGACGAGTACGCACGCCTGCGCCGTGAGCTGAAGGACCGGGAGACCGAGCTCGCCAAGCAGGGCGCCAACCAGCGCAGGGCCGCGGCCGCCGCCGCCCTGGAGAAGCTCAAGCCCGGTGACGTCATCCACGTGCCGAGCGGGAAGTACGCGGGCCTCGCGCTCGTCCTGGATCCGGGGATCCCCGCGGGGCGGGTCAACGGCCACCGCGGCTTCGAGCACCAGGACGGGCCGCGCCCCCTCGTCCTCACCTCCGAGCGGCAGGTCAAGCGGCTCGCCTCGATGGACTTCCCGGTGCCGGTCGAGGCCCTGGAGCGGATGCGCATCCCGAAGTCGTTCAACGCGCGCTCGCCGCAGTCGCGCAGGGACCTGGCGTCCGCGCTGCGCACGAAGGCCGGGCACATCGTGCCGGAGCGCCATCGCAAGGGGCGCGCGGTCGCCGCCGACGACCGCGAGATCGCCCGGCTCCGTACGGAGTTGCGGGCGCACCCCTGCCACGGGTGCGACGAGCGGGAGGACCACGCCCGGTGGGCCGAGCGCTACTACCGCCTGCGGCGGGACACCGTGCAGTTGGAGCGGCGCATCGAGGGGCGCACGAACACCATCGCGCGTACCTTCGACCGGATCGTCGCGCTCCTGACCGAGATGGACTATCTGCGGGGCGACGAGGTCACCGAGCACGGCAAGCGGCTCGCCCGGCTCTACGGAGAGCTGGACCTCCTTGCGAGCGAATGCCTGCGGGAGGGCGTGTGGGAGGGGCTCAGTCCGGCTGAACTGGCCGCGTGCGTCTCGGCGTTGGTGTTCGAGGCCCGGATGGCTGACGACGCGCTCGCCCCCAAGCTGCCCTCCGCGAAGGTGAAGGCCTCCCTCGGCGAGATGGTGCGGATCTGGGGGCGGCTCGATGCCCTTGAGGAAGAGTTCAAGATCAACCAGGCGGAGGGGGTCGGGCAGCGGGAGCCGGACCTCGGCTTCGCCTGGGCGGCGTACATGTGGGCGTCGGACAAGGGTCTGGACGAGGTGCTCCGGGAGGTCGAGATGCCTGCGGGGGACTTCGTCCGGTGGTGCAAGCAGGTGATCGATGTCCTTGGGCAGATCTCAGCTGCCGCTCCCCGCGAAGGGTCGACCGTGGCCAAGAACGCCCGCAAGGCCGTGGATCAGCTGCTGCGGGGTGTGGTGGCGTACAGCTCTGTCGGGTGACGGTGGCTGGGGCGGGCCGGGGGAGATCCATTCCCCGAGTCCGCCCCCTCCCGGATCCAGGGGCAGGCCCCTGGATCCCACCGCGTGGTGGCCGTCGACTGCGGCCTAGGCCTGGCTCGTCCTCAAGCGCCGGACGGGCTGTGGAGGATGTCCTCAAGCGCCGGACAGGCTGAAGGATGTCCTCAGATGCCGGACGGGCCGAAGCGTGTCCTCAGACGCCGGACGGGCTGAAAGACGCGCCGGACCGGTTGGGCAGCTCGGCGTCCCGCTTCGCGACCTCTTCCCGCACGATCGGGATCACGTGCCGTCCGAAGTCGATCGCGTCGTCCAGGAGGTCGTAGCCCCGGGCGGAGAGGATCTCCACTCCCAGGTCGTAGTAGTCGAGGAGGGCCTGGGCGACCGTCTCCGGAGTGCCCACCAGGGCTGTCGAGTTGCCCGCGCCGCCCGTTTCGGTGGCCGTCGGGGTCCACAGCGCGCGGTCGTGGCGCTCACCCGAAGCCGCCGCCGCGAGCAGGCGCTGGGAGCCTGAGTTCTCGGGGTTCTTCAGCGGGTGGCGGCGGGACAGGGGCGCGCCCGCCTTGCGGGCCTTGATGCGGGCCAGCGTCGCGTGCGCCTTCTCCCAGGCAAGTTCCTCGGTCGGCGCGATGATCGGGCGGAAGGCCACCTGGATCTTGGGGACGTCCGTGCGCCCGGCCGCCTTCGCCGCCGCCTTCACCGACTCGATCTGCTCCGCGGTCTGCGCGAGCGGCTCGCCCCACAGGCAGTAGATGTCGGCCTCCGCGCCCCCGGCGGCGTACGCGGCGGGTGACGAGCCGCCGAACGAGACGCGCGGATGCGGCTGTTGGACCGGGAAGGTGTCGCTGACGAAGTCGTTGAAGCGGTAGTGCTCACCCTCGTGGTCGAAGGGTTCGTGCGAGGTCCACGCCTTCTTGATGATCTGGATGGCCTCGCGGGTGCGCGCGTACCGATCGTCCTTGGTGTGGAAGTCACCCTCGCGCTGCTGCTCGTGGTCGTTGCCGCCCGTGATGAAGTGCACCGCGAGCCGGCCGTCGCTGATGCGGTCCAGGGTCGCGAACGTCTTCGCGGCGAAGGTGGGGTACGAGACGTTCGGGCGGTGCGCGACCAGGATCTGGAGCTTGTCCGTGCGGGCCGCGATGTAGGCGGCGGCGGGGGAGGGGTCGGGGGATCCTGATCCGTACGCGAACAGGACCCGGTCCCAGCCGTGATCCTCGTGGGCCCGGGCCAGCCGGAGTGTGTAGTCCTTGTCGAAGGACGCGCCCGAGCGTGCGGTGACTTCGGAGCCTTCGTTGGTCGCGGCGATGCCGAGGAACTCGACGGGCATGGCGGATTCTCATCTCAACTTGTCGTGGTGTGCGCTGACTTGGGAGCAGTCAGAAGCAACACGACGCGGACCACACGCGACCGAAGTCGATGTGGTCGCGGGTGACAAGACGCAGCTGAGGGCGCATGCGCTCAGTGGAACAGCAGTCCATACAGGGCGTCAACCACGACCGTGCCGCAGCTGTTCCCGTCTGTACGACGCCATTACTCCACGTGTTCGATTGATCGCCGGGCGTGCAAATGGGGCCGAGTGTATGCCCGTCGATGAGCCCGATGCAGAGGGTTGCCGAATATGACTCAGCGCTGTTTTCGGCGGACTAAGCTCGCCCGGAGCGCGGCGAGTTGAAACGAGTTGCGATAGATTCGCGCGTTTGTTCCTAGACCTTTCGAAAGTTCGGATACGTCCATCACTCTCAACCTCTCCTACAATCCCCACATTTCACGGCATCAACCCCCTTCCTTTCCCCCAAGACAAGTGTTCAGAGGGCATACATGGTGAGTGTTCAAACGCCTCCCGGTGGCCGAGAAGTCCCTTACGCACGCGCGCTGTTGCTGCCCGCCATGCTGATGGCCGCGGCGACCGGAGCCGCTGTCGCGGCAGTAACGGAACCCGCCCGTATCGCGGTGGGCTGTTGCGGTGCGATCGCGACCCTCGTGGTCGTCGCGGTCGGCGCCGAAGCGGTACGCCGCGGCCGGTCCCTCCGGGCGGCGCGCACGCGGTACGCGCAACGGATCGCCTTCCTGGAGCGACGCATCGCGTCCCACGACGACGAGACCATCCGCCTGGGCAGGGAGATCATTCCCGAGGCCGTCTTCCGGCTCCGGCAGGGCGAGGCGCCCTCGGAAGTGATCCGCCACCTCGTCGACAGCGACGAGTCCTTCTCCGGTCTCCCGCAGTCACAGCGCCAGATGCTCCGCCACGTCCTGGACACCCTGGACACCGGAGAGGCGATGCGCGAGTCCTCGCAGCGCGCCTTCGTCAACATCGCCCGCCGCGTCCAGGCCATCGTCCACCAACAGGCGGCGGAACTACGCGAGATGGAGGAGTTCCACGGCCGTAACCCCGAGGTCTTCGACGACCTGCTCCGCATCGACCACGGCACCGCCCTCATCGGCCGCCTCGCCGACTCGATCACCGTGCTCGGCGGCGCCCGCCCGGGACGCCAATGGCCCAAGCCCGTACCGCTGTTCAGCGTGCTGCGCGGCGCCATGTCCCGGATCCTGGATTACCAGCGCGTCGACCTGCACTCGATCGCCAAGGTCGCCATCCACGGCACATCCGTCGAACCGCTCATCCACGCCTGTGCCGAGCTGCTCGACAACGCCACCCGCTACTCTCCGCCGCAGACCCGCGTGCACGTCACCGCCGTCGAGGTGCAGACAGGCATCGCCATCGAGATCGAGGACGGCGGCGTCAGCCTCAGCGAGGAGGCGCGGGCACGGGCCGAGCGCATGCTCGCGCAGGCGCAGGCCGGCATCGACCTGAACGACCTCGGTGAGAGCCCCCGCCTCGGCATGGCCGTCGTGGGCCGGCTCTCGCAGATGTACAACCTCCAGGTCTCGCTGCGGCAGTCCGCGTACGGCGGCGTCCGCGCGGTGCTCATCGTCCCGCGCGAGATGATCACCACCGGACCCGCGCCCGGCCTCGCGCACGGCATCGGCGCCTCCGCCGTGCCCCGCGTGAACTCCGAGGGCCAGCCCATCCAGGAGGCCCACGGCATCCGGCGCAAGAAGCCCCGCGTGATGACGGCCGGGCCGCCGATCTCCAAGGGGCTCACCGCCGCCATGGAGGACGACATCCCGGAGGTCACCGAGTGGACGCCGAACGGTCTTCCGCAGCGCCGCAGCCGGGTCCGCACCCCGCTGGGCGAGCGGCTCGCCCAGGAGGCCGCCGACGAGAAGTACGCGGCGCAGCGCGCGCAGTACTCCCCGCAGCCGGCGGCGCCGGTCGTTCCCGAACAGGCGAAGAAGGAGGAGAAGGAGCCCGGTCTCTGGATCGAGGCCTTCATGAAAGGCGTCAACGGCGACGACTGCGCGACCGATGACCCGCTGTTCCCCAAGGGGCACAGCGAGAACGACCACGGCAACGCCGACAACGCCGACGAGGAGGGCTGGAAGTGATCCAGCAACGGGCCAATTTCGACTGGATGCTCAAGGAACTCGCCGACGGGGTGCCGCAGACCCGGCAGATCGTGGTGCTCTCCGCGGACGGCCTGCGCATCGCGCGCTACGGCGGCGACCCCGACGGCGCCGACCGTCTCGCCGCGGCCTGCGCGGGTCTTCAGTCCCTGGCGGCCGCGGTGGCCACCGAGATCCCGCAGAGCGGCGGCGGGATGCGCATGGTGATCATCGAGGTCGACGGCGGTTACTTCTACCTGATGGCCGCGGGAGCCGGTGCCTACCTCGCCGTGCTCGCCGACGAGACCGTCGACGCGGGCCTGGTGGGCAACCGCATGCGGGACCTGGTCGTGCGGATCGGCGCCCATCTGACGAGCCCGCCCCGGCGTGACGGGCAGGCCGTATGAGTCCTCCGCAAGGCGAGAACCCCTCCCACCGGGACGACCCTCCCCAGCGGGAACGGCGCAGCCCGGAGAATCCCGAGCGGCTCTACATCCTGACCGGCGAGGACACGGAGCGGGCGCCCCTCGACCTCGTCACGCTGATCGTCGCGCACGGCGAGGCACCGCCCACGGCCGAACCGGAGCACTCCTCCGTCCTGCGGCTGTGCAAGACCCCGCTGTCCGTCGCCGAGCTCTCGGCATATCTCGCGCTGCCGTTCAGCGTGGTGACCGTTCTGCTGACGAAGATGCTCGGGGTCGAACTCGTACAGGCGCGGGAGCCGATCGTCCGCTCCACGCTCCCCGACCGTTCCCTCCTCGAAGCGGTGATGCATGGACTTCAAAAGCTCTGACACGATCACCGGGCCCAGCAGCGAAGAGGTACTGCCGCACACGACCACGGCCGCCGTGAAGGTCGTGATCGTGGGCGGGTTCGGGGTCGGCAAGACGACGATGGTCGGCTCGGTCAGCGAGATCCGTCCGCTGACCACCGAAGAGACCATGACCCAGGCCGGCATCGGCGTCGACGACAACTACGGCTCCGAAACCAAGACGGCCACCACCGTCGCGATGGACTTCGGCCGGATCAGCCTCTCCGAAGAGCTGGTGCTCTATCTGTTCGGCACCCCGGGCCAGGAGCGCTTCTGGTTTCTGTGGAACGGCCTCTTCGAAGGTGCGCTCGGCGCCGTCGTCCTCATCGACACCCGCCGTCTTGAAGTCAGCTTCGACGTGATCGGCCGCCTTGAGGAGCGCGGCGTGCCGTTCGTCGTGGCCGTCAACGACTTCCCCGACGCGCCCAGTCACCCGATGGACGCGCTGCGCCGTGCCCTCGACCTCGACGAGGGGGTGCCGATGGTGAAGTGCGACGCCCGGCAGCGCGCGTCGAGCCGGGACACCTTGCTGACCCTCATGCGGTACCTGCACTCCCTGACCGTGGCCCCTGTCTGACGCCTCATCTCATCCGCAACCGGAATTTCATCCGCAACCGGAATCTCTTCCGAAATCCGGAATCTCTTCCGCAACCCCGGAGCGAAGAACGTGACGACTCCTTCCCACTCTGACCCCGGCATGGAATCCCCGGCCATGCCGCCGCCCGGCTGTCCCGCGCACGGCCTCGGCCCCGGCGGCCTGCGCCGGCTCTACGGGCCCGAGGCGGACACCGACCTCGGTGGTCTGTACGAGAAGCTGCGCGCCGAGCACGGCGCGGTGGCCCCGGCCCTGCTGCACAACGACGTACCCATCTGGGCGGTCCTCGGCCACAGCGAGAACCTCCACATGATCCGTACCCCCTCGCAGTACACCCGCGACTCGCGCCAGTGGCGGGCCGTCCAGGACGGCTCCATGGGCCCCGAGAACCCGCTCGCCCCCGTCGTCACCTGGCAGCCCATGGCCAGTTTCGTGGAGGGCGACGTGCATCAGCGGCTGCGCGACGCGGTCACCGGCGCCATGGCGGGCCTCGACCACCGGGGCATCCGCCGCTCCATCAACCGCTACAGCAACCTCCTGCTCAACGACCTCTGCCAGCGCGGCCGGGCCGACCTGGTGAGCGAATTCGCCGAGCATCTGCCGATGATGGTGATGTGCCATGTCCTCGGCATGCCCGAGGAGTACAACGAGCGGATGGTGCAGGCCGCCCGCGACATGCTCCGGGGCACCGAGACCGCCATCGCCAGCAACGCGTACATCATGGAGGCGCTGATGCGCCTGGTGGCGCGGCGCCGGGCGCAGGCCGAGGAGGACTTCACCAGCAACCTCATCGCGCGGCCGGAGCAGCTCACCGACGAGGAAGTCGGCGCGCACCTGCGGCTCGTGCTCATCGCCGCGTACGAGGCGACGGCCAACCTCATCGCGAACGCGCTGCGCATGGTCCTGACCGACCCGCGCTTCCGCGCCCAGCTCAGCGGCGGTCAGATGACGGTCCCGGAGGCGGTCGAGCAGTCCCTGTGGGACGAGCCGCCGTTCAGCGCCATGATCGGCTACTTCGCCAAGCAGGACACGGAGCTCGGCGGCCAGCAGATCAAGGCGGGCGACGGTCTGATCTTCGGTATCGCGCCGGGCAACGTGGACCCCGTCGTACGTCCCGACCTCGCCGCCAACATGCAGGGCAACCGCTCGCATCTGGCGTTCGGCGGCGGGCCGCACGAGTGTCCGGGGCAGGACATCGGCCGTGCCATCGCCGACACGGGTGTGGACGCGCTCCTCATGCGCTTCCCGGATGTGGAACTCGCCGTCGAGGAACACGAGTTGAGGTGGACCTCGTCGATTCTCTCCGGGCACCTGGTGGCGCTTCCGGTGCAGTTCTCGCCGCGGCCTCCGCAGGACGTGATGGCGCGGCCCATGGCGCGGGTGCCCGACGCGCGAGGCGACTGGCAGGTGTCGTCCCCGACGCCGCGGGCCGCGCAGCCGGCGACGTCGCAGCCGGTGCCGCCGCCCGCAGGACCGCCGCCCGTGCCGGAGTCCGCACCGGCGGCGTCCGTGCCGCGCCAGGGGGCGTGGCGGCGGCTCGTCACCTGGTGGCGGGGTTACTGACCGCCCGCTGACGGGTTCGCCCAGCTGTCGTACGCGGCCCAGGCGCCCAACTCGCGCGCGCTGACGAAGCGATGGCCGACGCCCGTGACGGGGTCGGTGAACTCCAGGACGCGGGACAGGAGTTGAAGGGGCCGCCGGAAGTCGTCCGGCGGCACCGGCCCTCTCACTAGCGGGTAGAGCGGATCGCCGAGGATCGGCAGGCCCAGGGTGTTCATATGGACGCGCAGCTGGTGGGTGCGGCCGGTGTGCGGGATGAGCCGGTAGCGCGCCAACTCGCCCTGCCGGTCGGCTAGTTCGATGCGGGTCTCGCTGTTGGGCTCGGCGTCGGGGACTTCGTACGCGGCGATGACGCCGCGCTCCTTCACGATATGGCTGCGCGTGGTGCGGGGAAGTTCGACTCCGGGGTCGTGGGCGGCCACGGCCTCGTACTCCTTGCGCACCCGCCGCTCGCCGAACAGCGTCTGGTACGCGCCCCGTTCCTCGGGACGCACGGTGAAGAGGATCAGCCCGGCGGTGAGCCGGTCGAGACGGTGCGCGGCGCCGAGCGCGGGGATGCCGAGATCGCTGCGGAGCCGGGCCAGCGCGGTCTCGACGACGTGGCTGCCGCGGGGTGTGGTCGCCAGGAAATGGGGCTTGTCGGCAACGACGATGTGCTCGTCGCGGTAGACGACGTCGATGCCGTACGGCACCGGAACCTCGTCCGGCGGATCCCGGTGGAACCACACGAAGGCGCTGGGCACATAGGGGGCGTCCGGCGCCACGGGAATCCCGTCCGCCCCGACGACGAGCCCGTCCCGCAGCATCCCGTCGATCACGCCGGGCCCGGCCTTGAGCCGCTCGACGAGATGGTCCCGTACGGTCGCCCAGGTTCCGTCGGCGGGCAGCTTGACCCGCATGGGGTCGATGCCGCGCCGCTGCGGCAGGGGAGAGGGCGGGATGCGGGGCTTACGGGTCACAACGGGCAAGAATACGGGGCCCGGCGGCAGCGCCCTACCGTTCTCCCCAGGTCAGCGGGGTGCTGGCTGGTCCCCTTGTACGCGGGCGTGCAGATGCATGTCGTGCCAGCCGTCCGCGTGCAGGACCGCGCTGCGCTTGGTGCCCTCCGGCGCGAAGCCCGTCTTGAGCGCGACGCGGCAGGAGGCTTCGTTGGCCACCGCATGGGTGAGTTCGAGGCGGTGCAGGCCCACTTCACCGAAGGCCCAGTCGCTCAGCGCGCCGAGGGCGCGCGGGGCGACGCCCCGGCCGCGGGCGGCGGGCATGGTCCAGTAGGCGACTTCGGCCTGGCCGTCGCCGAGCACGATGAGGCGCAGCGCGATCCGGCCCACCAACGTGTCCGTCGTGGCGTCGGCGATGGCCCAGTACGCGTCGCGCTCCTGGGGCCAGGCCTGACGCCAGCCGTCGATCCAGCCCCGGGCCTCGTCGACGGAATCGGCGTCGCGCGCGTGCCAGCGCTGGATCACCGGGTCCTGGAAAGCCTCGTACACGGCGGGCGCGTCGTCGGGCGACCAGGGTCGGATGACAAGACCGCCGGGGACGGGGATGGCCGGCTGCTTCTTACTGGCGAAGGTGCCTGACGGAACGACGTCAGGGATCTTGGAGGGCATTCGGGCATGGTGCCAGCGCGCGACAGTGGGGGAAACCGGTTTTGGTACCACCTCGTCCGCGGGCTGGTGGGGGCTTGTCGCGGCGCTCCCCGCGCCCCTGCCGGGACCACCCGCAGGGTCACGCCGAGGGCACCGACTCCTGCTCCGCCTCCACCTGCGCGTTCCAGTCGCGCTTGGACGCCTGCCAGCCGTCCTCGTTGTGGCCAAGACGCCAGTACCCGGAGATCGAGAGGCGCTCGCGGGGCACCTCGCGCTCCATGCGGAGGTAGCGGCGGAGCTCCTTCACGAATCCGGCCTCGCCGTGCACGAACGCCTGCACGTCGCCCGCCGGGAAGTCGAGGGAGCGTACGGCCTCGACGAGGGCCTCGCCGACGGGGCGCTGCCCGCGGTGCAGCCACTGGATCTCCGCGGCCGAGTCGACCTTCTGCTCCTCGTCCGCGTCGGCGACCTCCACGAAGGCGTACGCCTTGGCGCCGTCGGGCAGTGCTTCGAGGGCTGCGGCGATCGCGGGCAGCGCGCTCTCGTCACCGGCGATCAGGTGCCAGTCGGCCTCGGCGTCCGGGGCGTACCCGCCGCCCGGGCCGAGGAAGTGGATCGTGGCGCCCGGCTGGACGCTCTTGGCCCACGGTCCCGCCAGGCCCTCGTCGCCGTGGACGACGAAGTCGACGGCGAGCTCGCGGGAGCGCGGGTCCCAGGAGCGCACCGTGTACGTACGCGTCACGGGCCACTGGTCGCGGGGGAACTCCTCGCGGATCCGCTGGATGTCGAAGGGCTCCGGGTAGGTCACGCCCGGAGCACCGAAGAGCAGCTTCACGTAGTGATCGGTGGAGTCGCCCGCCGTGAACTCGGCGAGCCCCTCGCCGCCCAGGATCACGCGCTGCATGTGCGGGGTGAGGCGCTCGGTGCGCACCACCTCTGCGAGGTGGGTCTTCTGTGCCTTGCGTGCCGGACGTTCTGCCATGGCGGCGGCCTCCCCTGATCAAATGCTGCTTAGGCTTACCTAAGCTAACACCTCAGCCTTGGAGAGTCGTGAGCAATCGCTTCAGTGCCCCACCGAGGCCCCACCGGGCGGCCAGCTCGTCCAGGGCCGCGGGATCACGGGGCTCGCCCGGAAGCGCGAGGTCCACGTCCGGCAGCGGTACGTCGCCCGCGACGCGGACCACCGTCGGCGCGACGGCCACATAAGCGCGGGACTCGTCGAGCCGCTTGCGCTGGGAGGGCGTCAGCTTGCTCTTCGGGTCGTCCACGGCGGCCATGATTCCGGCCAGATTCCCGTACGCGTCGAGCAGCTTGGCCGCTGTCTTCTCGCCAATGCCGGGCACGCCGGGCAGGCCGTCGCTCGGGTCGCCGCGCAGCAGGGCCAGGTCGACGTAGCCGGAGCCGTCCACTCCGTACTTCTCGCGGAGCCAGGCCTCGTCCGTGAGCTGGAGGGAGCCGACGCCCTTGAGGGGGTAGAGGACGCGGATGCCGCGCTCGTCGTCGACCAGCTGATAGAGGTCGCGGTCGCCGGTGACGATGTCGACCGGGCCGGTGGCGCGGCCTGCGTAGGTGCCGATGACGTCGTCCGCCTCGTACGACGGAACGCCGACGCGGGCGATGCCGAGCGCGTCCAGGACGTCCTCGATGATGGGGACCTGTGGCGCGAGGGTGTCCGGGGTCTCCTCGGCGTCCGGGCCCTGCTCGACCTCCTCGGCGACGCGATGCGCCTTGTACGACGGGATCAGCTCGACCCGCCAGTGCGGGCGCCAGTCCGCGTCCATGCAGGCGACCAGGTCGTCGGGGCGGTGGTCCTGGACGAGCCGGGCGATGAAGTCGAGCAGCCCGCGCACCGCGTTGACCGGTGTGCCGTCCGGGGCCTTCACGGAGTCGGGGACCCCGAAATAGGCGCGGTAGTACAGGGACGCCGTGTCGAGCAGCATGAGCCGTCGCGTTCGCTGAGTCACCTTCGCATCATGCCGCACGGCACTGACAGTGGACCGGCTCCGGCTCCGTCAAGGTGTTGTTTCCGCCCCGGTGGAGAGGGGCCTGATCGTGGTGCGTCGCGGGGGACTGAAGTGAACAGGATGTGAACTGGGTCACTCTTGCGTTTGTTCTGTGTAAGTCGGGGCAGGCGCCGAGCCGGAGCGCCTCCGGTCGAGAATTCAACTATTTCACCGGGCAAATAGCGGGCAGAAACCGCGTCGCTCCACGGCCCGCCGGCGGGGGAGGCGGGCCGTCTTGGTTCAACCCGAGAGGTGTATGTGTCCAGGCTGCAAGCCGAACACCTGTACAAGGTATTCGGCAGACGACCCGCTGACGCGGTGGAGAAACTCCGCCACGGAACCGACCGAGAGGAACTGCGCGCCGAAGGCACCACCGCGGCCGTGATCGACGCTTCCTTCACGGTCGAGCCGGGCCAGATCTTCGTCGTCATGGGTCTCTCCGGATCCGGCAAGTCCACGTTGCTGCGCATGCTCAACGGCCTGTCGGAGCCGACGGCCGGGCAGGTGCTCTTCGAAGGTCAGGACCTGACCGGACTGAGCCCGCGTGAGCTGCGCGAGGTGCGCTCCAAGAAGATCAGCATGGTCTTCCAGCACTTCGCGCTCTTCCCGCACCGCAGTGTCCTCGAGAACGCCGGTTACGGCCTTGAGGTGCAGGGCGTGCCGCGCGCCGAGCGCGAGGAGCGCGCCACGGTGGCGCTCGAACTCGCGGGACTCAAGGGCTGGGAGAAGTCCTGGCCCGACGAGCTGTCCGGCGGTATGCAGCAGCGTGTGGGCCTGGCCCGCGCGCTCGCCACCGACGCGGACCTGCTCCTCATGGACGAGTCGTTCAGCGCGCTCGACCCGCTGATCCGCCGTGACATGCAGGACCAGCTCCTCGAGCTCCAGAAGCGGCTGAAGAAGACCATCGTCTTCATCACCCACGACCTGAACGAGGCCATGCGCCTGGGCGACCAGATCGCCGTCATGCGCGACGGCGAGATCGTCCAGATCGGCAACGCCGAGGACATCCTGGTCACCCCGGCCAACGACTACGTCGCCGCGTTCACGCAGGACGTCGACCGCTCCCGTGTCCTCACGGCGGGCGCGATCATGGCCGAGCCCGAGACCGCGTTCGGCACCAGGACGGCCGACGGCAAGGAGCTGAAGACCGCACAGGACGTGCTGTCCGAGGCCCCCGCCACGGTCAAGGCCGGGACGCCGATCATCGAGCTGTTCACGCCGTGCTCCACCAGTGACGTGCCCGTCGCCGTGACCGACGACGAGGGCAAGCTCACCGGCGTCGTGCCGCGAGCGCGGTTGCTCGCGGTGCTCGGCGAGCCGATGACCCCCCAGAACGAGGCGCAGGACGACGCTGTCCCGCTCGACAAGGCGCAGGACAACGGCGGACAGGCCGTGGGCAAGGTGGTCAGCGGTGCCTAGGATTCCCTTCGGCGAGTGGGTCAACGACAGCGTCGACTGGCTGCTCAGCCACATGGCCTGGCTGTTCGACTTCTTCCAGACCGTCTTCCAGGGCGCGTACGACGGCATATCCGACGTGCTCCAGGCGCCCGAGCCGCTGCTTCTCGCGGGCATCTTCGCCGTCATCGCGTTCTGGCTGCGGGGTGCGATCGCCGGTGTGCTGACGTTCGCGGGCTTCGCGTTCATCGTCTCGCTCGAACTGTGGGACCACGCGATGATGACGCTGGCCCTGGTGCTCGTCTCGACGATCATCGCGCTGCTCATCTCCGTGCCCGTGGGTATCTGGGCGGCCCGGTCGAGCACGGTCAGCGGCATCGTCCGCCCGGTGCTCGACTTCATGCAGACGCTGCCGGCGATGATCTACCTCATCCCCGCCATCCTCTTCTTCGGAATGGGCGCCCCCGCGGGCATCGTCGCCACCCTGATCTTCGCCCTGGCCCCCGGCGTCCGTATGACGGAGCTGGGCATCCGCCAGGTGGACAAGGAACTGGTCGAGGCCGCAGACGCGTTCGGCACCACGCCGCGCGACATCCTGCTGCGTGTCCAGCTGCCCCTCGCGCTTCCCACGATCATGGCCGGTGTCAACCAGGTCATCATGCTGGGTCTGTCCATGGCCGCCATCGCGGGCATGGTCGGCACGGAGGGCCTTGGCGCCGACGTCAACGAGGCCATCGGCCAGCTCAACGTCGGCCTCGGCTCCGAGGCGGGCGTCGCGATCGTCATCCTGGCGATCTACCTGGACCGGATGACCAGCTCGCTCGGCAGCCAGGTCTCCCCGCTCGGCCGTCGCGCCGTCGCGAAGCTGCGTGCCGCGCAGGGCCTGAACATCTTCACCTACCGCCCGCAGGCCGCCGTCGCGGTCATCGGTGTGGTCGTCCTCGCGCTCGTCGCGGGCGGCATGGGCGTCTTCGGCGGCTCCGCGTCCGACGAGACCACCGCGGACTCGAAGAACGTCGGCCAGGGCAAGGAAGTCAACATCGGCTACATCCCCTGGGACGAGGGCGTGGCCTCCACCTTCCTCTGGAAGGAGATCCTGGAGCAGCGCGGCTTCAAGGCGCAGACCAAGCAGCTGGAGGCCGGTCCGCTGTACACCTCGCTCTCGCAGGGCAGCATCGACTTCCAGACCGACTCCTGGCTGCCGACGACGCACGCCGCGTACTGGAAGAAGTACGGCAAGGAGCTCGAGGACATGGGCTCGTGGTTCGGCCCGACCTCGCTCGAGCTCTCCGTGCCCTCGTACGTGAAGGGCGTCGACTCGCTCGAGGACCTCAAGGGCAAGAGCGGCAAGTTCAAGGGCAAGATCGTCGGCATCGAGCCGAGCGCCGGAATGATGGGGCTGCTCAAGGACAAGGTCCTCAAGGAGTACGGCCTCGACAAGGAGTACAAGGTCGTCGACGGCTCCACCCCGGCCATGCTGGCCGAGCTGAAGCGCGCGTACGCCAAGAAGGAACCGATCGTCACCACGCTCTGGTCGCCGCACTGGGCGTACAGCGACTTCGAGCTGAAGAAGCTCAAGGACCCGAAGGGTGCCTGGGGCAAGGGCGACGGCGTGCACACGCTCGCGCGCAAGGGCTTCTCCGACGAGAACCCCCAGGTCGCCAAGTGGCTCAAGGACTTCAAGATGAGCGAGAAGCAGCTCACGGACCTTGAGGCGGAGATCAACAAGGCGGGCAAGGGCAAGCAGCAGGAAGCCGTCCGTGCCTGGCTGAAGAAGAACCCGGGTGTCGTCAACAAGCTGGCCCCGCTGCCGAAGAACACCACCCCGGCCGAGGCGAAGCGTCCGCTGAACACCGCGTACTTCGCGTGGGACGAGAACATCGCCGTCACCAATCTCTGGAAGCGTGTTCTGGAGAAGCGCGGCTACAAGATGAATCTGAAGCCGTCCGACGTCGGCCCGGTCTACACCGGTCTCGCCCAGGGCGACCTCGACCTGGATCTCGACGCCTGGCTGCCGACGGCCCAGAAGCAGTACTGGGACAAGAACAAGGCGAATCTCAAGGATCTGGGCTCCTGGTACAGCCCGACGTCCCTTGAGATCGCCGTCCCGTCCTACGTCAAGGGCGTGAAGTCGCTCGAGGACCTCAAGGGCAAGGGCGACAAGTTCAAGGGCAAGATCATCGGCATCGAGCCCGGCACGGGTGTGATGACGGCGCTCAAGAACAAGGTCCTGCCCGGCTACGGCCTCGACAAGGAGTACAAGATCGTCTCCGGTTCGACGCCCGCGATGCTCTCGGAGCTGAAGTCGGCGTACGCCAAGAAGGAGCCGGTCGCGGTCCTGCTCTGGTCGCCGCACTGGGCGTACAACGAGTACAAGCTCACCAAGCTGAAGGACCCCAAGGTCGGCTTCGGCAAGGGCGACACGATCCGGACGATCTCCAGCAAGGAGTTCCCCAAGCAGTACCCGCAGCTCACGAAGTGGCTCAAGGACTTCAAGATGAGCGAGAAGGAACTGGCCAGCCTGGAGAACGAGATCAACAAGGCGGGCAAGGGCAGTGAGCCCAAGGCCGTCGACGCCTGGCTGAAGAAGAACCCGGGCTTCGAGCAGAAGATGACTCCGCAGTCATAGTTCCGCAGTCCTGACTCTGCACCGCTGAACTCGCTGAATTCGCCGAGTCCGCTGAATTCGCTGAGTCACCCCGAGGGGTGGGCCTCGTCCTTGTGGCGAAGCCCACCCCTCGCGGCGTTCCCGGGGACACTCCCGCTCCCTAGGCTGGGCACCCTCCCGCCACTCGAACGTAAGTGCCCCTCCGTGACCGCCCATGCGACGCCCCGCCTCCTCCTCACCGTGGCCCTCGCCCTCGTCGCCGCCCTGTTCCTGGCGCACCTGGCCGACGCGAGCCCCGCACCGGCCTCCGCGGGCACCGCGCGTCTCGCCGGACTGGCGGGCGACGTGCGCACCGCCGACGGCCACCGCTACGACACGCGGGACGACACCGGCCGCACCATGGACGCCGCCCAGATCGCACAGACCCCCGACGGCACGTACCTGGCCGTCTACCACACCCTCCTGGACGACGGCCGCTTCCACGCCGCCGTCGCCACCTCCGCCGATCTGCGGCACTGGCACCGCCACCACGACTTCGGGCCAGGCACCCACCAGGCGTCGCTCGCCGACGACGGGCGCGGCGGATACGTCCTCGCGTACGAGAAGGACCCGCGGAACCACATCGCCGTACGCGCGTACGGCGACGAGGCGGCGCTGCTGCACGGGCGCGCCGAGCGTGCCTACGACGCGCCGCGCACCCTCTCGCGGTGCGCCGAGGGCACGCCGAGCATCACCGCCGTACGCGGGAACACGATCGAGCTGACCGGGCACTACCGCGCGGACTGCGACACCGACCGCCAGCTGCGCGCCACCCTCACCGGGTTCCGCGACTGGCACGCGGCGCCGGACCGGCGGCTCGACCGGGCGCTTCAGGCGTGGGGCAACGGCGGGAACCTCGGGGACCGTGCGCCGGTCGAGCTCGAAGGGCAACGGGTGCTGCTCGTGGAGGGACAGCGCTCGCGGGGCGACTTCGGGAGCTGGCGCACGTACGCGTACGACCCCGCGAGCGGCAGGGCCGACCGGCTCGCCGTCTCCACGCACGGCGGGAGCCGCGCCTTCGCCAATCCGTCGGCGACCCTCGTCACCGACCCGCGGGGCAGGCCCGCCCTGCTGGTCAGCCTGTTCATACCGGGGCAGGGAGCGGCCCCCGGAGAGGCGGGTCAGCTTGTCTACTGGCACAAGCTGTAGAAGGCGGTCTGCGCAACGGGGCGAAACCGTTTGGCGAACATGCGTAGGGTGCAGAAAACCCATCAGGGTTGAGAGTGGACCGACGCGCAGAAGGGAGCCGAGGCGATGGACGAGCAGAAGGAAACCCTCCGGGTGGGCTCGGCCGTGCGGCGCCGCCGCCGGCAGCTGGAGCTCACACTCGCCGTGGTGGCCGAGCGCAGCGGTCTCTCGGTGCCCTTCCTGAGCCAGGTCGAGAACGAGCGGGCGCGGCCCAGCAGCCGTTCCCTGCAGCGTGTCGCCGACGCCCTCCTGACGACCGACGTCGAACTGCTCGCCGCCGCGGATCCCGCGTGCACGGTCGACCTGATGCGCGCCGGCGACGGCGAGGGGGAGGGCTCATCGCCTGCCGCCCGCGTACGCAATCTGGTGCGCGGTCACCACCAGCTGCACGCCGTCGAGTTCACCGGCGACCACGACGAGGGACGTGAGTTCCAGCACCGCAACGACGAGTTGATGTACGTGATCGGCGGCGCCGTCGAGGTCGAGGCGGAGGGCAGGGCCTACCGGCTCGGGCGCGGCGACAGCCTGTATCTGACGGGCGGGGTGCGGCACAGGTGGCGGGCGACCGTGCCGGACAGCCAGGTGCTCGTGGTGGCCGTCGGTGATCACATCGAAGCGGTGGACGGCTCGCGGCGCTGAGGGGGGATCGCTCCGTGGCCGGAGTGCGCGTCGTCTCGCTGGTGCCCTCGTTGACGGAGGCGGTCGCCGTCAGTGTGCCGGGAGCGCTGGTGGGCGCCACGGAGTGGTGCAGCCATCCGGAGGACCTCGACGACCTCGGCGTCGTCCGTGTCGGCGGCACGAAGAACCCTGACGTGCCCCGGATCATCGGCCTGGCCCCGGACCTGGTGATCGCCAACGAGGAGGAGAACCGCGAACCGGATCTCGCCGCGCTGCGGGCGGCGGGGGTCGAGGTGCTCGTGACGGAGGTACGCGATCTGCCCGGCGCCTTCCGCGAGCTGGCCCGGGTGCTTGCCGCCTGCGGGGCGGGGCGGCCCGGCTGGCTTGACGAGGCCGAGACCGCCTGGGATCAACTCCCCTCGCCGGAAGCCCGGTTGACGGCGGTGATTCCCGTCTGGCGGCGCCCCTGGATGGTCCTGGGCCGCGACACGTTCGCCGGGGACCTGCTGCGGCGCCTCGGCGTCGACAACGCGTACGCGACGCACGAGGAGCGCTATCCGCGTATTCCGGTCGAGGAACTGCGCTCCGTCGCCCCGGACGTGATGGTCCTGCCCGACGAGCCCTACCGCTTCACCCGCCAGGACGGCCCCGAGGAGTTCACCGCGCCGTCGGCGCTCGTCAGTGGCCGCCACCTCACGTGGTACGGCCCGTCGCTCGCGCAGGCGCCCGCCTCGCTCGGTGCGGCACTGCGAGCGGCCCGTCCGTGACCGGCTGGTGCGGGGCCCCGATCGTGATCGGGGCCCCGCACGATCCCTACCGCTGCCTGCCGCTCACGCCCGACGCAGTGCGGAGCGGCCCGCGAAGCGCGCCGACTCGCCCAACTCCTCCTCGATCCGGATCAGTTGGTTGTACTTCGCCGTGCGATCGGAGCGGGAGAGCGAACCGGTCTTGATCTGGCCGCAGCCGGTCGCCACCGCCAGGTCCGCGATGGTGGTGTCCTCCGTCTCGCCCGAGCGGTGCGACATGACGGCCGTCCAGCCCGCCTGCTGGGCCGTGGCCACCGCGGCGAGGGCCTCCGTCAGGGTCCCGATCTGATTGACCTTGACCAGGACCGAGTTGGCGACGCCGGTGCGGATGCCCTCGCGCAGCAGCGTCTCGTTGGTGCAGAAGACGTCGTCGCCGGTGAGCTGGCAGCGGTCGCCGACGCGGGCGGTCAGTTCGCGCCAGCCGTCCAGGTCGTTCTCCGCCATGGGGTCCTCGATGGAGACGATCGGGTAGGCGTCGATGAGCTTCGTCAGGTAGTCGGCGTTCTCGGAGGGGGTGCGGCGGACCCCCTCGCCCGTGTAGTCGTACACCCCATCGCGGAAGAACTCCGACGACGCCGGGTCCATCATCAGGCCGATGTCCGTGCCGGGGCGGTAGCCGGTGCGCTCGATGGCGGTCATCACGAAGTCGAGCGCCTCCTCGGCGGTACGCAGCGCGGGCGCGAAGCCGCCCTCGTCACCGACGCCCGTGGAGTGCCCTGCGGCCAGCAGGTCGCGGCGCAGGGTGTGGAAGACCTCGCTGCCCATGCGGACGGCTTCGGCGAAGGTGTCCGCGCCCACGGGCGCGATCATGAACTCCTGGAAATCCAGCGGGTTGTCGGCGTGGGCGCCGCCGTTGACGATGTTCATCATCGGCAGCGGCAGGAGGTGGGCGTCGGCGCCGCCGAGGTAGCGGTAGAGGGGCTGGCGGCAGGCCGCGGCGGCGGCCTTGGCGGCGGCGAGGGAGACTCCGAGGATCGCGTTGGCGCCGAGCCGGGACTTCGTGGCGGTGCCGTCGAGGGCGACGAGGGCGGCGTCGAGGCCCGCCTGGTCCGCCCCGTCCCGGCCGCGCACGGACGCCGCGATCTCGCCGTTGACATGGGCCACCGCGCGGTCGACGCCCTTGCCGTGCCAGCGCGAGGAGTCTCCGTCGCGCAGCTCCACGGCCTCGCGGGCGCCGGTGGAGGCACCGGAGGGGACGGCCGCGCGCCCCAGGGACCCGTCGGCCAGGACGACGTCGACCTCGACCGTGGGGTTGCCCCGGCTGTCGATGATCCGGCGGGCGGTGACGGCCTCGATGGCGGTGTCTGCGGTTTCGGCGGGTTCGACTGCCTTTTCGGGCATGGGAGTTCCTCCCCGTTGTCGTGTGCCGTGGCCCCGGCTGCGACAACGCTGGCGCTGAGCCCGACAACGCCAAACATTACAGCAATGCTGCTCAGTTCTGCTGTGCAGTTTCGCTGTACAGCACTGCTGTGCAGGTCAGGTGCACAGCTTTGCTGAGCAGCGACGGGGTAAAGTGCCCTATGCCCACCCCGGAAGCCGCCGCCATCGCCGCAGAACTGCGTACCGCGATGGGCAAGCTCACCCGACGCGTCAAGCACGAGGACCACATCCCGCTCGGCCAGGTCGCCGTGCTCGGCGCACTCGACCGCGACGGCGCCATGACCACCAGCGACCTCGCAGCCGACCAGCGCGTCCGTCCCCAGTCGATGGCCAGGGCGGTGGGGCTGCTCATGGAACAGAACCTGATCACGCGCCGGGGACACCCCACGGACGGCCGCAAGTCGCTGGTCGACCTCTCGGACGAGGGCAGGGCCGCGCTCGAAGCGGAGCGCGGCCGCAGGGCCGGTTGGCTCGCGCAGGCCATCGAGGCCGAACTCACGGATGAGGAGCGGGCGTTGCTGGCCCGGAGCGCCGCCCTGCTGGAGCGGCTCGCCGCGCGCTAGCGCCGGACAGGCGGCGTTACAGGGGCGCCGCGAGCAGCTTGCCGCTGATCACGCCGCGCAGAGTCTGCGTGAGCGCCACCGCCCAGGCCGTCACCAGCAGGGCGTACAAGGCGAGTGCCAGCCAGTCGTAGACCGCGAGGCCGGTGTGCTTGCCCAGCCCCTCGGCGCCCGTGACGCACGTGCCGACGGGGAACGTGAACGCCCACCAGGTCATCGCGAAGCCCATGCCCCGGCGTCGGGCCCGCACCACCATCGCGCCCGCGAGCGCGAGCCACAGCAGGGCGAAGCCCATCACCGGGACGCCGTAGAGCACGGCGAAGACGGCGAAGCCCTGGTCGTACGGGGCCGGGACGACGCCTGTCGCGGCGGTGTCCGCGAACTTGTTCACGGCTGTCGTCGACTGGCCGAGCGGGCCGAGCACCAGGAAGAGCGTCGGTGTGAGCGCCAGCGGGAACGGGCCGCCGGTCAGCAGGCGGGCGAAGATCAGCGGCAGCATCACCAGGGTGGCGAGCAGGCTCAGGCCGAACATCGCCAGGCAGCCGAAGAGGAGTGTCTCCTGGGCCTGACCCGCCGGGAGGTGGGGCACCAGGAGGGGGCCGAGTGCGGCGGACACCATGGGCGCCACCAGGGGGAGCAGCCAGACGGGCGATGCCTGGCCCGGCTCCGTGCGGTGCCTGACCACCATCAGGTACGGGATCGCGACGGCGGCCGCGAGACCGATGGCCGTACCGGCCACGAAGAGCACGGCGTCCAGCGCGACCGCCGCGCTCGTGCCGATCCAGTCCTCGCCCACGAGGAGGGCGCCGCCGCCGACCGCGAGCAGGGCCATGGAGAGACAGCCGTAGAAGGGGGCGACGGCCGGATCGAGGAGGTGGGCGCGGGCCTGGTCGCGGTGGTGGATCCAGTGCAGGGTCCGGGCGCCGATGAGTGCGACCAGCATGATCAGGGAGAGCGCCCAGATCGCGGTGCAGGCCGTCCGCAGGCCGGGGATGTGGACCGGCAGGGTCGCGCCCGCGCCGGCGATGATCGCCGTGCCCATGACGGTGGCGTACCAGTTCGGGCCGAGGTGGCGGGTGGCGAGAGCGGTGCGAGGAGTGGTGGGGACGGCGGTGTGCGGGGGTGCCTGCTGGTGGGCGACGGTGACCATGAGTCCACGGTCGCCGTTCGGCGGGCCCCCCACCAGGAGGCATCTTCGTATGAGGGCATAACCTGGGCTTATGGGTAGGTCTTCTGGTTTCGCCGGTGCGTCCGATACGTCGCCGGGTGCGGCGCCGCTCGCTCACCGGGTGCCGGACCTCGGTGCGCTCGAACTGCTGCTCGCCGTGGCGCGGCTCGGCAGTCTGGGGCGGGCGGCGAAGGAGCTGGGCATCACGCAGCCCGCCGCGAGCAGCCGCGTCCGGTCGATGGAGCGGCAGCTCGGGGTCGCGCTCGTCGACCGGTCGCCGCGCGGCTCGCAGCTCACGGACGCGGGGGCGCTCGTCACTGACTGGGCGCGGCGGATCGTGGAGGCGGCGGAGGCGTTCGACGCGGGGGCGCAGGCGCTGCGCGACCGGCGGGACTCGCGGCTGCGGGTCGCGGCGAGCATGACGATCGCCGAGTATCTGCTGCCGGGCTGGCTGATCGCGCTGCGGACGCAGCGGCCGGACACGGCGGTGTCGTTGACGGCGGGCAACTCGGCCGCGGTCGCCGAGCGGCTCATCGCGGGCGACGCGGACCTCGGCTTCGTCGAGGGGCTCACGGTGCCGACCGGCCTGGACTCGGCGGTCATCGCGCACGACAGCCTGATCGTCGTCACGGCGCCGGGACACGCCTGGGCCCGGCGCGGAAGGCCGCTGGGGGCGGCGGAGCTGGCGGCCACGCCGCTGATTCTCCGGGAGGAGGGCTCCGGGACCCGGCAAGTCCTCGACGCCGCTCTGGGCGGACTCGCCCGCCCGCTGATCGAGCTGTCGTCCACCACGGCGGTGAAGGCGTCGGCGGTGAACGGGGCCGGGCCCGCGGTGCTGAGTGAGCTAGCGGTGGGCGAGGAGCTGTCGGCCCGGCGCCTGGTGGAGATCCCCCTGGCGGGGGTTCGGCTGCGCCGGGCCCTTCGTGCGGTGTGGCCCACGGGGCACCGCCCTACCGGGCCTGCGCGGGATCTGCTGTCGCTTACTCGGGCGGGGGTGCTCTAACCGGGCGGGGTCGCCTTCACCCGGAGGGGTGGTCGCCTTCGGCGGGATTTCTTCCGCCCGCCCGCTCGCCCGGCCACCCACCCACCTACCTATCCGATTACCGTGCCTGGTGAGGGTGCGGCGTCCCGCTTTCCGTCGGGTGCTGGGTGCGGGTGCGGGTGCGGGTGCGGGTGCGGCGGCGGTGCGGGCGCGAGGGAAGCCCTGCCGGAGGCAAGCGTGGCGTTGCGGGTTCAGCGGGGCTGATGTGTCCCCTGCGCACGCCGCCGGACCCAAGCCTCCGCCGCGCCGACCAGCGCCGACATCACCCGGACGTCATCCCCCATCTCCGGATGCCACTGGACGCCCAGGACCCAGCCCCCGGAGGGCAGTTCCACTGCTTCCGGCGTGCCGTCCTCCGCGTGGGCCGACACGATCAGGCCCCGGCCCAGGCGGTCCACCGCCTGATGGTGGTACGTCGGGACGGCCGACGAAGCGGCCGGGGCGATGGACTCGTACAGCGTGCCCGGGACCGGCTTCACCTCGTGCGTCCCGAAGACACCCACGGCCTCCACATGCCCCTCCATGTGCTGCACCAGCGTCCCGCCGAGCGCCACGTTCAGGAGCTGCATCCCACGGCAGATGCCGAGGAGAGGTGTGCCGGACGACAACGCCGCCTCGATCAGGGCGAGTTCCCACGCGTCGCGCTCCCGCGCCGGTGGGCCGGTGCGTTCTTCGCGCTCCGCGCCGTAGCGGACGGGCTCGACGTCCGGGCCACCCGCGGTGACCACGCCGTCGAGACGGGCGACGACCTCATCGGCGTACGAAGGATCGTCCGGCGGCAGCATCGCGGCCAGGCCGCCCGCCGCCTGCACCAGGCGCGGGTAGCCGACGGGGAGCAGTGCCGCGGGCAGCTCCCACACGCCCCAGCTCGCCTTCGACTCCAGGTACGTGCTGACACCGATCAGCGGTCGTCGGCCGGTGGTCTCGCTCACCCTCGTCTCCCTCATGCTCAGTCGTGCTCAGTCGCGTTCCAGTTCCGCCTCGGCGGCGGCGAGCGCGGCGAACTCCTCCTCGGGCGCCCGTGCCACAAGGTGCTTACGGCTGTAGAAGCCGAAGTACGCGATCGCCACCACGTATACCGCGAGCGCGATCAGTGCCGCCGTCACGTCCACCAGGAACGTCGCGACCAGCGCCGCGCAGGCGAGCACCAGCGCCACGGACGAGGTCAGCATGCCGCCCGGCGTGCGGTAGGGCCGCTCCAGGCCCGGCTCCCTGCGGCGCAGCACGATGTGCGAGAGCGACATCAGGGCGTACGAGATGGTGGCGCCGAACACCGCCACGTTCAGCATGCGCGCGCCGTCCCCGGTCGCGGCCGCCAGGCCGAAGCCGATCGCCCCGGGGACCAGGAGGCCCAGGTAGGGGGCCTTGCGGCTGCTCGTGAGCGAGAGGAAGCGGGGGAGGTAGCCAGCCCTCGACAGGGCGAAGAGCTGGCGCGAGCCCGCGTAGATGAGGGAGAAGAACGAGGCCACGAGCCCGGCCAGGCCCGCGTAGTTGACGATGCGGCTGAGCGTCGTCGCCTCACCGCCCGGCTGCAACGCCTCCACCAGCGGGTTGCCCGCACCCTGGATCGCGTCCGCGCCGCGCGCCCCGGCCGAAGCGAAGAACGTGAGCAGCGCGAGCACGATGAGGATGGCCATGGACCAGCGGATCGCGCGCGGCAGCGTGCGGGCCGGGTCCTTCGTCTCCTCGGCCGCCAGCGGTACGCCCTCGACGCCGAGGAAGAACCACATGCCGAACGGGAACGCCGCCCAGATGCCCAACAGGCCCATCGGCAGCCAGGAGTTGGCGCCGAAGGCGTCACCGTCCACCGCGATGTCGTTCAGCTTCGAGGCGTCGAAGTCCATGAACGCGCCGACCGCGAAGACGAGCAGCGCCGCCACCGCGATGCCGGTGACGACGAAGCTGAAGCGCAGCGCCTCGCCCACGCCCCACAGGTGGATGCCGATGAAGACGACGAAGCAGGCCAGGTACACCGGCCAGCCGGAGGCGAGGCCGAAGAGGCCGAGCGACTCCACGTAGTCACCGATGAAGATGGAGATCGCGGCCGGCGCCAGGATGTACTCGATGAGGATCGCCGTGCCGGTGAGGAAGCCGCCCCACGGGCCCAGCGCCCGGCGCGCGAAGCCGTAGCCGCCGCCCGCGGTGGGCAGCACCGACGACAGTTCGGCCAGCGAGAACACCATGCACGCGTACATCACGCCCATGAGCGCCATGGCGATCGCGAGGCCGCCGAATCCGCCCTCCGCCAGGCCGAAGTTCCAGCCCGAGTAGTCGCCGGAGACGACGTACGCGACGCCCAGCCCGGTGAGCAGCAGCCAGCCCGCGCTGCCCCGGCGCAGTGTTCTGCGCTCCAGATAGTCGTCCGCCGGTTCGGCGGTGCTGCTCGTCTTGGCGGACTCCACGGTCATGGCACGACTCCTGGGGACGGGTGACGCAATGGAACGGGCGACTCGAACGGGCGACCCAATGGAACGGATCCATACCTTTGTCGTCCCGAGTGCGAGAAATCAAGACCCCTGCGTAACGCCGCCGTAAAACCCCGCGCACCCCGCCCCTTATGTCAGGAACCCCCGCAGCAGGGCGGCCGTACCGGCGCAGTGCTCGCGCATCATCTCGCGCGCCCCGTCCGCGTCCCCGTCGAGCACCGCCTCGACCAGGGCGGTGTGCTGGCGCTGAGAATGCTCCAGGTTGCGCACCAGGAGCGGGATGCAGTCCAGGAGGTCGTTGACGCTCGCGCGGACCGCCGCGTACTGCGCGGTGAGCGAGGGGGAGCCGCACAGTTCGGCAAGGGTCAGGTGCAGGAGGGTGTCCAGGCGGCGGTACTCGGAGAGGGGGGCCTCGTGGGTCCGCGCGAGCGCCGCGCGCAGCCGGTCCCGCTGCTCCTCGGTCAGGCCGTGCGCCGCGCAGAGCCCGGCCGCGCCGACCTCGAGGACCTCACGGAAACGCAGCGCGTCCTCGACGTCGACGTCCGCCACGCGCCGCCGCAGCTCGTCCTCACCGGCCGCCTCGGGGCGCGGACGCACGAACGTGCCGCCGTACCTGCCCCGCCGCGACTCGACGAGGCCCTGGTCCTGGAGCACCTTCAGGACCTCACGCAGCGTCACCCGGCTGATGCCGAGGCGGTCGGCCAACTCGCGCTCCGACGGCAGGCGTTCGCCGCCGGGCACCAGGCCCAGGCGTACGACCTGGAGGATCTGCTCCAGGGCCTCCTCGAAGCCGTTGCCCGCTCGTACGGGGCGCAGGACCGGCGTGAGCCCGTCGTCGCCAGAAGAAGCCGTTGCGTCGGCGTCCGTGTGCGACATCTGGCCGTACCCCCTTCCCAATCAATGGTTCTCGGCAATACCTTATGGCTCTCGGCTGACCCAAGGAGGATTTTCCCGTGGCAGACCGCACACCCCCGCTCGGGATCGAGGAGCTGCGTGCTCTCGTCACGAGCGGCGAGATCGACACTGTCGTCCTGGCCTTCCCCGATATGCAAGGGCGGCTCCAGGGCAAGCGGTTCGCCGCCCCCTTCTTCCTCGACGACGTCCTGGAGAACGGCACGGAGGGCTGCAACTACCTCCTGGCCGTCGACGCGGAGATGAACACCGTCGAGGGCTACGCCATGTCGTCCTGGGACCGCGGATACGGCGACTTCGCGATGCGCCCCGACCTGAGCACCCTGCGCCGCGTCCCCTGGAACGACGGCACCGCGATGCTCATCGCCGACCTCGCCTGGAACGACGCCTCGCCCGTCGTGGCCGCGCCCCGCCAGATCCTGCGCCGCCAGCTCGACCGGCTCGCCGAGCTCGGCTTCACCGCCAACGTCGGCACGGAGCTGGAGTTCATCGTCTTCAAGGACACCTACGAGCAGGCCTGGGACGCGGGCTACAAGGCCCTGACCCCGGCGAACCAGTACAACATCGACTACTCCGTGCTCGGCACGGGACGTATCGAGCCGCTCCTGCGCCGCATCCGCAACGAGATGGCCGCCGCCGGGCTCGTCGTCGAATCGGCCAAGGGCGAGTGCAATCCGGGCCAGCACGAGATCGTCTTCCGTTACGACGACGCCCTCGTCACCTGCGACCAGCACGCCATCTACAAGACCGGCGCCAAGGAGATCGCGTCCCAGGAGGGCGTCTCGCTCACCTTCATGGCCAAGTACAACGAGCGCGAGGGCAACTCCTGTCACATCCACCTCTCGCTCGCGGACGCGGACGGCACCAACGCCATGGCCGGTGACGGGCCCGGCGGCATGTCGGCCGTCATGCGGCACTTCCTCGCCGGGCAGCTCGCGGCGCTGAGGGAGTTCTCGCTCCTCTACGCGCCCAACATCAACTCGTACAAGCGTTTCCGGCCGGGCTCGTTCGCGCCGACCGCCGCCGCCTGGGGCTACGACAACCGGACCTGCGCCCTGCGCGTCGTCGGCCACGGCCGCTCCCTGCGCTTCGAGAACCGTCTGCCGGGCGGCGACGTGAACCCGCACCTCGCGGTCGCCGGACTGGTGGCGGCCGGTCTGCACGGCATAGAGCAGAAGCTCGAACTGCCCGACGAGTGCACGGGCAACGCCTACACCGGTGACTACGCGCACGTCCCCACCACCCTGCGCGAGGCCGCCGAGCTCTGGGAGAACAGCGCCATCGCCAAGGCCGCCTTCGGCGACGAGGTGGTCGCGCACTACAGCAACATGGCCCGGGTCGAGCTGGACGCCTTCGACTCCGCGGTGACCGACTGGGAGCTCCGCCGCTCCTTCGAACGCTTGTGAGGCACCCTTGCTCAAGGTACTGAATCCGGCGACGGAAGAAGTCGTCGCGACCGTCCCCGCCGCCTCCGCCCAGGACGTCGACGCCGCGGTCGTACGCGCGGCCGCGGCGCAGGCGAAGTGGGCCGCCGCGGCCCCCGCCGACCGGGCGCGGCTGCTGCGCCGTTTCGCGGCGGTGGTGGACGAACACATCGAGGAACTGGCCCAGCTGGAAGTGCGCGAGGCCGGTCACGTCATCGGCAACGCCCGCTGGGAGGCCGGCAACGTCCGTGATCTCCTCGACTTCGCGGCCGGGGGAGTGGAGCGGCTGAGCGGCCGTCAGATCCCCGTGCCCGGCGGCCTGAACGTGACGATCCTCGAACCCCTCGGGGTCGTCGGCGTCATCGCCCCCTGGAACTTCCCGATGCCGATCGCCGCCTGGGGCAGTGCCCCGGCGCTCGCGGCGGGCAACGCGGTCATCCTGAAGCCCGCCGAGACGACCCCGCTCACCGCGCTGCGCCTGGCCGAACTCGCCCTGGAGGCGGGCCTGCCCGAAGGCCTCTTCCAGGTCCTGCCCGGCGTCGGCGACGTCGCGGGCGACGCCCTGGTGGAGCACCCCGGCGTGGCGAAGATCGTGTTCACCGGGTCCACCCGCGTCGGCAAGCAGATCATGGCCAAATGCGCCGACCGCGTGAAGCGGGTGACGCTCGAACTCGGCGGCAAGAGCCCGAACATCGTCTTCGCCGACGCGGACGTGGAGGCCGCCGCCCTCGCCACCCCCATGTCGTACCTCGACAACTCCGGCCAGGACTGCTGCGCCCGCACCCGCGTCCTCGTCCAGCGCTCGGTGTACGACCGCTTCCTGGAGATCGTGCGGCCCGCCATCGAGTCGATCGTCGTCGGCGACCCGGCGGACGAGAAGACCCAGATGGGTCCGCTGATCTCCAAGTCTCAGCTGGAGAAGGTGCGTTCGTACGTTCCGAGCGGCGCCGGAATTCACGGCACGGCCCCCGAAGGCCCCGGCTTCTGGTTCCCGCCGACCCTCCTCACCGACGTCGACCCCGAGTCTCCGGTGGCGACGGAGGAGGTCTTCGGCCCGGTCGCCGTCGTCATCCCCTTCGACGACGAGGCCGACGCCATCCGCCTGGCCAACGCGACCGAGTACGGCCTGTCGGGGTCGATCTGGACGCGGGACGTCAGCAGGGCGCTGCGGGTGTCCGGGGCCGTCCGGGCCGGGAACCTCTCCGTCAACTCGCACTCCAGCGTGCGCTATTGGACCCCGTTCGGGGGTTACAAGCAGTCCGGACTCGGCCGTGAGCTCGGCCCGGACGCGCTCGCCGCCTTCACGGAAACCAAGAACGTCTTCATCAGCACGGACAGCACGGACAGCCCGGAAACCCCGGAAAGCACGGAGGCCTGAGCACTCATGACCGAAGCAAACATCTGCCGCCGTCTGGTAGGCCGCACCGCCGTCATCACCGGTGCGGGCAGCGGCATCGGCCTCGCCACCGCGCGCCGCCTCGCCTCCGAGGGCGCGCACGTCGTCTGCGGCGACATCGACGAGAACGCGGGCAAGGCGGCGGCCGACGAGGTCGGCGGGACCTTCGTCAAGGTCGACGTCACCGACGCCGAGCAGGTCGACGCGCTCTTCAAGACGGCGTACGACACCTATGGCTCGGTCGACATCGCCTTCAACAACGCGGGCATCTCGCCGCCCGACGACGACTCCATCCTGGACACGGGCCTGGAGGCCTGGAAGCGCGTCCAGGAGGTCAACCTCACCTCCGTCTACCTGTGCTGCAAGGCGGCCATCCCCTACATGCGGCGCCAGGGCAAGGGCTCGATCATCAACACCGCGTCGTTCGTGGCGAGGATGGGCGCGGCGACGTCCCAGATCTCCTACACGGCCTCCAAGGGCGGCGTCCTGGCCATGTCCCGCGAGCTGGGTGTGCAGTTCGCCCGCGAGGGCATCCGCGTGAACGCGCTCTGCCCGGGCCCTGTCAACACCCCGCTCCTCCAGGAGCTCTTCGCCAAGGACCCCGAGCGGGCCGCGCGCCGCCTCGTCCACATCCCCGTGGGCCGCTTCGCCGAGGCCGACGAGCTCGCCGCCGCCGTCGCGTTCCTCGCCAGCGACGACTCCTCCTTCGTGAACGCCACCGACTTCCTCGTCGACGGCGGAATCTCGGGCGCGTACGTCACGCCCATGTAGCCGGTCCTCCGTGTAGTTCACCCCGCAGCAACCCTCCCGACAGCCGGGCGTCGCACGACGCCCGGCTGTCCTGCGTAGACACAGGAGTGTGTTCATGAACCTCAAGCGCCGCTGTGCCGCGGCCGCAGCCGTCCTCGCCGTCGCCGGAACCGGGCTCGTCACCGTCCAGGCGACCGCGCAGGCCACTCAGCCCGCACAGCCCACCCGCTCCCAGGCCCACAAGTGCCCCACGCTCAGCGTCTCCCGGGGCTGGTACGGCGACAACAAGGCCCGCCTTCAGAAGATGATCGACACGTACGGCCGCTGCGACGACGGCGGGCACAAGGGCGCCACCAGGCCCGTCGCCGCCTTCGACTGGGACAACACGGTCATCAAGAACGACGTCGGCGACGCCACCATGTTCTGGCTCCTGCGCAACAGCAAGATACGTACGCCGCGCAGCGGCGACTGGCACACCACGAGCCGCTACCTCACCGACCAGGCGGCCAAGGGCCTCGCCAAGGCCTGTCCCGCCACCGGCGCCACCCTCCCCACGCGCCGCGACACGAACTGCGCCGACGAGATCGTCTCCGTCTACAGCGAGGGCACCACCACCGGCGGGGACGCGGCCTTCGCGGGCTTCGACCACCGCCGTATGGAACCCCAGTACGCCTGGCTCGCCCAGCTCACCCGCGGCTGGTCCACCCGGCAGGTCAAGGACTTCGCGGCCGCCGCCCGCAAGGAGAACCTCGCCGCGCCCGTCGGCGCCGAACAGCGGGTGGGCACCGGCCAGGTCACCGGCTGGGTCCGCTACTACGACCAGCAGCGCGACCTGATCCGTACGCTCAAGAAGGCCGGATTCGACGTCTACGTGGTCTCCGCGTCGCCCGAGCCGGTCGCCGAGGTGTGGGCGAAGAGCGTCGGCGTCGACGCCCGGCACACCATCGGCATCCGCAACGTCACCGCACACGGGAAGCTGACGGCCCGTCTGGCGGGCTGCGGCTCGGTCAAGGACGGCGACGACTCGATGATCACGTACATCGACGGGAAGCGCTGCTGGATCAACCAGGAGATCTACGGCGTCCGGGGCGCGGCAGCCGAGAAGGTGCAACCGGCCGACAAGCGACAGGTGTTCTCGGCCGGTGACTCCGACACCGACATCTCCTTCCTGCGCGACGCCACGGGCCTGCGCCTCGTCCTGAACCGGAACAAGAACGAGCTGATGTGCCGCGCCTACGACAACGGCGACCGCCGCTGGCTGGTGAACCCCATGTTCATCGAGCCCAAGGGCGAGCTCGCGAAGCCGTACCCGTGCGCCAGCACCGGTTACACCGAACGGGACGGCCAAGAGGGCCCGGTCCGCCGTGCCGACGGGTCCGTCATCCCCGACCAGAAGGACACGGTGCACGGACCCTGACCGGAGCAGAGGGATTCATGTACGGTCCATGCGCATGCGTAACAGACATGCCTTGGCGTTGACGCTGGCTTCGGCCGCCGCGCTGGCGGCCGTGCCGGCGTCGCTTCCCGCGGCCGCCAGCGCGCCCGCGAACACCACCGCTGCGAAGGCCCATTGCCCGCAGCTGTCCAAGAAACTGACCTGGTACGGCGACAACCGGGCCCATCTTCAGCAGATGATCGACGAGCGTGGACGCTGCGGCTCCCACCGGGGGCACGACCAGAAGCGTCCCGTCGCCGCCTTCGACTGGGACAACACCGTCGTCAAGAACGACATCACCGACGCGACGATCGCCTGGTCCCTGCACCACGACAAGATCCTGCGCCCCGCCAGCTGGAAGTCCACCAGCAAGTGGATGACGGACGCGGCCGACAAGGCGCTCACCAAGGCCTGCGGCACGAAGGTGCCGGTCGGCAAGCCGCTGCCCACCTCCACCGACACCGACTGCGCCGACGAGATCTTCGAGGTACGCGAGGACGGCAAGACGATGAGCGGCGCTGCCGCCTTCGCGGGGGAGTGGGACCATCGGCACACCGTCCCGCAGTACGCCTGGGTGCCCCAGCTCTTCGCCGGGCACACCGTGCCCGAACTGGAGTCCTACGCGGCGAAGGCCCGCAAGCAGGTCCTGGCCGCACCCGTCGGCGCCACCCAGACCGTGGGCACGCACGAGATCCCCGGCTACGCCCGCTACTACGACCAGCAGCGCGACCTGATCCGTACGCTCAAGAAGGCCGGGTTCGACGTCTACATCGTCTCGGCGGGCTCCGAGCCGGTGACGGAGGTCTGGTCCAAGGGCATCGGCATCGACCGCGAGCACACCATCGCCATTCGCTCGGTCCTGGACCGCAAGGGGCGGATCACCGCCTATAACCAGGGCTGTGGCGACGTACCCGTGAACAAGGGCGAGGCCATCCCCTACATCGACGGCAAGCGCTGCTGGATCAACCAGGAGATCTACGGCGTCAAGGGCAAGGCGGCCTGGCAGAAGCAGGACCCCTCCCACCGCATCGCCCTCGGCGGCGGTGACGCCGACACGGACGTGACGTTCGTCGGCGACGCCACGGGCGCGCACCTCGTCCTGAACCGCAACAAGAACGAGGTCATGTGCCGTGCGTACGACGACGCCGACGGCCGTTGGGTCGTGAACCCCATGTTCATCGAGCCCATGAAGCAGAAGCCCGACCTCTACCCGTGCTCGACGGCCGCGTACAACGAACCGGACGGCAGCAAGGGCCCGGTCCGGCGCGACGACGGCTCGGTGGTGCCTGATCAGGCGGACACGGTGTTCTGATCTTCACGGCACGTCCTAGAGTGCCGGGATGAGCATGACGCCTCCTCCCGGCTGGTACACGGACCCGTCGGCCCCACCGGCGCAGCACGTAGAGCGCTGGTGGGACGGGTCCGCGTGGACCGAGCACCGGCGTGCGCCCGAAGCCCGTCAATCGGGCGGGGCGCAGCCGGGGTTCGGCCCGTCGCAGGCACAGATACCGGCACAGACGCAGGTCCAGCCGCTGCCGGGGGCGTCCAGCGGAGGCCGGGCCAGGGTGGTGGCGCTGACCACCGCCGGGGTCGTCCTGGTCGCGTCGATCGTCACGGGCACGGTGCTCCTGGGTGAGGACGACGGCGACCCGCAGGGCGGGCTGCCCGAACCGGCCGTATCGGAGCCGGCGGACACGGCCACGAAGACCTCCCCGGCGCCCACTACCTCGGCGGCCGACCCCGACCCCTCCACCCTCGTCGACCAGCTCAACGGCATCACGATCCCCGTTCCCGACGGCTGGGAGAAGGCCGACGACACGGTCGGCGGCGATCCCACCGTCCGTACCCCGAAGACGTACGACTGTCCGGGCGAGGGAAGCCTCTGCCGCCATGGCACGGTCTACTCCCGCACATCGACGGGGACCGACCAACGCTCGCCCCAGGCGCTGGCCCTCAGCGACATCAAGGACGCGGCGGACCGTGCGTACGACGAGGACAAGGTCGGCATGGAGCCGTTCGGCGGCATCGCCCGGCACGAGAAGGTCAAGGAGGGGAACGTCGCGGTCGGGGGCCGCGCCGGCTACTTCGTGCGCTGGCGCGTCCACACGGAGAAGGGCCCCGGTGGATACGTCCAGTCGCTGGCCTTTCCCTCAAGCCTCGGGTCCGAGTCGCTGATCATCGTCCGCTTCGCCATCGACGCCGGGGGCGAGGCGCCGCCGCTCTCCGACATGGAGAGGATCACCAAGGGGATCCGCGCCGTCGGCGACGGCGACACGGGCGGCGGCGTGGGAAGCAGCGTGGGCGCGACGCCCTGACGGCCTGTCGGAGGCTAGAGGAACGTGTGGCCTTCTCCGCGGTACGTCGGCACGGTGGCCGTCACGCGGTCGCCCTCGACGAGGTGCAGCGCGTCGAACCGCTCGCACAACTCCCCGGCCTTGGCGTGCCGGAACCACACCTTGTCGCCGATGAGGAGATCGTCGGCGGGGGCTCCGAGCAGCGGGGTCTGCACCTCGCCCGCGCCCTCCTGCGGGTCGTAGCGCAGCCCCTCCGGGAGGTACGGCACCGGGGAGCGGTCGGGGCCCGCGGCACCCGAAGCGGGGTAGCCGCCGCCGAGCACGGTCACGGTGCCCACGCCGGGGCGGCGCACGACGGGCTGGGCGAAGAGCGCGGCCGGACGCCCGCTGAACGACGTGTAGTTGTCGAAGAGGCGCGGTACGTACAGGCCGGACCCGGCGGCGATCTCGGTCACCGCCCGCTCCGCCGCGGTGTGCTGCACGCTGCCGGTGCCACCGCCGTTGACGAACTCCAGGTCCGGCGCGACCGCCCGCACCGCGCGGATGGTCTCGGCCCGGCGCACCGCGAGCTCCTTGCGGGCGGCGGCCTGCATCAGCCGGATGACCCGCGAGCGCGCGGGGCGCCCGGCGATCGCGTCACCGACGCCCGCCACATGCCCTTCGTACGCCATCACGCCCACGAGCCGGAAGCCGGGCCGCCGGGCCACGGCGCGCGCGAGCGCGGCGACTTGGGCGGGGGAGTGCAGGGGTGAGCGCAGCGCACCGATCCGCACGCGGCCCCCGAGGATCTTGAAGGCGGTGTCGAGTTCCAGGCAGACCCGGACCTCTTCGCGCCCACCGTCCCTGGCCTCGTCGATGAGCCGCAGCTGGGCCGGGTCGTCGACCATCACGGTCACCGATGACGCGAGCTTCGGATCGGCGGTCAGCTCGGCGAAGGCGGCGCGGTCCGCCGAGGGATAGGCGAGCAGGATGTCGTCGAACCCGGACCGCGCGAGCCACAGGGACTCGGCGAGCGTGAAGGACATGATCCCGGTGAAGCCGTCGCGGGCCAGGACGCGTTCGAGCAGCGCACGGCAGCGCACGGACTTGCTCGCGACCCGGATCGGCTTCCCGCCCGCCCGGCGCGCCAAATCGTCGGCATTGGCGTCGAATGCCTCCAGATCGACGATCGCGACGGGGGCGTCGAGGTGTGCGGTGGCCCGGTCGTAGCGGGCCCGGTCTGCTGCACGGGGGGTCATGGCCGAAGCCTGCCAGACGCGATTACCCGAGGGTAGGGGGATGATCCGGGCAGATCGCCCGGGGCCGCGGACTGGTTCCCGCACGGCCGGAATCTGCCCTTAGAGTTACGCGCAGCAGAGCGAGGAAACGGGGGGTGCATGAGCACGGAAGCGCGACGGGCTCCCGTACCGCCACGTCCCACGACGCCGCCTCCGCCGCCGGGCCCGCCCGCGTCCGCGTCGTCCCCGGCGCCTCCCGCTCCGTCCGCGCGCTTTCCGGATCCGCGTCCGCCGGCGGCCGGTCCGGACCCGGACCCAGCGTCCACGGACGGCAGGAGCTCCGTGCTGCCGCCGCAGGCTGATCCCGCGTGGGGTCCGCCGTCCACGGACGGCCAGGGGCCCGTGCTGCCGCCGCCGGTATTCGCTCGATCTCCCCAAGACGGCCGGGACGCCGAGCAGCCGCCGTCGGAGACCGGCCCCGCGCCCGCCGACGGCGATCAGGACTCCCTCCTCGGGGACCTCCTGGCACCCTTCGACCGGGTACGGATGCCGAGGCCCGCGGCATCGCGCGACGACACGGACGACACGGGTGCCCCCGCCACCGACGCACAGCAGTCGCCGCCCCCGCCGCCCGCGTCGGCGCGTTTCCCCGATGTGCCGCCGCCGTCAGTGGCGACACCGATGCGCGCGCCCGGCCTTGATCCCGCGCCGAGCTCCGGTCCCGCGCCGGGTTCCGATCCCGCGCCGAGCTCCGATCTCCTGTCGGTTCCGCCGCCCGCGTCGGCGCGTTTCCCTGATGTGCCGCCGCCGTCAGCGGTGACACTGACGCGCGCGCCCGGCCTTGATCCCGTGCCGAGCTCCGGTCCCGTGTCGGGCTCCGGTCCCGTGTCGGGCTCCGGTCCCGCGCCGGGTTCCGATCCCGCGCCGAGCTCCGATCTCCTGTCGGTTCCGCCGCCCGCGTCGGCGCGTTTCCCCGATGTGCCGCCGCCGTCAGTGGTGACACCGATGCGCGCGCCCGGCCTTGATCCCGTGCCGAGTTCCGATCCCGTGTCGGGCTCCGGTCCCGCGCCGGGTTCCGATCCCGCGCCGAGCTCCGATCTCCTGTCGGGTCCGCCGCCCGCGTCGGCGCGTTTTCCCGATGTGCCGCCGCCGTCAGCGGTCACACCGACGCGTGTGCCGGGCCCCGAGACCGCCCAGGAGCCCGTCCTGCCCCCGCCGCGCCCGTCCGGCCCGCCGAACCACGGCGCACCGGACGCGGGGAGCGCGCCGGGGAACGCGGGCTATCCACCGCGCCTCCCGATGCCCCCGGTGCCGCCGTCGGATCCAGCGGCGGCGGGCATATCCGCGCCCGCCACCGAAGCGCCGCCCGTTCCCGAAGCACCGCCCGCCCCCGAAGCACCACCCGCTCGCGCCCACGCGCACGCCCACACGCCCAAGCCCATATCCACCCCCGCCCCAGCCCCGGCCCCCTCCCCGCGAATGACCGCCGCCCGCCGCGCGGTCGGCGCCGTCGACCTGACGCCGGGCCCCGGGGCAGGGCGGCCCTTCGTGTCGTTCGCGCGGCCCGCGCTGTACGACGACAGCACCACGCGGCTGCGTCCCGTCCGCTCCTGGGTGCGGCCCCGCGTGACCGCGGCCGCCGCCTGCGCCGTGCTCGGGCTCGGTCTCATCGGAGGCGCGGCCACCGGGAGTTGGCTGACCGGGGGCTCCGAGGGGCCGGGCACCACGCGGAACGCGTACGCCGTTGCGGGTCAGCTCTGGCACAGCGTGCCCGTCGACAAGCTCTTCCCTGCGACCCTTGAGGGAGAGGGCGCGGGCCCCGGCGGAGCCGACCGCACCTGGACCCGGATAGCCGTCGCCCCCGACAGCAACTGCAAGAACGCCTTCGACCCGCTCCTGCGCAAGGCACTTGCCCCGGCCGGCTGCCTCAGGCTGCTGCGCGCCACGTACACGGACGCGACCCGCAGCCATGTCACCACCGTGGGCCTGCTGTTCACCAAGGCCGATGCCGACGCGATGCGCTCCCTGCGTACCCGCTTCACGGAGGAGGGCCTCGACCGGCGCACCGACCTGATGCCACGGCCGTACGCGGCCAAGAGCACCCCGGCCGCGGACTTCGGCGACGCCCAGCGTGCCTCCTGGACCGTGTCCGTGCTCCCCGACGCCCCCGTCGTCGCCTTCTCGGTCTCCGGCTTCGCCGACGGTCGTACGGTCACCGAACCCGAGCCCGCCGACGAGGCCGTGAAGACCTCCGCCGCCACGGACCCCGCCCAGGCGGGCCTCGGCAACGAGGCGAAGGGCATCGCCGACCGCGTCGAGCGGCGGCTGCGCAAGACCATCGCGGCGACGGAGAAGTCCTCATGAGAATCCGCCGGTTCGGCGTCGCCGCCCTCGCCGCGTCGATCGCCCTCCTGCCCACCACCGCGCACGCGGATGACGGCATACGCGCCCAGCAGTGGGCCCTCGACGCCATGCACACCGGTCAGGCCTGGCAGACCACCAAGGGCAAGGGCATCACCGTCGCCGTCCTGGACACCGGCATAGACCGCGACCACCCCGACCTGGCGGGCAGCGTCCTGGCGGGCAAGGACATGGTCGGCTTCGGAGCGAAGAAGGGCGACCGCCCCTGGGCCCGGCACGGCACCGCCATGGCCGGCATCATCGCGGGCCACGGACACGGCGCGGGTGGCGGTGACGGCGTGATCGGCATCGCGCCGCAGGCGAAGATCCTGCCGATCCGCGTGATCCTGGAGGACGGTGACCCGGACCGCTCGAAGGCCCGCAACACCCGGGGCAACGCCCTGGCCGACGGCATCCGCTGGGCCACCGACCACGGCGCCGACGTCATCAACCTCTCCCTCGGTGACGACTCCAAGTCCGCCCACCCCGAACCCGCCGAGGACGCAGCCGTCCAGTACGCCCTGAAGAAGGGCGCCGTCGTCGTCGCGTCGGCGGGCAACGGCGGAGAGCGCGGCGACCACATCTCGTACCCGGCCGCCTACCCCGGAGTCATCGCCGCCACCGCCGTCGACTCGGCAGGCGACCGCGCCTCCTTCTCCACCCGCCGCTGGTACGCCACCGTCAGCGCCCCCGGCAAGAAGATCGTCATCGCCGACCCCGACCGTGAGTACTACGAAGGCTGGGGCACCAGCGCCGCATCGGCGTTCGTCTCCGGCGCCGTCGCCCTCATCCGCGCCGCCCACCCCGGCCTGACCCCGGCCCAGATCAAGCAGCTCCTGGAGGACACCGCCCGCGATGTTCCCAGCGGGGGCCGCGACGACTCACGCGGCTTCGGCTTCATCGACCCGGCGGCCGCTATCGCCGAGGGCGGCAAGAAGAAGCCGGAAGAGCTGAGCTCCGCGGCGTACGGAAAGAAGTACTTCGGTTCGGGCCCGGACGCCGCCCGGAGCGACGGCGGACCCGCCGGGTGGGTGGGCCCGGTCGCGGGCGGCCTCGGCGTGGCGCTCCTGGTGGCGGCGGTCTACCTCTGGCGCGGCCGCCGGGGAGCCCGTCCCGGCACCACCCGATAGGCCAAGGGACGCGGTCGGTAGGGTCAGGACCGTGGCGAACAAGAACATCCCGGACCCCGGCTTCGGCGACGACGACGGGTCCGCCGACCCCCGGCTCACCGCGGCACTGACCGCGTGGGCCGCGGACCGCACGGCCCACGGCCCCGTCCTGGAGGCGCTCACCGGCGCCCGGCTGCTCGTCCCCGTGGTCGCCGTGCTCGGCGAGGCCGAGGAGGACGAGAACGGACTGCGCCGCGAGAAGTCGAGCGACATGGCGGTCCCCACCCTCAGGGCGGGTGAGCGCAAGGCACTGCCCGCGTTCACCTCGACCCAGGCCCTCGCCCTGTGGGACCCGCGGGCCAGGCCGGTCGCGGTCCCCCTGCACCAGGCGCTCAAGGCCGCGGCGCACGAGCAGGCCGACACGATCGTGCTCGACCTCGCGGGCCCCGTCCCCTACGAGATCAACCGGCCCGCCCTGATCGCCCTCTCCGAAGGCCGCCACACCCGGGACCCGCTCTTCGACCCCGCCGTCACGGCCGCCGTGCGCGCGGCCGTCGCCGCCGAGCCCGCGGTCCTGCGCGCCTACCTCGGCGCGGGCACCGCGGACGGCACCCTCGCGCTCGTCATCGACGCGTCGGCGGACCCGTCCGAAGCCGCCCAGCGCGTCGCCCGGCACATCGCGGCCGACGAAACACTGAGGGCCCGCCTGGTGGACGGCCTCGACCTGGCACTGCTGCCGGCCGAGGCGACGCCACCGGGCGAGCCCCTTTACGTACGAGAAGGCTGATCACGTACGAGAAGACCGAGAGGTCCTGAGAGGTCCTGAGAGGTCAGCCGAAGATCGGGCCCGTGTACTTCTCGCCCGGGCCCTGACCGGGCTCGTCCGGCACTTCGGACGCCTCGCGGAAGGCCAGCTGCAGCGACTTCAGGCCGTCCCGCAGGGGAGCCGCGTGGAACGAGGAGATCTCTGTGGCGCTCGCGTCCATCAGGCCGGCGAGCGAGTGGATCAGCTTGCGGGCCTCGTCCAGGTCCTTGTGGGTCTCGCCGCCATCGGCGAGGCCCAGGTTCACGGCCGCGGCGCTCATCAGGTGGACGGCGACCGTGGTGATCACCTCGACCGCCGGGACGTCCGCGATGTCACGGGTCAGGGTGTCGAAATCGGGGGAGTCACCGGTGGCGGACTCGGGGGCGGGGGTCGCGTCGCTCATGTCCCACACGATAAGCCCACCCGTCTCCCACCACCGCCCTGCCCGAGGCGCTACGCGCCACCCCCCTTCCTCGAGCCCCGCCCGGGGTGACTCGCGGGAGTGCGTGGGCCCGCTGGTTAGCCCCACCCTCGCGGACCTGCTAACCTTGTGTAACGACCGGCCGGATGCTCGCGTGCCAACGCAGGGACCCGGCCCACAAGTGGAGGCTCCGCTTCCCACCTAGTCGCTTCCAGAGCGACGGGTCACCGGTCAGGCAGCCGCAGTCCCCGAGACTACGGCAGGCCCGAAACGCGCCCCGCGATCACCGCGGAGGTGCTCCGGTAGTAATGGAGCCCCTTCCTGTGATCGGTTGGGGCATTTTTTATGTACTCACTCGGTTGGTCGAGATAACAGACGTAACGCGGCTGTCCGCCAGACCGCCGCGTGGTGCTACCGAGGAGGATCCATCAGCGCCGAGCCCCGCATCAACGACCGGATTCGCGTTCCCGAGGTGCGACTCGTCGGGCCCAGCGGCGAGCAGGTCGGGATCGTTCCGCTTGCCAAGGCCCTGGAGCTCGCACAGGAGTATGACCTCGACCTGGTCGAGGTGGCGGCGACCGCCCGTCCGCCCGTGTGCAAGCTCATGGACTACGGGAAGTTCAAGTACGAGTCGGCCATGAAGGCCCGTGAGGCGCGCAAGAACCAGGCGCACACGGTCATCAAGGAGATGAAGCTCCGGCCGAAGATCGACCCGCACGACTATGACACCAAGAAGGGTCACGTCGTCCGGTTCCTCAAGCAGGGCGACAAGGTCAAGATCACGATCATGTTCCGTGGTCGCGAGCAGTCCAGGCCGGAGCTCGGCTACCGACTGCTGCAGCGTCTCGCGAACGACGTCGAAGACCTCGGGTTCATCGAGTCGAACCCGAAGCAGGACGGCCGAAACATGATCATGGTCCTCGGTCCGCACAAGAAGAAGACCGAAGCCATGGCCGAGGCCCGCGAGGCCCAGGCGGTCCGCAAGGCGGACGCGAAGGCCAACCCGGGCCGCTCGCAGAACGCCGTCGATGAGGAGCTGGACGAGGCTCCTGCCGAGACTGTCGCCGAAGCTCCCGCCGAGGCCCCGGCCGAGGCTCCCGCCGAGGCCTGATCTCGGGACGCGAGTCCAGGGATCGCCAACTGATACGTACGGTTTCCGGATGCCCGGTTTCACGACCGGGCATCCGAGTACCACTGACGAGGAGAGAACGGCGCTATGCCGAAGAACAAGACGCACAGCGGTGCCAGCAAGCGCTTCAAGATCACCGGCTCCGGCAAGGTGCTCCGTGAGCGCGCCGGCAAGCGCCACCTGCTCGAGCACAAGTCGTCCCGTCTGACGCGTCGCCTCAGTGGCAACGCCGAGATGGCCCCGGGCGACGCCAAGAAGATCAAGAAGCTTCTCGGCAAGTGAGTTCGGGCGCGCACCGCGCCTGAACTCTGACCGGGACCCAATCGATACCGGGTCGTGTGAGTCCAACCACGGCCCCGCTACAAGGAGTTAACAAGTGGCACGCGTCAAGCGGGCAGTCAACGCCCACAAGAAGCGTCGGGCGATCCTCGAAGCGGCCAGCGGCTACCGCGGCCAGCGCTCGCGCCTGTACCGCAAGGCCAAGGAGCAGGTCACCCACTCCCTGGTCTACAACTACAACGACCGCAAGAAGCGCAAGGGCGACTTCCGTCAGCTGTGGATCCAGCGCATCAACGCCGCTGCCCGCGCCAACGGCATCACCTACAACCGCTTCATCCAGGGTCTGAAGGCCGCCAACATCGAGGTGGACCGCAAGATCCTCGCGGAGCTCGCCGTCAACGACGCGAACGCGTTCGCGGCGCTCGTCGAGGTCGCGCAGAAGGCTCTGCCGTCGGACGTCAACGCCCCGAAGGCGGCCTGACGCCCACCGCTCGTCCAGAGTGTTGTTCGGACCCGTAAGCCGCCCGGCTTGCGGGTCCGTCTCTGTTCGGCCACTCGTCCGCCGACGTCCGGTCCGCTGCCGTCCGCGGGTCCGTCTCGGCTGGTCGCGCGGTTCCCCGCGTCCCTGGCGGGGCGCCCGTATATCTCCCGAAGGTGAGTTCATGCCCGCCGCTCCTGAGTTGATCTCTCCCAAGTCCTCCCGTGTCAGTGCCGCGCGGCGGCTCGGCAAGCGGAACTTTCGGGGGAAGGAGCGGCTGTTTCTCGCCGAAGGGCCGCAGGCCGTGCGGGAGGCCGCCGCTCATACGGACACGCTCGTGGAGCTGTTCGCCACCGTCGATGCCGCCGAGCGCTACGCCGACATCGTCGGTGAGGCCCGTACCGCCGGTGCCCGTGTGCACCTGGCGGACGAGGACGTCATCGCCGACATCTCGACGACCGTGACGCCGCAGGGGCTCGTCGGCGTCTGCCGGTTCATCGACACCCCTTTCGACAGCATTCTCGCCGCCAGGCCCAAGCTGGTCGCCGTCCTCGCACACGTGCGTGACCCCGGGAACGCCGGCACCGTGCTGCGGTGCGCCGACGCGGCGGGGGCCGACGCGGTCGTTCTGACGGACGCCTCCGTGGATCTCTACAACCCCAAGTGCGTGCGCGCCTCGGTCGGCTCGCTGTTCCATCTGCCCGTCGCCGTCGGCGTACCCGTCGAGCGGGCCGTCAAGGGCCTCAAGGACGCGGGCGTACGCATCCTCGCGGCCGACGGGGCGGGTCAGGACGACCTCGACGACGAGCTCGACAAGGGCACCATGGGCACCCCGTCCGCCTGGGTCTTCGGCAACGAGGCCTGGGGGCTCCCGGAGGAGACCCGCGCACTCGCCGACGCGGTGGTGCGCGTTCCGATCCACGGCAGAGCCGAAAGCCTCAACCTCGCCACGGCCGCGGCCGTGTGCCTCTATGCGTCCGCCCGTGCACAGCGCGCGGCTGGAGGGTGCCGTTCCGTCACCGCCAGCTAGTAGGGTGACGGGCTCGGAGGCCTCCTGCGCCGGTCCGAGAGGTGGGGTACGGGGAATGAGCATCGGCACGAGCGGATCACCGGGAGTACGGGACGTCCTGCGTACTCGCGCGGACCGTGGCGCCCTCGGTGACCTCGGCGGGCTCGGCCTCGACCCGGACGACCTGCCCGACGGCCTCGTCGTAGCGGACGAGTCGGGGCACGTCATCTGCTTCAACGCCGCGGCCGCGCGCATCACCGCGGTGCACACCGCCGACGCCCTGGGCACGCCGCTGGAGCGCGCCCTTCCTTTAGAGGACCTCGAAGGCCGCCGCTGGTGGCAGCTGACCGATCCGTACGGCGGCCTGGCCACCCGCTTCGCCCAGCCCGAGCGCAATCTGCTGCTCCCCGGCGGCCGTGAGGTCCTCGTCTCCGCGCGCTATGTGCGCACCGTGCCCACCGGACCCGTCCGCCGCGTCGTCGTCTGCATCCGTGACACCGAGGCCCGCCGCCGCACCGAGCGCAGCCACGCGGAGCTGATCGCCACCGTCGCCCACGAACTCCGCTCGCCCCTCACCTCCGTGAAGGGCTTCACCGCGACGCTGCTCGCCAAGTGGGAGCGCTTCACCGACGACCAGAAGAAGCTGATGCTGGAGACGGTGGACGCCGACGCCGACCGCGTCACCCGGCTCATCGCCGAGCTCCTCGACATCTCGCGCATCGATTCCGGGCGGCTCGAACTGCGCCGTCAGCCCGTCGACATCGGTGCCGCCGTCGGCCGCCACATCCAGGCCCATGTCGCCTCGGGCCAGGACGCGGACCGCTTCCTCGTCCGGGTCCAGCAGCCGATGCCCGACCTCTGGGCCGATCCCGACAAGATCGACCAGGTGCTCAGCAACCTGCTGGAAAATGCCGTGCGGCACGGCGAAGGAACCGTCACCATCGACGTGGCACCCTCGGCGTCCCCGCGTGAGCGGGGCGGGGCCGAAACGGCCGTGACCGTGAGCGACGAGGGAGCCGGTATTCCGGAGGAATCGATGGGCCGTGTCTTCACCCGCTTCTGGCGGGGCAGCAAACGCGGCGGGACGGGACTCGGCTTGTACATCGTGAAGGGCATCGTGGAGGCGCACGGCGGGACGATCACCGTCGGCCGCGCGCCCGGTGGCGGCGCCCAGTTCCGATTTACGTTGCCCGTGAGCACTCCCGCGTATCTTCTCTGATCTTCCCTGGTCACCTCTGATCAGCGCCGATCGCTTCTGATCCGCCCGAGCGTCGCCCGCGGGCTCATTCACCTGCGCCACCCCCGTTAGACTCGATCCTTGGCACGTTTGCGTCCCCCTATGTGGACGATTCGTCTCCGAGTCGTAGACGGGGACCATCACCAGCCAACCGGAAGCACGGGAAGAGATGTCGGCACCGAACAAGTCGTACGACCCTGTTGAGGTCGAGGCACTGAAACCTGAAGAGATCGAGCGCATGCGGGACGAGGCGCTCGCCGCCTTCGCCGCCGCGGGCGACCTCGAACAGCTCCAGGAAGCCAAGGTCGCGCACACCGGCGGCACCTCGCCGCTGTCCCTCGCCAACCGCGAGATCGGCGCGCTGCCCCCGCAGGCCAAGGCCGAGGCCGGCAAGCGCGTCGGCATGGCGCGCGGCGCGGTCAGCAAGGCGCTCGCCGCCCGGCAGAGCGAGCTCGAGGCCGAGCGCGACGCCCGGGTGCTCGTCGAGGAGGCAGTGGACGTCACGCTGCCCTACGACCGCGTACCGGCCGGTGCCCGGCACCCGCTGACCACGTTCATGGAGCGCGTGGCGGACGTCTTCGTCGCCATGGGCTACGAGATCGCGGAGGGTCCCGAGGTCGAGGCGGAGTGGTTCAACTTCGACGCCCTGAACTTCACCCCGGACCACCCGGCCCGCCAGATGCAGGACACGTTCTTCGTCCAGGGCCCGAACGGCGCCAAGGACACAGCGGGTGACGAGTCCGGTGTCGTACTGCGCACGCACACCTCGCCCGTGCAGGCCCGCGCGATGCTCGACCGCGAGCCGCCCGTCTACATCGTCTGCCCCGGCCGTGTGTACCGCACGGACGAGCTGGACGCGACGCACACCCCGGTCTTCCACCAGATCGAGCTGCTCGCCGTGGACGAGGGCCTGACCATGGCCGACCTCAAGGGCACCCTGGACCACATGGTCCAGTCGCTCTTCGGCGCGGACATGAAGACGCGCCTGCGCCCGAACTACTTCCCGTTCACCGAGCCGTCCGCCGAGATGGACATGGTCTGCTACGTCTGCCGTGGCGAGTCCGTGGGCAACCCCGACCGCCCCTGCCGCACCTGCGGCAGCGAGGGCTGGATCGAGCTCGGCGGCTGCGGCATGGTCAACCCGAAGGTGCTCACCGCCTGCGGTGTCGACCCCAAGAAGTACAGCGGATTCGCCTTCGGGTTCGGCATCGAACGGATGCTGATGTTCCGCCACAACGTCGAAGACATGCGAGACATGGTCGAGGGTGACGTCCGGTTCACCCGGCCCTTCGGGATGGAGATCTGATGCGGGTCCCGCTTTCCTGGCTGCGGGAGTACGTCGATCTCCCCGCCACCGAGACCGGCCGTGACGTACAGGCCAAGCTGATCGAGGTCGGCCTCGAGGTCGAGACCGTCGAGCAGATCGGCGCGGGCCTCACCGGGCCGCTCGTCGTCGGCAAGGTCCTCACCATCGAGGAACTGACGGAGTTCAAGAAGCCCATCCGCTTCTGCACCGTCGACGTCGGCTCCGCCAACGGCACCGGTGAGCCGCAGGAGATCGTCTGCGGCGCACGGAACTTCACGCAGGGCGACAAGGTCGTCGTCGTGCTTCCCGGCGCCGTCCTGCCCGGCGACTTCAAGATCGCCGCCCGCAAGACGTACGGCAAGACCTCGCACGGCATGATCTGCTCCGGCGACGAGCTGGGCATGGGCGACGACGGAAGCGGCGGCATCATCGTCCTGCCGCCCGAGCACGAGGTCGGCACCGACGCCATCAAGCTGCTCGAACTGGTCGACGAGGTCCTGGACATCGCCGTCACGCCCGACCGCGGCTACGCCCTGTCGATGCGCGGCGTCGCCCGCGAGACCGCCATCGCGTACGGCCTGCCGCTGCGCGACCCGGCGCTCCTCGACGTACCCGCGCCGAACTCCCTCGGCTACCCGGTCAAGATCTCCGACCCGATGGGCTGCGACCGCTTCACCGCGCGCACGGTCACCGGGCTGCGTCCCGAGGCCCGCTCGCCGATCTGGCTCCAGCGCCGCCTGCAGAAGGCGGGCATGCGCCCGATCTCGCTCGCCGTCGACATCACGAACTACGTGATGCTGGAGCTCGGCCAGCCCCTGCACGCCTACGACCGCTCCCGCATCGAGGGCACGATCGGCGTCCGCCGTGCCGAGCAGGGCGAGAAGTTCACGACGCTCGACGGCACCAAGCGTGTCCTCGACGCCGAGGACCTGGTCATCACCGACGACCGCGGCCCGATCGGCCTCGCGGGCGTCATGGGCGGCGCCAACACCGAGATCGCGGATCACGAAGAGGCCGCGGGCACCACGGACGTGGTCATCGAGGCCGCGCACTTCGACGCGATCTCCATCGCCCGCACGGCCCGGCGCCACAAGCTGCCCTCCGAGGCGGCCAAGCGCTTCGAGCGCGGCGTCGACCCGCAGGCCGCGTCCGCCGCCGCGCAGCGCACGGTGGATCTGCTCGTCGCGCTCGCGGGCGGCACCGCCGAGGCCGGGGTCACCGAGGTCATCGCGCCCTCGGCGCCCCACACGATCAGCATGCCCGCCGATCACCCGGACAAGGTCGCCGGTGTGGCCTACGGCCGCGAGACCGTCGTCCGCCGCCTGCAGGAAGTCGGCTGCGACGTCTACGGCCAGGACGCCCTGACCGTCACCGTGCCCTCCTGGCGTCCCGACCTCGCCGAGCCGAACGACCTCGCCGAAGAGGTCATCCGGCTCGAGGGGTACGAGAACCTCCCGTCGACGCTGCCCAAGCCCCCCGCGGGCCGCGGCCTGACCGACCGGCAGCGCCTGCACCGCCGCATCGGCCGCGCGCTGGCCGGGAGCGGATTCGTCGAGGCGCCGAACTACCCGTTCATCGGCGAGCAGATCTTCGACCAGCTGGGCCTTGAGCCCGGTGACCCCAAGCGCCGGGTCGTGAAGCTGGTCAACCCGCTCTCCGACGAGGAGCCCGCTCTTCGTACGACGCTGCTGCCGGGGCTGCTCGGCGCGCTGCGCCGCAACGAAGGCCGCGGCAGCCACGACCTGGCTCTCTTCGAGACGGGGCTTGTCTTCCAGCCGCGCGACGAGGCCCGGATCGCGGTGCGCCTTCCCGTCGACCGCCGTCCCACGGCCGAGGAGATCGCCTCCCTGACCGAGGCGCTCCCCGTGCAGCCGCGACACGCCGCCGTCGTTCTGGCGGGCGCCCGCGAGCAGGCCGGCTGGTGGGGCAAGGGCCGTCCGGCCGAGTGGTCCGACGCCGTCCAGGCCGCGCGTGCCCTGGCCGCCGAGTCGGGCACCGAACTGCTCGTGCGCCAGGGCCAGTACGGCCCGTGGCACCCGGGCCGGTGCGCCGAGCTCGCCGTCGTGGTCGCCGACGGCGACACGAGCACGGAGCACGTCATCGGATACGCGGGCGAGCTGCACCCGCGCGTCGTCAAGACGCTCGGTCTTCCCGCCCGCACCTGCGCGATGGAGCTCGACCTCGACCGTCTTGAGGACGCGAGCGCCGGTGTCCCGCAGGGGCCGAAGATCTCCACCTTCCCGGTCGCCACGCAGGATGTCGCGCTCGTCGTCGACGGGGGCGTCCCGTCCGCCGAGGTCGAGAAGGCGCTGCGCGAGGGCGCGGGTGAACTCCTGGAGTCCATCCGCCTGTTCGACGTCTTCACCGGCGAGCAGATCGGTGCGGGCAAGAAGTCGCTCGCGTACGCGCTGCGCTTCCGCGCCACCGACCGCACGCTGACCGTCGACGAGGCCTCCGCGGCCCGTGACGCGGCCGTCGCCCTGGCGGCGGAGCGGACGGGCGCGGTGCTGCGCGGAGCATAGTCACCGCCAGTAGTCGCCACCAGGCGCACAAGAGGCGCACAAGAGGCACAAAGAAGGGCGTATCCGGACCTCCGGGTGCGCCCTTCACTCGTTTGAGTGGCAAGAAAGCCCTCTCTGTTCCGAGCGGCTCATGCGGTCGACAGAATCGGTCCGGCCGCCGGGCAGTGATCCGCGCGGTGCGCGGTCTGCACGCTGAGCAGGGCCTTAGGGGGGCCGTCGGCATGATCGGTATCAGGGCTGGAACTTCCCGCCGGGCACTGCTCCCAGTGAGGAGCCGGACCCGGCTCCGGGCGAGGGCCGGGACGAAGGTGCCCCGGGTGGACCCGCCGCGGATCCGGCGCGTTCTCAACCTCGGCCTTCCGGTGGTGTGGGGAGCGGCCGTCGTCACGTACAGACTCGTCTGCCCGCTCGCCCGGGAGGAGAGCCTCGAAGGGCGGATCGTCAGCAGCGCGGTGTTCCTCACGGTCGGCGCCGGTCTGCTCCTTCACGCTCGCGCCATGCTGCTGCGGGAGTTGCGTCAGCTCCGTGAGGTCGCGGGCGCCGCACAGAACGTCCTGCTGCGCCCGCTGCCGCCACGCGTCGATGGCCTCACGGTCGCGGCCGGGCAGCTCTCCGCGTCGCGCGGCGCCTCCGTCGGCGGCGATCTGTACGAGGTGGTGGCCACCGACCACGGCGTCCGCGTCGTCATGGGCGACGTGCGCGGGCACGGCCTGACCGCCATCGGTACGGCCGCCGCCGTGCTCGGCAGCTTCCGGGAGGCGGCGCATGAGGAGCCCGAGCTGCCGCACGTCCTGAGAAAGCTGGAGCGCTCCCTGGGCCGGCACCTGCGGGAGCGGTCGCGGGCCGAGCATCCGGCGAGCGGGGTCGCGGCTCCGGAAGGTCCGGTGGTCGAGGAGTTCGTCACCGTACTCCTGATGGAGATCGGCCCCGACGGCCAGATGACCGCGCTCAACTGCGGTCACCCCTGGCCGTACCGCCTGAGCGGGCGCGCCGAGCCGGTCGTGGGCGGGGAGACCCTGCCGCCACTCGGCCCTTTCCCGCTCCCCGCCGAACTGCCCGTTCTGCACTGCGGATCACTCCTCGCGGGGGAGGCCCTCGTGCTGCACACGGACGGCATGGAGGACGCACGGGACGCGGCCGGACGGTTCTTTCCGCTTCAGGCGGCGCTCACCGAAGCGGCGCGGGTCCCGCCGGTCGTGCCCCGGACCGTGATCCGCCTGGTGTACGCCCAACTCCTGCGTCACACGCGGCGGTTGCCGGCCGACGACGCCGCGCTGCTCGTGCTGCGCAACGACCGGCGACGGGTGCCCCTGCAGCAGCGCGGGACGGTGCACCGGGAAAACACCATGACATGACACACCGTCGGCTTCCGCCGGCCGCGCGCCGTCCGTCCCCGCCTTGGGAATGTCGGGCAGACAGCGGGGCGGACGGCGCCAGTGAGGGCCGCCGCACTGTGTGAGGGGGAGCCGGCGGCCCGGCCGGCCTCCTTGTGAGGAATCTCAGTCAAGCGTGACTGGAGTGGTGACGGCAGAGCGCACACCCCCCGGATTCGGGCGTTCCGTTCACACCCCGTGTGAAGTCACCTCTACTACGCTGGCCGTACCGAGCCACCGGAGGGCCTCCATGCAGCCCAATACCCTGCTCGACGCGATCCTCGACGAAGCGGGAATCTCCCACGCGGGCCTGGCTGCCCACGTCAATCAGGCAGGGAAGAGGCGAGGCCTCGCCCTGCGTTACGAACACACCGCCGTATCAAGGTGGTTGAAGGGCCAGCGACCGCGCGGGCAGGTGCCCGACCTGATCTGTGAAGTCCTCGCGGGGCGACTCCAGCGCACCGTCACCCTGGACGACATCGGCCTCGGAGTGCCGGGGCTGCCTGCCGCGGCGTTCAGCTCCATGGCCTCGACGCTGTCCGGGTTCGTGGAGCGGGCCACCGCGCTGTGGCGCTCCGACGAACAGCAACGACCGCACCTGCTCGGCGCGCCCGCCGTCACGGGAACGCCCGCGGTGATGCCCGTCTGGGAGTGGGAGAACCCTCCCGAGGACGTGGATGTCTCGCGCGGCGGCAGGCACCCCGTGAGCACGGCCGACATCGACATGATGCGTGCGGCCCGCGCCCACTACGAGCAGATGTACCGCAAGACCGGTGGCATCGCGACCCGCACCCGTATCGTCGGCTTCCTCAACGCCGAGGCCGCGCCCCTGCTGCGCGGCAGCTACACGGACGAGACGGGGCGCCAACTGCACAGATCCACCGGCGGGTTGGTGGCCATCGCGGGCATCTGTGCCTACGATTCGGACGCGCACGGCCTGGCCCAGCGCTACTTCCACCAGGCGCTGCGGCTGGCGAAGGCGAGCGGGGACAGGGGCCTTGGCGCCTATGTCATCGCGCTCCTGGTCAACCAGTCGCTGTACATGCGCGAGTACCGCCAGGCGGTCGCCTTCGCGGAGGCCGCGCTGCGCGCCGCGGGGCGCGATCTCACCCCGGCCCTCGCCTCCGACCTCTACGCCATGCAGGCGAAGTCGTACGCACACCTGGGCGACGGCAGCAGCGCGCTGTCCTGCATCCGGCGTGCCGAGGTCGCCGCGGAACGCATCCGACGTGGACGCGAGCCGGACGAGACCGGCTATGTCCAGCCCGGACTCGTCAACGTACAAGTGGCGGAGGCACTCCTCAGTCTCGGTGACCTCACGGGAGCGTACGAACACGCGGCCGCGGCGGTGGACACACCGGCGCATGACCGGGGCCGGGTCCACCGGCTCGCCATGCTCAGCCAGATCGAACTGCGCCAGGGGAACACCGACGAGGCGGTGGCCACGGCGGTGGAAATGGCGGAGCAGGCGCGGGGGATGGAGTCCCAACGGCTGCGCGACCGGCTCCGGGCCGTGCGGGAACATCTGGTGCGCAGCGACTGCGCGGGCACGGCCGAGGCGGCCGAACTCATCGACGGAGCGCTGCGCGTGCCCCTGTGACGCGCACCGCGCGTACGCCGGTGACGACCCTCGGCGAGCACTGAACCCGCAGGCCGTTCACACGCTGCTCTGACCGTCCTCCTGCTGCGATATTGCCATCTACTCGGCGGAAGGTGGCAGAACCGTGCAGTGGACGAAACAAAGCGAACAAACTGTGTATGGAAACCGATGGTTCACGGTCAATCTGGCAGATGTGGAGTTGCCCGACGGCCGGCACCTCGATCACTTCCTGATCAAGCTGCGGCCCGTGGCCGTGGCCACCGTCGTCAACGAGGCCAACGAAGTGCTTCTGCTGTGGCGGCACCGATTCATCACCGACAGCTGGGGCTGGGAACTCGCCGCGGGCGTCGTCGAGGACGGCGAGGACATCGCGTACGCGGCCGCCCGGGAAATGGAGGAGGAGACCGGCTGGCGGCCGGGCCCGTTACGACACCTGATGAGTGTCGAGCCGTCCAATGGGCTCACCGACGCCAAGCACCACATCTACTGGTCCGATGAGTGCACCTACATCGGTCATCCCGAGGACGACTTCGAGTCCGACCGCCGTGAGTGGGTCCCACTCAAACTCGTCCCTGACATGGTGGGCCGGGGTGAAGTACCGGCCGCCAACATGGCGGCGGCGCTCCTTCTCCTGCACCACCTGCGACTAGGCCAGGACGCACACTAGTGGCCGATGGCCTGCCAGACCGCCACGGCGAGCGCACCGACCGCCGTCAGGGCGAGAAGGGCGGGCAGCGGCCAGCGTGTGTGTTCCAGTGCGGCGATCCGTACGGTCAGATCGTCCTGGTTCTTGACGCTCTGTTCGTCGTGTTGGGTGAGCAACGCCAGCTGTCCGTCGACGCGGGCGAGGCCCACGTCCAAGCTACGGCGTAACTCGGCGAGTTCTTCGGGGACCACGCGAGGTTCGGGGTCGGCGGTCACAAGTCCGCTCCATTCTGTAGCTGTCTTCCCCCTGATGCGCACAGAAAGTCAACTCGCCTGGTGGCCAGGGCGACAGAGTGTGCGAAGGGCATATGCGAGCCCAGCGCGCACACGGTGTGTGAACGCCGCGGGCCCGGCACTCGATCGAGTGCCGGGCCCGCGTGCGGTGCGAAGTGCCGGGTGCCGGTGTGAGCCGGACCGGGCGTACGTATCAGCCGTCCGTGCCAGTCGTAGCCAGTCGTACGGATCAGCTGTACCTGTCAGGCGTACGGATAGAAGCCCGAGCCGGACTTGCGCCCCAGCCGGCCGGCGTCCACCATCCGCTGGAGCAGCGGGGGAGCGGCGTACAGCGGCTCCTTGTACTCGGCGTACATGCTGTCCGCGACCGAGGCGACGGTGTCGAGGCCGATCAGGTCGGCGAGCTTGAGCGGGCCCATCGGGTGGGCGCAGCCGAGCTCCATGCCGTTGTCGATGTCCTCGCGGCTCGCGATGCCCGACTCGAACATCCGGATCGCGGAGAGCAGATACGGGATGAGCAGCGCGTTGACCACGAAGCCCGAGCGGTCCTGGGCGCGGATCGCGTGCTTGCCGAGCACCTTCTCGACCATGGACTGCGCGCGGCTGATCGTCCCCTCGGACGTCGTGAGCGCGGGGATCAGCTCCACGAGCTGCTGCACCGGGGCCGGGTTGAAGAAGTGGATGCCGATGACCGCGTCAGGGCGGGACGTCGCGACGGCCAGCTTCACCAGCGGGATGGACGAGGTGTTGGAGGCGAGGATCGCGTCCTGCCGGGTCACCACCTGGTCGAGCACCTGGAAGATCTCGGTCTTGACCGCCTCGTTCTCGACGACCGCCTCGATCACGAGGTCGCGGTCGGAGAACTCCCCGAGGTCGGTCGTGAAGCTGAGACGGGCGAGCGTCTCGTCGCGCTCCTCGTCCGAGATCTTGCCGCGCTCGGCGGCCTTGGAGAGCGAGTTGTAGAGCCGGGTGCGGCCGATCTCCAGGGCCTCGCCGGTGGTCTCGGCGACCTTCACATCGAGTCCGGAGCGGGCGCAGACCTCCGCGATCCCGGCGCCCATCTGGCCACAGCCCACTACTCCGACGCGTTCAATGTCGGGCATAGAGTCGGTCACCTCGTGCCTTTCGCTGATCAACGGGCGGGCAGCCCCCCGTACGGTTGCGGCGTCTGCCCCAGCGGCGAACGTTACTCCGGAACCTCCGGTGCGTGACGTGGCGGGTCGGGCATGCTGTCCCCTACAGGCCGCGGTTACTGCGGATTCACCAGCCCAGGGGGCGAGCGGATGAGGCGTATGTCACGCCGAGGGTTCACGATTGCGGCGGCCACGATGGTGGCGGGGCTCACAGCGGCGGGGGACGCCGCGGCCGGTCCCGAGCGCGCGCCGTCCCGCCGTGAGCTGCGGGGCATGTGGCTGGCGACCGTCGCCAACCGGGACTGGCCGTCGAAGCCCGGTCTCACGGCGGCCCAGCAGCGTGCCGAGCTGATCGGCCATCTCGATACGGCCGTCCGGCGCAGACTGAACGCAGTGGTCTTCCAAGTGCGCCCCACCGCCGACGCGTTGTGGCCCTCGCCGTACGAGCCGTGGGCGGAGTGTCTCACCGGCGTGCAGGGCAAGCACCCCGGCTGGGACCCGCTGGGCACCGCCGTGACCGAGGCGCACCGCAGGGGTCTTGAACTGCACGCCTGGTTCAACCCCTTCCGTATCGCCAACCACACCGACCCCTCACGCCTCGTCCCGACGCACCCCGCGCGGCTGCACCCCGACTGGGTCGTGCCGTACGGCGGGAAGCTGTACTACAACCCGGGCCTGCCCGAGGTGCGGCGCTTCGTCCAGGACGCGATGCTCGACGCCGTCCGCCACTACGCCATCGACGCCGTGCACTGGGACGACTACTTCTACCCGTATCCCGTCGCCGGGCAGGTCTTCGACGACGACGACGCCTTCGCGCGCTACGGTGGCGGCTTCCCCGACCGGGCCGCCTGGCGCCGCGACAACATCGACCGCCTGGTGCGTGAGATGGCGACGCGGGTGAAGAAGGCACGGGGGCACGTGCAGTTCGGGATCAGTCCGTTCGGGGTCTGGCGCAACGCCTCGACCGATCCGCTCGGTTCGGACACCCAGGCGGGCGTACAGACGTATGACAACCTGCACGCCGACACGCGCGGCTGGGTCAAGAAGGGCTGGCTCGACTACATCTGTCCTCAGCTCTACTGGAACATCGGCTTCACCGTCGCGGACTACGGCAAGCTGCTGCCGTGGTGGGCCGACGTCGTCAGCGGTACACGGGTGCGGCTCTATGCGGGGGAGGCCCTCTACAAGGCGGGCGACCCGGCGCAGCCCGCGCCCTGGCAGGACCCGGCGGAGCTGTCCCGCCACCTCACGTACGCCAAGGGGTTCCCGCAGGTGCGCGGGCATGTGTACTTCTCGGCGAAGGAGGTGGGCGTGGACAAGAACGGTGCGATGGCGCGCGTGGTCGCCGACCACTACCGGAAGCCGGTCAAGCCGCCCCGCTGATCCGCTCCCGGGCCGGGAGCTACTGAGCCGGGTCCTGGTGTCGTACGACTGTGTCGGGGCCCGGCGACATCAGCGTCTGGTGACCGTCCTCGAAGCGGACGCGGTACGGCGGGCCGCCGTCCGCGCCGAGCACCTCGACGACCTCCCCGATCCGGTCGTGCTGCCCGACGGTCCTGCCGTGCAGCACCAGCTCGTCGCCTACGGTTGCACGCATCTGGAGCGACCTCCTCGTCCCACCCTGCGGTTGCTGTCCGTGGCCGCAAGTCTACGTCCGGTGGCGGAAGCTGAGGCCTGGCCGTCGGCCCCTGTAGCGAGAGGCCCTAGCCGCGCGCCCGCTGGGTGACCGCGATGCACACGAGGACGGCGGCGGCGGTGAGCGGTGCGGCGGGCGTGAGGTGCTCGCCGAGCAGGAACACCGACCAGACCAGGGTGAGCAGCGGCTGCGCGAGCTGGAGCTGGCTGGCCTTGGGGACGCCGATCGCCGCCATGCCCCGGTACCAGACGACCAGGCCGAGGAACTGCGAGCCGATGGCGGAGTAGAGGAGCCCGGCGGTGCTGTGTCCGGTGAGCTGGAAGGTCTCGTGCTGCAGGGCGAGTGCCGCGCCGATCGAGGCGAGCGGCAGGCACAGGACGAGCGCCCAGCCGATGACCTGCCAGCCCGGCATCTCGCGGGCCAGACGGCCGCCCTCGGTGTAACCGGCCGCGCAGACGAGGAGCGCGCCGAAGAGGTAGAGGTCCGCGGTCGTCAGGGCGCCGCCGCTCTGCTGCACGGTGAACGCGATCACCGCGGCCGCGCCCGCGAGGGCCGCCACCCAGAACGTCCGCGAGGGCCGTGCCCCGGTACGCAGCGCCGAGAACACGGCGGTCGTCAGCGGCAGCAGGCCGACGACCACGGCGGCATGGGCGGTGGTGGAGGTCTGCAGGGCGAGCGTGGTGAGCAGCGGAAAGCCGATGACGACTCCGGCGCCGACGACCGCGAGCCCGGCCCAGTGGCGGCGCGCGGGCGGCGGAACGCGCAGGGCGAGCAGGGCGCCGCCCGCTATGACCGCGCTCAGGACGCCGCGCAGGGCCACGAACGACCAGGGGCCGATGCCCTCCAGGCCCCAGGCGGTCGAGGGGAAGGTGAGCGAGAAGGCGATGACGCCGAGTGCGGCCATGACGGTGCCGTTGCGGCGGGAGCTGTCGCCCGCGCCCGTGCCTGGCGTGCCAACCGTGCCGGTAACCGTCGTGACCGCTATCCGGCTGGGGCGAGTAGCGCTATCCTGTGCTGTCATGTACGAGAGTAGCAGTGTGGATGAGCTGGCAAAGAAACTGCGGGACGAGCTCGACCGCTACTCGCCAGGTGGAAAGCTGCCATCGAGTCGAGCCCTTGTCGACCGGTTCCGGGTGAGCCCGGTGACCGTGTCGCGGGCCCTGGGGCAGCTGGCCGCCGAGGGCTTGGTCGTCACGCGGCCCGGCGCCGGTGTCTTCCGCGCCGAGCCGCAGGCCGCCGCCGTGCCCGCGGGGGACACCTCGTGGCAGGAGGTGTCCCTGAGCGCGGACGTGGCGACCGAGCTTGTGCCGCGCGCGGTCGACGCCTCCGGGGTCGTGGTCACGCTCGCGGCGCCGTCGCCCGGCGTCATCGAGTTCAACGGCGGCTATCTGCATCCTTCGCTGCAGCCCGAGCGCGCGATGGCCTCGGCCCTCGCCCGTGCCGGACGGCGGCCCGGCGCGTGGGGGAGGCCGCCGCTCGACGGGCTTCCCGAGCTGCGGGAGTGGTTCGCGCGGGGCGTCGGCGGCGCGATCACGGCCGCCGAGGTGCTGATCACCGCGGGCGGCCAGAGCGCGCTCACCACGGCGCTGCGTGCGCTCGCCCCGCCCGGGACGCCGGTCCTTGTCGAATCGCCGACCTACCCCGGCATGCTGGCGATCGCCCGCGCGGCGGGACTGCGGCCCGTGCCGGTGCCGGTGGACACGGACGGCGTACGTCCCGACCTGCTCGCCGCGGCGTTCAAGGCCACGGGCGCGCGGGTGTTCGTCTGCCAGCCGCTCTTCCAGAATCCGACGGGGGCCGTGCTCTCGGCGGAGCGCCGCCCCGAGGTGCTGCGCATCGCACGCGAGGCAGGGGCCTTCGTCATCGAGGACGACTTCGTACGGCGCCTCGTCCACGAGGACGCGGGTCCGCTGCCCAGGCCGCTGCAGTCCGACGACCCCGACGGAGTCGTCGTGCACGTCTGCTCGCTCACCAAGGCCACATCGCCGAGCTTCCGGGTGAGCGCGCTCATCGCACGCGGACCGGTCCTGGAGCGGCTGCGCGCGATCCACGTCGTCGACCACTTCTTCGTGCCGAGACCGCTCCAGGAGGCGGCACTCGAACTGGTCGGCTCCCCGGCCTGGCCGCGCCATCTGCGCAACGTGGCGGGCGAGTTGAAGGAGCGCAGGGACGCGATGGCTGCGGCCCTGCGGTTGAGCCTGCCCGAACTCGCCCTGCCGCACATCCCCGCGGGCGGTTACCTCCTGTGGCTGCGCCTGCCCGACGGAACGAACGAGACGGACCTGGTGGGCGCGGCCCTGCGCGCCGGCGTCGCGGTGGCCCCCGGCCGCGCGTACTTCGCGGCCGAACCCCCGGCGGCCCACCTGCGGTTGAGCTTCGCGGCGGTCGCGGGCGTGGGGGAGATCGGCGAGGGGGTGCGCAGGCTCCGGGCGGCGTGTGACGAGGTGTGGGGCGCGTCCGGCTGAGGTCGCGTCGCGCTGGGTGAAATCCCCTCGACGTACTGGTACATCGACGTCCATCCCCTGTCGATGCTCACGCCGACCGGTCACGGCGGTCGGTGGGACCCGGGGGTCGTCGCCGCGTGTAGGCGGTCGTGAGGATCAGGTCCTTGGCGGGTCCCGCGACCCGCCACCGCGTCCGCCAGCGTCCCTCGTCGTACACCTCGAACTCGCCCCGGTAGAGGTCGAGCGCGCACGGGTGGTCGGCGGTGTGCCTGCCGGTGCGCAGGTCCAGGTCGTGGAAGGGGCGGCCGTCGGCGAAGTGGACGTGCGCGGTGGCCGGGGCGTCGCCCGGCAGGAAGCGGAGGGTACGGTCGGCGGGACGGGCGGTGCCCCGCCAGACGAAGGTGCCGGACTCGCGGTGCAGGAGGCCGCCGTCGTCGTCGAGGCGCGTGAACACCGTCGTGCCCGTGAAGTGCCCCTCCGCGTTCCCGGCCAGGTCCTGTGCGGTCCGCTCGACCGTCCACTCACCGGCCAGGTACGCGAGGACGTCCGGCACCGCGTAGTACGCGTCGCTCATGGCTCCGTACTTTACCCGGGGCTGTCCGCAGGCCGCTTTCGGCCGTTCGCCGGGCTACTGGTCGGCTACTTGTCCACCAGTGCGAGGCTGTTCTCGTCGTAGCGGGTCCCCGCGACCGTACCGGCAGGGGCCACCGCGTCGATCGCCGCGAGCTCATCGGCGGAGAGCTCGACGGCGAGCGCGCCCAGGTTCTCCGTGAGGTACTTCTCGCGGCGCGTGCTCGGGATCGGCACCACGTCGTCGCCGCGGTGCTGCACCCAGGCCAGGGCCAGCTGCCCCGCGGTGACGCCCTTCTCGGCGGCGAGCGCGTCCAGGGCGGCCACGATGGAGAGGTTCCGTTCGAGGTTCCCGTCGGCGAACCGCGGCTGCCCGCGCCGCATGTCGCCTTCCTGGAGGCTGTCGATGGAGGTGTAGCGGCCGGTCAGGAAGCCGCGCCCGAGCGGTGAGAACGGCACGACGCCGATGCCGAGCTCCCGGCAGACCGGCGCGGTCTCCGCCTCCAGGTCGCGCGTCCACAGCGACCACTCGCTCTGCAACGCGGCGACCGGATGCACCGCGTGCGCCCGCCGGATCGTCCGCACGCTCGCCTCGGAGAGTCCGATGTGGCGTATCTTCCCGGCCTCGACGAGCTCGGCCAGCGCGCCGACGGTCTCCTCGATCGGCACGTTCTGATCGACCCGGTGCAGGTAGTACAGGTCGATGTGGTCGGTCCCGAGGCGCCGCAGCGACGCCTCGCACGCCTGGCGTACGTAGGCGGCGTCGCCCCTGATCCTCGGCGGTTCACCGAGCCGGTTGGCGAAGCCGAACTTTGTCGCGACGACGGCCTGCTCGCGCCGCCCGGCAAGGGCGCGGCCGATCAGCTCTTCGTTGTGCCCCGCGCCGTAGAAGTCGGAGGTGTCGAGCAGGGTGACGCCGAGGTCGAGGGCGCGGTGGATCGTCGCGATCGACTGCGCGTCGTCCGCGGCGCCGTACGCGTGACTCATCCCCATGCAGCCGAGCCCCTGCGCGGAAACGGTCAGCTCTCCGAGACGACGGGTGGGAATGCCGGTCATGGCGGTACCTCCAGGTGGAGCCGTTGCCCCTGTTCGGGGCGGACGGCTCCGACCTTAGGAGTTGGAGTCGACTCCAAGTCAAGCCATTCGGCCGGGCGTTGAGGCGGTCACTCGGGCGTTGAGGCAATCACTTCCCGTCCGCCGCCGCGTAGAGCGCCGCCACGTCGAGCTTCTTCATGCCGAGCATGGCCGCCATGGCGCGCTGTGCCCGCCCTTGGTCGGGGTCGGACATGAGCTCGCCCATGGCGGAGGGGACGACCTGCCAGGAGAGCCCGAACTTGTCCTTGAGCCAGCCGCACGGGCCTTCCTCGCCGCCCTCGGAGAGCTTCGTCCAGTAGTGGTCGACCTCTTCCTGGTCGGCGCAGTCGATCGTGAAGGAGATCGCCTCGTCGAAGGTGAACTGGGGGCCGCCGTTGAGCGCCAGGTACGCCCGGCCGTCGAGCTCGAACTCGACGGTCAGCACGGTCCCGGCGGGCCGGGGCCCGGCGTCGCCGTAGCGGGAGATATTGGTGATCTTCGAGTTCGGGAAGACCGAGACGTAGAACTCGGCGGCGTCCTCGCCCTGCGTGTCGAACCAGAGGGTGGGCGTGATCCGGGGCATGGCTTTCTCCTGTCGTCGGCGGAGCGCGTGTCTGTCTGTCTTGCCTGCTGCCTGTACTGACCCTTCCTCCCGCAGAAACTCATCGGTTTCCCGCACAGACTCATCGTGCGACGTGCGGCTGCAGTTCGCCCTGTTTGACCTTGACACGGTGACAAGGTCTTCACTGCTCGCCGAGGAGGTGGTCTCGATGACGACCACAACGCAGGACGCGGACGCGCTACGGGTACTTCACGCGCTTGAGGACGGCCGTTCGTCGGTGCGACTGCGAGCCGCTCTGGCGGTCGGCACGGCGCCCGACCCGCGCTTCGTCGACAAGCTCGTCGACCGATGCGCGATCGAGCCCGAGTTCTTCGTCCGTGACACGCTGACCTGGGCGCTCACCCGCCATCCGGTGTCCATGACGCTGCCGGGCCTGATCCGCGAGGTCCGCTCGGAGCGTCCGCAGGCCCGGAGTCAGGCGCTGCACACGCTGTCCAAGATCGGGGACCGGCGGGCGTGGCCGGCCATCACCCGGACGCTGCTGTCCGACACCGACGACGAGGTGGCCCGCAGCGCCTGGCGGGCCGCGGTCGTGCTCGTACCGGAGGGCGAGGAGCCCGCGTTGGCCACGGTCCTGGCGACGCAGCTCGGGCGCGGTGAGCGGGAGACGCAGCTGAGTCTCAGCCGGGCGCTGGTCGCGCTGGGGGACGTGATCGTGCCCGCCCTGCGTGCCGCGACGACGGCCCCTGACCCGGACGTGCGCACGCACGCGCTCGCCACGGAACAGCTGCTGCGCGACCCGGACGCCGGATTCGAGTTCGCGATCGAGGAGGCGAAACGCGTGGTGGCCCTCGGCGGATCCGGTCAGGGGGGACGATAGGACGGGAGGAGGGACGACGGAACGTGTTGATCGGTGAGGTGGCGCGACGGTCCGGGGTCAGTGCCCGCATGCTCCGGCATTACGAGTCGCTCGGCCTGGTGCGGCCTTCAGGCCGTACGGGCTCCGGCTATCGGGAGTACTCCGGGCAGGACATCCGGCGGATCTTCCATGTCGAGAGCCTGCGGTCGCTGGGTCTTTCGCTGCGTGAGATCGGGCGTGCGCTCGACGAACCCGGCTTCACCCCCTCGGCGCTCGTCGACGACCTCATCCTCCGGACGCGCGAACGCGTCGCGGCCGAGACCGAGCTGCTCACGCGGCTGCGCCGGATCGATGCCGCGGACCCCGCGGGATGGGAGGACGTCCTCCAGGTCGTCGCGCTGCTCCAGGCCCTCGGCTCGAAGAGTCCCGATGCCCGCCAGCGCGCGGCCCTCTCCTCGGCCGACGAGGTTCCGGTGCCGGTGGAGGCCCTGGTCGAGGCGGCACTCGGTGAGACGGAGCCGAACGTGGCCGGGGCCCTTCGCTGGGCCCTTGCGCGGTCGGGCGGCGAGGGCGGCCCGGCACTGCTCGCGCGGGGCCTGGGATCACCGGTGGCCGAGGTGCGGGAGCGTGCCGTTCAGTCCCTCGCCGAGCTGCCCGGCGACGAGGCCGCCGCGCGGCTGCGGGACGCCCTCGGGAACGCCGACGCCGTGGTCCGGGGGTACGCGGCTCTGGCGCTCGGGGCACGAGGCGCGGCCGATGTGGTCCCGACGCTCATCGACATGATCGCGGAGGGAAGGAACGACACCGACGCGGCCGACGTCCTGAGCGTGCTGGCGAGCGGCGCCTCGCAGGCGGATCCCGGGGTGGCGGATCCCGCGATGGCCGATCCCGGGGTGGCCGATCCCGGGGTGGCGGATCAGATCGCGAACGGGCTCGTCGGCCGCCTCGCCCACGACGCCACCGGGTCGCCCGCACGCGGACGGCTGACCCAGGCGCTCGCGGGCATCCCGGGGGCGAGGACATCGCGTGCGCTGGTGGAGTTGACGCACGACGAGGACCGTGCCGTGGCGCTGACCGCGACGTACCTGTTGCGGCTGCGCGAGCCATCCTGACTGCCCCTGGTCGTCATTGCATAAAACTGCGGCTTTGCGTATAGTCATGCTCTCCAAGAGGAGGGTTCCATGGCGGTACGTGCAGCAGTGGCAGGAGCGAGTGGGTACGCGGGCGGTGAATTGTTGCGTCTGCTGCTCGTCCACCCCGAGGTGGAGATCGGCGCCCTGACCGGCAACTCGAACGCGGGCCGGCGCCTGGGTGCGCTCCAGCCGCATCTGATGCCGCTCGCCGACCGAGTCCTGGAGCCGACCGCCGCCGAGGTCCTCGCCGGTCACGACGTCGTCTTCCTCGCCCTGCCCCACGGGCAGTCCGCCGCCGTCGCCGAGCAGCTCGGCCCGGACGTCCTCGTCGTCGACATGGGCGCCGACTTCCGGCTGAAGGACGCGGCCGACTGGGAGAAGTTCTACGGCAGCGAGCACGCCGGGACCTGGCCCTACGGCCTGCCCGAACTGCCGGGCGCCCGTCCGGCCCTCGAAGGGTCCAGGCGCATCGCGGTGCCCGGCTGCTATCCGACGGCCGTCTCGCTCGCGCTCTTTCCCGCGTACGCCGCCGGGCTCGCCGAGGCCGAAGCGGTCGTCGTCGCCGCCTCCGGGACCTCGGGAGCGGGCAAGTCGGCCAAGCCGCACCTGCTCGGCTCCGAGGTCATGGGCTCCATGTCTCCGTACGGCGTCGGCGGTGTGCACCGGCACACCCCGGAGATGATCCAGAACCTCTCCGCCGCCGCGGGCACCCCCGTCACCGTCTCCTTCACGCCCACCCTCGCCCCGATGCCGCGCGGCATCCTCGCCACGTGCACCGCGAAGGCGACGGAGGGCGTCACGGCGGAGTCCTTGCGGGCGGTCTACGAGAAGGCCTTCGCCGACGAACCGTTCGTGCACCTGCTCCCCGAGGGGCAGTGGCCCGCGACCGCCGCGGTGTACGGCTCGAACGCCGTGCAGATCCAGGTCGCGTACGACGAGGCGGCGGGGCGCGTCATCGTGATCAGCGCCATCGACAACCTCGCCAAGGGCACCGCGGGCGGCGCGGTGCAGAGCATGAACATCGCACTCGGGCTCCCTGAGGAGCTCGGTCTCACCGCGGTCGGAGTGGCTCCGTGAGCGTCGCACACGCAGCCGCCGGGCCGCAGACGGCAACGGTTCACGCGCCTGTGCGCTGCGTGGGCGGAGAAGCGAACAAGGAGATGCAGTGAGCGTCACGGCAGCGCAGGGATTCACGGCGGCGGGCATCGCCGCCGGGATCAAGGAGAACGGCAACCCGGACCTGGCCCTCGTGGTCAACACCGGGCCCCGCCTGGCCGCCGCGGGCGTCTTCACCTCCAACCGCGTCAAGGCCGCCCCCGTCCTCTGGTCGGAGCAGGTGGTCAAGGGCGGGCTCGTCTCGGCCGTCGTCCTCAACTCCGGTGGCGCCAACGCCTGTACGGGGCCGCGGGGCTTCCAGGACACGCACGCGACCGCGGAGAAGGTCGCCGAGACGCTTGACCTGAACGCGGGCGAGGTCGCCGTGGCGTCGACGGGGCTCATCGGCGTCACGCTCCCCATGGACAGACTCCTGCCGGGTGTCGAGAGCGCGGCCGGTGAACTCTCCGCGCACGGCGGCGAGAAGGCCGCCATCGCCATCAAGACAACCGACAGCGTGCACAAGACGGCCGTGGTCACCCAGGGCGGCTGGACGGTCGGCGGCATGGCGAAGGGCGCGGGCATGCTCGCCCCCGGGCTCGCCACGATGCTCGTCGTCCTCACCACGGACGCCGACCTCGAAGCCGGTGTCCTGGACAAGGCGCTGCGGGACGCCACGAAGGTCACCTTCGACCGGGTCGACTCCGACGGCTGCATGTCGACGAACGACACGGTGCTGCTTCTCGCCTCCGGCGCGTCTCAAGTCACCCCGGAGTACGCCGAGTTCGCCGAGGCCGTCCGCACCGTCTGTGACGACCTCGCCCGCCAGCTCATCGGCGACGCCGAGGGCGCGAGCAAGGACATCCGGATCGAGGTCGTCAACGCCGCTTCCGAGGACGACGCCGTGGAGGTGGGCCGCTCCATCGCCCGTAACAACCTCCTCAAGTGCGCCATCCACGGCGAGGACCCCAACTGGGGCCGGGTGCTCTCCGCCATCGGCACGACGAAGGCCGCCTTCGAGCCCGACCGGCTGAACGTCGCCATCAACGGCGTCTGGGTCTGCAAGAACGGCAGCGTGGGCGAGGACCGCGACCTCGTCGACATGCGCTACCGGGAAGTCAAGATCACCGCGGATCTGGCGGCCGGCACCGCCGATCCCGTCGTGATCTGGGCCAACGACCTCACCGCCGACTACGTCCACGAGAACAGCGCGTACTCCTCATGAGCGGCAACACGACCAGCGACACGAGCGGCAATCCGACGGCGCGCAAGCACACCGCGCTCCCCAAGGCGCAGATCCTCATCGAGGCGCTGCCCTGGCTGACCAGGCACCGCGGCAAGACCGTCGTCATCAAGTTCGGCGGCAACGCCATGATCGACGAGGAACTGAAGGCCGCCTTCGCCCAGGATGTCGTCTTCCTGCACCACGCGGGCCTGCGGCCCGTCGTCGTGCACGGCGGCGGACCGCAGATCAGCGCGGCGCTCGACCGGCACGGCATCGTCAGCGAGTTCAAGGCGGGCCTGCGGGTCACGACCGAGGACGCCATGGACGTCGTACGCATGGTTCTGGCGGGACAGGTCCAGCGTGAGCTCGTCGGCCTGCTCAACCAGCACGGCCCGCTCGCCGTCGGCCTCACCGGCGAGGACGCGCACACCATCACCGCCACCAAGCACCAGCCCCGCATCGAGGGCGAGTTGGTCGACATCGGCCGGGTCGGCGAGATCACCGAGATCGACACAGGCGCCATCGAGGCCCTGCTCGCGGACGGCCGCATCCCGGTCGTCTCCTCGATCGCCCGTTCCCAGGACGACGGACATGTCTACAACGTCAATGCTGATACGGCGGCTGCGGCACTCGCTGCGGCCCTTGATGCCGAAACCCTCATGGTCCTCACGGACGTCGAGGGCCTCTACGAGGACTGGCCCCACAGCGACGAGGTGATCAGCCGCCTGACCGCGAAGGAACTGGAGAAGCTCCTTCCCGAGCTGGCCAGCGGCATGGTCCCCAAGATGGAGGGCTGTCTGCACGCCGTACGCAACGGCGTCGAGACGGCCCGCGTGATCGACGGACGGGTCCAGCACTCGATCCTGCTCGAGATCTTCACCGACGAGGGCATCGGCACGATGGTCGTGCCGGACGCGCCCGACAACCGGACAGAGGGGGCGGCGGCATGACCGGCAACGAGGAGCTGACCCAGCGCTGGCAGGACGCGCTGATGGACAATTACGGCACCCCCAGGCTGCCGCTCGTCCGCGGCGCGGGCAGCAAGCTGTGGGACGCCGACGGAAAGGAGTACGTCGACTTCGTCGGCGGCATCGCGGTCAACGCGCTCGGTCACGCCCACCCGGCGATCGTCGAGGCGGTCAGCACCCAGATCGCGTCGCTCGGCCATGTGTCGAACCTCTTCATCGCCGAGCCGCCGGTCGCGCTCGCCGAACGGCTGCTCCAGCTCTTCGGGCGCGCGGGCCGGGTGTACTTCTGCAACTCCGGCGCGGAGGCCAACGAAGGCGCCTTCAAGATCGGCCGCCTGACCGGGCGTTCGCACATGGTCGCCACGGACGGCGGCTTCCACGGCAGGACCATGGGGGCGCTCGCGCTCACCGGCCAGCCCGGCAAGCAGGAGCCGTTCCTGCCGCTGCCGGGCGACGTCACGCACGTTCCGTACGGCGACGCCGAGGCCCTGCGCGCGGCGGTCACCGAAGAGACCGCCTTCGTCGTCATCGAGCCCATCCAGGGCGAGAACGGCGTCGTCGTGCCGCCCGCGGGCTATCTGAAGGCGGCCCGGGAGATCACAGCGGCCACCGGAACCCTCCTCGTCCTCGACGAGGTGCAGACCGGAGTCGGCCGCACCGGACATTGGTTCGAGTACCTCGCACACGAGGGCGTGCAGCCCGACGTCGTCACGCTCGCGAAGGGCCTGGGCGGCGGCCTTCCGCTCGGCGCCACCGTCGCGTTCGGCGCGGCGGCCGAGCTCCTCAAGCCCGGTCACCACGGAACGACGTTCGGCGGGAACCCCGTGGCCTGCGCCGCGGGACTCGCGGTGCTCGACACGATCGAGGCCGACGGACTCCTGGAGAACGTGAAGCGGGCGGGCGAGAAACTGCGCGACGGAATCGAGTCACTCGGACACCCCCTCGTGGGCCATGTCCGGGGTGCGGGCCTGCTGCTGGGTATCGTGCTCACCGAGCCGCTCGCGCCCCAGGCGCAGCAGGCGGCTCAGGATGCCGGCTTCCTGGTCAACACGCCCGCCCCCGACGTCGTACGGCTGATGCCGCCGCTGAACGTGCGCGACGACGAGGTGGACGCGTTCCTCCGGGCCCTGCCCGGCGTGCTTGACCGGGCCACCGCGGCGGGCGGGGACGGACGATCCGGAGAATGAGACGACGATGAGTCAGGCGCAAGGCAACGAGCACGTGGAGCACCCGGATCACGCCGGGCCCGCCGTGCCGCAGACCCGCACCGCACGCCACCGCCGGATCGTGGACATCCTCAACCGGCAGCCCGTGCGCTCCCAGAGCCAGCTGGCGAAGCTGCTCGCCGACGACGGCCTCACGGTCACGCAGGCGACGCTCTCGCGGGACCTCGACGAGCTGAACGCCGTGAAGATCCGCAACGCCGAGGGCGATCTGATCTACGCGGTGCCGAGCGAGGGCGGTTTCCGCACTCCGCGTGCGCCCCTTGGCGAGTCCGCCAAGGAGGAACGGATGCGGCGGCTCTCCGCGGAGCTCCTCATCTCCGCGGAGGCCTCGGCCAACCTGGTCGTCCTGCGGACGCCTCCGGGGGCCGCGCAGTTCCTCGCCTCGGCGATCGATCAGGCGGAGCTGCACGACATCATCGGGACCATCGCGGGGGACGACACGCTGATGCTGATCAGCCGGGAGGCTACCGGGGGGCAGGCGTTGGCGGATCATCTGCTGCGCCTGGCATCGAACGAGCACTGATCCATCCCCGACCCAGACCCCGTGCAAGATGTCCTCAGTCGCCGGACGGGCTGAAAACTTCAGCGCGTCCGGCGACTGAGGACAAGGTCCCCGCGCCAGCGGGTTTTCGGGAAGGGGCGGGGTCGGGGAAGCAGAAGGCAGAAGTGCCCTACCTCAGCGACTCACTCAGCGGATCATCCCCCAGAAACGCCACAAGCTCCGCAACCCCCGGCGCCGTAGCCGGCCCCCGCCGCGTCACCGCGTAGGCCGCCGCCGCGTTCGCGCCGCGCGCGGCCGTCAGGGGATCGAGCCCCCGCCCCAACAGGGCGAGGAACGCCCCCACATGGGCATCGCCCGCGCCATTGCTGTCCACCGCGTCGACAGCGAAGCCGGGCACATGAACCACCCCGTCCGAGCCCGGCGCGGCCAACCAGCACCCGTCCTTGTCGGCCCGTACGAGCACCCCCGCCCCGGGCGCCAGCCGCCCGAGCAGGGCGGTGGCGGCAGCCCGCGGCTCCGTGTGGCCGCTCATCAGACGGGCTTCGCGGGCGTTGCAGCTGAGCCAGTCCGTCCGGGCGAGGACAGGATCCAGGACGGACGCGGGGATGTCGGCGACCAGCGGCCCGGGGTCGAAGCAGACACGCACGTCAGCGGGCAGCGCCGCCGCGAAGGCGGAGAGCAGCGGGCCGTTGACCTCCATGACGAGGCTGTACCCGGACAGCTGCACCGTGTCGCCGGGCCGCAGCGCTCCCGTGAGCGCCGCGGTCTCCGCCGCCGTCATCCGCGCGTCCACCCCGAAGCTGGTCACGAACGTCCGCTCGCCCCCGGCGTCGACCAGCGCCACACAGAACCCCGTGTCCCCGTCCGTACGCACCGGATGCAGGGTCGCGATGCCCTCGTCGGCGAGGGAGCGGCGGACGAGATCCCCGTAGGGGCCGGTCCCGTGAAGGCCCGCGTACACCGCGTCGGCCCCGAGGCGCCGCGCAGCCGTCAGCGCGTTGAAGCCGCCGCCCGCGTACAGCTCCGTACGGGAGCCGATCACGTCGCCGCCCCGCTCGGGCAGCGCGGGGACCTCGATGACGAGGTCGGCGATGACGTTCCCCGCGAGGACGAGGCGGGGGCAGGACGATGGGGTGGCGTTCATCGGACGGACTCCTCAAGTGCGGGGGAGGAAGCAGCGGTTGTCGTCGGACCGCGTCGGCCGAAAACGGCGTACACCGCCGCGCCCACCCCTATCGAGATCGCCCAGCCCAGGCCGTTGACGCCCGGCCAGGTGTCGGCGAGCGGCCCGGAGAACCACACGTCGTCCGCGCCGGTCCCGGCGGTCGTGAAGAGGAACCCCGACACGATCGCCGCCACCCAGGCGAGCACGGCGGGCAGGCGGAAGCCGCCGGTGTACCAGTAGCCGCTGGTCCGCGAGGTGTTCATCAGGGCGTCGGAGTCGTAGTCGCGGCCCCGCATCATGTCGACCGCGATCACGCCGATCCAGGCGGAGATCGGCACGGCGAGCAGCGTGAGGAAGGTGGAGAACGGGCCGTAGAAGTCGTCCGCGATCAGCATGAAGTAGATGCCGCCGAGGAACATCAGCACGATGTCGATGACCACGGCCCAGGCCCGCGGCACCCGCAGACCCAGCGTGATCATGGTGAGGCCCGCGGAGTACGTCGACAGGTGGTTCGACATCAGCAGGCCGCCGAAGGCCGCGATCAGATACGGGATCGCCATCCAGGACGGCAGCATCGCGTTGATCGCGGAGACCGGGTCGGACGAGGTGGCGAGCGAGGGGTCGCCCGCCGTGAGCAGGGAACCCAGCGAGATGAGCAGCACGAGCGGGATGCCCGCGCCGAAGGCGGACGCGGTGACCAGGCGGCGCCCCGGGATCGTACGCGGGAGGTAACGGGCGTAGTCCGCGCCGGCGTTGGCCCAGCCGATGCCCGTGCCCGCGGCGATGAAGCCGATGCCCGCGATGACACCGCTGCTCGGGCCCGCCGGGGTTTCGAGGACCTTCGACCAGTCGACGGTCGCGACCAGGAAGCCCATCACGATCAGGTTCAGGACACCGAAGAGGACCGTCGCCCACTTGTTGATCCACATGATCGTGGCGTGCCCGAGGCCGCTGATCAACAGCGTGCAGGTGATGAACACCAGCAGGCACAGGACGGTCAGGAAGGAGTTCTGGTCGACACCGAAGGCCACCCCGAGGAGGGCGAGCAGCGCGTACGCCGCCGTGGTCGTCGTGATCGTCTCCCAGCCGACCCGGCTCAGCCAGGAGACCAGCGTCGGGCCCGCGTTGCCGCGCTGCCCGAACACCGCGCGGGAGAGCGTGAGGGCGGGTGCGCCGCCCCTCTTGCCCGCCAGGCTCAACGCTCCCACCAGCGCGAACGAACCGAACGCGCCGACGATCGCGACCAGCGCGGCCTGCCAGATGTTCAGTCCGCGAAAGGCGACGAGCGTCGCGCCGAGCGGCAGCCCCAGGATCGAGATGTTGGCGGCGAACCAGGTCCAGAACATCTGGCCCGCATGGCCATGACGCTCACTGTCGGGGACCGGCTCGATCCCTCGGGTCTCTACGGTGCCGACCGACACGTTCTTCGTCGAAGCGGTCATGACGGGACCTCCTTGCGCGGTACGTGGAACGGGGACAGGGGGGGAGAGGGATCTAGCGGTGGGTGAGCAACTGGGCCGTCAGCGGCTCCAGTTCGAGGCTGTTGACCGTACGAAGGGTCTGTACGGCGTCGGCGGGCAGACCCGAGAGGCCGCGCACCGACCCCGCGACCGCGCCCGCGATCGCGCCGATGGTGTCGCTGTCGCCGCCGAGGTTCGCGGCGAGCAGGGTGCTGCGCCAGGGGTCCCCGCCGGTCAGGGCGAGCACGGCGAACGCGGCGGGCACCGACTCCTGGCTGGCGACGCTGGTGCCGATGAGGGCGACGACGCGGTCCAGGGCCGTGGCCTCGTCCAGGCCCTCCACCAGCTCGCGGGCCCAGGCGATCCGGGCGGAGATGTCGGCTCCGGCGATCCAGTTGCCGCGCCGGGCCCCGGCCTCGGCCGCCGCGATCGCGGCCTGGAAGACCTCGTCGAGCGTGCCGCCCGCGACGCCCGTGCTCACCGCCGCCGCGACGGCCGCCGCGCCCGCGATGCCGACGTTCGTGTCATGGGTGACCTGGCAGGACTCCACGACCCGGTCGAGGAAGTCCGGAAGGGGATCGGCGGCGAAGGCGATGCCGACCGGGGTGACGCGCATCGCGGCGCCGTTGGTGGTGCCGTACCTGCCCGCTTCCTTGGGGTCGGTGCCGCCCGCGACGGCGTCAAGGGCGGCCTTGGTGGAGGGGCCGAGCAGGTCGAAGGAGCCCTTGGCCTTCATCTCCCGCTCCCAGGACAGGAGCGCGTCGGCGAACCGCTTCGGGGCGATGTGCCCGCCGCCCTCGACGAGCAGCCGCGCCACGATGACCGCCTGGTCGGTGTCGTCGGTGACGGCGCCGGCGGGCATGCCCGCGCTCACGGGGTTGTCGGACCTGGAGGCCTCGAACCCGGTGACGGTGCCGTAGACCCGTACGACGTCCTGGCGGGACATGATCTGGGTCGGCATGCCCAGGGCGTCGCCGAGCGCGAGTCCGTAGAACGCGCCGAGCGCGCGGTCGAGAAGGGCGGGGGGTGCTGTGGTCATCAGTGGCCTCCTCGGCCGGTACGTACGTGCAGTTGGAACCGGGACGGGTCGAGCAGGCTCGTGACCTGTTCCACAACGTCCCCATCGGCATCGCGGAAGACCTGGGAGAGCCGGATGAACGGCTCGCCCGAAGCACGGTGGAGCAGTCCCGCGTCCTTCTCGCCAAGGCCGGAGACCGTGATGTGGGCGTCGCTCGACGCGGCGACGTGTCCCGCGGCGAGCAGGGTCCGGTTCAGGGAGCCGCCTTCGAGGCCGCGCTCCGGCAGGTCGGCGAGGGCGGGCACAGCGGGGACGCGGCTGCGCTCCAGGGAGACGCCGCCGCCGTCGGGCAGTCGCCTGACGCGGTCCAGAGCGATGAAGTGCGGTTCTGTCAGGCCGAGTCCGGCGGCGAGCTCCGGGTCGGCGATCCGCTCGAAGCGGAGGATGTCCGTGGAGAGCTCGGTGCCCTGGTCGGCGAGCGCCCGGGTCCAGCCGAGCTTCTGGTCGAGCGGGGTGCCGTCGAAGGTGACGAGCGAACCGATGCCCGCGTGCGTCTCGATGAGACCTTGCTCGCCGAGCACGCTCAGCGCCTGACGCACGGTGGTGCGACTGACCCCGAACCGCTCCCGAAGGGCGTGCTCGCCGGGGAGGCGGCTGCCGTCGGCGTGGACCCCGGCGCGGATCTCGTCGGCGAGTACGTGCGCGACGCGATGATGTTTATGAACCTGTCCAGGCATGTCTAGAAGGTAAGCGGAGCTGATCCGTCCCGTCTACGGTTTCCGGCAGATTATTTGCTCGGTGAACGATTGCGGGCGTCGTAGACGCTCCGGCGAGGGGCGCGTCGGGCCTGGACGCGGGCCTGGACTGCGGGCCCGTACTCAGGCCTGCACGGCCTGCTTCTCGGCGCGCCGCGCCCGGTGGGACATCCAGGCGGCGACCAGGGCCCCCGAGACGTTGTGCCACACGGAGAACACGGCGGCGGGCAGCGCGGCAAGGGGGCTGAAGTGGGCCGTGGCGAGCGACGCCGCGAGCCCCGAGTTCTGCATGCCGACCTCGAAGGCCATGGCGCGCGAGGCGGGCGGGCCGAGCCGGGCCAGCTTGCCCGCGCCGTAGCCGAGCGCCAGGCCGAGGCCGTTGTGCAGCACGACGGCGACGAACACCAGGAGGGCGGCCGACTTGATCGCCGCGGCGCTGCCCGCGACCACGACGGCCACGATGACGGCGATGGTCAGGGCGGACAGCCACGGCAGGGCGCTGAGGATCCGCTTGATGTAGCGCCCGAACAGCAGGCGCACGACGAGTCCGGCGAGGACCGGGAGCAGCACGGTCTTGAGGATGTCGGTGACCATCGAGCCCGCGTCCACGGGCAGGTACTCGCCCGCCAGGAGCAGCGTGAGCGGCGGCGTGATGAGCGGCGCGAGCACGGTGGAGACGGTGGCCACCGAGACGGACAGGGCCACGTCGCCGCGTGCCAGGTAGGTCACGACGTTGGACGCGGTCCCGCTGGGCGCGCAGCCGACGAGGATCACACCGGCGGCGAGCTGGGGCGAGAGCCCGAGCGCGTGGGCGATCAGCCAGCCGAGCCCCGGCATGATCACGTAGTGCGCGACAAGACCGAGCGCGACGGCCCAGGGCCGCTTGACGACGCCCTGGAAGTCGAGCGGGGTCATGGTGAGCCCCATGCAGAACATCACGAGACCCAGGAGGTACGGGACGTTCGTGCCCCAGTCCTTGAAGGCGTCCGGCGCGAGCAGGCCGAGCGCGCCCGCGGCGAGCACGAGGACGGGGAAGACCGTGACGGCGAGGCGGGCCGCCTTGTCGCCGCTCTCCGTTGAACTGGGGGTCGTCTGTTCGGTTTGCACCCGGCGATGCAACGCCGGGTGCGGCGGGGACGCAACCCCGTCTCGATATGTGGTCGCTACACCGAGCCTCGCCGGGCGGGGCGGCTCAGTACCGCGTGACGGCGGTGGGCCCCGACTCCGTCCCGATCGCCATGTGCGGTCGCCGCCCCTGCTCGGCCCACCGCAGGATCCGCCCCATCGCCTCGCGCGGCACGGACACGCAGCCCGCCGTCGCCCCGCTCCCGTTGACGTGCAGGAAGATCCCCGCGCCGCGCCCCCGCACCGGGCGGTCGTAGTTGAAGCCGATCACCAGGGCGTGCGCGTACTGGGGGTCGTAGGCGATGAGGTGTTCGGACTCGGCGGCGCGGCAGTCGCCGGGGCGTGGCTGGGTCCAGCGGTTGTAGGCGCGGGACTTGTTGTCCTGGCACCACCAGGAGTCCTTCGTGACGCGGCGGTAGGAGTAGTCCGTACCGGACGGCTTCGCCGCGATGCCGAAGGCGTACGGAAGGCGGAAGAGCCCGGTGGGCGTCGTGTTCGTCCCCTGCTCGCGGGAGCCGCCCTCGGCCAGCCCCTTCGCGCCGAACCGCGCTCCCGATGACCCGGACTTCACCCACCGCCCGCCGCGCCGGTCCCACCACGTGACCGTGCCGCTGGTGGAGCCGGTGCGCGCGGCCCGGGCGGTGATGAGCTGGGTGCCGCCGCCCGTGTCGGCCATGCGCTCCGGCAGCGGGACGTCCGCTCCGGGCGCCGCGCCGAGGGTGCCGGTGACGGCGAGGAGGAGGGCGGCGGCGGACGCGAGGGCGGCGGCTCGGGGGCGCATGGCTCAGACCGTACTGGGCGGCAGGGGCAACGGCAGCCCGGGCAGGCCGTCGATGCTCTGTGCGATGTACTCCTTCTTGGTGAAGTACTCGCTCAGCGACGCGTCGTCCTCGCGCGCGAAGCGCCTGCCGTGCAGGTCGCGGTCCTCGTCGTACGACATGAAGGGGACCGCGTATCCGCAGCTGTCACGGACGAGTTCGGCCGTCACGACGATGATCGCGCGCAGGCCGTGCCGGGTCGGGTCGATGTCGGGGAAGTGCCCGAGCAACTCGGCCCAGCGCGGGTCGTCGCGGAAGACGGGTTCGCCGCGGCCGTGCACCCGGACGATGTTCGGCGGGCCCTGGAAGGCGCACCACATCAGGGTGATGCGGCCGTTCTCGCGCAGGTGCGCGACCGTCTCCGAGGTGCTGCCCGCGAAGTCCAGATAGGCCACGGTGTGTTCGTCGACGACGGCGAACGAGCCGGTGAGGCCTTTGGGGGAGAGATTGACCGTGCCGTCGCCGGAGAGGGGCGCGGTCGCGGTGAAGAAGAGAGGCTGGGCCTCGATGAACGAGCGGAGTCTGCCGTCAATGCGTTCGTAGGTCTTTCCCATGGCCAAGGATTATTCGGCAGAGGTCATTCGTCTGTCTAACGACTTACTGTGACGACTCGCGCCGCGGCCCGCTCGGACCATGGATGGATTGACGAAACATACAGAGCACTGCATACTCATGCATGACGGCGAATGCAGGGCGCAGGGTTAAGGAGCACGTGAAGTGAGCAGCAACAACGGCGGTGACGTCCGGCTCTGGGGCGGCCGGTTCGCGGACGGTCCGGCAGAGGCCCTGGCCAAGCTGTCGGCATCGGTCCACTTCGACTGGCGCCTCGCGCCGTACGACATCGCCGGTTCCCGCGCCCACGCGCGCGTGCTCCACAAGGCGGGGCTGCTCACCGAGGACGAGCTGACCCGGATGCTGGCCGGGCTCGACCAGCTCGAAGCCGATGTGGCGTCGGGTGCGATCGTCGGCACCATCGCCGACGAGGACGTGCACACGGCTCTGGAGCGCGGCCTTCTCGAGCGGGTCGGCCCGGACCTCGGCGGCAAGCTGCGCGCCGGCCGCTCGCGCAACGACCAGGTGGCCACGCTCTTCCGGATGTACCTGCGGGATCATGCCCGGATCATCGGAGGCCTCATCGCCGACCTCCAGGGCGCGCTCGTCGGCCTGGCCGAGGCGCACCCGGACGTCGCGATGCCGGGGCGCACGCACCTCCAGCACGCCCAGCCCGTGCTCTTCGCGCACCACGTCCTCGCGCACGTCCAGCCCCTCGCCCGGGACGCGGAACGCCTGCGGCAGTGGGACGAGCGGACGGCCGTCTCGCCGTACGGCTCGGGCGCCCTCGCGGGATCCTCCCTCGGTCTGGACCCCGAGGCGGTCGCCGCCGACCTCGGCTTCGAGCACGGCTCGGCGGCCAACTCCATCGACGGGACGGCGTCGCGGGACTTCGCGGCGGAGTTCGCCTTCATTACCGCGATGATCGGCGTGAACCTCTCCCGGATCGCCGAGGAGATCATCATCTGGAACACGAAGGAGTTCTCCTTCGTCACCCTCCACGACGCCTTCTCGACCGGCTCGTCGATCATGCCGCAGAAGAAGAACCCGGACATCGCCGAGCTTGCGCGCGGCAAGTCGGGGCGCCTCATCGGCAACCTGACGGGCCTGATGTCGACGCTGAAGGCGCTCCCGCTCGCGTACAACCGCGACCTCCAGGAGGACAAGGAGCCGGTCTTCGACGCCTGCGACCAGCTGGAGGTCCTGCTCCCCGCGTTCACCGGCATGATGGCGACGCTCACCGTGCACCGCGAGCGCATGGAGGAGCTGGCCCCGGCCGGGTTCTCGCTCGCCACGGACATCGCCGAGTGGCTGGTCAGGCAGGGCGTGCCGTTCCGTGTCGCACACGAGGTCGCGGGTGGTTGCGTCAAGGAGTGCGAGGCGCACGGCATCGAGCTCGACGAGCTCACGGACGAGCAGTTCGCCAAGATCTCCGAGCACCTCACCCCCGAGGTCAGGACCGTCCTGAACGTCCCCGGCGCCCTGGCGTCCCGCGACGGCCGCGGCGGCACCGCCCCGTCGGCCGTCGCCGTCCAGCTCGCCGAGGTCAAGGCCGATCTGACGGTTCAGCAGGAGTGGGCCGCGGCGCGTAAGTGACGCCCGGGCGGCACGTGCCGCTTCGGCGTGGGCATCGCGGGTTACGTTGGTCGTCCTTCCGCAAGGAGCCGACCGAACGGAGCCCGCGATGCCTTTCTCGCGCCTGGCCGCAGCGACCACCCCCACCGCCCACATCGGGTTCGGCCTCGCCGCCGTCGGCAGGCCCGGCTACATCACGCTCGGCCGTGACGCCGACCTGCCGCCGTCGCGCAGTGTCGAGGCCCTGCGCGAGCGCACCCTCGAACTCCTCGACGCCGCCTACGCCCTGGGCGTGCGGTACATCGACGTGGCGCGCTCCTACGGCCGCTCGGAGGAGTTCCTCGCCGACTGGCTGAACGCCAGGCCCGACATCCGTGACGTCGTGATCGGCAGCAAGTGGGGCTATACGTACACGGCCGCCTGGAACGCCGACGCCGCGCCCCCGCACGAGGTCAAGGACCACAGCCTCGCCGCGTACGTCCGTCAGCGCGAGGAGAGCGCCGAACTGCTCGGCGAGCGGCTCGACCTCTACCAGATCCACTCGGTGACGCCTGGGAGTCCCGCCCTCACCGACAAGGAACTGCACGCGAAACTGGCCGAGTTGGCGGCCGACGGCGTGAGCGTCGGGCTCTCCGTCAGCGGCCCCGAGCAGGCGGAGACGATCCGCGCCGCCCTCGCGGTGACGGTCGACGGCGAGCCGCTCTTCCGTACCGTCCAGGCCACGTACAACGCCCTGGAGACCTCGGCGGGCCCCGCGCTCGCCGAGGCCCATGACGCGGGGCTCACCGTGCTGGTCAAGGAGGCCATGGCCAACGGCCGCCTCGCCGACCCGCACGCCCCCGCCGCCCTGCGCGAGATCGCCGGGGCGACCGGGTTCGGCAGCGACGCGATCGCCCTCGCCCTCGTCCTGCGCCAGCCGTGGGCGGGCGTGGTCCTCTCCGGCGCCGCCACCTCGGTCCAGCTCGTGTCGAACCTGCACGCGGCGGCCGTCGATCTCGACGCGGAGCAGGTGGAGCGCCTCGCGGGGCTCGCCGAGGAGCCGGTCGCGTACTGGGAGCGGCGCGGGCAGCTGCCCTGGCACTGAGCAACCCTCCGGACGGCCTCCGGGTGAGGGGCGCGCGTATCTTGTGAGACAAATTTGTCTCACAAGGTCTATAGTTGTCTCATGTCAGTCGATCGAGACCAGGTGCTGCGCAGTGCCGCGGCGCTCCTCACCCGCAAAGGGTCCGCCACGATGGACGAGGTGGCGCGCGCGGCGGGGATCAGCCGTGCCACCCTGCACCGCCATTTCGCGGGGCGCGACGCTCTCGTACGGGCCCTGGAAGAGCTCGGCATCCAGGAGTGCGAGGCCGCCCTGGAGGCGGCCCGGCTCGGCGACGACAGCGCCGAGGAGGCGCTGCGCCGCCTGGTGAAGGAGCTCCAGCCTGCCGCGGGCCTGCTCGCGTTCCTCGTCACCGAGAACCAGCTCTTCGAGGACGGCGCACAGCACGAGGGCTGGACCCGGCTCGACGACGGCATGGGCGCGCTCTTCCGCCGGGGACAGGAGAGCGGCGAGTTCCGCATCGACCTGAGCGCCGTCTGGCTCACAGAGGCGCTGTACGGCCTCATCGGCGCGGGCGCCTGGGCCGTCCTCGACGGCCGCGTGGCCGCCAAGGACTTCACACACATGATCGCCGAGCTGCTGATCGGCGGAGCACGACGGAGAGTGGAACCATGACCAGCATCGAACAGCGGACCGCGTCGACGGAGGTCGAGCGCAGCCCCGGCCGCTGGCTCGCACTCGCCGTGCTGGTCCTTGCCGTGCTGCTCGTCGCCGTGGACGCGACGGTGCTCGGCCTGGCCACGCCGTACATCAGCGAGGATCTGAAGCCGACCGGCACACAGCTGCTGTGGATCGGCGACGTGTACTCGTTCGTCATCGCCGGTCTGCTCGTCTCCATGGGCAGCCTCGGTGACCGCATCGGCCGCAAGAAGCTCCTGCTGATAGGCGCCGTCGCCTTCGGCGGAGTCTCGGTGCTCAACGCCTACGCGACCACCCCCGAGCTCCTCATGCTGGCCCGGGCGCTGCTCGGTGTCGCGGGCGCGACGCTGATGCCGTCCACGCTCGCGCTGATCCGGAACATCTTCCACGACCCGCGCGAGCGCAGCCTCGCGGTCGGCATCTGGGGCGCGATGGCGTCCGCGGGCGCGGCCGTCGGTCCTGTCGTCGGCGGATTCCTGCTCGAACACTTCTGGTGGGGCTCGGTCTTCCTGATCAACCTGCCGGTGATGGCGGTCCTGGTCGTCGTCGGCATCAAGTTCCTGCCCGAGTCGAAGAATCCGGCGCCGGGTCCCTGGGACCTGATCAGCGTCGTGCTCTCGCTCATCGGCATGATCGCCGTCGTGTACGCCATCAAGGAGGCGGCGGCGCACGGCATCCGCTGGGACGTCGGAGCGGCCGGCGTGCTGGGCGTGGCGGCGCTCACCTGGTTCGTACGGCGCCAGCTCACGCTGACGGCGCCCCTCCTGGACATGCGGCTCTTCCGCAACCGGGGGTTCTCCGGGGCCGTGCTCGCCGATCTCCTCACGGTGCTCGGGCTCTCGGGCCTTGTCTTCTTCCTCTCCCAGTTCCTGCAGCTGGTTCAGGGGCGGCGGCCGTTCGAGGCGGGCCTCGCCGAACTTCCCGCCGCGGTGGGCGCTGTGGCGGCCGGTCTGATCGCGGGCGTGGTCGCGCGGCGGTTCTCGGTCCGTGCGGTGGTCGCCGGTGGTCTCGCGGCGGTGGGACTCGCCCTCGCGGCGCTCACCACGCTGAGCCAGAACACCGGCTACCCGCTCCTGGGGGCCTCGCTCCTGGTCGTCGGCATCGGCGCGGGCTTCTCGTTCACGGTGACCGCCGACGTCATCCTCTCCAGCGTGCCCAAGGAGCAGGCGGGCGCCGCGTCCGCGGTCTCCGAGACGGCGTACGAACTGGGCGCGGCACTCGGCATCGCCCTGCTCGGCTCCATCGTGACCGGCGTCTACCGCGGCTTCACCGCCCCGGCGGGCACCCCGCAGGACGTGGCATCGGCCGCGCACGAATCACTCGGCGGTGCCGTGGAGTCGACGGCGGGCCTCCCCGCCCACGAGTCCCAGGCCCTCCTCGCCTCGGCCCAGGACGCCTTCGTCGACGGCCTGCGCCTCGCGGCGGGCGTGGGCGCGGGGGTGCTTCTCGCTACCGCGGTGGCGGCGTGGTTCCTGTTGAAGGGCTCGAAGCTGGAGGACGGCGTCGAGCACTGATGCCCCGCGGCGCGTGAGCTTCGCGTCTGCGGGCGCGCCGTGGCTGGTCGCGCAGTTCCCCGCGCCCCTTCGGGGCGCTGCCGAGCACGACGAAGGGCCGGACCCCCGTGGGGGTCCGGCCCTTTCGCACGTCTTCGTGCCGTCAGGCTGCTTTCGCCTTGGTGGCATACATGTCCACGTACTCCTGGCCGGACAGCTGCATGACCTCCGTCATGACGGAGTCCGTCACCGCCCGCAGGACATAGCGGTCGCGGTCCATGCCCTCGTACCGCGAGAACTCCATCGGCTCACCGAAGCGCACCGTGACGCGGCCCGGGCGCGGGAGGCCCTTGCCGCCGGGCTGGAGCTTGTCCGTGCCGATCATCGCGAAGGGGACGACGGGCGCGCCGGTCATCAGGGTCAGCCGGGCGATACCGGTACGGCCGCGGTACAGGCGGCCGTCGGGGGAGCGGGTGCCTTCGGGGTAGATGCCGAAGAGCTTGCCCTCCTCCAGGACGCGCCGCCCCGTCATCAGGGCGGCGACACCGCCGTGGCCGCCGTCGCGGTCCACGGGGATCATGCCGGAGCCGGTGAAGAACCAGGCCATCAGGCGGCCCTTGAGCCCCTTGCCCGTGACGTACTCGTCCTTGCCGATGAAGAACACCGGACGCGGGCAGACGAGTGGCATGATCATCGAGTCGATGAACGTGAGGTGGTTCCCGGCCATGATGACCGGACCGGTGCCCGGAATGTTCTCGGCGCCTTCCACCCGAGGGCGGAACATCAGACGCAAGATCGGTCCGAGCACAGCCTTGATGAGCGCGAGACGGGACAACGGGCCCTCCGGTGTCAACGGGTTGACGACGAGTATGTGCAGGTGAGGACGATACTCGCGGGTCCCCGCTCACCGCACATCGGGTTCACGCACTTGATACGCAGAGTTGACGCGCGGGTGCGTGGTCCAGCGCTCGAACCGCCTTCCCTGTGACGACGTTATCCCTGTGTGCCGGGTGTGGCGCGCGCTAGTGGCCCTTGTCACGCACCGCGGTCACGCGCTGCCACCGTGTCCGGCGGCCGTCGGCGTCGGGCCGGACGCGGGCGGCGCCGGGCCGGATCCCACCGAACGGACCCCGCCCCGCACACCAGTCGCCATCCGGCGTCACCCTTCCGTTCGGTCCAGGGTCTCCCTTCCGTCACGTGCGGCCACCTACGATCGTGCCGCTTTGTCAGGTGCAAGGCAGCACATCGGGAGGAGCGCTCAATGGCTACGCAGAAGTCCAGGCAGTCGGAGTCGGGGGAGCGGCGCCCGGGGCGGCGCGCACTGCTGGGAGCGGCCGTACTCGGGGCGAGCACGGCCGTCGTGGGACTGCCCGGCGTGGCGCGGGCCGACGCGAAGCACGGGCACGGGCACGGGGGATACAAGGACCTGCCGGTGCCCACGATCGTCGCGCACCGCGGCACCAGCGGCTACCGGCCCGAGCACACGCTCGGTTCGTACCAGCTCGCCCTCGACATGGGCGCGCACGTCATCGAGCAGGATGTCGTGCCCACCAAGGACGGCCATCTCGTATGCCGTCACGAGAACGACATCACCGCGACGACGGACGTCGCCGCGCACTCCGAGTTCGCGTCCCGCAAGACCACCAAGTCCGTGGACGGCGTCTCGCTCACCGGCTGGTTCACCGAGGACTTCACGCTCGCCGAGCTGAAGACGCTGCGCGCCAAGGAGCGCATCCCCGGCACCCGCCAGCACAACACCCTCTACGACGGCCGCTGGGAGGTGCCCACCCTGGAAGAGGTCTTCCAGTGGGCCGAGAAGCAGGGCCGTGCGCACGGCAAGCGGATCTGGCTGCACATCGAGACCAAGCACCCCACGTACTTCCGCAAGCTGGGCCTCGGCCTGGAGGAGCCGCTCGCCAAGCTGCTCCGCACGTACGGACGGCACAAGAAGAACTCACCGAACTTCCTGCAGTCCTTCGAGCCGAGCAGCCTCCAGCGCCTGGGCAAGCTGGTCGGCCCGCCGCGCGTGGTGCTCCTGTCCACCGCGAACTCCCGCCCCTGGGACTTCGTCGAGGCGGGCGACCCGCGCACCGTCGGCGACCTCATCAAGCCCGAGGGCCTGGAGTGGATGGCGTCGTTCGCGCAGGGCATCGGACCCACGCTCGACCTGATCATCCCGAGGAAGCCGGACGGCAGCCTGGGCACCCCGTCCACCCTGGTCGAGGACGCGCACGGGGCGGGCCTGATCCTGCACCCGTACACCATGCGCAACGAGAACACCTTCCTGCCCACGAACTTCAAGAAGGGCACCGACCCGAACGCCTACGGCGACGCGTTCGGAGCCTTCAAGGCGTACCTGGAGACGGGCATCGACGGGCTCTTCTCCGACAACTGCGACACCGCGCTGCTCGCCCGCGAGGACTTCCTCAAGGGCTGACACCCGTCTGACGTGCGCCGACGGACGAGGCCGCGTCAACAGCTGACCACGCGGCCCCGGTTGGGGTGACAGACGGCCGCTCCGGCAACCTCCTGCCGGGGCGGCCGCGTCCCGCCCTGCATGACTCACTCGCTCATCCCCGCGTTGCGCCCGCTGCTCGCCGCCGAGGCCTCCGCCGCGGCACACGGCTCCGGCACCGACCCCGGCGACCTCGAACAGGCCGTCTGGCTGCGCCTCCTCGAACGCATGGACGCCGCGGACCCACCCGCCGACCCGGCCGGCTGGCTGCGGGCCGCCGTGGCGTCCGAGGCCCGCAGCACCCGGCGTACGGCAGAGCGCGAAGCGGCGTACGCGACCGAGCCCGCCGACGACACGGAGGGCGGACCCGAGCAGCGCGCGCTGCGGGCCGACCGCTACCGCACCCTGCACGCGGCGGTGCGCAGACTGCCCGGCCGCTGCCCCGGTCTCATGGCGGCGCTGCTGTCCCCCAAGGACCTCACCTACCGCGAGATCGCAGGCGAGTTGGGAATGTCACAGGGCAGCCTGGGGCCGGAACGCTCCCGTTGCCTGGGGTGCCTTCGCAGAATGCTCGCGGCGGAGGTTGCAGTTCCCGAACAGCGGGGAATGGAGCGGTAGACAACCGGCGGAGCAGGTGAGCGGGAGGCATGCACACATGGGCATGAGCGTGACCATCTCGGAGGCGGGCGGGCAGGACGCCGAGAAGATCCTCAAACTGCAGTACCTGTGCTACCAGAGCGAGGCAGAGCTGTACGGCGACTACTCCATCGAGCCGCTCACGCAGTCCCTCGACTCCATCAAGGCCGAACTGACCACGGGCAGCGTGCTGGTGGCCCGGCTCGGCGACGAGGTCGTCGCGTCGGTGCGCGGCACGGTCGACCCCGACGGCACGGCGCGGATCGACAAACTCATCGTGCATCCCAGGATGCAGCGGCACGGTCTGGGCGGCCGGCTCCTGGACGCGATAGAGCGGCGGCTCGGCGCGGGCGGCACCGCAAAGTGTTTCCAGCTCTCCAGCGGCCATCGCAGCGAGCAGAACCTCCAGCTCTACCGCAAACACGGTTACGCGGCGGTGGGCGCCCAGCAGGTGAACGAACGGCTGACGGTGGTGACTCTCTCCAAGGACGCCGACGCGAACACCTTCGCGGCCAGCGTGTAGGCGGCCGGGGCGCGCAGCCCTAGGCCCCTTGGACCGAGGCCTTGCGCGCCTTGTTCAGCCAGAAGATCGCCGTCACCGGAAGGATCACCGGGATGAAGAGATAGCCCATTCCGAAGTCCGACCACACCGTGGCGTCGGGGAAGGCGGACGGCTCGACGAGCGTCCAGGTCCCCACCGCCAGGACGCCCACCAGCTCGGCGGCGCAGCACACCAGCGCCGCCTTGCGGGCCTTGTCGCCGCCGCGCACGAGCGAGTACGTGATGAAGCCGTAGACGAGCCCGGCGAGCGCGGACAGCGTGTACGCGAGCGGCGCCTTGTGGAAGTCCGTCGAGATCTGCACGGCGGAGCGCGACACGGCGCCGACCACCATCACCCCGTACAGCCACACCAGGAGGATGCCGGGCCCGCCGATCAGCCTCTGCCGGGTGGGAGTCCCGTGCTTCTCGGGCTCTGTCACCGCCACCTCAGCCTCCCCAGATGTCGTAGAGCCGCACTTGGAGCACGGCGAGGACCACGCCGCCCGCGGCGACCGTGATGGAACCCCAACGGGTGCGCTCGGCCAGGGACATGAAACCCGCGGCCGGGACGCAGGCGAAGGCGCCGATCAGATACGACACGAAGATCGTCGTGCCCTGCTCGGGCTTCTCGCCCCGCGCCAGCTGCACGATGCCGACGATCAGCTGGACCGTGGCCAGGAACGTCACCACGGCCATGCCGATGAAGTGCCAGTCCTTGGTCGGCTGGTCCCGGTAGGCGGCGAAACCGCACCACGCGGCGAGCGCGAGCGCGGCCACGGCGGTCGCGATCGTCAGGGCAACAAGCATGCGGTGACTTTATTACGGGCCCTATGACCCGATGCGCGCACCCCTGGGGTGCCCCGTACGCTCGGACACCATGAAGATCCACGCTGAAGCGCTCCTGTTCGACAACGACGGCACCCTCATCTCCTCCATGGAGTCGGTGTACCGCTGCTGGAGCCGCCTGGCGCAGGAGTACGGGATCTCCGCCGAGGAATTCGAGCGGGTCGAGCTGCACGGCCGCCCCGCCGCCGAGATCATCGCCGACATGCTGCCCGCCGAGCGCGTGGCCGAGGCCGTGGCCCGCATCGAGGAGCTGGAGGTCTCGGACGTCGCCGGCGGTGTCGTCCTGCTTCCCGGCACCCGTGAGCTGCTCGCATCCCTGCCCCCCGAGCGCTGGGCCGTCGTCACCTCCGCCGGGCGGCGCCTTGCCGAGGCGCGGCTCGCCGAGGTCGGCATCGAGCCCGCGATGCTGATCGCCGCCGACGACATCACGCGCGGCAAGCCCGACCCGGAGCCCTTCCTGCTCGCGGCCGCGAAACTGGGCGTCGACCCGGCGCGCTGCGTGGTCTTCGAGGACGCCCCCGCGGGTCTCACGGCGGGGCGCGCGGCCGGTATGACCACCGTGGCGTTGGCCACAACGCACACCGCGGGCGAGCTCTCCGCCGATGTCGTGGTGAAGGACCTCTCGGCCGTGTCCGCGCTGGCCACCGAGGGTGGCGTGGAGATCACCGCCGAGGACTGAGCACCCGCCCTCCGCCGCCCATACCTGTCCACCGACTGTCCGTATAGCGGACGAGGGTGACAGGTCGCGGACACGCGCGTGTTTTACTGGTCCACATGACCACGACGAGCAGCCGCACCCTTGCGACCGAGGCGATCACGACGCCCGGTGCTCGTTGTATGTGTCGAATGTGCGCCTTCTGAGGGCCCCCGCACCACCCCTGAGCATCGCGCCCCGAAGCGAAGCCGCTGTGCCGCGCCCCTATGCGACGTACGCCGTGAAGGCGGACCTGACGTAGGAAGCGAGCCTGCCCCGCGCACACGTCCTCCGGTTCTTTTCGCCACCGCGAGAAACCGTGCCGCGTTCCCCACGAATGCCCCGTGCCCGGCGAGAACCGCGCCGCGCACTCGACAGTGACGGAAACCCCTGTGATCACCACTTCCGGCCTCACCAAGGTCTACCGCTCACGCGGTCGTGAAGTAACGGCCCTCGACGGCGTCGATCTGCATGTCCGCGAAGGCGAGGTGTACGGCGTCATCGGCCAGTCCGGTGCCGGCAAATCCTCCCTGATCCGCTGCGTGAACCTCCTGGAGCGTCCCACCGCCGGCACCGTGACCGTCGCAGGTCAGGACCTCACCGCCCTCGCGGGGCGCGGCAGCCGCGCGAGCAAGGACCTGCGCCGTGCGCGCAGCCGCATCGGCATGGTCTTCCAGCACTTCAACCTGCTGTCCTCGCGCACCGTCCAGGACAACGTCGAGCTGCCCCTGGAAATCCTCGGTCTCAGCGGCGCCGAGCGCTCCCGCAAGGCGCTCGAACTGCTCGACCTCGTCGGCCTCGCCGACAAGGCGAAGTCCTACCCGGCGCAGCTCTCCGGCGGCCAGAAGCAGCGCGTCGGCATCGCCCGCGCGCTCGCGGGCGACCCGAAGGTGCTGCTCTCCGACGAGGCGACCAGCGCCCTGGACCCGGAGACCACCCGCTCCATCCTGAGGCTCCTGCGCGACCTCAACCAGCAGCTCGGTCTGACCGTCCTGCTGATCACGCACGAGATGGACGTCGTCAAGAGCGTCTGCGACTCCGCCGCCCTCATGGAGAACGGGCGGATCGTCGAGTCGGGCACCGTCACCGAACTGCTCGCGACGCCAGGATCCGAGCTGGCCGCCGCGCTCTTCCCGGTCAGCGGCGAGGCGACGGGCGAGGACCGCACCGTCGTCGACGTGACCTTCCACGGCGAGGCCGCGACCCAGCCGGTCATCTCCCAGCTGTCGCGCACGTACAACATCGACATCTCGATCCTCGGCGCCGCGATGGACACGGTCGCGGGCAAGCAGGTCGGCCGCATGCGCATCGAGCTGCCGGGACGCTTCGAGGAGAACGTCGTGCCGATCGGCTTCCTGCGCGAGCAGGGACTGCAGGTGGACATCGCGGGCGAAGACCCCGCGACCACCCCGAAGGACAGCACGCTGCTGGTCAAGGAAGGTGCCAAGTGACCTGGTCGGAGATGCAGCCCCTGCTGGAGCAGGCCTGTTGGGACACCCTCTACATGGTCGGCTGGTCGACGCTGATAGCCGTCGTCGCCGGACTGCCGCTCGGCATCCTGCTGGTCCTCACCGACCGGGGCGGGCTGCTGCAGAACACGGTCCTGAACAAGCTCATCGGGCAGATCGTGAACATCGCGCGCTCGATGCCCTTCATCATCCTCATGGTCGCCCTGATGGGCTTCACACGCTGGATCACCGGGACGACGATCGGCCGCGAGGCCGCCATCGTGCCGCTCGCGATCGGTGCGACGCCGTTCTTCGCGCGTCTCGTGGAGACCGCCGTGCGCGAGGTCGACGGCGGCCTCGTCGAGGCCGTGCAGTCGATGGGCGGCAACACCTGGACCATCGTGCGCAAGGTCCTCGTACCGGAGTCGCTGCCCTCGCTGATCTCCAGCACCACCACGACGATCGTCACGATCATCGGCTACTCGGCCATCACCGGCGCCGTCGGCGCGGGCGGCCTAGGTGACATCGCGATCCGCTACGGATACCAGCGCTTCGAGACCGAACTGATGTGGATCACCGTCGGCGTCCTCGCCGTCGTCATCTCGATCATCCAGTTCGCGGGGGACTACGCGGCCCGCAGGCTGCACCGGCGCGGCGGCCACTCGGGCGCCGCTCCCAAGCTGCGCCTGCTCAAGCTCAAGGCGTCGTCCCCGCCGCCCCCGACCCCCTCGCTCTGAACCCACCCCGCACATCCCATCGCGGGGCGTACCACCCATGGAGAAAGGCACTTTTCGTGCGTAACACCGCCAAGATCACCACCGCTGTCCTCGCTGCCGGAGCCCTCACCCTCGGGCTCTCCGCGTGCGGCTCCGACAAGGACTCCGCGGGCGACAAGGACGGCAAGCTCGTCGTCGCCGCGACCCCGACGCCGCAGGGCGAGATCCTCGACTACGTCAAGCAGAACCTCGCCAAGAAGGCGGGCCTCGACCTCGAGGTCAAGGAGTTCACCGACTACGTCACCCCGAACACCGCCGTCCAGCAGGGCGAGGTCTTCGCGAACTACTTCCAGCACAAGCCGTACCTCGACGACTTCAACAAGAAGAACGGGACGGACATCGTGCCCGTCCCGAACGCGACGGTGCACCTGGAGCCGCTCGGCGTCTACTCCAAGAGCGTCAAGAAGCTCGACGGCCTCAAGGACGGCGCCACGGTCGCCCTGCCGAACGACACCACCAACGAGGCCCGCGCGCTCAAGCTCCTGGCCGACAACGGCCTGATCGAGCTCAAGAAGGGCGTCGGTTACGACGCGACGCCCAAGGACGTCTCGAAGAACCCGAAGAACATCAAGTTCAAGGAGCTCGAGGCCGCCCAGGTGCCCCGCTCCCTCGGTGACGTCGACGCCGCGGTGATCAACGGCAACTACGCCCTTGAGGCCAAGCTCAGCCCGGCCAAGGACGCCATCGTCGCCGAGCCCGCCAAGGGCAACCCATACGGCAACTTCCTCGCCGTGAAGAAGGGCGACGAGAACGACCCGCGCGTGAAGAAGCTCGCCAAGCTCCTCACCTCGCCCGAGGTCAAGAAGTTCATCGACGACAAGTACGACGGTGCCGTCGTCGCGGCGTTCTGATCATGCGTACGCGCGTCATGGCGGCCGCCGCCGGAGCACTCGCCCTCACGCTGGGCCTGACCGCCTGCGGCAGCGAATCGGCCTCCGGCTCGGGAAGCGGCGACGGTGACAAGCTCACCGTCGGCGCCACCCCGACCCCGGCCGGCGAAGTCCTCACGTACATCAAGGAGAACCTCGCGAAGAAGGAGGGACTCGACCTCAGGATCACGGAGTTCACGGACTACGTCACGCCGAACACCGCGCTCCAGGAAGGCTCCCTCGACGCCAACCTCTACCAGCACACCCCCTACCTGGAGGACTTCAACAAGTCCAAGGGGACGAGTCTCGTGCCGGTGACCGAGGTCTACCTGCCCGCACTTGGTGTGTACGCGAAGAAGACGAAGGACATCGCCGAGCTGCCCGCCGGTGCGACCGTCGCCGTTCCAAACGACACCACCAACGAGGGCAGGGCGCTCCAACTCCTCGCCTCCAAGGGCCTCATCGGGCTCAAGAAGGGGGCCGGTTCGACCGCGACCCCCGAGGACATCACGTCCAACCCGAAGAAGCTCACCATCAAGCCGCTGGAACCCGCCCAGCTGCCGCGTGCCCTGGAGGACGTCGACGCGGCGGCCATCAACAACAATTACGCCCTCGATGCCGGGCTCGACCCCAAGAAGGACGCCATCCTTCTCGAGTCGCCCAAGGACAATCCGTACAACAACGTCCTCGCCGTCAAGAAGGGCGACCAGGACGATCCCCGGGTGAGGAAGCTGGCCAAGCTGCTCACTTCACCCCAGGTGAAGCAGTTCATCGAGGACAAGTACAAGGGCTCCGTCCTGCCCGTCGAAACGAGCTGACGCACAGTCCGTTTCCGCCCTCACCACGGGGTCCACTCCTGATGCGGGAGCGGACCCCGTGGTGGGTTTGCGCGCCGACATGCTGCATGCTGGGCTCTTCAGCAGGCCCGAGGGTTCCAGGTTACGGAGCAGCGCATGACTACCTTCCCCGACGTCTCCATCAGCACGGAGCGGTTGGTGCTGCGCCCGTTCGAAGACGCCGACGTCTCCGCGTACGCGGAGATGATGAACGACGAGATGGTCACCGCCTGGACCTCCGCGCCCCAGCCCTACACCGAGGACGACGCCCGCGACTGGATCTCCCGGCTCGCGCCCGCGGAGCGCACCGAGGGCCACGGAATCGCCCTCGCCGTCACCGAGTTCCTCACCCAGCGGCTTGTCGGCACGGTGCAACTGCGCGACACCAGCTGGCGCGTGCGCTCCTGCGAACTCAACTACGTCGTCGCCCCCTGGGCCCGCGGCGAGGGCTACGCCTCGGAGGCGGCGCTCGCCATCGCCCAGTGGCTCTTCAACGATCAGCGCTTCGAGCGCATCGAGCTGCGCACCGCCGCCGACAACACGGCGGCCCAGCAGGTCGCGCAGAAGATCGGCTGCATCAGCGAGGGAGTCCTGCGGGGCGCCTGGATAGCGCGTACGAGGAACGGGGGGGATCCGTTCGGCGGCTGGATCGAGGTCCGCACCGACCTCATCGTGTGGAGCCTGCTCCCCGAGGATCTCGAAGGAGTCGGCGAGCAGCTCGCGGACAGCGGGTTCAGCGCGTTCTCCGAGTGGAACTGACCCCTTGAGCACCTGAGGCCCCCACCAGGTACGCTCGCCCCTGGTCGCACGCGGTTGCCCCCTACACGCGAAGCCCGGCCGCCACCGACACCACGCGAGAACCGACCCAGGAGACAGACGACGATGGCCGACCGCGTCACGGTGATCGGCTGGGACGGTTCGCCGCTGACCGCCGCCGCTCGCTCGGCGCTCGGCGCCGCCACCCTCGTCGCGGGCGCCGCCCACCACCTGGCGCTCACCGAAGTGCCACCGGCCGCCGAACGGATCCGGCTGGGCAGCGTGAGCCTGGCCGCCCGCCGCATCGCCGCCCACCGCGGCACCGCCGTGGTCCTCGCCGACGGCGACCCCGGCTTCTTCGGCGTCGTACGTACCCTGCGCGCCCCCGAATTCGGCCTTGAGGTCGAAGTGGTGCCCGCTGTCTCCTCCGTCGCCCAGGCCTTCGCCCGCGCCGGAATGCCCTGGGACGACGCCGAGGTCGTGGTCGCCCATCCGCGCACCCTGCGCCGCGCGGTGAACGTCTGCCGCGCGCACACCAAGGTCGCCGTCCTCACCTCGCCGGGGGCGGGCCCGGCCGAGCTCGGCCTGCTCCTCCAGGGTGTGCACCGCACCTTCGTGATCTGCGAGGAGCTCGGCACCGAGCGCGAACAGGTCACCGTCCTCACCTCGGACAAGGCCGCCGACCACACCTGGCGCGACCCGAACGTCGTCATCGTCATCGGCGGTCCGGCCGCCGCGTCCGACACCGGCTGGATCGCCGGGCGCGACCCGGGCACCCGGCGCGGCTGGGCGCTGCCCGCCCCCGCCTACGGGGGCGAGGCCCAGCTCGGCGAGGGCGAGAGCGACCGTCTGCGGGCCGCCCAACTCGCCCGCATCGGCCCGCGCGTGGGCGACCTGGTCTGGGACATCGGCTGCGGCAGCGGCGCGTTCTCCGCGGAGGCCGCCCGCTTCGGCGCCGCCGTCATCGCAGTCGACGCCGACCCCGACGCCTGCGCACGCACCATGGCGGTCGCCCGCCACTTCGGCGTCCAGCCGCAGATCGTCCACGGCACGGCGCCGCACATCCTCGAAGACCTGCCCGAGCCCGACGTCGTACGGGTCGGGGGCGGAGGAGCCGAGGTCGTCTCCGCCGTCGCCGACCGCCGCCCGGCGCGCATCGTGACGCACGCGTCGACCCGAGACGCGGCCGAACTCATCGGCAGGGGCCTGACGGAGCACGGATACACGGTGGAATGCGCGCTGCTCCAGTCCGTCGAGCTGGACACGCGCGCGTGGACGGAGCGTGAGCGGACCGTGGTCTTCCTGCTCTCGGGAACATCGGGGCGGCTCGAAGAGCCTCGTTGAGAGGCGGTGGCCGGGCGACGGGTGGGCTTGCCCGATCGCGCCCCGTGACCCTGTTGCCGCACGGTGCGGGGTAGGCTGGCCGATCGTTGTACCGCACCGAGTGCCCGGCAAATAGTTGTCCAATGTCCGGAAAGCTCGCCCGTTTTGGGGGGTGTGTGGTACGGCAGGACCGGAGGGCGCGCAACGTGGCGCAGCCCACAGCGGGCCGTTGCGGATCAAGCCGCCGCGGTGGCAGGCCGACCGGGACAATGCCTGTTGTCCGTACGCGGTTCGTGCCGCGCGGCGTGCACGCTCGTTGAGGATGACGGGCGGTTGGTGCGCCGCTCCGGGCAATGGGGCTTCCCCGGCCAAAGGCTGAGGGGCGGTCGAAGAAGCACTAACCGATGGGCGAGGGGTTACGCATGACCGACACCGGCCAGGTCCCGGGCGAGGGACTGCCGGAGAACGCAGGCATGGTGGAGCAGCCGGGCGTCCCCGCCCCGGGTGCGTACACCTACCTGGACCCCTCCGAGAATCCCGCCGAGAGCGTCGCCCCCGCCGACGATGACGACCTTCTGCTGATGCCGGGTGCCCAGGGCGCCTGGAGCGAGCCGCAGTCGGCTGCCGACCAGTACGGGGTCGCCCAGAGCGGGACCGCGCAGCACGGCGTCGCTCAGCCGGTGGGTGCGCAGCCCGTGGGTGCTCCGGTGGGTGCTTCTGTGGGTGCTCCCGTGGGCGTCCAGGCGCAGGGCACGGGGCAGTACGCGGGTGACCCGTCTCCCGCAGACCCGTACGCGGCCGGTCAGCCCGTGGCCGAGCCGTCCGTGGGGGACCAGTCCCTCAATGGCCAGCCCCTCAATGGCCAGTCCGTCAATGGCCAGTCCGTCAATGGCCAGTCCGTCGGTGGCCGGCACTCGGGCGGCAATTCGCTGGGCGGGCAGCAGTCGCTCGGGCAGCCGCAGGCCATGCACCAGCCGGGCCCGCACGAGACGGCAGGACGCGACAGCGGCTCGGTCGACCTGAACGGCGTCCAGCTGCCCGGCGCGCCCGCGCCGGCGCCCGCCTCGCACCCCGGTCCTTCACGGCGTCCGCTGCACCGGGGTCCTTCGGGCCCCGTCGTGCCCGACGGCACGGGGAGTCCCGTACGTTCGCTCGCCGACCGCGGCCCGGCCGGTGCCCCGCAGCACGCCGTGCCCGTGCGGCACGCGGGTCCGCCGACCGTGGGGCCCGAGTACCTCGACATCCCGCGTGACGGCGAAGGGATGCCGGGACCGCAGCTCGGCGAGATCGCGCCGCAGGGTGCTACGCCGTGGACGCCTCAGCCGCAGTCCCCGCAGCCCTCGCAGTCCCCCCAGCCCTCGCAGGCCGTCGCACCAGCAGAAACGGTCGTCCCGGACGCCACACCCGTCACAGAGGACGCACAGGGCACTCAGGACGCACAGGGCACGCCGGACTCACTCGCCACCGAGGCCCCGCAGCCCGAGGCCCCGCAGCCCGAGCTGACGCCGTCCGCCGCACCCGCCTCCCCCGCCACGCCTGCCGCGCAGACGCCCGCGGCGGCCTTCCCGCAGGCCGCGGACGCCGCCGACCCCGCGATCGCGCAAGGCGCCGAGGCCGACGACCAGTTCGCGCACGCCGCCGCCGAGGCCGGGCAGCCCGCGTTCGCCGTGGCCGCCGAGCAGCCGTCGGCCGTGGACCCGTCCGCGCCCGCCCCGGACACGAGCCAGGAGCTCCCGCCCACCGCCGACGCCGAGCAGGTGGCCGCCGTCGGCCGGACCGCGTACGCGTCCGGTTCCGGCCAGCCGCAGTTCGCCGTGGCCGGAGCGCAGCCCTGGTCGGACGCGCCGCTCGCGGCCGCCGGGCACACGGCGCAGGGCCCGCACATCCCGCAGGCCCCCCAGCACGCGGAGGCCGTCATGGCCCAGGCGCCCGCGCCCCTCGGTCAGTTCGTGCCGGTCGAGGGCTCGGTGCCGACCACGCCCCACCTGGCCCCGACGCCGCCACAAGCCCTGTCCGTGCCTCCGGAGCACTTCGAGGCCCCGGAGCCCGTCGCCCCCGAGGCGCAGCCCGAGCCCGTCGCCGTACCGGCGGCCGACGTCCCTCAGACGCCGGGCACCCCGGAGGTATCCGAGGCCCCCGAGCCCCAGGAGCCCGCGGCTCTCCCGGAAGCCGCGGAGGTCACTGAGGCTCCTGAGGCCCCCGAGGTCGCCGAGGTCACTGGGGCCGTCGAAGTCGCAGAGGCCCCCGAGCCCGTGTCACCCCAGCCCGTGGCCACCGTCCCCGCACCGCGTGACGGGGAAGAGCCCGCGGCGGAGACGCCCGTACCCGAAGCGGTGGAAGAGCCCGTGGCGCACGCGCCCGAACCGACGGAGACGGCAGCCGCCGAAGCCATGCCCCTCGAAGTGAGCGGAGCGCCCGCCGAAGCACCCGCCGAAGCACCCGCCGGAGCACCCGCCGAAGCGGAGACAGCGACAGAGGCACAGGCAGCGGCAGTGGCCGAGGCCCCCGAGCCCGCCGCCGTCGCCGAAGCCGCGCCGCCCGTCGAGGCGCCGGAAGCCACGGACGAGTCGGCCGCCGCCCCGGAGCCGACCCAGGAGCCGATCCAGGAGCCGGTGCCGGAAGCGGTTCAGCAGCCGGAGACGCCCGCCGCCCCCGCCTACGACGACGCCGAGCGCGAAGCCGTGCTGCGTGTCATGCGCGAACGCCGCGACATCCGCAACGGCTTCCGCAGCGACGCCATCCCGCACGAGGTCCTGCTCCGCGTCCTGGAGGCGGCCCACACCGCGCCCTCCGTGGGCCACTCCCAGCCCTGGGACTTCGTCGTCATCCGCTCGGCCGACACCCGGCGCACGATGCACGAGCTGGCCATGCGCCAGAAGGACGCGTACGCGAAGTCGCTCCCGAAGGGCCGCGCGAAGCAGTTCAAGGAACTGAAGATCGAGGCGATCCTCGACACCCCGGTGAACATCGTCGTCACCGCCGACCCGACCCGTGGCGGCCGCCACACCCTGGGCCGCCACACGCAGCCGCAGATGGCCCCGTACTCCTCGGCCCTCGCCGTCGAGAACCTCTGGCTGGCGGCGCGCGCCGAGGGCCTCGGTGTCGGCTGGGTCAGCTTCTTCGACGAACGTGAGATGGTCAGGACCCTCGGCCTGCCCGAGCACCTCGAAGTGGTGGCCTACCTCTGTGTCGGATACGTCGACGAGTTCCCCGAGGAGCCCGAGCTGATGCAGGCGGGCTGGTCCAAGCGCCGCCCGCTCTCCTGGGTGGTCCACGAGGAGACGTACGGCCGTCGTGCCCTGCCCGGCGAGGACCCGCACGATCTGCTCGCCGAGACCGTGTCCAACATCCGCCCGCTGGACGCCAAGGCGCTCGGCGAGGCGTGGGAGCGGCAGAAGCGCATGACGAAGCCGCCGGGCGCGCTCGGCATGCTGGAGATCATCTCCGCCCAGCTGTCCGGTCTCTCCCGGCAGTGCCCGCCGCCGATCCCGGAGCCCGCGGCCGTCGCGATCTTCGCGGGCGACCACGGCGTGCACGCCCAGGGCGTCACCGCCTGGCCCCAGGAAGTGACCGCGCAGATGGTCGCCAACTTCCTCGGCGGCGGCGCGGTCTGCAACGCCTTCGCCAACCAGGTCGGCGCCGAGGTCTGTGTCATCGACGTGGGCGTGGCCAGTGAACTCCCGGCCACCCCGGGCCTATTGCCCCGCAAGATCCGCGCGGGCACGGCTGACATGACGACAGGGCCCGCGCTGAGCCGCGAGGAGGTCAAGGCTGCCATCGAGGTCGGCATCGAGACCGCCCGCGACCTGGTGGCCGCGGGCAACAAGGCCCTGCTCACCGGCGAGATGGGCATCGCGAACACCACGGCGTCCGCGGCCCTCATCTCCGTCTACACGGACACCGACCCGGGCGAGGTGACTGGCCGCGGCACCGGCATCAACGACGAGATGCACAGCCGCAAGGTCGACGTCGTGCGCCGTGCCCTCGAACTGCACCAGCCCGACCCGGCCGATCCGATCGGCGTTCTCGCGGCGATCGGCGGCCTGGAGCACGCGGCGATGGTGGGCCTGCTGCTCGGCGGCGCTTCCCTGCGTACCGCCGTCATCCTGGACGGCGTGAGCGCCGGCGCGGCGGCGCTTGTCGCCCGCGCCATCGCCCCCGAGGTCCTCGCGGCCTGCATCGCGGGCCACCGCAGCGCGGAGCCTGGCCACGTGGCGGCACTCAACAAGCTGGGCCTGCGCCCCTTGGTCGACCTCGACCTCCGCCTGGGCGAGGGCACAGGCGCCCTCCTGGCCCTCCCGGTGGTCCAGAGCGCGGCCCGCGCGATGCACGAGGTGGCCACGTTCGACTCGGCAGGGGTGACGGAGAAGTAGTCCACGACGGGGGCCCGGGGCGGAGCCCCGGTTCGGGGAAGGGGCGGGCTGGGGGAGAGACCCCACTCCGCCCCAGCCATACTGAACCCGCACGTCACAGCAGCAACGCAACGCAGCCGCCCCACCGTCGCAGCGGCACCCGCAAAGCCCCGCGCCCCGCACGAGGAGCCACCCGCCATGGCCGAAAACCCCGCCTACCCCGTAGGTCTCCGCCTCACCGCCCGCCGCACGGTCGTGCTCGGCGGCGGCCAGGTGGCCCAGCGCCGCCTCCCCGCCCTGATCGGCGCGGGCGCCGACATCCTCCTCGTATCGCCGACGGCGACCCCCTCCGTGGAGGCCATGGCGGACGCGGGCGAGATCAGCTGGGAGCGCCGCCGCTACGAGAGCGGCGACCTCAAGGACGCCTGGTACGCCCTCATCGCCACCAGTGACCCCGAGGCCAACACGGCGGCCTCCGCCGAAGCCGAGGCGGAACGCGTCTGGTGCGTCCGCTCCGACGACGCGGAGGAGGCCACCGCCCTCACCCCGGCGACCGGCCGCTCCGAAGGCGTCACCGTCGCCATCCTCACCACGGACATCGACGGCCGTGACCCCCGCCGTACGGCCGCCATCCGCGACGCCGTCGTCGAGGGGCTGCGCGATGGGACCCTCGTGGCGCCCCAGCAGCGCACCCGCACCGCCGGCGTCGCCCTCGTCGGCGGCGGCCCCGGCGACCCGGACCTCATCACGGTCCGCGGCCGTCGTCTCCTCGCCGAGGCGGACGTGGTCATCGCCGACCGGCTCGGCCCCCGCGACCTGCTCGACGAACTCCCGCCGCACGTCGAGGTGATCGACGCCGCGAAGATCCCGTACGGTCGCTTCATGGCTCAAGAGGCCATCAACAACGCCCTCATCGAGCACGCGAAGCAGGGCAAGTCGGTCGTCCGTCTGAAGGGCGGCGATCCGTTCGTCTTCGGGCGTGGCATGGAAGAGGCGCAGGCGCTCGCCGAGGCGGGCATCTCCTGCACGGTGGTCCCCGGCATCTCCAGCTCGATCTCCGTGCCGGGCGCGGCGGGCATCCCCGTCACGCACCGCGGCGTCGCCCACGAGTTCACGGTGGTCAGCGGGCATGTGGCCCCGGACGACGAGCGCTCCCTGGTCGACTGGCCGTCCCTGGCCAAGCTGCGCGGAACCCTCGTGATCCTGATGGGCGTGGACAAGATCGGCAAGATCGCCGAGGCGCTCACCGCGCACGGCCGGTCGCCCGGGACCCCCGTCGCCCTGATCCAGGAGGGCACCACCGCGGCCCAGCGCCGCGTGGACGCCACTCTCGCGACGGTCGCGGCCGAGGTCGCCGCCCACGAGGTGAAGCCCCCGGCGGTGATCGTCATCGGTGAGGTGGTGAACGTGGGTCCAGGCGGCCCCGCGTAACGGGTCCAGGCCCCCGCGTAACGGGTCCACGCCCCCCGCGTAACGGGTCCAGGCCCCCGGCCCCCGGCGCACCCCTCGGCCATCACGGGCCCCACGCACCCCCTGGCCACCACGAGCCCCACGTAACCACCGGTAACCCAACCCGCCCCAAGGCGTTGGCACCACACCCAGGACAAGGCAGTATCACCCTGTGGCTGATCTCATCACCGTTGACGACCCCGCCGACCCGCGTCTGAGCGACTACACGGGCCTGACCGACGTCGAACTGCGCCGCAAGCGGGAGCCCGCCGAGGGCCTCTTCATCGCCGAGGGCGAGAAGGTGATCAGACGTGCCAGGCAGGCGGGCTACGAGATGCGCTCGATGCTGCTCTCCGCGAAGTGGGTCGACGTCATGCGGGACGTCATCGACGAGGTCCCGGCCCCCGTGTACGCGGTCAACCCCGACCTGGCCGAGCAGGTCACCGGCTACCACGTGCACCGGGGTGCCCTCGCCTCGATGCAGCGCAAGCCGCTGCCGACGTCGGACGAACTCCTGACCAGGGCGCGCCGCGTCGTCGTCATGGAGTCGGTCAACGACCACACCAACATCGGTGCGATCTTCCGCAGCGCCGCCGCCCTGGGCATGGACGCGGTCCTGCTCTCACCGGACTGCGCGGACCCCCTCTACCGCCGCTCGGTGAAGGTCTCCATGGGCGCGGTCTTCTCCGTCCCCTACGCCCGTCTCGAATCCTGGCCCAAGGGGCTGGAGGGCGTACGCGAAGCGGGCTTCAACCTCCTCGCGCTCACCCCGGACGAGAAGGCGAAGACCCTGGACGAGGCGGCGCCCCACCGGATGGACCGGGTCGCGCTGATGCTCGGCGCGGAGGGCGACGGCCTCTCCACGCAGGCCCTGGTCGCCGCGGACGAGTGGGTCCGCATCCCGATGGCGCACGGCGTGGACTCCCTGAACGTGGGAGCGGCGGCCGCGGTCGCGTTCTACGCGGTGGCGACGGGCCGCCCTCAGCTCTGAGGGCCGGGCCCCGGGTCCTGCCGCAGGCTCTGCTGTACGGCGTGCGTATCGTGTGCGCCGCCGCTGCCGCCGAGCCCGCGCGCGGGACCCTGGCAGCCCTGGGCCGCCGCGATCGCCAGGGCCACGAGCAGCGTCACGACCACGAACACGAAGAGCCGCTGCCGCAGCAGGCGCGGATTGGCGGGCCGCCGCGCGCCGGAGCGTGTCGTGTTGCGGGGCTGCGCGGGACGTGAGGTGGACCGTGCGGAACTGGATCCGGGGCGCGAGGAATTCGGCCGCGAGGATCCGGTGCGCGACGAACCGTTCCGTGATGATCCGGTCCGTGATGATCCGGTCCGCGAGGAACCCGGCCGTGACGAAGCCGGCCGCGGCGGGGGAGTGCCCTGCGGATGACGCCGCTGGGTCTGCTGATCCGCGTACTCCTCGGCCATGCGTCCCGTGGGCCGGTCCTGGCCCTGGCGGGGCGCGGGCGGCCGGGGATCGCCCAGGCCCTGTGCCTCGCGGGCCGCGATCTCCTTGAGCCTGAGCGACAGTTGGAGCGTGCTGGGACGCTCCTCGGGGTCCTTGGCGAGGCAGGCCCGGATCAGCGGGGCGAGCGCGTCCGGGACCCCGCCGAGCTGCGCCTCCTCATGGACGACGCGGTAGAGCATGACCTCTGAACTGCCGTGTCCGAAGGGCGAGTCCGCCATCCCCGCGTACGCCAGCGTGGCGCCGAGGGCGAACACGTCCGTGGCGGGCGTGACGGCGGCGCCGCGCACCTGCTCGGGCGCGAGGAAGCCGGGCGATCCGACGGCGGTGCCCACGTGGGTCAGCGTCGAGGCGCCGGTGGCCCAGGCGATGCCGAAGTCGATGATCCGCGGCCCCTTCGGGGACAGCAGGATGTTCGACGGCTTCAGGTCACGGTGTACGACACCGGCTTCGTGTACGGCGACGAGGCCTTCGGCGAGCGCCGAGCCGACGACCGCCACGTCGGCCGCGGAGAGCGGCCCCTCGGCGGCGACCTTGTCGTGCAGGGAGGGCCCGGGAACGTACTGCGTGGCGAACCACGGCCGGTCGGCGTCGAGATCGGCGGCGACGAGCCGCGCCGTGCAGCCCCCGCGGATCCGCCGGGCCGCGGAGACCTCCCGCGCGAAGCGCGAGCGGAACTCCTCGTCCTCCGCCAGATCGGGCCGGATCACCTTCAGGGCGACGCGCTGCCCCCGCCGGTCCGACCCCAGGTAGACGACACCCATGCCGCCGGCGCCCAGCCGCCTGTGCAGTCTGAACGAGCCGACGACACGCGGGTCCTCGCGCCGGAGCCGCATCATCGCCATGTCCATCCCCGCTGCCCGGTCCGTTGTCGTGCCACAGCTTACGTTTCCATGGCCGGGCAGGTGCAGAGGCCGCGCCCTCGCGGCCCGACCGATTGTCAGTGCCGGGTGGGAAACGTGAGGAGTGGTCAGGGACGCGGGGGCGGGCGACTGCCGTGCGGGGGCGCCGTTCCCAACCATCCATCGCTGAAGGGGGATTGATTCCGTGAAAGGTGATCGTGTGGAGATGGCCGTGGACGCCGGGGACACGACACGTACGCACGAGGTGATGGCGAGCCGGGCGGGCCACCGGGTGGAGACAGCGGTCCGCGGAGGGGTGGCCGAAGTGAGCGAAGTCACCCGCTGGGGGTCCCCCGTGCCCTTCGGGTAGTGGGCGAGGCTCCGTCGTGCGGACGGCAGGGTTCATGTCGGCCCTCGTCCTGGCTCTGGTCGAGCAACCCGTGCCCAGAGAGGACACATCCGAGCGGGCGGGGGCCCGTCCCCTCCGGGAAGACCCCGAGACCTAGGACCCCGTCTCCACCCACGGGAGTACACGAGCGACGATCGGTCATCCTCCGGGAGGCCCGGCAATCGGTACGAGGGCATGACGCCCCGGGTCTTCGGCGCACCTAAATTTGAAGTCAAGCGGCGGGTGCGGCACTCGTCCCCCGAGGTCAAGCACCCGCCGCCGCGCAGTTCACGTAGTTCCTACAGAAGTTCATACAGACTCGGTCAGGAGAGGAACCATGGCGGACACGGCACCGCGGGCAATGATCCGCACGCAAGGACGGAAGGCCTTCGCCACGTTCGGCGTTCGTCCGTCCGGCACGCGCCACCCCTTGGTGGCGACGGCCATGGTTCTTCCTCTGGCGGCCCTGCTGGTAGTCGTCTTCGGCGGCTGGGAAGCAGTGGTCACACAGGCGTCGTCCGTGGGCGTGATGCTGGGGCGCTGAGCGGCGCCCCAGGCCCGGATGAGCGGTCCGGGCGGGGACATCCGGCCAGGAAACCCCGTGGGGACGGGGGTGCGGCGGACGGCACGAGAAATGCCCGCGCAGCTGGGGAGCTGCGCGGGCACTTCTTTGCGCGGGGCTCCGCCGGTGTCCTTGGGCCGCCCTCGATCACCGGCTTCGCCGAGCTCGTCCTCAAACGCCGGACGGGCTGGATATCCAGCCCGCGTACTCTCACGGGGAACGCCGATCGACGCACCCCGGGGGACCTGTGACCGCCACCGCCTTGCTGCCGGCGCTGACCGCCAAGGTCCGCAGCACAGCCCACCGCACCCCGCGCACCTGCGTCTGCGCCCCCGAAGCGGTCCTCGCGGACCGGGACGACGCCACCGTCGTCCGGCACGGGGACACCGTCGCCAAGGCTCACGCCCCCGGCACCGACCCCACAGAGCTCGCCGCGCGCCTGAAGGTCGCCGCCACCCTGCACGGCACCCTCCTCCCTCCGCTCGACGAGACGGCGATCCCGCTCCACGGCCGTCTGGTCACTCTCTGGGAGGCCGGTACCCCGGTGGACCGCGACGACCCCGACGCCGCCCCCTGGGAAGCCACCGCGACCCTCCTCGCCCGCCTGCACGCCACACCCGCAGCCGAGCTCCCCCACGCGCTCCCGGACATGCGCGGTCCCAGGAAGGCCGCCCTGGCGATGACGCGGATGAGGGCGGCGGGACCACACCCCGCAGCCCTCCCCGTCGAGCGCGCCTGGGCCACGCTCCCCGGCTGGGCCCGCGCCGAGGCGCCCGCACCGCTCCCGGGGCTCCTGTGCCACGGCGACCTGCACCTGGGCCAGCTGATCCGCACATCGGCGGGGCACTGGCTGCTCATCGACGTCGACGACCTGGGCCTGGGCGACCCGGCCTGGGACCTGGCCCGCCCCGCGGCCTGGTACGCCTGTGGCCTGCTGCCCGCGGATGAGTGGACCCGCTTCCTCACCGCCTACCGCGCGGCACGCGGGCCGGCGCTGCCGGCGGACGGCACGGACCCCTGGCCCGCCCTCGACGTACCGGCCCGCGCCCTCACCACGCAGACCGCCGCCCTGGCCGTCGCCAAGTCCGTCAGGGAGCACCGGCCCCTGGACGAGATCGAGCGGGCGTTGGTCGACGCCTGTGATCGAATGTCCGCCCTCCCGCCGGAGTTGGCGCCCACCTCCACGAAGTAGGGTGCAACGCACCGAAGCCGGGCAGTCTTCCGGCGAAACAGTCACGACCGGCGAGGAGTTGAGCCGACCATGCAGTGTCCCAAGTGCCATGCACCGATGCACACGTACAACCGCAATGGCGTCCAGATCGAGCAGTGCAGCGGTTGCCGCGGGATATTCCTCGACTACGGCGAGCTGGAGGCCCTGAGCCGGGTCGAGAGTCAGTGGGGCGGCCAGCAGGCCCCGCCCCCGCCGCCCGGCCCGCAGGGGTACCCGGCCGCTCCCGCCCCGGCGTGGGGTGCTCCGCAGCACGGCGGTCACCACGGCGGCCACGGTGGGCACTACGGCCACAACCAGCGCCACAAGAGCTTCGGACACATGCTCTTCTCCTCCTGATCCCGGCCGGAGGAACGACGAAGCCCCCGGCCATGGGAACGGCCGGGGGCTTCATGCGGATGGTGCGCGATACTGGGATTGAACCAGTGACCTCTTCCGTGTCAGGGAAGCGCTCTCCCGCTGAGCTAATCGCGCGGGTCAGTCTGTGTGTGGTGCGTACTACGTGCGCGATACTGGGATTGAACCAGTGACCTCTTCCGTGTCAGGGAAGCGCTCTCCCGCTGAGCTAATCGCGCGGGGATCCTTGCGGACCAGAACTTCAGTTGTGCTGCGTGCGCGATACTGGGATTGAACCAGTGACCTCTTCCGTGTCAGGGAAGCGCTCTCCCGCTGAGCTAATCGCGCTTGGAGGTGGAGACGGGATTTGAACCCGTGTAGACGGCTTTGCAGGCCGTTGCCTCGCCTCTCGGCCACTCCACCAGGAGTGCGGGGGGTCGGGAAGATCCCCCACTTCCTGCGAGCGGACGACCAGGTTCGAACTGGCGACCTCAACCTTGGCAAGGTTGCGCTCTACCAACTGAGCTACGTCCGCTTGTCTTTCCCGGCCCGCTCACGCGTCCCGGCGACGTGTTGAACTCTAGCGGATTCCTGGGCCAGTACAAAAACGCGTTTGCGCAGCGTGCTGCGCTGTCACCGGCCCGGGGCGCCACCAGGACCCCGGTCATAGACTCGCAGACGTGCACAGCGCTCCCCAGATGTCCTCGTCGCCGCCCTTTGGGGCGGCTCTGCCCATGGCGCGCTTCGGCGGCCTGCTCGCGACCGGCCTCAGGGATGTGACCAGCGATCCCTCGGCCCTGGACTCCCGCGGTTTCTGGGCGGTCTGCGCGAGTTTCGAGGGCGAACTGGTCTGCGCCCGCTTCGACGACGTACGCGAGGAGCCGGTGCCCGCTCCGGTGCCCGGGGCGTGGCGGGGCCCGGCCGCCGGTGACTGGACGTCGTCGCTCGACCGCGCCGCGTATGTGGACGGCGTACGACGTGTGCGCGAACACATCGCGGCGGGCGACGTCTATCAGGCGAACCTCTGCCGCGTGCTGTCCGCGCCGTTTCCGGGCGGCGGGGAGGGCCGGGACGGTGGGGACGGTGGGGACGGTGCGGACGGTGCGGACGGTGGGGACGCCGCGGATATCGACGCCCTGACCGCGCTGCTCGCGCGCGGGAACCCCGCTCCGTACGCCGGGACGCTCCGGCTGCCCGGGCACGGCGTCGAGATAGCGACGGCGTCGCCCGAGCTGTTCCTGAGGCGCGAGGGGCGTGTCGTCGAGTCGGGGCCGATCAAGGGCACGGGCCGGACCGAGGCGGACCTCCTCGAAAAGGACTACGCCGAGAACGTCATGATCGTGGATCTCGTCCGCAACGACTTCGGGCGGGTATGCGTCACCGGCTCCGTGACCGTCCCCGACCTGTGCGTGGTCGAGAAGCACCCTGGGCTCGTCCACCTCGTCTCCACCGTCCGGGGCGAGCTCCGCCCCGGCACCGGCTGGCCCGAACTCCTCGACGCCACCTTCGCGCCCGGTTCCGTCACCGGCGCCCCCAAGTCCAGCGCCCTGCGCATCATCGACGCCCTGGAGACCGCGCCCCGCGGTCCGTACTGCGGCGGCATCGGCTGGGTCGACGCCGACCGGGGCACCGGCGAACTGGCCGTCGGTATTCGCACCTTCTGGATCGACCGCGCTCAGGGCGTGCTGCGGTTCGGCACCGGGGCGGGGATCACCTGGGGTTCGGACCCGGAGGGGGAGTGGCGGGAGACCGAGCTGAAGGCGGAACGGCTGTTGGCGGTAGCGTCGGGGGCGTACGAAGTGAACGGAGGGACCCCATGGTGAAGATCTGGCTCAATGGCGGCCTGCAGGACCTCGAGACCGCCCGCGTCTCCGTGCTCGACCACGGCCTCACCGTCGGCGACGGTATCTTCGAGACGGTGAAGTCGGCCGAGGGGCGGCCCTTCGCGCTGACCCGGCACCTGGACCGGCTCGCCCGTTCGGCACGCGGCCTCGGCCTGCCCGAGCCGGACCTCGACGAGGTGCGCGCGGCCTGCGCCGCGGTTCTCGACGCCAACCCGGTGCCGCTGGGGCGGCTGCGCATCACGTACACCGGAGGTCTCTCACCGCTCGGCTCCGACCGGGGCGACCAGGGGCAGACCTTGGTCGTCGCCATCGGCGAGGCCCAGCGGCGGCCCGACACGACCGCCGTGATCACGGTGCCGTGGACCCGCAACGAACGGGGCGCCCTGACCGGCCTGAAGACCACGTCGTACGCCGAGAACGTCGTCGCCCTCGCGCGCGCCCACGAACGGAGCGCTTCGGAGGCGCTGTTCGCCAACACGGTGGGCCGGCTGTGCGAAGGCACGGGATCGAACGTCTTTGTCGTGCTCGACGGCGAGATCCACACGCCGCCGGTCGATTCCGGGTGCCTGGCGGGCATCACGCGCGCGTTGGCCGTCGACTGGACGAACGCGCGCGAGACGGATCTGCCGTTCGACGTCCTGGACCGCGCCGACGAGGTGTTCCTGACCTCGACGCTCCGTGACGTCCAGGCCGTGCACCGGATCGACGGGCGCGAACTGCCGGGCGCACCGGGCCCGGTGACCGCCAAGGCGATGCGGATCTTCGACGAGCGTGCGGCGGACGACCTCGACCCGTGACCGGTCGGGTGACAGACCGCAAGTGCGCGTAATCCTGATGACGCTCGAGCCGCAGGGCGGGTAGAACACAGACGATGACCACGACCCTGCGGCCGACCGGGCCGCTTCAGCAGAGCGCTGACGGCGCCAAGTCACGCACGTACGAAGTGCGCGTGAACAGCCGTCCTGTGGGCGGGATAGAACTCGCCACGCACGCCGTGTTCGGGCCACGCGTCGCCGAGATGCGGGACCTGAGCATCGACGAACCCGACCGCAGGCGCGGGCGTGCCACCGTCGCCGTGCTCGCCGCCGAGGAGGTGGTGCGCGGCTGGGGTTGCAACCGGATCGAAGTGGCCGTGCCCGCAGAGGCCGCGGCGGCCCATCGCCTCGCCGTCTCCCTCGGCTATGTGGAGCGCAACCGCAACATGGTCAAGCCCCTGACCGCCGAGCCGCCCGCGCTGCCTGCGGGTGTCGAGGGGCGGGAGATGACCGAGGGCGAGTACGAGGTCTGGCTGGCCCGCGAGAAGGAGGACTACGCGCAGACCTGGATCGAGCGCGGGGTCCCGGAGGCGGCGGCGCGGGCCAAGTCCGACGCCGACCACGCCGACCATCTGCCCCAAGGCCTCGCCACCCCCGGCACCAGCCTCAGCGCGCTCACCCACGAGGGCACGAAGGTCGGCACCCTCTGGCTCGCGCTGCGCGACGGCGACGCGTTCGTCTTCGACGTCGAGGTCGACGAGGAGTACCGCGGACTCGGCCACGGCCGCTCCCTGATGCTCCTGGCGGAGACACAGGCCCGCGCGGTGGGCCTGCGCCGCATCGGCCTCAACGTCTTCGCGGGCAACACCCCGGCCCTGCGCCTGTACGAGTCCCTCGGCTACGAACCGGTCATGTACTACGTCCACAAGCAGCTGCTCTAGAGGACTCCAGGAGGCTTCAGGAGGTGCTAGGAGCCGTCCTGCCCGGAGGCCGCGAGCAGGAGGTCCGTCATCTCCTCGACGCGTTCGCGCAGGCCGTCCTGGCTCTTGCCGCCGTCGAGGCGCTCGCCCCCGATGACGTACGTCGGGGTCCCGGTGACGCCGATCGCCTTGCCCTCGGCCTGGTCGGCGTCGACGATCAGGATGTGCCGGCCGTCGACGAGGGCGGTGTCGAACTCCTCGGCGTCCAGTCCGAGCGCGCGTGCGGTCTCGACGAGGAAGGGCTCGCCCTTGCGGTCGAGCTCCTCGACATCGCCGAGCACGGCCTCCACGTACGGCCAGCCCTGCCCCTGCTCGAAGGCCTCCTCGGCGGCCTGGGCGGCGGCGAAGGCGTGCTTGTGCTTCTCGAGGGGGAAGTGCCGCAGGCGCAGGTCGACGCGGTCGCCGTAGTGCTCACGGAGCGCGCGTACGTCGTCGAGGGCGGTCCGGCAGTCCGGGCACTGCAGCTCGCACCAGATGTCGATGACGAGGGGACCGTTGGGGCTGGTGGGGGCAGCGGGGACAGAATCGCTCATGGGGCACAGTCTTCCAGCCCGAGAGCGCCCTCCCAACCGGGGCCGCGGCGGCGACCGGAACCTGCGGAGGAGGCGTGACCCTGATATGTCCCTGAAGTCCGCTCGGGGCGTGGCCTGTGAGGGCCCACCCGGTGCAGGATGGAGGGGAGGACAGTGTTCACGCCACCGTCTGCGCCCGCACGCCGCACGCCTGGAGGATCCGGATGATTGCCGAGACCGTCTGTTCCGCCGTATCCGCGGCCGGCCTCGGCATTGCCGCGATCTCGGCCTACCGCAAGCGTTTCCTCGCGGCGACGCGCCTCGCCGCCTATTCCCTGGTCCCGGTCGGCCTGGTGATGACCGGCGTCGTCGGATGGGTGGCCGACACCGCCTTCAGCATGAAGGCCTGGGTGGGCTTCGGCGTCCTCGGCGTGGCCTGGCTGCTCTTCATGACCACCCGTGCCGTGGAGCGCCGATCCGGCGGCACCCGCAAGGAGCGCAAGGCCGCCAAGGCGGCCCAGCGGGAGGCGGTGGCCCCCGCGGCCTCCGCGCCGTCCCTGGGCCAGGGTGCCCGCCCGGCCGCCCAGGCCGCGGACCGCCCGAAGGCGGCGGCCGCGCCCAAGGAGGACTTCAGCGACATCGAGGCGATCCTGAAGAAGCACGGCATCTGACGTCAACAACCGTCCGCGTCCGAGGGGCATGCGAGTCCCTCGTTCGTGTGGACGGCGGTGCCGCCGAGTCCGACGAGGTGCGTCGCTGCCGAGCCGTGAACGGGACATGCGGTATTCGGACTTGTGCAGGTGGCGGAATGCGGCGAACTCCCGCGCTTTCCTGACGCGTTGGTAATCGGCACCCCTGGGACTGCGTCATCATCGCGGCGAGATGCAGGACACCGCACAGGGCGATGCCGCCCCGCCGAACGATGAGCGAGCCGCGACGGAAGAGCCCAAGGGGTGTCTGTTCGCGCTCTCCCAGCCACCCCTGATGATCTTCCTGGCGGTGATCGGTGTCCTGATCCTGATGGGGTCGTTGCACGATCTGCTGGGGCTCTAGGGGCCGCCACGGGCTCAGCGTGCCGCTTCCTTGCGCCGGGCCCGGTAGGCGGCGACGTGCAGCCGGTTTCCGCAGGTGCGGCTGTCGCAGTAGCGGCGCGAGCGGTTGCGGGAGAGGTCGACGAACGCGTGCCGGCAGTCCGGCGCCTCGCAGCGCCGCAGCCGCTCCTGCTCACCGGCGACCACGAAGAACGCGAGCGCCATCCCGCAGTCCGCCGCGAGGTGGTCGGCGATGGAGGCCCCGGGCGCGAAGTAGTGCACGTGCCAGTCGTAGCCGTCGTGGTCGGTGAGCCGGGGGGTGGTGCCCGCCTCCGCGATCAGTTCGTTGATCACCGTCGCCGCGGCCCGCGGCTCCGGCGCCGCGAAGACTTCGTGGAAGCGGCCGCGGATGTGCCGGACGCCTGCGAGGTCACGCTCCGAGAGCACGCCTACGTCGCTTATGTCGTGGCTTCGTACGAATTCGGCGAGGGCTGCCACATCGGCGAGACCGTCCGTCTCCGCGCTCGCGGCGTCCTCGGTGTCCGGTGCGGTGTTCACCAGATCGACCACCGCGTCGAGTGCGCATCGGGTGTCGTGGGTGATCAGCACGATTTGCTCCCTGGCCTGGGGGTAGTGGGACCTCCCCCGCTCATTGAGAGCTTGGAAGGGTGCCCGCCGATGCTGGCCGATGCTAGCGGCTTCACGACACGACACACC
>NZ_JBHVXJ010000017.1:0-200249 GCF_042881845.1 Streptomyces sp. NPDC058257
GGTCTTGCTGGGACGTCGTTGGCGTGGGGTTTGTGGGCGTCGGAGCAGGGGGGTATGGCTGGTGCGTTGGGTGAGGGTGATATTGGCCGGATGAGCCGGGCGGGTGTGTCCGCGCTGTCGGCTTCGCAGGGGCTTGCGTTGCTGGATGCGGCGTTGGTGGCGCCGGATGGTGCGTTGGTGCCGATGAAGCTGGATCCTGAGGTCCTGCGGGCGCAGTTCGCGGGCGGCGAGGTTCCCCACCTCTTCCGCACCCTCGTCCGAGGCTCCGTACGCAAGGCGGCGAGCACGGCGGCCGCGGCACCCTCCGGCGGCCAGGGGGAGCGGTCCCTCGCGGAGCGCCTCGCCGCTCTCGATGCCGGTGAGCGTGGGCAGGCGCTGGTCGACCTCGTACGCGCCGACATCGCCGCCGTGCTCGGCTATCCCTCGCCCGATTCGGTCGACGCCACCAAGGCGTTCAAGGAACTGGGCTTCGACTCGCTCACCGCCGTCGAGCTGCGCAACCGCCTCAACACGGTCACCGGGCTCCGCCTGCCCGCCAGCCTCATCTTCGACTACCCGACCCCCGTGGCCCTCGCCGGGCACCTGGAGACGGAGCTCATCGGGACGCTCCCGGAGAGCGCCTCGTCGAGCGCGGCCCCGGACGCCTCCCGCACCGGCGCGCGTACCGACGACGAGCCCATCGCCGTCGTCGCCATGAGCTGCCGCTACCCCGGAGGCGTGCGGACCCCCGAGGACCTGTGGCACATGGTCTCGTTCGGTGAGGACGGCCTCTCCGGCTTCCCCACCAACAGGAACTGGGACATCGACGCCCCTGCCGACCTCCAGGGCGACGAGGGGCCCGCGTACATCACGACCGGCGCCTTCCTGCACGACGCCGATCAGTTCGATCCGGCGTTCTTCGGCATCAACCCGCGTGAGGCGCTCGCCATGGACCCGCAGCAGCGGCTCCTCCTTGAGACCTCCTGGGAGGCCTTCGAGCGCGCCGGGATCGTTCCGGCAACGCTGCGCGGCAGTGCGACCGGAGTGTTCGTGGGTATGTCGTCGCAGGGCTACTCGGCGACCCTGAACGGCGCCGAGGGCGTCGAGGGCTACGTCATGACCGGGGACGCGGCGAGCGTCGCTTCGGGCCGCCTCTCGTACTCCTTCGGTCTTGAGGGCCCGGCGGTCACCGTCGACACGGCCTGCTCGTCCTCCCTCGTCGCGCTGCACCTGGCGGTACGTGCGCTGCGCCAGGGCGAGTGCACGATGGCCCTCGCGGGCGGAGCGGCCATCATGCCGACGCCCACCTCCTTCGCGGAGTTCAGCCGCCAGCGCGGCCTCGCCCCCGACGGCCGCTGCAAGTCGTTCGCCGCCGCCGCCAACGGCACCGGCTGGGGCGAGGGCGTCGGCATGCTCGTCCTGGAGCGGCTGTCGGATGCGCGCCGCAAGGGGCATCAGGTCCTCGCGGTCGTACGCGGTTCGGCCATCAACCAGGACGGCGCGAGCAACGGCCTCACCGCCCCCAACGGCCCCTCCCAGCAGCGCGTCATCCAGGCGGCCCTCGCCGACGCACAGCTGGCGACGCGGGACGTCGACGCGGTGGAGGCGCACGGCACCGGCACCATGCTGGGCGACCCGATCGAGGCACAGGCCCTCATCGCGACGTACGGCAAGGACCGCCCGGCCGAACAGCCGCTGTGGCTCGGTTCGTTGAAGTCGAACATCTCCCACACGCAGGCCGCCGCCGGTGTCGCAGGCGTCATCAAGATGGTGATGGCGATGCGGCACGGCGTGCTGCCGCAGACCCTCAACGTGGACGCGCCGACACCCGAGGTCGACTGGTCGGCCGGTGGCGTCGAGCTCCTCACCGGCAACCGCGCCTGGCCGGAACGCGACGGAGCCCCGCGCCGCGCGGCGGTCTCGTCCTTCGGCATCAGCGGCACGAACGCACACGTGATCGTGGAGCAGGCCCCGGAAGGTCAGGCCCTGGAAGGTCAGGCCCTGGAGGTGCGGGGGCCGGATGCCGTGCCCGCTCAGCCCGCCGGGCCGCAGGTGGTGGCGGGGACGGTGCCGCTCGTACTGTCCGGGCGGACCCCGGACGCCGTACGAGGCCAGGCCGCCCTGTTGCGTGCACACCTCCTGGAACGCGAGGAGGCGGACCTCACCGCCGTGGCCCGGTCCCTCGCCATGACCCGGTCGCGGTTCGAGCACCGGGGCGTCGCCCTCGGCGCGGACCGCGATGAGCTGCTCGCCGCTCTCGACCGGCTCGCTCAGGGCGACACGAACGCCCCCGGCGCGATCGAGGGCCGCACGGGCACCGGCGTGACCCGTCCGGTGTTCGTGTTCCCCGGGCAGGGTTCGCAGTGGGCCGGGATGGCCGTTGAACTCCTGGAGTCCTCCCCGGTGTTCGCCGGGCGGATGCGGGAGTGCGGCGAGGCGCTGTCGGAGTTCGTGGACTGGGATCTGATCGAGGAGCTGAACGGCGACCACTTCGATCGTGTCGATGTCGTCCAGCCGGTTCTGTTCGCGGTGATGGTGTCGCTGGCCGCTGTGTGGCGTGCGGCGGGTGTGGAGCCCGCTGCTGTGGTGGGTCACAGTCAGGGTGAGATCGCCGCCGCCTGTGTGGCGGGTGCTCTCTCCCTGGAGGATGCCGCCCGCGTGGTCGCCCTGCGTAGCCAGGCGATCCTGGAGCTGTCGGGCAAGGGCGGAATGGTCTCCCTCGTGCTGCCCGAGGACGAGACCAGGGAGATCCTGGCGGAGTGGGGCGATCGCATCTCCGTCGCCGCCGCCAACGGTCCTTCCCAGGTGGTGGTGTCCGGTGAGCCCGAGGCCCTGCGCGAGCTCGTCGCACACTGTGAGCAGCGCGAGATCCGTGCCCGTACGATCCCGGTGGACTACGCCTCGCACTCCGCGTACGTCGAGGCGATCGAGAGCCACTTGGCGGAGGCACTCGCCCCGGTGGCCCCCCAGGCGCCGCAGGTTCCGGTCTTCTCGACCCTGACCGGCGACTGGCTTGAGCACGCCGACACCCCGATGGACGGCGGCTATTGGTACCGCAACCTCCGTCAGACGGTCCTGTTCGAGCAGGCAACGCGCGGCCTCCTCGCCGACGGCCACAACCTGTTCCTTGAGATGAGCCCGCACCCCGTCCTCACCGTCCCGGTGCAGGCCACCATCGACGACACCGACCAGTCCACCGCCGTCACCCTCGGCTCCCTGCGCCGCGACGAAGGCGGCGCCCACCGTCTCGCGCAGTCGATCGCCGAGGCCCACGTCAACGGCGCCGAGCTGAACTGGACGAACCTCTACCCCGAGACCCTGCCCGGGGACCGGGCCCGCACCGTCGACCTGCCCACCTACGCCTTCCAGCGCCAGCGCTACTGGCCACAAGCGGCCGCCCCCGGCGTCGGGGACGTCGCGTCGGCCGGGATCGAGGCGGCGGGTCACCCGCTGCTCGGCGCGTCCGTGGAGCTCGCCGACTCGGACGAGCACGTCCTCACGGGGCGGCTCTCCCTCCGTACGCAGCCGTGGCTGGCCGACCACGCGGTGGCCGACACGGTGCTGCTGCCCGGAACCGCCTTCCTGGAGCTCGCGCTGCGGGCCGGGGACGAGGTCGGCTGTGGTCTCGTCGAGGAACTCGCCTTGGAGGCACCGCTGGTCGTGGCCGGCGAAGCGGCCGTGACCCTTCAGGTCTGGCTCGGTGCCCCGGACGACTCGGGGCGCCGACCGGTGACCGTGTCCTCGCGCACGGCGGGCGCCACCGGCGGCGTCTGGACCCGGCACGCGAGCGGCACCCTCGGTGCGTCGGACGTGTCCGACGCTTCCGACGACCTGACCGTCTGGCCGCCCGCGGGGGCCGAAGCCCTGGACGTCGAAGGGTTCTACGACCGGCTCGCGGAGGCCGGGCTCGGCTACGGACCTGCCTTCCAGGGGCTGCGCGCCGCCTGGCGGGGCGCCACGGGAGGCGCGGGCGCGACGGATCCGACCGTCTACGCCGAGATCCACCTTCCCGAGTCCGAACACCGCGACGCCCAGGCGTACGGCCTGCACCCCGCGCTCCTCGACGCGGCCCTGCACGCCGTGGCCCTCGCGCCCTTCGACGACGCCGACGGGGTGCGCCTGCCGTTCGCCTGGAGCGGCGTCTCGCTGCACGCGGAAGGCGCCACGACGCTGCGGGTCCGCGTCACGCGCTCCGCGACCGGCGGCGGTGTGGAACTGCTGCTCGCCGACGACACCGGAGCCCCCGTGGCCCGGGCGGACTCCCTCGAACTGCGTCCGGTCGACACCGGGCAGCTGCGCGCGGCGTCCGGAGCGGGCCATCACGACGCGCTGTTCCGCGTCGAGTGGACAGCCCTGCGGACCCCGGCCGCGCCGACCGCGCTCTCGTGGGCGGCGGTCGGCCCCGACGGACTGAAGCTGGCCGCGCGACTCGCCGCATCAGGTGCGGGCGCGGCCGTGGACAGCTACGCGGACCCGGCGGCGCTGCGTGCGGCGCTCGACGCGGGCGCGCCCGTGCCCGGGACGGTCCTCGTCGCGTTCGACCCCGGCCCCGACGCGGACGTCGCGGACACGGCACGCGCAGGGCTGCACCGTGCTCTCGGTCTGATCCAGACGTGGCTCGACGACGAGCGCCTCGCCGAGTCCCGCCTCGTCCTGGTGACCCGGGGCGCGGTGTCCGTCGACGGCGGCGACGTGCGGGACCTCGCGCACGCCGCGCTGTGGGGCCTGACACGCTCGGCGCAGTCGGAGAACCCCGGCGGCCCCGGGTTCGTCCTCGTCGACCTCGATGACTGCTCCGGCGCCGACGCGGAGGCCGCGGGCAGGCTCTTGTCCGCCGGACTCGCGCTGGAGGAGCCGCAGCTGGCGGTACGGGGCGGCGAACTGTACGCACCCCGCCTGGTCGCGGCGCCCGCTGCGAACGCGACGGCTTCCCCGGATGCGACGGCCGCCCCGGGCACGGTGGCCGCCACGCCCCTCGACCCCGAAGGCACCGTCCTGATCACCGGCGCCACCGGCACCCTCGGCGCCCTCGTCGCCCGGCATCTGGTGGCCGAGCACGGTGTCCGGTACCTGTTGCTCACCAGCAGGCGCGGCCCGGACGCGCCCGGCGCCGCGGAGCTCGTCGCCGCGCTCGAATCCCTGGGTGCCGAGGTGCGGCTGGCGGCCTGCGACGCGGCGGACCGTGATGCGCTCGCCGCCGCTCTCGGCACGGTCCCGGACGCGCACCCGCTCACCGCGGTCGTGCACACCGCAGGGGTCCTCGACGACGGGATGATCGGTTCCCTCACGCCGGAGCGCATCGACGGGGTACTGCGCCCCAAGCTGGACGCCGCCCTCAACCTCGCCGAGCTGACCGAGGGGGAGAACCTCGCGGACTTCGTACTGTTCTCCTCGGCTGCCGCCACCTTCGGCGGCCCGGGACAGGGCAACTACGCGGCGGCCAACGCCTTCCTCGACGCGTTCGCGCACCGCCTGCGCGCCGAGGGAGTCCCGGCCACCGCGCTCGCCAGCGGCCTGTGGGCCCAGAGCAGCGAGATGACCGGGCACCTGGACGCGACGCAGCGCGGCCGGATATCACGCGGCGGAGTCGTGCCGCTGACCTCGGCGGAGGGACTCGCGCTCTTCGACGCGGGCCGCACGTCCGGGCTCGCGCAGGTCCTTCCCATACGCCTGGATCTGGCGGCGCTCCGGGCGGGCGCGCGGTCGGGGGTGCCGCCGCTGCTGCGGCGGCTGGTGCGGGTCACGGGCCGGCGCACCGCCGTGGGCGCGGCGCCCGCGGTCGCTGGAGCCGGGGCCCTGCGCCGTCGCCTGGCCGCGACGGAAGCGGCCGAACGGCCGCGCGTCCTGGCCGCGTTGGTGCGGGAGGAGGCCGCGGCGGTACTCGGCCTCGAATCGGCGGAGCACATCGAGGACGAGCGCGGCTTCCTGGAGATCGGCTTCGACTCCCTCACCGGCGTCGAGCTGCGCAACCGCCTCATGGCCGCAACGGGCCTGCGCCTGCCCGCGACCCTCGTCTTCCAGAACCGCACCCCGAGGGCCCTCGCAGAGCGGCTCGCGGAGCAGCTGGGAGAGCAGCCGGTGGAGGCGGCGCCCGTACAAGGCGAGTCCCGGAGCGACGCACAGCAAGGAGAGCGGACCGGGCAGCCGGAGACGGCCCCGGCCACCCAACAGGCGCCCGCCGCTCCTGCGGCCCCCCGGCCCGCCACCGGCCTCGCCGAGCTGTACGACGAAGCGGCCCGGCAGGGTCGCGCCGACGACCTGATCCCGGTCCTTCGGACGATGGAGCGGTTCAGGTCCTCGTTCACCGATGAGTCCGAACTCGCCGAGCCCCGCGCCTCGTTCCCGCTGTCCCGGGGGCCTGAGCCGGTCGGAGTGGTCCTGTTCACCTCGTACATCGGCCGCTCCAGCGCGTACGACTACGCACGCTTCGGCACGTACTTCCGGGACCGGAGGGACGTCAGCGTCATCACCCACCCGGGCTTCCTGGAAGGGGAGTTGCTGCCCGCCGACAAGGAAACTCTCGTGCGGCTGCACGCGGACACCGTGGAGCGCGAGGCGGGCGGCAAGCCGTACGTGCTCGCCGGGCACTCGTCGGGCGGGCTCGTCGCGCACGCCGTGGCGCGTGAGCTGGAGAGCCGGGGCGCGGGACCGGCCGGTGTGGTCCTCGTCGACACGTACGTGGACGAGGCGGCCCTCGGCGACATGGCCGCCGCGATGGGCCAGCAGCTGAGCGACCGCTACGACAGCGTGCCGGGCGCGGCGGACAACGACTGGGGCGATGCCTGGGTCACCGCCATGGCCCGTTACATGTTCCTCGGTCTGCTGCCGGAACCCCTGAAGGCGCCGACGCTCCTGGTGCGGGCCGGTGAGCCGATCATGGAGTGGACGCAGGAGTACGACTGGCGGCCCTCCTGGAAGCTGGAGCACACCGCGATCGACGTGCCCGGCAACCACTTCACGGTCATGGAGGAGCACTCACGGAGCACCGCGCGGGCCGTGGAGGAGTGGCTGGACCGGCTCTGACCGGCCGCCCGTGAGGGCCTGCCCGTGACTGCCCGCTCATGACGAAGGCCCGCCCCCACAGTGGGGGCGGGCCTTCGTCATGAGGTCGGAAAGGGTCAGGAGAGGTGCCCGTAGCCGGGCCAGATCTTCGACCAGGGCTCCCGCCGGCCGTCCAGGACCCACACCGGCACGCCGTCGACGTAGCTCTCGCCCTCGCCGCCCGCGACGGTCGCGGCCTTGTGGATCCGCGAGAAGTACGGCTTGAGCTTCGCGACGTCCGAACCCACGTACAGGACGGGCCCCGAGGAATCCGGCGGCGCTCCGAGGTACCAGTAGCCGCGGTGGCCGCTGTACGCGGACGGCAGGCCACGGTCGGCGCCGAAGTAGTCGACGGCGCCCGCCTCCTCGTAGTACTGCGTGACGACGACGGCCCGCTTCCGCTCGTCGGCGGGCAGGTCGTCGTACGCCTTCTCGACGGCGTCGATCAGGTGCGGCCAGCGCAGCGTCTCTGCGGAGAGCGGGTTGTTCTCGGGCTGCTCGGTCTTCGTCACCTGGGAGACGGGATAGACGGGCAGCGAGAGGGCGAGCGTCACCAGCGCGGTCACGCCGAACGCCGGCCAGGAGGCGAGCCACCGCCACCAGCGCCTGCCGCCCCCGCCTTCGAGGGCCACCGTGCCCGCCGCCCACAGCGGAGCGAACACGCCCACCACGTAGGCGGGCCGGCCCCCGGTGACGAGGAACAGCGCGGTCAGACCGAGGAACGTCCACGCGAGGAAGCGGTAGGGCGCGAAGTCGGGGGAGCGCAGGAGACGGATCAGGCCGTAGACGAGGACGACGGTGAAGACACCGCCGGACAGCACGATCAGATACGGCAGGAAGCCTGCGCGGCCACCGAGGATTCCCTCGGCGTCCAGGACCGAACGCATCTCCAGCTGCGGCCAGCCGTTCTGGGCCTGCCAGATGAGGCCCGGCACCGACGTGACGACGGCGACGGCCGCGCCGATCCACAGCGTCCTGCGCCGCAGCAGCTCACGCGGTCCCGCGGCGAACAGGGCCACGGCGAGCACGATCCAGTACCCGACGATGAGGTACTTGCCCTGCAGCGCGACGGCCGTGACCAGGCCCGCCCACAGCAGCAGCCGGTCGTCGCGGGACCGCACCCAGCGGATGAGCAGCCAGTTCACCACCGTCCACAGGAACAGGTCGACGGCCATCGTGGACAGCGCGTGCCCGCTGATCAGAACGGCCGGGGCGAAGCCGTAGGCGGCGGCCGTCAGGAGCTGTGCGCGCCGTCGGCCGCCGAACTCGCGGGCGGTGAGGGCCGCGACGAGGACGCCCGCCACGGTGAGCAGCGCGGGCAGCAGCCGCAGTGCGAAGAGCGAGCCGCCAGAGATCGCGTCGATGGCACGGGCGAGCAGCGGAAGCAGCACCGGCTGGTCGGCGTACCCCCAGCTGAGGTGCTGCCCCGCGCCGAGGAAGTAGAGCTCGTCGCCCTGGAATCCGTACCGCGTGCTGACCAGCAGCAGCGCGAGGCCGGACGCGCCGGCGACCGCGCCGGCCCAGCGTCCGGCGAAGGGGGACAGGCCGGTGGAGTCCTGCTCCGGGGGCGCCGTCGTGGATTTTTCGGTGCGCGCCGTGGATTGCGCTGCGCCCTGCACTTCGTCTATTTCTGTATGCGCCGTCATATCCGCCGTCCTGCGGGGGAAAGGCGGCGGGCCTGCCGGTGTGTGGAATTCACCAGAACCTCCGCGGTTACGTAGACCGGTACAGGCTCGAAGGTAGTGCCTGGGGTGGGGGTCAAGTCCATGCAGCAGGGCGGTAATTGGGCAGCTCAGGGGCGCTAGGGGATAGATAGGGGTTCTGTTCGAAGCTAGCGGCGAATAGCTTTGCGGTGCTCGACATTTTCGTGCCTGCTGATTCTCTGAACCGGGAAAGGGGGCGGCTCCGATGACACCGAGAATCTTCACGGGGGATTCGGCGCGGACCTTCGCTGAATTTGAACAGGACACATTGCGGGTCGCGATGGTTCTGCGGGCTGAAGGCATCCGCCCGGGAGACCGGGTACTTCTCAAGGCCGGCAATTCGGCAGCGTGGCTGAACGCGTTCTTCGCGCTGATGCACGTCGGCGCCTCGATCGTCCTCGTCGACCAGCAGGAGCACGCGAAGGAGACGGCCCGCATCGTCGGGCGCACCCGCGCGCGCCTCTGTCTGTACGACGACGACGCGCCCGTGCCCGCCGATCAGGACGAGGCCGTCTATCTGTACAAGCTGCTCGTCGAGGCCGCGGGCCTCGTCCCCACCGAGCAGGCCCTCGACTTCACCGCGTGGTGCGCGCTCCCGGACGGACTGATCATGTGGTCCTCCGGTTCGACCGGCACCCCCAAGGGAGTCGTCAAGAACGGCGGCCGCTTCCTGGAGAACCTGCGCCGCAACGCCGCACACATGGGCCACGGCCCCGACGACGTGCTCCTGCCACTGCTGCCCTTCGCGCACCAGTACGGCCTGTCGATGGTCCTGATCGCCTGGCTCGCCAAGTCCTCCCTCATCGTGGCGCCCTATCGGCGGCTCGACCGCGCCGTCCTCATGGGCCGCCAGTGCGGCGTGACCGTCATCGACGCGACGCCCGCCACCTATCGCAGCATCCTCAACCTCGCCCGCCGCAAGGCTGAGGTGGCCGCCGCCCTCGGTGGTGTCCGCATGTTCTGCAGCGGCGCCGCCCCTCTCGACCCGGCCCTGTCCGACCAGTACGGCGACTTCCTCGGCCACCCGCTGCTCGACAGCTACGGCAGCACGGAGCTCGGCAACATCGCCTTCGCCACCATCGACGACCCGGTCGCGTGCGGCCGTGTCATGGACGGCCTCCAACTGCTCGTCTGCGACGACGACGGCAACCGGCTCCCGGCCGGAGAGCTGGGCGAGATACTCGTCAACACCCCCGACATGATGGCCGGTTACCTCGCGGAGGACGGCACCATCGCCCCCGTCGAGCAGGGTTGGTACCGCACCGGGGACCTCGGTCACCTCGACGCGGACGGCAACCTCTTCGTCGCGGGCCGCAAGCTCGCCGTGCACCGCATGGGCTACACCCTCTACCCGGAGATCATCGAGCGGAAGGTCGCCGCCGCGGGCTGCGCCACCAAGGTGATCGCGTTGCCCGACGAGGCGCGCGGCGCCGAGCTCGTCTTCTTCGTCGAGGACCCCGCCGACCGGCCCACCGCCCACTGGCGCGCCCTCATCAAGGACGCACTGCCCACCTACGAGCACCCCAACCGGATCGTCGTCATCGACAGTTTTCCCCTGAACCGCAACGGCAAGCCGGACCGGCGAGCCCTCGAACAGCGCGCCGCGGAGCGCACCGAGCCCGAACTCGCCGCGTCCGCGTGAGCGTTCACTCCACTTCGCATCAGCTTCGACCCAGCACGCAGGTACCCGTGAGGACCCCGATGACGACCGAGCCGACCGATCCGAACGAGCCGACCCGCAGTGCCGTGGTGTTTCCGGGCATGGGGCCCGCGCGCTTCACCGACGTGGGCAAGTTCATGATGATCGACCCCTTCGTCCGCAAGCGCCTCGTCGAGGCCGACGAGGCGCTCGGCCGCTCGGTCCTCGACGGATTCCGTGCGGAAGGCGACGACTTCGGTGTGTTCGCGCAGATCGCGTTCTTCGTCAACTCCCTCTCACTGGCCGACCGGGCCCGCGAGACCCAGGGTCTCGACCCGGACTACTGCGTCGGCTTCAGCTTCGGCCAGAAGGCCGCCACGGCCTTCAGCGGCGCCCTGCCGTTCGCCGAAGCCGTCCGCCTCACCGCCGAACTCGCCAGTTGCGAAAGGGAGTTCTTCGAGGAGCAGCATCAGGAACTGGTGACGCTCACCATCACCCGCGTACCCGAAGAGGCGCTCAGCGAGATCCTCGTGGAGCTCACCGAGCGCGGTGAGTTCCACGAGGTCTCCGGCTACCTCGACGAGGGCATGTGGATGATCACGCTCCGGGAGCCGGTGCTCGAGTCCTTCCAGCGGCGCATCAGCGCGATCGGCGGCTACTCGCTCTACTCGATGAAGCCGCCCGCGCACTGCCGCGTCCTCACCGACCTGCGCGCGCGAGCGGAGGAGAAGGTGCTCGCCGGGTTCGAGATCGGCGCCCCCGAACTGCCGGTCGTCGCCGACCACGACGGCTCCCTGGTGACCACCGCCGAGCAGCTGCGCGCCATGCTTCTCACCACCTTCGACCACCCGGTCCGCTGGCCCTCCGTCGTCGAGACGCTGCGGGCGCGGGGGGTGGGCACCGTCCATGTCACCGGGCCCGACCGGCTCATCCACCGACTGGACTCGACCACCCGCAGCTTCGAGGTCGTGGCGCTGGGGCCGCAGCAGGCGCTCAGGCCCGCCAGGACCGCCTCTCGCAAGGAGCAGTGATGGCCACGCTGATGGACAGCAGGACGGCCGGCCTGAAGTTCAGCGCCAAACTTGGCGCGACCCGCGCCTTCCTGCACGCCTTCGGTCTCTTCGGTGACCCGTTCACGCGGCTCCTACAAGGGCAGCAGGACCCGTACCCGCTGTATGCGGCGGTACGGAAGCGCGGCCCCCTGCACCGCAGCCACCTCGGCACCTGGGTCACCGGCAGCCACGAGCTCGGCAGCCGTATCCTGCGGGACCGCTCGCTGTTCCTCAACCGTCGGCAGGGCGGCGTGCCCGGCCACGAGCTGATGGACGAGATCCCCTGGGACAGCTCCATCCTCGGCCTCGACCCGCCCGACCACACCCGCCTGCGCCGCCTCGCGCAGCCCGCCTTCGGGCCGAAGATGATCAGCAAGTACCGGATCTCGGTGGAGAAGCTCTGCCACAGCCTGCTCGACAAGGCCGCCGCCTCCGACGGCTTCGACCTCATCGAGGACTTCGCGGGCCCGCTGCCGCTCCTCGTCATCGGTGAGCTGCTCGGCGTCCCGGAGGAGTACCACGACCGGTTCATCCACGCCGGACGGAAGGTCGGGCCCGTCATCGACGGCGTCAAGTCCCTCAAGATGGCGCGGGAGTTCAGGTCTGCCGTCGACGACCTCGACCAGGTCTTCACCGAGCTGATCGCACTGCGCAACCGGGAGCCCGGCGACGACCTCATCAGCCGGCTCACCGCGGCCGAGGGCGAAGGCAAGCTCACCACCGAGGAACTCCTCGCGTTCTGCACCGTGCTCGCCGTCACCGGCTTCGAGACCACCACCAACCTCATCGGCAACGCGGTCCTCGCCATGACCGGTGACCGCGCCCAGTGGGACCTTCTGCGCGACGACCCGGACCTCGCGCCGCGCGCGGTCGAGGAGACCCTGCGCTACGACTCGCCCGCCCTGCAGGCACAGCGCGTCCCGCACGAGGACACCGCCCTGCACGGCCACCACATCAAGGCCGACAGCTCCGTGGTCGTCCTCATCGGCTCCGCCAACCGCGACCCCGAGGTGTACACCGACCCGGACCGCTTCGACCTGACCCGCGAGGACCCCGCCGAACACCTCTCGTTCTCCGGCGGCATGCACTACTGCATCGGCGCCCCGCTGGCCCGCATGGAGGGCGAGACGGCGCTCCGCGTCCTCGTGGACCGACTTCCCGACCTGCACGTGGCGGGGCCGGTGGCGCGCCGCAGCTCGCCCGTCATCAGCGGCTGCGTCCGCCTGCCGGTCACCGCGAAGCCCCGCTGACCTTCCCGTACGACCGCGTACGACCCCTGTATCCGAGGAGAGAGATGAGCGAGACACCCGAGTCCGAGGCCTGGCGGCGGGAGGTCGATCGCTCCACCTTCCCCCGGCGCGAACCCGGCCCGATCGACCTGCGCCGCTACTACGTGCAGCCGTCCTACTCGGGCGTGCCCACCTTCATGGGCGTCCCCCTGGCCCTGAACCAGGAGGACCTGCGGGCCGGAGGCGTCGACGTCGCCGTCGTCGGCTGCCCGGTCGACGTCTCCAGCGGGCACCGCGGCGCCGCCTACGGGCCGCGCGCGATCCGCGCGGACGAGAGGTACCTGTACAGCACCCCCGAGGGCTTCGTGCACTCCGCGACCCGCGTCAACCCGTTCAACGTCCTCAAGGTCGTCGACTACGGGGACGCGGCCGTCGACCCCTTCGACATCACCCGGTCCATGGAGCCCATCCGCGGGCTCGTCCGGGAGATCGCCGAAGTGGGCGCCAAGCCCGTCGTGCTCGGCGGCGACCACTCGCTGCTCTGGCCCAGCGTCGGCGCCCTCACCGAAGTGCACGGCCGCGGCTCGATCGCCGTCATCCACTTCGACGCCCACCCGGACTGCCACGAAGAGCTGTTCGGGCACCGTGCCACCCACACCACGCCGATCCGCAGACTGATCGACGAGGAGATGGTGCCGGGCCCCAACATCATCCAGGTCGGCATCCGCACCATCTCGGGCCCCGACGACCAGCTCTTCAACTGGATGCGACGGGCCGGAATGCGCTCCCACTTCATGGCCGAGATCGAACGCATCGGCTTCCCCGCCGTGATCGACAAGGTCATCGAGGAAGCCCGCGCCGTCGCCGACCACGTCTACCTCTCGCTGGACATCGACGTCCTCGACCCGGCCTTCGCGCCCGGCACCGGGACCCCGGAACCCGCGGGCCTGACCACCCGAGAACTCTTCCCCGCGCTGCGCCGCATCGCGCACGAGACGAACCTGGTCGGCATGGACGTCGTCGAGGTCGCCCCGCACCTGGACGCGGGCTACTCCACGGCCATGAACGCGCGTCGCGCCGTCTTCGAGGCGCTCACCGGGCTCGCCCTGAACCGCATCAAGATCTCCAGCAAGAACTACGCGAACCCGATCGTCGCCGGTGAAGTCCGCTTCCCGCTCGGCTAGCCGGGCGTACGCCCCCTGATGACCATGGATGGAACACCCTCATGACGACAGTCGCCTCCGCCGACCTGTGGGTCCGCGGCTACCACCCGGCTCCGGACGCCGAGCGCCGCCTGGTGTGCTTCCCTCACGCGGGCGGCTCGGCCAGTTTCTACTTCCCCGTCTCCCAGGCGCTGAGCGAGGTGGCGGACGTCAGCGCACTGCAGTACCCGGGCCGCCAGGACCGGCACACGGAGAAGGGCATCGACTCCATCACCGAGCTCGCGGACCAGGCCGCCGACGCCCTGCGCGCCCTGGACGACGAACGCCCGCTGACGTTCTTCGGCCACAGCATGGGAGCCGTACTCGCCTTCGAGGTGGCCCGCCGCTTCGAGCAGGACGGGCGCGGACCCGTGCACGTCTTCGCCTCCGGCCGCCGCGCCCCCTCCACTCACCGCCCGGAGAACGTCCACCAGCGCGACGACGACGGCATCATCGCCGAGATGCGCAAGCTGAGCGGCACCGACCCCAGGGTCCTGGGCGACGAGGAGCTGCTGCGCATGGTGCTGCCCGCCATCCGCAGCGACTACACCGCCATCGAGACGTACCGCGCCGAGCCCGGCACCCGCATCGGCGCCGATGTCACCGTCCTGGTGGGCGACGACGACCCGCGTACCAGCCTCGACGAGGCACGGGCGTGGGAGCAGCACACCACGGGCGCCTTCGACCTGAAGGTGTTCCCGGGCGGCCACTTCTACCTGACCGACCAGGCCCCGGCCGTCATCCAGCTCCTCAAGGCGCACCTCGCCGCGTAGCCCGCACGACAAGTGGGGCGGCACGACAAGTGGGGCGGTCACCCGATTCCGGGTGACCGCCCCACTGTTGTTCTCCCGCTTCCCTGAAAAATGGTGTTTTCCCGCTGCCCTGGAAAAGAATGAACCCGGTGGCCGATTACGGGGGAAATCGGCCACCGGGAAATTATGGGCAACGTTAGCTGTGCACCGATTTGCGCGAGCGTGAACTCACGCTGAACGCGAGGATGATCAGGCCCACCACGCCGATCGCCAGGCTCACCCACGAAGGGGCGTCGTCACCCAGCAATGCCGTGACACCGAATTTTGTGTCCCAGATCCGCTCAGTCAGGAATGATCCGATTCCCTGAACGGCCAGGACGATGCCGACCCACAGCATGTCGCTCCTCAATAAGTTCTGTTCCGGTGACCAAGCTTGCGCTTCAACATGCATCATTCAACCGCTCCTGGCACCCTGCTGTGCAGAGGGAAACGTTGGCACCCGTACCGACGAAAGTAGCGGGTGGTAGTACCGGTTCCGCATCTCGTGGACCTGGCGTGCACCGGCCCGAGGTGCAAGGCACCCGGTGCGGTGGGGGCGCGAGACGGTCTAAGCTCTGCACGACCACAGCACAGCACAGCACAGCGTGGAGCCGACATGCACGGGGGTGCGCTTGTCCACGAAGAACTCGTCGTGGCGGGTGTCTGCCTTTGACGTGGGGCTCCTCATCGCCCTGGTACTGCTCAACGTCCTCGTCGCCGTGTGGAACGGATCCCGGACAGACGGCCACCCCGACTGCGGCCCGTGGGCCGGCCTCGTCCTGCAGGTCCTGGTGTTGCTGACCCTGCTGGTGCGGCGAAGGCGCCCCCTGATGGTCCTGACCGTGGCGCTTGCGGCCTCGGTGACGATGACCGTCTCGGTGTGGCTCGCTCCCGGACTCCTGGTGACATCGGTCGACGGAGCGGGCGTGTGGGTGCCGCTCGCGGCGCCGTTCGCCACGTACAGCGCGGCCGTCTATTCGTCGCGTTCGCGGGTGGCGTGGGTGTTGACGGGGTTGCTGACGTTGGTGGCGACCCGGTTGTGGGAGTTGTCGTTCGCGGTGGCGGCGTCGGGGGTGTTGCTGACAGCGGTGCCGGGGTTGCTGGGGATGTATGTGGGGGCGCGGCGTGGGTTGATCGCGGCGTTGACGGAGCGGGCCGAGCGGGCGGAGCGGGAGCAGTTTCTGCTGGCGGAGCGGGCGCGGGCCGAGGAGCGGGTGCGGTTGGCGGGTGAGATGCACGATGTGGTGACGCATCGGGTGTCGTTGATGGTGTTGCAGGCGGGGGCGTTGCGGGTGTCGTCGTCGGACGAGGTGGTGCGTGCGGAGGCGGAGGTGTTGCGGGCCGCGGGCTGCCAGGCGCTGGAGGAGCTGCGAGACGTGGTCGGGGTGTTGAGGTCCCCGGAGAGCCTGGAGGCTTTGGAATCGGCGGAGTTGGTGATGCCGAGCGCCGGAAGCGCTGTGGGGGCGGCCGGTGGTGTGGAGGCTGAGGGGTTGCGGCTCTCGGTGCTCGTGGAGGAGTCCCGGGCCGTGGGCGTCGATGTCGAGTTCGACGAGGTCGGGGACCGGTCGGTGTGGTCACCGGTGGTGGCGCGTACCGCGTACCGGGTGGTGCAGGAGGCCCTGACGAACGTACGCAAGCACGCGCCGGGCAGCTCGGTACGGGTGGAAGTGCGGCACGGGAGCGGAGAGGTGCGGCTGCGGGTGGCGAACTCGGCAGCCGGTGGCTCGGTGGACACGGAGTTGGCGTCCAGCGGCTCGGGAAGTGGCCTCAAGGGTTTGTGCCAGCGGGTCGAACTGGTCGGTGGCACCTTCGAGTCGGGGCCGGTCCCCGGCGGTGGCTTCTCCGTGGAGTCCGTCCTGCCGGCGGAACGCCGCACCGATGTCTCATGACCCTGATCGCGACAAGTCGGACCTGGCCAGGATCTCGTCGGTAGTGGTCGTGCGGCTGCCGGAGGTCCCTGCGACGATCCCGAGCCGGATATGACCTCGCCCACGTTCACTCGAAGATGATTAGCGGGACAAGTCTTAGGTAGACTGCATGACATGGGGCGCAAAGTCGTAAAGGTGTTGGTCGTTGATGACGAGCCCATGGTCTGCGCGCATTTGAGAACGATTCTCGGATCCGCGGAAGATATCGATGTCGTCGCTGAAGCCCACGACGGTGCGGCCGCCGTGGAGAGCGTCGTGCGGCACCGACCCGATCTCGTTCTCATGGATCTGCGGATGCCGGGGGTCGACGGCCTCACGGCGATCGAAGGCATCATGAAACTCGATCAGCCACCGAAGGTCGTGGCGCTCACCACATTCGACGCCGATCAATACGTGATGCGTGCCCTGCGCAGCGGGGCCAGTGGATTCCTGGTGAAATCCACGCCCCCCGAGCACCTCATCGGCCTGGTCCGCGTCGCCGCCGACGGGCACACGGTTCTCTCGCCCGTCGCCATGCGCCGCATCGTCGCCTCCTCCTCGGACGAGGACGCGGCACGCGAGCGCGCCAAGAACCTCATCGGCAAGCTCACGGAGCGCGAGACGGACGTGCTCACCTGCCTCGGCGAGGGCCTGTCGAACGCCCAGATCGCCACGAAGCTGTTCCTCAGCGAGGCGACGGTCAAGGGCTATGTCTCGCGCATGCTCGTCAAGCTGGAGTGCACGAACAGGACGCAGGCAGGGCTCCTCGCCTACGACGCGGGGCTCGTCACCCGCTGAGCGCGGTCGACGACGAGGAGGACGACCCCGACGGCTTCTCGGGATGGATCCACGTCTCCGTCGTGGGTACATAGGCGGGCAGTACGGATTCGATGCGGAAGCCGCTGCCCGTCGGCCCGAACTCGAAGGTTCCACCGACCAGTTCGACCCGTTGCCGCAGCCCCTTCAGGCCACTTCCCGAACCGCTGGACGCCAACTCCGTGTCCAGCGTCCGCGTCGCCGCGGAGTTGGCCACCCGAAGACGCACCCGTCCCGTCTCATAGCGCACTTCCACCCGTACCGAGCTGCCCGGCGCGTGCTTGCGTACGTTCGTCAGGGCCTCCTGCACCACCCGGTAGGCGGTACGCGCCACCACCGGTGACCACACCGACCGGTCCCCGACCTCGTCGAACTCCACATCGACGCCCACGGCCCGGGACTCCTCCACGAGCACCGAGAGCCGCAACCCCTCAACCCCCACAGCGCTTCCGGCGTTCGGCATCACCAACTCCGCCGACTCCAACGCCTCCAGGCTCTCCGGGGACCTCAACACCCCCACCAAATCCCGCAGCTCCTCCAACGCCTGGCAGCCCGCGGCCCGCAACACCTCCGCCTCCGCACGCACCACCTCGTCCGACGACGACACCCGCAACGCCCCCGCCTGCAACACCATCAACGACACCCGATGCGTCACCACATCGTGCATCTCACCCGCCAACCGCACCCGCTCCTCGGCCCGCGCCCGCTCCGCCAGCAGAAACTGCTCCCGCTCCGCCCGCTCGGCCCGCTCCGTCAACGCCGCGATCAACCCACGCCGCGCCCCCACATACATCCCCAGCAACCCCGGCACCGCCGTCAGCAACACCCCCGACGCCGCCACCGCGAACGACAACTCCCACAACCGGGTCGCCACCAACGTCAGCAACCCCGTCAACACCCACGCCACCCGCGAACGCGACGAGTACACCACCGCCGAGTAGGCGGCGAAGGGCGCCGCCAGGGGTACCCACACTCCTGAGCCGTCTCCCGATGCCACCAGGAGTCCGGGCGCGAGCCACGCCGACAGCGTCATCACCACTGATGCCGCCGCCGCCACACCGAGCACTGTCAGCGGCCACACCCGCCGCACCACCAGCGCCAACACCATCATCACCTGAAGACCAAGCCCCGCCCATGGACCAAACAGGGGATGGTCTTCACGGGGGTAGCCGCTCCACACGGCCACGAAGATGTTCAGCACGATGAGAGCGGCGACGAGGATGGTGTCCTGAACGGCGCTGCGGCCCAACCATCGAATCGGCCATTTCACGGCGGTCACCCTACTGGCGCCCACGCGCCAAGGGTCCATATGTGCGCCATTGGTCAACGTTAAGCGTACGAAAGTGGGTAGTGCGGCCCCGAGGTTGCAACCTTGGTCGCTTCCACTCCACACGAAGCGCTCTGTCTGCCCTCCCATCCCGCTTGTTTGGCTGGTGGGACACGGATCAGGAACAGCGAAGGCGCCCGAAAACGGGAATGGGCGCAGAGGGGCGGAGGAGCAGTGCCACAAGAGACGCGGCAGCCACTGCGAGGCGGCGTGGGGGAGGCGGCTCTTGATGCCGCCCCGCAGCGCCGCCCCGGACTGCCGCGGCCGCGGTATAGCCTCGACCGCCGCGCCGTCTACTGGTGGATGACGCAGAACCTCCTCGTCGTCGTGCCGGTCCTGGCCGCGCTCGGGGCGGCCACGCTGTTCCCCGACACCCCCTCCTGGCTGCGGCTCGTCTTCGCGGTGCTGTGCCCGCTCGGCCTCGGCTATGCCCTGCTGACCCCGTGGTGGCGCTACCGCGCGCACCGCTGGGACGCGGGCAGCGAAGCGGTCTCGGCAAGGTCGGGGTGGCTCACCCGGGAGTGGCGGGTGGTGCCCTTCACCAGGATCCAGACCCTGGACACCAAGAGCGGCCCGCTCCAGCACCTTTTCGGTCTCGCCGCGGTGACCGTGACGACCGCGTCGGCCGCGGGCCCCGTCACCATCGACGGCCTCGACCAGAAGCTCGCCGCCGACATCGTCGAGCGCCTCACCGAGCGCGTCCGCGCCCTGCACGAGGACGGCACATGAGCCGTCGTACGCAGGCGCCGGCCGCACCCCACCCGGCGTACGAGGCGCGCGAAGAGGCCGAGATACCGGCCCAGGAGACACAGACGCGGGCCGAAGAGCCGTGGCAGCGACTGCACCCGCGCATGGTCGCCGTCAGCGTCAGCTGGCTCGTGGGGCCCGCGTTCCCGCTCGTCGCCGCCATGGTCCTCGCCCGGGACCTGCTCAACACCCATGCCTGGATCGTCCTCGGCTCGTACATCGTGGTCGCGGGCGTGCAGGCGGGGCACGAGTGGGTGCGCTACCGCACGACCCGCTACCGGGTCACCGGCAGCACGGTCGAACTGCACGCGGGGCTGCTGTTCCGCACGAAGAAGTCGATCCCGCGTGACAGGGTGCGCAGCGCCGACGTGACCGCCAACCCCGTGCACCGGCTCTTCGGCCTCGCCGCCGTGAAGATCGGCACCGGGCAGCACCAGAGCCCGGGCGAGGACGCCGAGCTTGTCCTCGACGGAATCTCCCGCGAACAGGCCCTGGAATTCAAGGTGCTGCTGCGGCCGGGCGCGTACGGGGCGGTGCGGGAGAGCGGGCAGGAACAGGCGAGCGGGCAGGAACAGGCGAGCGGGCAGGCGCTGCCCGTACCGCTCGCCCGCATGCACTGGTCCTGGGCCCGCTACGCGCCGCTGACGTTCACCACCCTCGCCGGGACGGTGACCGTGGTCGCGGGCGGGGCCAAGCTGCTCGATCTGCTCGGGCTCGACGTGACCAGCGGGCCTGTCGCCAGGTGGAGCTGGGACCGTCTCTCGGCCCTGCCGGTCGGACTGGCCGCCGCCCTCGTGGTGGCCGCTCTGCTCGCCGTGGGTGTGCTGGCCTCGCTGGTGGTCATGGGCGAGGCCTGGTGCGGCTTCCGCCTGGAGCGCGAGCCCGGTGGCGCCCTGCACATCACGCGCGGCCTGCTCACCTCCCGTTCGGTATCCGTGGAGGAGCGGCGGATCCGCGGCGCCGAGCTCACCCAGGCACTGCCCCTGCGCCTGGCGGGGGCGGCCCGCCTGAACATGCTGGCCACCGGGCTCGACAGGGGCGCGAACCGCCTCACGAACCCCGCCCAGCTGATGCCTCCCGCCCCCCTGGACGCCGCGCACCGGGCGACAGCGGACGTGCTCGACGAGCCACGTTCGCCCATTATCGCGGCGGCGCTGTGCGGTCACCCCCGGCCCGCGCTGCGCCGCCGTCTGGTGCGCGGTTGCCTGCTGGTCCCGGCCGCGGTGGCAGCCCTGGCCGGGACCGGCGTGGCGGCCGGGCTGCTGCCCTGGTGGTCCCTCGGGGCCGCGCCGCTCGTCGTGCCCTTCGGGGCGCTGCTCGCCCTGGACGCCTACCGCTCCCTCGGGCACGCGCTGCACGGGGAGTACCTCGTGGTGCGGCAGGGCACCTTCATCCGCCGCTCGGTGGCGCTGCGCCGCGACGGGATCATCGGCTGGACCGGCAGACAGTCGTACATGCAGCGCCGAGCCGGTCTTTTCACGCTGAGCGCCACCACCGCCGCGGGCAGGGGCGCCGTCCGGATACCCGACATGGACGTGGCCGAGGGGCTGCGTTTCGCCGAGGAGGCCCGCCCGGGGCTCGTCGGCTCCCTCTAGACACTCACCGCCTGACCTCTGGACCTCTAGATCTGTTGGAAGGAACCGTGTTCAAAGCACTAGGACGTTTCGTCGTCGGCCATCGCTGGCTGGTGATCCTCACCTGGCTCATCGCCGGGGCCGCCGTGATCGGCTTCGCCCCGTCCCTCACCACCACGTCTGATCAGGCGGAGTTCCTTCCCGGTCACTACGAGTCGATCCAGGCGCAGAAGATCCAGGAGAACGCCTTCCCGAAGGGGTTCAGCCCCTCCGCGATCGTGGTCGTCACTCGCGAGGACGGCAAGCCGCTGTCCGCGGCCGACTCCGCGAAGGTCACCAAGCTCGGCAAGTCCCTGGAAGCCAAGAAGTACGACAAGGTCGAACAGGTCGTCACCACGCCGCCGTCGCCGCACAAGAAGGTGCAGACGGTCATGGTGTCGATGGCCGACGTGAAGGCGGGCGACAAGAGCCAGCAGCACGCGGTCGAGGACATGCGGGACGACCTCAAACCCCTGGTCAAGGGCACGGGGTTCAAGACCGGAGTCACCGGTGACGCGGCCACCCAGCTGGACAACGAGGAGGCGTCCAAGGAAGCCGACGGGCTGATCTTCCTCGGCACCATCGGCCTCATCATCGTGCTGCTGACGATCATCTTCCGCAGCCCGACCATCACGATTCTCACCATCGCGGGGATCACCCTGGTGTCGCAGGTGGCCAACGGCCTCATCGCGACCTGCGCGGAGGTGTTCCACCTCAAGGCCGACAGTTCGGTGTCGTCCCTGCTGATCGTGGTGCTCTTCGGCGTCGGCACCGACTACATCCTGTTCCTGATGTTCCGCTACCGGGAACGGCTGCGGCTCGGCGAGGACCCGAAGACCGCCATGATCTCCGCGGTCGGCCGGGTCGGCGAGGCCATCGCGTCGGCGGCCGGCGCCGTCGCTGTCTGCTTCCTCGCGCTGCTGCTCTCCACGCTCAGCTTCCTCGTGTCGATGGGCCCGGCCCTCGCCATCGCCATCGTGGTGACGCTGATCGCCTGTCTCACGCTGATCCCCGCGATCGTCTCCCTGATGGGCACCAAGGTGTTCTGGCCGTCCAAGTCGTGGCGCCACGAGCCGCGTGCCGCGCGCTTCGGCGCGATCGGCAACGCGGTCGGCCGCCGCCCCGGCCTGTTCGTGATCGGCTCCGGCCTGCTGATGATCGCGGTGGCCATCGGAGCGTTCGGCTACAAGCCGACGTTCGCCTCCGACGAGTCCGCGACGTCCACCAAGGAGTCGCAGGTCGCCCTGCACGCGATGAGCCAGGACCTGCCGGCGGGCAGCACCAACCCCAGCAGCGTCCTGATGCGTTCCACGAAGGGCGAGAAGCTCAAGCCCGCGGACATGACCGCCTTCGTGTCAAAGCTCAAGCAGGTCAAGGGAGTCGGTGACGCCTCCCGCACCCAGCTCAGCAAGGACGGCAGGACCGCCGAGTTCAACGCCGTGCTGAAGATGGACCCCAACGGCCGCGAGGCCATGGACATCGTCCGCGGCCCGCTGCGCACCACCGCCCACGAGGCGGCACCGGCCGGTACGGAGACGAAGGTCGGCGGCATCACCTCCGTCTTCGTCGACATCAACAAGGCCGTCAACCGCGACTTCTCCGTGGTGTTCCCGACGGCGGCCGTGCTCATCATGCTCATCCTCGGACTGCTGCTGCGCAGCGTCGTCGCACCGATCTATCTGATGGTGTCCGTGGCGCTCGGCTTCGGCGCCACACTCGGCGCGACCGTGATCCTCTTCCAGCAGATCGAGGGCAAGTCGGGCCTGACCTTCTTCCTGCCGGTGATCATGTACTTGTTCGTCGTCGCCATCGGCACGGACTACAACATCCTGATGGTGGCGCGACTAAGGGAGGAGGCGAAGGAAGGCCTCAGCCCGCGGGAGGCCACCGCGAAGAGCATCCAGCACGCCGGGCCGACCATTGCCGCCGCCGGTGTGATCCTCGCGGGCACCTTCGCCTCGATGCTGCTCGCCAGCGACACGTCGCTCTCCCAGATCGGGTTCGCGGTCGCCTTCGGCATCATGATCTCGTCGTTCGTGATGGCGATGTTCTTCACGCCCGCTCTCACCGCCCTGTTCGGCAAGGCCGCCTGGTGGCCGCGCCGCATCCGGCCGGACGCCCCGGTCAATGATCAGGATGACCCCGGTCGGCGGGCCCCGCACCACCCGGCGGACCCGGAGCAGGTGCCGGCCCAGGGCGGGTCCCCGTACACCCCGCACTCCTCGTACGACCGTCGCGACTGACGGGTCGTCCGCGCACAGGACTGTGCCCCACCACTCGCGAGGAGTGGTGGGGCACAGTCCTGTGGGGGGCTCCGTACGAGTAGTGGCCCCGGCTACTCGGCGATCTTGGTGCGGCCGACCCAGCGCAGCTTCAGGGGGTCCGCGGTCTGGTCGCTGAACTCGTAGTGCTCGTATCCGTTTTCGAACCGGATCTTGATCTTCTCGGGGGAGCAGATCACCTCACTGAGCTCAGCGAGGACGACGACCGAGCCGGAAAGGCTGTGGGGGCCGCCTTCGAGAAACACGGATTCAGGCGTGACGGCGGGGGAGTTGCTCTTGATTGCTCGCACGGGGCACCTCTCTTCTTGGAACCTCGATCTCGCCCATATTGTTCTGCGCCACAGTGCCCCTCGGAAAGCCCCGAGACACCCCTACGCCACCCCTGCTCTCGCCTCGGCTTGTGAACGTGATCAGGTAATCCGGCGGATCAAGCCAACTTGGCCTGTAAGCTTCCAAGTCACCTGCGACCCGTTGTGGCGGGCGGCCCCGTTTCGTCAAGCGCACGACACCTGAGTGCAATGTACTTACGTTATCGGCCGGTGCGAGTGCGGGCGTGTGAGGTGAAGCACAGCGACTGTGCGTGAGCCCGAAACGGACAGAATGCGGAGCGCGTTCGCGGTGAAACGGGCACGGCTATCCCGTGGTTGCCGGAGACCGGCGGCGGAGTTCGGTGCGTTAATTACTCCGGAGTCAGACGTAGCGGACGCGAACTGCGGAGATCGATGCCAGGTGGCGGAGGTATCAGGCATTCGCGGGGGCATATACGCGGGCGCAATCACCACATCGGAAAGCGCTTCCTGTGCGTCAGCGGAGAAGTGGTTTTCGGCTTCCGCCGACCACATCAAGAGCGTCTGGTGCGGGCTACACCCGCTCGGATACTGTTGGGCCGAGCGCGAAACCATGGGTATCGCGTTTGATCCGACCATGTGCCACCCGCCCGTAGGCTGATCCGGTCTTCTCGGAGTTCGCTTGCTTGGTCCTCCGTATCGACCCCGGCGACTGCGCGGGTCCTATGTGAAGGAGGGATAAGCATCGGCTAGCCATGGCGCGGGTCCCGGCACTTGCGGGAGTACCGCCGCGGCTGCCCGCGTGAAGACCAGGAGGGCCGCACCTGCGCCCGAGCGCAAGTCGCCGTTCTCCTGAGCGTCTTATGTTGTTCTCCAGCTCTCGGCTGTCGGGTCGCCAACACCGGCCTTCGCCTATTCCGTTCCCGGGTGGCGTCCCGTGGAGACGGCCGGGGATTTGCATCACTCTTCCCTACGCCCTCACAGCCATACCCACGCTGGTTCTTCCCTCACCGTTGTTGCCTCCCCCACTCAGCCAACGGAGTCTTGAGTGGTGTGACAGTCGCCGCCCCGACAGGGCGGCGTGACTGCCCCCTCCGATCCTGTGCCCGTCTCCGGGTCATTCCTGTGTTTCCCAAGCCTGTTCCGCCGGCGTTTCTATCGCCGGGCGGCGTATCGGCGTACCCGTACGAGCTTCGGCGTATGCGGTTGACGAGTCAGTTTCAGCCCCTTATTCATTCGGTGTTCCAGAGTGATCGCGCGCGGGGGCCGGACTGTTAACGGACCTCATATGGCTGGATTGCGACGGCCGCATGACGAGTTGGTGCTGCACGGGCGGTTCCGCCAATCCGCTATTCCATGTGCGGACTTCCGCTGCACGATAGGGCAAAAGTCGCTGCACGATGAGGCAAGCGCTGCTCGGCGACTCGGCAAGCGGCGATCCAACCTCTCTCCCTGGTGCGTTAATAACGCGGTAAATTTTGGAAGTCCGCACGGTAAATCGCGTGAGTCGGAACGCCCCTGACCCGCGCCTACGCAGGCTCTGCGAACGTTTTGCGCCTGCGACAGACCGAAAATAGACCGCAGTTGACATTTTCCGGATAGCTGGCTTTGACTTGCGCTCGTTGTCGCGGCGAAGTGGCCGAGAAAATATCGAGCCGATTCAGGCCAACCATGCATGTTTCCAGTTTCAGTTCCAGTGGATGACTGACGAAGGCAGAGGCTGCCATGCGCTTATCAGAAGGGGTGCACACCGGCACTGTCGCCGTCATCGGGGCCGCGTCCGCGGCACCGGTGCGGGCGGAGCGCGATCACGGTGTACTGGCCGAGCTGACCGGTGTGCCGCTGCTCGCGGACCGGACAGACGAACTGGAGTCGGCGTGGACGGCCTGTGAGGACGCGGGTATCGGCGCGGACGAACGGGCAGGTGTCGGTGTCTATCTGGCCGCCGGCACCGAGGGCGAGGACGACGCGGTCGAGCTGGCACGCGTGCTCGGCATGCACGGTCCCTGCCGGACCGGACACGACCCCCTCGCCGATGCCGTAGCCGCCGTGCGTTCCGGCGAGTGCGACCTGGCGCTTGCCGGGGCGGACGGTGCCTTTGCCGTACTCACCCGCGGGGACGGCGCACGGGCGGCGACCTTCGGCTACCGGCTCGACACCGACCACGAGTGGTGCGACGGCGTTGCCGCTCTGGTCGAGGCCGCGCTGCGCGCGGGCAGGCCCGAGCCCGGCCGACCCGCACCGGACGGGCTCGCCGTCCCGATCACGTTGTCGGCGCACAGCCATGACGCGCTGCGGGTGCGGGCCGCCGACCTGCACGCCCTGATCGAAGCCGAACCGAACCTGCCGCTCGTCGACCTAGCCTTCTCCCTCGCCACCACCCGGCCCGCTCTCGCCCGGCGTGCCGTGCTGGTCGGCGGGGACCGCACACGGCTCGCCGGGGAACTGCTCGCCGTCAGCGAGGGACGAATACCGGTGCCGGGGCTCGCGTCCGGGATGCCGGCGCGGGCCGCGGCCGACGACATCGCCTTCGTGTTCCCCGGTCACGGGCCGCAGTGGCCGGGCATGGCCGACGAACTCATGCGCACATCAACGGTGTTCGCCGAGCAACTGCATGCTTGCGCGGAAGCCCTCACGCCGCACGTGGACTGGCCCGTCCTCGACGTCCTGCGCGGCAGGACCGACACACCCTCGCTCGACCGGCCGGACGTGGCGCAGCCCGCGCTCTGGGCGATGATGGTGTCCCTGGCCGCGCTGTGGCGGTCCTGGGGTGTGGCGCCAGGCGCCGTGATCGGCTCTAGCGTCGGCGAGATCCCGGCCGCGACGGTCGCCGGCGCGCTGTCCGTCGAAGACGGTGCCCGGGCAGTGGCGCTGTTCAGCCAAGCACAGGTCCACCTGCTCGAACGCGGCGTGATGCTGTCCGTGTTGGCGTCGGCCGACGAGGTGCGCGAGCGCCTGACCCGCTACGAGGGCCTCGACCTTGCCGCCGTGCACGCCCCGGGCTCGGTCCTGGTCTCCGGCACCGAGGAGGAGGCCGACGCACTCCTGGCCGAACTGACCGCCGACGGCATCAGGGCCAGAGGCATCGCGATCCGTCTCGCGGCCCACGGCCGCCAGGTCGACTCCGTGCTCGACCTGATGCGCGAGGGCCTGGCACCCATCTCGCCCCGCCCGACGGATGTGCCGATCTACGCGGCCACCACGGGCGCGCGGGTCGATCCGCTCACGCTCACCGCGGACCACTGGTGCCGCAACCTGCGCGGCACGGCGGACTTCGAGAGCGCCACGCGCGCCGTCCTGGCCGCCGGGCACCGGCTGCTGCTCGAGTCGAGCCCCCACCCCGTGCTGACCAGGGCCGTGCAGGAGACCGCTGAGAACGTCGCCGTGGAGGCGGCCGTCGTCGGCACGCTGCGCAGGGAGCGCGGCGGCGCCGACCAGATGACCGCCGCGCTCGCCGAACTGCACACGCACGGCGTACTCCCCGACTGGAACGCGGTGTTCGCGGGCCGGGACGCACGCGCGGTGCCGCTGCCCGCCTACCCGCTGCACACGGCGCCCGGTGACGTCCCCGCCCCCACTCTCGCCGACCGGCTCGCGGCCGCTCCCGACCGCACCGAGTTCCTGCTCGACCTGGTCCGTGCGCAGCTGGCCACCATCGTCGGGGACGCCGCGCCCGCCGCCGACGCGGACGCGCCGCTCCTCGAACTGGGCCTGGACTCGGCAGGCGCGGTGACACTGCGCAACCTGCTCAACGCGGCCACCGGCCTGAGCCTGCCCGTGTCGGCCGTGTTCGACACCCCGACATGCCGTGGCCTCGCCGAGCGCATCGACCGTGTCCTGCTCGGCACCCCCGCCGAGGACGACAAGGCGCTGGCCTTCGCGACGGCCGGGGACGACGATCCGATCGCCGTCGTGGCGATGGGCTGCCGCCTGCCCGGCGGCGTGCACAGCCCCGACGACCTGTGGGAGCTGCTCTCCACGGGCGGCGACGGCATCACCGCGTTTCCCACCGACCGTGGCTGGGACCTGGACGGACGCTACGACGAGGACGCCGAGCGGGCGGGCGGCTACTACCAGCGCGAGGCCGGATTCCTGCACGACGCCCACCAGTTCGACCCGGAATTCTTCGGCATCTCGCCTCGCGAGGCGCTGGCCATGGATCCGCAGCAGCGGCTGCTCCTGGAGATCTCCTGGGAGGCGATGGAGCGGGCAGGCATCGACCCGGCAGGGCTGCGAGGCAGTCAGGCAGGCGTGTTCGTCGGCGCGATGACGATGGACTACGGGCCGAAGCTGCACGAGGCCCCCGCGGACCTCGAGGGCTATCTGCTCACCGGCAACACCGCGAGCGTCGCGTCCGGCAGGCTCTCCTACTCGTTCGGGTTCAACGGGCCCGCCGTCACCCTCGACACGGCGTGCTCGTCGTCGCTGGCCGCCCTGCACCTCGCCGTGCAGTCGCTGCGGCGTGGCGAGTGCCCCATCGCCCTCGCGGGCGGTGTCACGGTCATGCCCTCGCAGGGCATGTTCGTGGAGTTCAGCAGGCAGCGCGCGCTCGCCCCCGACGGGCGCTGCAAGGCGTTCTCGGCGAGCGCCGACGGGTTCGGCCTCGCCGAGGGCGCCTCCATGGTGCTCCTCGAGCGGCTGTCCGACGCGCGCCGCAACGGGCACCCCGTACTCGCGTTGATCAAGGGCACCGCGATCAACCAGGACGGCGCGTCCAACGGCCTCACCGCCCCCAGCGGGCCCGCGCAGCGCAGGGTCATCCGGCAGGCGCTCGCCGACGCGGGCGTCCCGGCGGCCGAGGTCGACGCCGTCGAGGCGCACGGCACCGGCACCCGACTCGGCGACCCGATCGAGGCCGACGCCCTCCTTGCCACCTACGGCCGCGAGCACCCCGCCGACAGGCCGCTGCTGCTCGGCTCGGTGAAGTCCAACATCGGCCACACGCAGGCGGCTTCCGGGGTCGCGGGCCTGATCAAGATGGTCCTCGCGCTGCGGCACGGCGTACTGCCCCAGAGCCTGCACATCACCGAGCCCACCCCGCATGTGGACTGGACATCGGGCGCCGTGTCACTGGTCACCGAGACCACGCCGTGGCCCGAGGTCGGGCGCCCCCGGCGGGCCGCCGTGTCCTCGTTCGGCATCAGCGGCACCAACGCCCACGCCGTACTGGAACAGGCGCCCGACGAGACCCCGGTCGAGCCGCTGCCGACGTCCGAGCCCGCCCCCCTGGTGTTCTCCGCGCGTACGGAGGACGCCCTGCGCGCCCAGGCAGCACAACTGGCCACGCCCGCGGAGGCATTGGCGCCTGCCGATGTGGCGGGTGTTTTGTTGTCGCGGTCGGTGTTCGATCATCGGGCTGTGGTGGTGGCGGGTGGTTCCGAGGCCCTGGCGGCGGTGGCCGGTGGTGTGGAGTCCGCTCGTGTGGCTGTTGGTGTCGCGCGGCCTGTGGGCAAGGTGGCGTTCGTGTTCCCGGGCCAGGGTTCGCAGTGGTTGGGGATGGGTGCGGAGTTGGCGGAGTCGTCGCCGGTGTTCCGTGCGTCTTTGGACGCGTGTGCCGAGGCGCTTGCTCCGTATGTGGACTGGTCGTTGCATGACGTGCTGGCCGATGCCGCCGAGTTGGAGCGGGTGGATGTCGTGCAGCCCGCGTTGTGGGCGGTGATGGTGTCGCTCGCGGCGTTGTGGCGTTCGTACGGTGTGGAGCCGGATGCGGTGGTGGGCCACAGCCAGGGCGAGATCGCCGCGGCTCACGTGGCGGGGGCGCTGTCTCTGGATGATGCCGCCAAGGTGGTGGCGCTGCGTAGTAAGGCGATTCTGGCGCTCTCCGGTCAGGGCGGCATGGTGTCGCTGGCGGTGTCGATCGATGCCGCGCGTGAGCGGATCGCGCGGTGGGACGGGCGGATATCGGTCGCCGCGGTCAACGGCCCGCGTTCGGTGGTCGTGGCGGGTGACGCCGACGCACTGGACGAGCTGGTCGAGTCGTGTGCGGCTGATGAGGTGCGTGCGCGCAGGGTGCCGGTGGACTATGCCTCGCACTCGTCGCATGTGGAGCGCATCCAGGATGAACTGGCGTCTGTACTTGCGGGGGTTGAGCCCCTGTCGGCGGATGTGCCGATGCTGTCCACCGTCACCGGGGAGTGGTTGACCGGGACCGAGGTGGGTGCCGATTACTGGTATCAGAATCTGCGCAACACCGTGCGGTTCGAGGAGGCCACGCGCGGTCTGCTCGACCATGGCGTCGGCGCGTTCGTCGAGTGCAGCCCCCACCCCGTCCTCACCTTCGGGGTGCGCGAGACGCTGGACGCGACCGATGGTGACGCCGTCGTCGTGGGCACCCTGCGCCGCACCGACGGTGGCCTGGACCGGTTCCTGCTCTCGGCCGCGGAGGCGTACGTGGAGGGCCTGCCGTTCGAGTGGCGGCAGACGGTGCCGGCCGGACAGCACGTGGACCTGCCCACCTACCCCTTCCAGCGCCGACGGTTCTGGCTGGAGGAGACGGCCCGCCCGACGGGAGCCGTTGACCCCGCCTTTGAGGAGTTCTGGTCCGCGGTGGAGCGTGGCGACCTCGCCACCACCCTTGACGTGCCCGCCGACGCGCCGCTGACCGACATCCTGCCGAGCCTGGCCGACTGGCGGCGCCGCAGGCAGGAGCGGTCCACCGTCGACGCGTGGCGCTACCGGGTCACTTGGCACGCGCTCGGCACAGGCGTCGCCCCGGCCCTGGACGGCACCTGGCTCGTGGTCGGCTCGCCGTCCGAGGCGGAGCACCCGTGGCGTGCGGCGGCCGTCGAGGCCCTGCGCGCCCATGGCGCCGATGTCCTGGAGTTGGCCGGCACGGTGGAGTCGCTGCGCGCCGTGGACGTCGAACCCAGCGGTGTGCTCTCCCTCTTGGCCCTCGACGAGCAGCCCGACCCCGCGTCGCCGACCGTCCCGATGGGCCTCTCCGGCACGCTGGAGCTGGTACGGGCGCTCGGTGACGCCGGGATCGACGCGCCGCTGTGGCTGGCCACGACGGGCGCGGTGTCCGTCGGCCGGTCCGACCCGCTGACCCACCCTGCGCAGAGCCAGACGTGGGGCCTCGGCCTCGCCGTCGGCCTGGAACACCCCGGCCGCTGGGGCGGCATCGTCGACCTGCCCGTGACCCCCGACGCCAGGACCGCGACGAGGCTCGTCTCCGCCCTGGCCGGTCTCGCGGACGAGGACCAACTGGCGATCCGGGCCTCCGGTTCGTCCGTACGACGGCTGTCCCCGGCCCCCGCACCGGCGGCGACAGCGGAGAGCTGGCGCGCGAAGGGCACCGTACTGATCACCGGTGGCACCGGCGCCATCGGCGGCCACGTGGCCCGCTGGCTCGCGGGCAACGGCGCGGAGCACATCGTGCTGACCAGCCGTAGTGGCGCGAGCGCACCCGGCGCGCAGGAACTGGAGGCCGAGCTGACCGGGCTCGGTGTCAAGGCGACCATCGCCGCCTGCGACGCCGCCGACCGAGCCGCGCTCGGCGACCTGTTCGCCCGGTTCGACGCCGAAGGCACCCCGATCCGCTCGGTCTTCCACGCGGCGGGCACCGTCCCGTCGCTGCCGCTCGCCGACACGGACACCTCTGACCTCGCCTACGCCCTGGCGGCGAAGGCAGGCGGCGCGGCCCACCTCGACGAGCTGTGCGCCGGACGCGAGCTCGACGCGTTCGTGCTGTTCTCCTCCGGGTCCGCGGTCTGGGGCAGCGGCGAACTGGGCGCGTACGGCGCCGCCAACGCCTTCCTCGACGGCCTCGCGCAGCGCCGCCGTGCCGAAGGACTGCCCGCCACCTCGGTCTCCTGGGGCATGTGGGCGGGCGGCGGCATGGTGACCGGCGACCTCGACGACCAGCTGCGCCGCCGGGGTATGCGCCCCATGCGGCCCGAACTCGCGGTCGGCGCGCTCGCCACCGCCCTCGCGACGGGCGAGACGACCCTGACGGTCGCGGACATCGACTGGGCCCGCTTCGCCCCTGGCTTCACCGCGGCCCGCTCACGCCCGCTGATCAGCGACATCCCCGACGTCGTCGCCCTCGCCGCGCAGGACGCGGAGGAACAGCCGGCTTCCGGCGGGGCGCTCGCCGACCGGCTCACCGGGCTCGCCGAGGCCGACCGGCAGCGGCTCCTGCTCGACCTGGTACGCGGCCACGCGGCGACGGTGCTCGGCCACGAAGGGCACGACACCGTCGCGCCGGACCGGGCTTTCCGCGAGCTGGGCTTCGACTCCCTCACCGCCATCGAGCTGCGCAAGCGACTCAACACCGCCACCGGCGTACGGCTGCCCGCGACCGTCGTCTTCGACCACCCGACGCCCCAGGCGCTGGCCGACCACCTGTACTCCGTGCTGCTCGGCGAGCGGCAGACCGCCGCGTCCACCGCGTTCGCCGGGACCGCGCCGAGTGCCGCCGACGACCCGATCGCGGTGGTGGCGATGAGCTGCCGCTACCCCGGTGGCGTACGCGGACCCGAGGACCTGTGGTCGCTCGTCCTGGGCGGGCACGACGCCGTCGGGTCGTTCCCGGACGACCGGGGCTGGGACACCGACCGGCTGTACCCGGCCGACGCCCAGGCCCAGGGCCGCAGCAGCACCCTGGAAGGCGCCTTCGTCGACGACGCGGGAGGGTTCGACGCGGGCTTCTTCGGCATCGCACCGCGCGAGGCCCTCGCGATGGACCCCCAGCAGCGCCAAGTGCTCGAACTGGCCTGGGAGGCCTTCGAGCGGGCGGGCATCGACCCCACATCGGTACGCGACAGCCTCACCGGCGTGTTCGTCGGCGCGTCACCGCAGAGCTACGCGGGCACCCTGGAACAGGCGACCCCCGAGATGGACGGCTACCGGCTGACCGGCGACGCGCTCAGTGTCGTATCGGGCCGGATCGCCTACTCGCTCGGCCTGCGCGGCCCCGCCGTCACCGTGGACACGGCATGCTCGTCCTCCCTGGTCGCCCTGCACCTCGCGGTGCAGGCACTGCGGTCGGGGGAGTGCTCGATGGCCCTGGCGGGCGGCACGGCGATCATGGTGACGCCGACGGCCTTCGCCGAGTTCAGCCTCCAGGGCGGCCTGGCCCCCGACGGCCGGTGCAAGCCCTTCGCCGACGCCGCGGACGGCGTCGGCTGGGGCGAGGGCGCGGGCCTGATCCTCCTCGAACGGCTCTCCGACGCACGGGCCAACGGCCACGAGGTGCTCGCCGTGGTCCGGGGCTCCGCGACCAACCAGGACGGCGCGTCGAACGGTCTCTCCGCCCCGAGCGGGCCCGCGCAGCAGCGGGTCATCCTCGCGGCACTCGCGAACGCGGGCCTGTCCACCGCGGACGTGGACGCCGTCGAGGGCCACGGCACGGGCACCCGGCTCGGCGACCCCATCGAGGCGCAGGCACTCCTCGCCACCTACGGTCAGGACCGCCCCGCGGAGCGGCCGCTGCTCCTCGGCGCCCTGAAGTCCAACATCGGCCACACCCAGGCCGCTTCGGGCATCGCGGGCATCATCAAGATGGTGCAGGCGATGCGGCACGGCGTACTGCCCCGCACCCTGCACCTCGACCGCCCCTCCGAGCACGTGGACTGGACGACCGGCGCCGTGGAGCTCCTCTCCGAGGTGCGTCCGTGGCCGGAGGCGGGCCGCCCCAGGCGCGCCGCCGTCTCCGCGTTCGGCGTCAGCGGCACCAACGGCCACGTCATCCTCGAAGAGGCCGACCCCGTACCCCCGGCTCCCCTCGACGAGCCCGACGGCCGGACGCTGGCGTGGCCGCTGTCCGCCCGTGACACGTCCGCGCTGCGCGAGCAGGCCACCCGCCTGGCATCCACCGTGGACGAGCGGCCCGACCTCTCGCCCCTGGACGTCGCCGCGACCCTCACGGCAGGGCGGGCCGCACTCGACCACCGCGCCGTCGTGCTCGGCACCGACACGGCCGAACTGCGCGCCGCACTCGACGCGCTGGCGGCAGACACCGAACACCCGGCCGTGGTGCGGGGCACACCCGACGGCGGCAGGCTCGCCGTACTGTTCTCCGGCCAGGGCTCCCAACGCATCGGCATGGGCCGCGGCCTGTACGAGACGCACCCCGCCTTCGCCGACGCGCTCGACGAGGCGTTCGCCCAGCTCGACCCGCTGCTCGCCGTGCCGCTGCGCGACGTGGTCTTCGGCGACGACCAGGCCATGCTCGACCGCACCGAGTACGCCCAGCCCGCGCTGTTCGCCGTCGAGGTCGCGCTGTACCGGCTGTGGGAGACCTGGGGCCTTGCGCCCGACGCGCTCGCGGGCCACTCGGTCGGTGAACTGGCCGCCGCGCACGTGGCGGGCGTCTTCTCGCTGGCCGACGCCTGCACGATCGTCGCCGCGCGCGGCGCGCTCATGCAGGCGCTGCCCGACGGCGGCGTCATGGTCGCCGTGCAGGCCACCGAGGACGAAATCACGCCGGAGTGCTCCCAGAACGTCGGCATCGCCGCCATCAACGGCCCGAACTCCCTGGTCCTGTCCGGCAGCGAGCTGGAAGTGCTCGGCCTCGCCGACCGCCTCAAGGCACAGGGGCGCAAGGTGACCAGACTGCGGGTCAGCCACGCGTTCCACTCCCCGCTGATGGAACCGATGCTCGCGGAGTTCCGCGGCGTCGTGGCGGGCGTGACCGCCAACCCGCCCGCGCTGCCGATCGTTTCCACGCTGACGGGCGCGCCGGTCGACGCCGAGGAACTGACGTCACCGGACCACTGGGTACGGCACGTGCGCAGGCCCGTGCGGTTCGCCGACGGCATCACGGCGCTCGTCGCGCAGGGCGTGACGACCATGGTGGAGGTCGGCCCCGGCGGCGCACTCGCCGCGATGGGCCAGGACAGCGCCCCCGACGCCGTGTTCGTGCCGACGCTGCGCTCCGAGCGGCCCGAACCCGACGCGCTGACCCTCGCCGCCGCGCGACTCCACGTCCGGGGCGCGCGATGCGACCTGACCGCAGTACTCGGCGGCCGAGGCAACCGCGTCGACCTGCCCACCTACGCGTTCCAGCACGACCGGTACTGGCTGACCGCGGCTGTCGCGCCCACCGGCGACGGGGCGACGACGGCCCTCGGTCTGGCCACGGGCGACCACCCGCTGCTCCGCGCGGCGATCGCGCTGCCCGACACCGGCGGCGTCGTGTTCACCGGCAGGCTGTCCACCCGTACCCAGCCCTGGCTCGCCGACCACGGCGTCGGCGACCGGGTGCTGTTCCCCGGCACCGGCTTCCTCGACCTCGCCCTGCACGCCGCGAGCCACTGCGGGCTCGACACGGTCGAGGAACTGACCCTGCACGCCCCGCTCGTCCTGCCCCAACACGGCGGCACCGCCCTGCGGGTCGCGGTCGGCGAGGAGAACGACGGCGGGCGCAGCATCCGGATCCACTCGCGGGCCGAGGACGCCGACCGGGACACACCATGGACCGAGCACGCCACCGGCGCGCTCACGACGGGCGACGCCCCGGCGACCGAACTGGCGGCGTGGCCGCCGCAGGACGCGACACCGATGGACGTCGACGACGTCTACGACCGCCTCATCGAACTCGGCTACGGCTACGGGCCGGTGTTCCGCGCGCTGCGCGCGGCCTGGCGCCTCGGCTCCGACGTGTACGTCGAGGTGTCCCTGCCCGACGGAACCGGTGGCGAAGGCTTCAGCGTGCACCCCGCCCTGCTCGACGCCGCCCTGCACGCTCCGGTACTGCGCGCCCTCGACGAGATCGGCGGCGGCCCCCGGCTGCCGTTCAGCTTCACGGGCGTACGACTGCACGCCGTCGGCGCCTCGACGCTGCGGGTGCGCTGGTCGCCCACCGGGCAGGACCAGATGTCCCTTGCCGTCGCGGATCCGGCCGGCAGGCCCGTCGCGACCGTCGAGTCGCTCGTGATGCGGCCGGTCGACCTGAAGAAGACCGCGTCGCCGACAGCGGACGCCCTGTTCGCGATGGAGTGGACGCCTGCCGACGGGACCGGGGACAGGCCCGTCCGGCTTGCCGTGCTCGGTGACGAGGACCTTGGTGAGTACGGCCTCGGCGTCGACGCGCCGACCGTGTCCGACTTCGGCGCCCTCGACGGCGTCACCGACCTGCTCGCCCTCTGCCCCCGGCCGTCAGGCGCGGACGGGAAGGCGGCGCGTGAGACCGTCTCCTGGGCGCTGCGACTGGCCAAGGAGTGGCTCGCCGACGAGCGGACGGCCGCAGCGCGCCTGGTCTTCGTGACCCGTGGCGCTGTCGACACCCAGTCGCCCGACCCGGCGCAGGCCGCCGTGTGGGGTCTCGTGCGGACGGCACAGACCGAGAACCCAGGCCGGTTCGCGCTGATCGACCTCGACGCCGCGGAGTCCGCGCCCGCCGTACTGACCGCGCTGGCCCACGAGGAGCCCCAGGCAGCCGTGCGCGCCGGCCTGGTCACCGTGCCCCGGCTCACCCGTGCCACCGCCGACAGCCCGCTCGCCCCGCCCGCCGAGGGCCCCTGGCGCCTCGACATCCGGCCGCGCGGCTCGCTGGACGACCTCACCCTGGTGCCGCACCCCGACGCCCTCGCACCCCTCGCGCCCGGCGAGGTACGCGTCGCCGTCCGCGCGGCGGGCCTCGACGTCCACGACGTGCTGAGCACCCTCGGTGACCACTCCTGCGGCGACATCGCGGGCATCGTGACCGAGACCGGCGCCGAGGTGACCGACCTGACGGTGGGCGACCGCGTGCTCGGCACGGCCACCCAGGGCTTCGGGCCGCTCGCGGTCACCGACCGCGGGCTGGTCGCCCCGGTGCCCGCCGGATGGTCCTTCGCGCAGGCAGCAACCGTACCGATGGCGTTCCTCACCGCCCACTACGCCCTGCGCGACCTGGCGGACCTGCGCCCGGGCGAGTCCGTGCTCGTCCATGAAGCGGCGAGTGCCGACGGCATGGCGGCCATGCAACTCGCGCGGCACTGGGGCGCGGAGGTCTACGCGACCGCGAGCCCCGCCGACTGGGACGCCCTGCGGGAGACGGGCGTGCCCGACTCGCATCTGGCTTCCTCGCTCGACACCGACTTCGCGGCGAAGTTCGACGCGGAGACTGGCGGCAGCGGCGTCGACGTCGTACTGAACCCGCTGGCGAGGGAGGCCATGGACGGCCCCCTGCCCGCGCGGGAGTTCATGGACGCGTTCCTTCGACTGCTGTCCGACGGAGGGCGGTTCGTCGAGCCCGGCACAGCCGACGCCGGCGAACCCGACGACCTGCCGCCCGGCGTCAAGTACGCGACGTACGACCGGACTCAGCCAAGCCCCGAGCGCGCCCAGGAGGTGCTCGTCGAGGTGCTCGCACTCTGCGAGACGGGCCAGTTGAGCCCCCTCCCGGTGCGCGCCCGGGACGTCCGCCGCGCCCCCGAGGCGTTCCGCGACCTCAGCCGGACCCGGCACGCGGGCAAGGCCGTCCTGACCGTGCCCACGCCGATCGACCCGGACCGCCCGGTCCTGGTGACCGGCGGACTCGGCACCCTCGGCGCGCTGGTGGCCCGGCACCTCGTCGCCGACCGGGGCGCACGGAATCTCGTGCTGGCGGGACGCAAGGGATCGGCCACCGAGGGCGCGGAAGAACTGCGCGACGAACTGGTGGCCCTGGGCGCCGAGGTGTCCCTGGCGGCGTGCGACGTCGCCGACCGCGACTCCGTGGCGGCGCTCCTGTCCTCCCTCGACCGGCCACTCGGTGCGATCGTGCACGCGGCGGGCATCGTCGACGACGGCGTTCTCGAATCGCTGACGCCCGCGCGGATCGACCGGGTGTTCGCCCCGAAGGTCGACGGCTTGCAGCACCTGGACGAACTGACCAGGGACGCCGACCTGTCCGCGTTCATCGTGTTCTCATCGGCGGCCGGCCTCATAGGCAGCGCGGGCCAGGCGAGTTACGCCGCGGCGAACGCGGCACTCGACGCCTTCATGCGGCGCCGCCACTCGCTCGGCCTGCCCGGTGTCTCGGTCGCGTGGGGCATGTGGGCGGCCGCGAGCGGCATGACGGCAGAGCTCGACGCGGGTGACCGGGCCCGGCTCAGCCGCTCCGGAATCCGCGAACTGCCCACCGAGGACGCCCTCGCGCTGTTCGACGCGGTCGCGGACGACGGCCGCACGCCACTCGTGCCGCTCCTCCTCGACACCGCCGCGCTGCGCGGACAGGCGGCGGACGGCACTCTCGCTCCGGTACTGCGCGCTCTGGTCCGCGCCCCGGCCCGCCGCGTCACCACGGCGGCACCCGCCGCGACCACGACGTTCGCCGACACCATCGCGGGCCAGTCCGCGGCGGACCGCGAACAGACGGTTCTCGACCTGGTCCTCGGACAGGTCGCGGCGGCGCTCGGCCACTCGACCGACACACACATCGAGCCCGGCCGCCCGCTGCAAGACCTCGGGTTCGACTCGCTGACCGCGGTGGAGCTGCGCAACCGGCTCACCTCCGCCATCGGACTGCGGCTGCCCTCGACACTCGTCTTCGACCACCCGTCGGCCGCCGCGATCACCCGGCATGTGCTCACGCTGCTCCCGCGCACCGAGCACGAGCCGGAGACCGGCGTCCTCGAACAGCTCGACCGCCTGGAGAGCGCACTCCTCGCCCTCAACGACGGCGCCGCGACAAGCGACGGCGCCGCCACGAAGGTCGACCTGCGGCTGCGTGCCCTGCTCGCCAGCTGGAGCGACGCGCGGACCGGTGACACCGACGAGGACGACGCGTCCGACCTCACCTCGGTCACCGACGACGAACTCTTCGGCTACCTCGACGACGAACTTGAGACCTCGTGACCGGGTCGGACCACAACGAACTCGCCCGCCCCGCCGTAAGGAGCACACGCACGATGCAGAACGAGGACAAGCTCCGCGATTACCTCAAGCGGGCGACCACCGATCTGCGCACCGCACGCCGACGCCTGCGAGAGGTCGAGGACCGCGAGCAGGAGCCCATCGCCATCATCGGGATGAGCTGCCGCTACCCGGGCGGCGTCGAGTCGCCGGAAGACCTGTGGCAGCTGGTGTCCGAGGGCCGCGACGCCGTGGTGGAGTTCCCGTCCGACCGCGGCTGGGACGTCGAATCGCTCTACGACCCCGACCCGGAGCACGCGGGCACCTCGATCACCCGGCACGGCGGATTCCTGCAGGGTGCCGCGGGCTTCGACCCGGCCTTCTTCGGGGTCAGCCCGCGTGAGGCCCTCGCGATGGACCCGCAGCAGCGGCTGCTCCTCGAAACCTCCTGGGAGGCGTTCGAGCGCGCCGGCATCGACCCGGCGCAGGCCAGGGACACCAGGACCGGCGTGTTCGCGGGCGTCATGTACAACGACTACGCGACACGGCTGCCGCAGGCGCCCGAAGGGTTCGAGGGCTTCCTCGCCAACGGCAGCGCGGGCAGCATCGCCTCCGGCCGGATCGCCTACACGCTCGGCCTCGTCGGGCCCGCCGTGACGGTGGACACGGCATGCTCGTCGTCGCTCGTCGCCCTGCACCTGGCGATGGTGGCGCTGCGCCGCGACGAGTGCTCCCTCGCCCTCGCGGGCGGTGCCACCTTCATGTCCACGCCGCGTACGTTCGTCGAGTACAGCAGGCAGCGCGCCCTGTCCGTGGACGGCCGCTGCAAGGCGTTCTCCGACAGCGCGGACGGCACCGGCTGGGGCGAGGGCGTCGGCATGCTCCTGGTGGAGCGTCTGTCCGACGCGCAGCGCAACGGACACCCCGTTCTCGCGGTCGTGCGTGGCTCGGCGGTGAACCAGGACGGCGCGTCCCACGGCCTCACCGCGCCGAACGGCCCGTCCCAGCAGACGGTGATCAACCAGGCGCTGAAGAGCGCTCGGCTCACCCCCGCGCAGGTGGACGCCGTCGAGGCGCACGGCACCGGCACCACGCTTGGCGACCCGATCGAGGCACAGGCCCTCATCGCGACCTACGGCGCGGAGCGGGACGCGGACCGGCCGCTGTGGCTGGGCTCGCTGAAGTCGAACATCGGTCACTCCCAGGCGGCGGCCGGGGCCGGCGGCATCATCAAGATGGTCATGGCGATGCGGCACGGTGTGCTGCCCAAGACCCTGCACGTCGACGAGCCGAGCAGCCACGTCGACTGGTCGGCGGGCGCCGTGGAGCTGCTGACGGAAGGCCAGCAGTGGCCGCGGACGGATGAACCGCGCCGTGCCGGTGTCTCCTCGTTCGGCGTCAGCGGCACGAACGCCCACGTCATCCTGGAGGAGGCGCCCGCCCCCGAACCGGCGCCCACAGGGGCCGACGATTCGAAGGCCCCCGCCGTCACTCCGTGGGTGCTGTCGGCCCGGAACCCCGACGCGCTGCGCGCGCAGGCCGGCCGTCTCCGGTCCGCGGTGGAGGCCTCCGCCGACTTCGACCCTGCTGGCGTCGGCTTCTCGCTGGCCACGTCACGGTCCCTGTTCGAGCACCGCGCCGTACTCCTTGCCGAGGACCGGACCACCACCATCGACCGTCTGACCGCGCTCGCCGAGGGGCGTGGTGGCCCCGGTGTCGTGGTCGGTGAGGCGACACCGCACCGGTTGGGTTTCCTGTTCTCGGGTCAGGGTTCGCAGCGGTTGGGGATGGGTCGTGAACTTGCGGCTCGTTTCCCGGTGTTCGGTGAGGCTCTGGATGCTGTGCTTGCGGAGTTCGGGCCTGAGGTCCGTGAGGTGTTGTTCGGTGAGGACGCTGATGCGCTGAACGAGACGGGGGTGACGCAGCCTGCGTTGTTCGCGGTTGAGGTGGCGTTGTTCCGGCTTCTTGAGTCGTGGGGTGTGCGTCCCGATGTGCTGGCGGGGCATTCGATCGGTGAGCTGGCTGCCGCGCATGTGGCGGGTGTGTGGTCGCTTGCTGACGCGGTGAAGGTGGTGTCGGCGCGTGCCGGGTTGATGCAGGCGCTGCCCTCCGGTGGTGCGATGGTGGCGATCCAGGCGACGGAGGTCGAGGTCGCCGCGGACCTGTCGGAGACGGTGGGCATTGCGGCGGTGAACGGCCCGTCGTCGGTGGTCGTTTCCGGTGTCGCGGCTGATGTGGATGTGGTGGCTGAGCGGTGGCGTGAGGCGGGCCGGAAGGTGTCCCGGCTGAAGGTCAGTCACGGGTTCCACTCGCCGTTGATGGAGCCGATGCTGGAGGAGTTCCGGCGGGTTCTTGAGGGGGTGTCGTACGAGGCTCCGGCGGTCCCGATCGTCTCGACGCTGACGGGCCGGTTGGCCACTGCTGAGGAGCTGGCCTCGCCCGACTACTGGGTGCGGCACGTGCGCGAGCCCGTGCGGTTCCACGATGCGGTTGTCGCGCTGCGCGAGCAGGGTGGCGACGTCTTCCTGGAGGTCGGACCCGGTGGCGTGCTCTCCGGTCTCGGACAGCTCAACGCCCCAGAGGCCGCTTTCGTACCCGCACTCCGCGGCGACCGGCCCGAACTCGTCGCCCTGACCACCGCCATCGGCCAACTGCACGTACACGGTGTCCCGGTGGACCTGGCCGCCCTCTTCGATGGCAGCGGCGCCACCCGGGTCGACCTGCCGACGTACGCGTTCCAGCGCGAGCACTACTGGCTGGACGCGCCGGCCGCCGAGGAGAGCGCCGAGCGGATATCGCCGGTGGACGCGCGGTTCTGGGCGGCGGTGGAGGAGGGCGACCCCTCGGATCTCGCCCGCACGCTGGGTGTGTCGTCCGACGACCCGTTGAGCGCGGTGTTACCCCGTTTGTCCGCGTGGCGCCGCAAGCAGCGGGACCGGTCCACGGCCGATGGCTGGCGGTACCGGGTGGAATGGCGGTCGGTGGCGTCCGGTAGCCGGAAGTTGGACGGTGCCTGGCTGGTTGTCGCTCCGGCCGGTGAAGAGCGTGCCGAGTGGGTGCGTGAGTCGCTGGCGCGCAACGGCGTGGACGACGTGCACATGCTGAGTGTGGACGCGGGAGCGGTCGACTGGGCGGAGCAGTTGGGCGATCTGCCGTCGTTGAGCGGAGTCGTATCGCTGTTGGGGTTCGCCGACGCGGGTGTGTCGACTGTGCCCGTGGGTGTCGCGGCCACGGTCGGGCTGCTGCGGGCTCTTGGCGACAGGGACGTACCGCTGTGGTGCCTGACTTCGGGTGCCGTCTTGGCGGGCGCGGGTGACGTGGTCGCCGGGTTCGAGCAGTCGATGCTGTGGGGCCTCGGCCGGGTCGCCGCGCTGGAACACCCCGGCCGCTGGGGCGGTCTCGTGGATCTGCCCGAGGCGCAGGACGGCGGCACCGGTGATCTGCTGGCTTCCGTGCTCGCCGGGACGATCGGCGAGGACCAGATCGCCCTGCGCGGCAACGAGATCCTCGGCCGCAGGCTGGTCCCCGCCCCGCTGGGCGACGCCCCCGGCGAGAGCTGGTCGCCGCGCGGCACGGTCCTTGTCACCGGCGGCACCGGCGCCCTGGGCGGCCACGTGGCGCGCTGGCTGGCCACGCACGGAGCCGAGCACATCGTGCTTGCCGCCCGCCGTGGCAGGGCGGCGGCAGGGGCCGAGGAACTGGAGTCCGAGCTCGTCGAGTTGGGCGCCCGGGTCACGTTCGCCACCTGTGACGTGGCCGACCGGGACGCCGTCGCGGCGATGCTGGAGAGCGTCCCGCCGCTCACCGCCGTCGTGCACACTGCGGGCGTCGAGCGCTCGGCCACCCTGGCCGACCTCGACCCTGACGATCTCACCGGGTTCACAGAGGTCCTGGCGGCGAAGGCCGACGGCGCCCGGAACCTGCACGACCTCCTTGCCGACACGCGGTTGGACGCGTTCGTACTGTTCTCGTCCATCGCCGGAGTGTGGGGCAGCGGCGGCCAGGCCGCGTACGGGGCCGCCAACGCCTACCTGGACGCCCTCGCGGACCACCGCACAGCGGCAGGCCTTCCCGCCACAGCCGTCGCGTGGGGCCCGTGGGGCGGCGGCGGCATGGTCGAGGACTCCGGGCAGGCCGCCCACCTCCGGCGCCTCGGCCTGACCACCATGGCACCCGACGCGGCGCTCGCAGGTCTCGGCTCGGCCATCGAGAACGGCGACGGCAAGATCACCGTTGCCGACGTCGACTGGGACCGGTTCGCCGGAGCCTTCATGGCACAGCGCCCGAGCGCGCTCCTTGCCGAACTCCCCGAGGTGCGAGCCGCGTTCGACACGGCTGCCACCGAGCGGAGCAGCGGAACGTCGGCCCTCGCGCGGCGTCTCGCGGGTCTGGACGCAGCCGAGCAGGAGCGGCAACTCACCGACCTCGTACGGTCCGAGGCCGCCGCAGTGCTCGGTCATTCCTCCGCCGACGCCTTCTCCGCGACCCGTGCCTTCAGGGAGCTCGGCTTCGACTCGTTGACGGCGGTGGAACTGCGCGCCCGGCTCAGCGAGGCCACCGATGTCGCCCTGCCCGCGGCCGTGGTGTTCGATTACCCGACGGCCGCTGCCCTGGCCGCCTACCTGCGCACGGAACTGTCCGGGGCGTCCCCTGCCGCCTCCGCCCCCAACGCCGTCTCCGGCGTGACCGACGAGCCGATCGCGATCGTGTCGATGGCCTGCCGGTTCCCGGGCGGTGTGGCGAGCCCGGAGGACCTGTGGCAGGTGCTTCTGTCGGGCGAGGACGCCGTGACGGAGTTCCCCACCGACCGTGGCTGGGACGTCGAGGCGTTGTACAACCCCGACCCGGACACGGCGAGCGTCGGCACGTCGTACTCCCGTATGGGCGCGTTCCTCGACCACGTCGCGGACTTCGACCCGACGCTCTTCGGCATCTCGCCGCGTGAGGCCCTCGCGATGGACCCGCAGCAGCGGCTGCTCCTCGAAACCTCCTGGGAGGCGTTCGAGCGGGCGGGCATCGACCCGAACTCGCTGCGGGGCAGCAGGTCGGGTGTGTTCGTCGGCACCAACGGCCAGGACTACACGACGCTGATGATGGCCGCGCCGGACAGCGTCGACGGCTACTTCGGCACCGGCAGCGCGGCGAGTGTCATCTCCGGCCGCCTGTCGTACACCTTCGGTCTCGAAGGCCCCGCCGTCACGGTCGACACGGCGTGCTCCTCCTCGCTGGTGGCCCTGCACCTGGCGGTACAGGCCCTGCGCAAGGGCGAGTGCGAGCTGGCGCTCGCGGGTGGCGTGACGGTGATGTCGACGCCCGCCGCGTTCGTGGAGTTCAGCCGCCAGCGCGGACTTTCGGTCGACGGCCGCTGCAAGGCCTTCGGGGCCGACGCGGACGGCACCGGGTGGGGCGAGGGCATCGGCATGCTGCTCGTCGAGCGCCTTTCGGACGCCGAGCGCAACGGCCACCAGGTCCTTGCGGTCGTACGGGGCTCCGCGGTCAATCAGGACGGTGCGTCGAATGGCCTGACCGCCCCGAACGGACCCTCGCAGCAGCGGGTCATCCGGGCCGCTCTGGAGGCAACAGGCCTTACGCCGTCCGATGTGGACGCGGTCGAGGCGCACGGCACGGGTACGAAGCTGGGTGATCCGATCGAGGCGCAGGCGCTTCTTGCCACCTACGGCCAGGACCGCCCCGCAGACCGACCGCTGTGGCTGGGCTCGGTGAAGTCGAACATCGGTCACACGCAGGCCGCCGCGGGCGTGGCGGGTGTGATCAAGATGGTCATGTCGATGCGGCACGGAGTGCTGCCGCGCACCCTGCACGCGGACGAGCCGTCACCTCACGTGGACTGGTCCGCGGGTGCGGTGGAACTGCTCACCGATCAGCGCGAGTGGCCTGCCGCGGACCGGCCGTGGCGGGCGGGTGTGTCGTCGTTCGGATTCAGCGGTACGAACGCCCACGCCATCATCGAGCAGGCCCCGCAGGCCCCGCAGGCCCCCGAGACCGAGCAGGAAGAAGCCCCGGAGCCGCTGCCGGCCGGCACGGTCGTCCCGTGGACGTTGTCGGCCAAGAGCCCCGAGGCACTGCGCGCGCAGGCCGGACGGCTCAAGTCGTTCGTGGACGGATCGTCGGGCCTGGCCGTGGCGGACGTCGCCCGTTCGCTGACGTTCTCGCGGGCGGCCCTTGAACACCGCGCGGTGGTGGTGGGCGCGGAGTTCACCGAGTTCCAGTCGGCTCTGACCGCGTTCGCCGAGGGGCGTGGTGGCCCCGGTGTCGTGGTCGGTGAGGCGACACCGCACCGGTTGGGTTTCCTGTTCTCGGGTCAGGGTTCGCAGCGGTTGGGGATGGGTCGTGAGTTGTCCGCTCGTTTCCCGGTGTTCGGTGAGGCTCTGGATGCTGTGCTTGTGGAGTTCGGGCCTGAGGTCCGTGAGGTGTTGTTCGGTGAGGATGCTGATGCGCTGAATGAGACGGGGGTGACGCAGCCTGCGTTGTTCGCGGTCGAGGTGGCGTTGTTCCGGCTTCTTGAGTCGTGGGGTGTGCGGCCTGATGTGCTGGCGGGGCATTCGATCGGTGAGTTGGCTGCCGCGCATGTGGCGGGTGTGTGGTCGCTGGCTGATGCTGTGAAGGTGGTGTCGGCGCGTGCCGGGTTGATGCAGGCGTTGCCGTCCGGTGGTGCGATGGTGGCGATCCAGGCGTCCGAGGTCGAGGTCGCGGCGGACCTGTCGGAGACGGTGGGCATTGCGGCGGTGAACGGCCCGTCGTCGGTGGTCGTTTCCGGTGTCGCGGCTGATGTGGATGTGGTGGCTGAGCGGTGGCGTGAGTCGGGCCGGAAGGTGTCTCGCCTGAAGGTCAGTCACGCGTTCCACTCGCCGTTGATGGAGCCGATGCTGGAGGAGTTCCGGCGGGTTCTTGAGGGGGTGTCGTACGAGGCTCCGGCGATCCCGATCGTGTCGACGCTGACCGGAGTACGGGCGACTGCTGAGGAGTTGACCTCGCCGGAGTACTGGGTGCGGCACGTGCGCGAGTCGGTGCGGTTCGCCGACGCCGTCGGCACGCTCGTGGACGAGGGTGTGGGTACGTTCGTCGAGGTGGGTCCTGGTGGGACGCTGTCGGCGCTGGGCCAGGAGTCCGCGCCGGAAGCAACATTCGTACCCACGCTGCGTGGCGACCGCCCGGAGGCGCTGGCCGCCACGACGACTATCGGGCAGTTGCATGTACGCGGTGTCGAGGTGGACTGGGAGGCGTTCTTCGCCGGTCGTGGCGCGCGTCGCGTCGACCTGCCGACGTACGCGTTCCAGCGTGAGCGCTTCTGGCTGGACACGCCGGACGTGGACGACGCCGTCAAGGGTGGCGAGCGGATATCGCCGGTGGAGGCGCGCTTCTGGGAGGTCGTGGAGGAGGGCGACATCGCGGATCTCGCCCGCACGCTGGGTGTGTCGTCCGACGACCCGTTGAGCGCGGTGCTGCCCCGTTTGTCCGCGTGGCGCCGCAAGCAGCGGGACCGGTCCACGGCCGATGGCTGGCGGTACCGGGTGGAATGGCGGTCGGTGGCGTCCGGTAGCCGGAAGTTGGACGGTGCCTGGCTGGTTGTCGCTCCGGCCGGTGAAGAGCGTGCCGAGTGGGTGCGTGAGTCGCTGGCGCGCAACGGCGTGGACGACGTGCACATGCTGTACGTGGACGCGGGAGCGGTTGACTGGGCGGAGCAGTTGGGCGATCTGCCGTCGTTGAGCGGAGTCGTATCGCTGTTGGGGTTCGCCGACGCGGGCGTGTCGACTGTGCCCGTGGGTGTCGCGGCCACGGTCGGGCTGCTGCGGGCTCTTGGCGACAGGGACGTACCGCTGTGGTGCCTGACTTCGGGTGCCGTCTCGGCGGGCGCGGGTGACGTGGTCGCCGGGTTCGAGCAGTCGATGCTGTGGGGCCTCGGCCGGGTCGCCGCGCTGGAACACCCCGGCCGCTGGGGCGGTCTCGTGGATCTGCCCGAGGCGCAGGACGGCGGCACCGGTGATCTGCTGGCTTCCGTGCTCGCCGGGGCGAGTGGCGAGGACCAGGTCGCGCTGCGCGGCGGCAAGATCCTGAGCCGCAGGCTGGTCGCCGCGCCCGTGAGCAAGGCGTCCGGCGACAGCTGGTCGCCGCGCGGCACGGTCCTTGTCACCGGCGGCACCGGCGCCCTGGGCGCACACGTGGCCAGATGGCTGGCGGGCAAGGGCGCCGAACACCTCCTGCTGACCAGCAGGCGTGGACCCGAGGCCGATGGCGCGGAGGAGCTGCGTGCGGAGCTGACCGCGCTGGGCGCCCGGGTCACGATCGCGGCCTGTGACGCGGCCGACCGGGACGCGCTGGCCGACGTGCTCGCGTCCGTACCCACCGAATCGCCGCTCACCGCTGTCGTACACGCGGCAGGCATCGAGCGCTCGGCCGCCCTCGCCGCCCTCGACCCGGACGACCTCACCGAGTTCGCCGACGTAGTGACGGCGAAGGCCGACGGCGCGCGGAACCTGCACGAGCTGCTCGCCGACACGCAGTTGGACGCGTTCGTGCTGTTCTCGTCCATCGCCGGAGTGTGGGGCAGCAGCGGGCAGGGCGCGTACGCGGCTGCCAACGCCTACCTCGATGCCCTAGCCGAACACCGCAGGGCGGCGGGCTTTCCCGCCACGGCCGTCGCATGGGGCCCGTGGGGCGGCGGCGGCATGGTCGCGACCGACGAGCAGGCCACGCAGCTGCACCGCTGGGGCCTTGCGACGATGGATCCGGATGTGGCTGTCGCCGGTCTGGCCACGGCCCTTGAGCGCGGGGACGGGAACATCGTCGTCGCCGACGTCGACTGGACCCGGTTCGCGGGCACGTTCATGGCGCAGCGCCCGAGCGCACTCCTGGGCGAACTGCCCGAGGTACGCGCCGCGTTCGATGCCGCTCCCGCCGAGCGGGGCAGCACGTCGGCTCTCGCGCGGCGCCTCGCGGGTCTGGACGCGGCCGAGCAGGAACGTCAGCTCACCGATCTTGTCCGGTACGAGGCTGCCGCGGTCCTTGGTCATGTGTCCGGCGACGCCTTCTCCCCGACGCGTGCGTTCAAGGAGCTCGGTTTCGACTCGTTGACGGCCGTGGAACTGCGCGCCCGGCTCCGCGAGGCCACGGGCATCGCCCTGCCCGCGACCCTGGTGTTCGACTACCCGACGCCCGCCGCCCTGGCCGCCTATCTGCGCGTAGAGCTGTCCGGTGTGGACCCGACGCCCACCACCTCCGCCCCTGTCGGCGTCTCCGGCGTCTCCGGGGTGACCGACGAGCCGATCGCCATCGTGTCGATGGCGTGCAGGTTCCCCGGCGGTGTGACAGGACCGGAGGGCCTGTGGGACTTCCTCCTGTCGGACGGCGACGCGGTGACGGAGTTCCCCACCGACCGCGGCTGGAATATCGAGGCCCTGTACAACCCCGACCCGGACGCGGTGGGGACCACATACCTGCGCTCCGGCGCGTTCATGTCGGACGTGAGCGGGTTCGACGCGGGCTTCTTCGGCATCTCGCCGCGTGAGGCCCTCGCGATGGACCCGCAGCAGCGGCTGCTCCTTGAGACCTCCTGGGAACTCCTGGAGCGCGCCGGGGTCGACTCGGCGTCGCTGCGAGGTGAGCGCGTCGGCGTGTTCGTCGGGTCGAACGCCCAGGACTACGGGCTTGTCCTCGGTGACGCCGCCGAGGATGTGGGCGGCTATGTGGCGACCGGCAACGCGGCCAGCGTCGCCTCGGGCCGTCTGTCGTACACGTTCGGCTTCGAAGGCCCGGCCGTCACAGTGGACACGGCGTGCTCGTCGTCCCTGGTCGCCTTGCACCTGGCGGCGCAGGCGCTACGGACGGGTGAGTGCGAGCTGGCGCTCGCGGGTGGCGTGACGGTGATGTCGACGCCGGGCGCGTTCATCGAGTTCAGCCGCCAGCGCGGACTGTCGTTGGACGGCCGGTGCAAGGCGTTCGGCGCTGGCGCCGACGGCACCAGCTGGGGCGAAGGCGTCGGCATGCTCTTCGTCGAGCGTCTCTCGGACGCCCAGCGCAACGGACATCCGGTCCTTGCCGTCATCCGCGGTTCGGCGGTGAACCAGGACGGTGCGTCGAACGGTCTGACCGCTCCGAACGGCCCCTCGCAGCAGCGCGTCATCCGCCAGGCCCTCGCCAGCGCGGGTCTCACGCCGTCCGACGTGGACGCGGTCGAGGCACACGGCACGGGTACGAAGCTGGGTGATCCGATCGAGGCCCAGGCGCTGCTCGCCACCTACGGCCAGGACCGCCCCGCAGACCGACCGCTGTGGCTCGGCTCGGTGAAGTCGAACATCGGCCACACCCAGGCCGCCGCCGGTGTCGCCGGTGTCATCAAGATGGTCATGGCGATGCGGCACGGAGTACTGCCCCGCACCCTGCACGCGGACGAGCCGTCACCGCATGTCGACTGGTCGGCGGGTGCGGTGGAACTGCTCACCGATCAGCGTGAGTGGCCTGCCGCGGACCGGCCGTGGCGGGCGGGAGTGTCGTCGTTCGGGTTCAGCGGCACCAACGCGCACACCATCATCGAGCAGGCCCCGGTGGCCGAACCCGAGGCAGCTCCGGAGCCGGCGCACGACGGTGGCCTGGTGCCGTGGGTGCTTTCGGCGGGCGACGAGGGAGCCCTGCGCGGCCAGGCCGAGCGCCTGCTGTCCCTGGTGGACGGGCACGCACCGGTTGACATCGGCTACTCGCTCGCGACGTCACGGTCGGTCCTTGACCACCGTGCGGTGGTGATGGCCGCGGACCGCTCCGAATTCCTGGCGGCCTTGACGGCCGTGGCCGACGGCCGGACGACCGGTGCCGTGGCCGGGGGAGTCGCCGGCGAGCCCGGCCGGTTGGGCTTCCTCTTCTCGGGCCAGGGTTCGCAGCGGCTCGGCATGGGGCGTGAACTGGCCGCCCGCTTCCCGGTGTTCGCTCAAGCACTGGACGAGGTTCTCGACGCATTCGACCCGCAGGTGCGCGAGGTGTCGTTCGGTGAGGATGCCGACGCCCTGAACGAGACGGGGGTGACGCAGCCCGCCCTGTTCGCGGTCGAGGTCGCCCTCTTCCGACTCCTGCAGTCGTGGGGTGTGCGGCCCGATGTGCTGGCGGGGCATTCGATCGGTGAGCTGGCGGCTGCGCATGTGGCGGGTGTGTGGTCCCTGACCGACGCGGTGAAGGTGGTGTCGGCGCGTGGTGCGTTGATGCAGGCGTTGCCGTCCGGTGGCGCGATGGTGGCGATCCAGGCGTCCGAGGACGAGGTCGTGGCGGACCTGTCGGAGACGGTGGGCATTGCGGCGGTGAACGGCCCGTCGTCGGTGGTCGTTTCCGGTGTCGCGGCTGATGTGGATGTGGTGGCTGAGCGGTGGCGTGAGGCGGGCCGGAAGGTGTCCCGGCTGAAGGTCAGCCACGCGTTCCACTCGCCGTTGATGGAGCCGATGCTGGACGAGTTCCGGCGGGTTCTTGAGGGGGTGTCGTACGAGGCTCCGGCGGTCCCGATCGTCTCGACGCTGACGGGCCGGTTGGCCACTGCTGAGGAGCTGACCTCGCCCGACTACTGGGTGCGGCACGTGCGCGAGCCCGTGCGGTTCCATGACGCGGTGGTGGCGTTGCGTGAGCAGGGCGCGGAGGTGTTCGCCGAGGTCGGTCCTGGTGGGACGCTGTCCGCGCTGGGGCTTGGTGGTGCGCCGGACGGGGTGTTCCTGCCCGCGTTGCGTGCGGACAGGTCCGAGGAGGTCGCGCTGGTTGCTACGGTCGCCGCGCTGCACACGCGGGGTGTGGTGGTCGACTGGGCGGCGTTCTTCGCCGGCAGTGGCGCCCGGCGCGTTGACCTGCCGACGTACGCCTTCCAGCACCAGCGCTACTGGATGGACGCCCGGCCCGTCGCCGTCGAGGCCGCCACTAACGCGGACGAGGCGAAGTTCTGGGCCGCGGTGGACAGCGAGGAGGCGACCGCGCTCGCGTCGTCCCTGGGCATCACCGACGACGGGGCCACCGACTCGCTCCGCGCCGTGCTGCCGCTCCTGACGTCGTGGCGGCGCCGGAGCCACGAGAGGTCCACGCTGGACAAATGGCGTTACACCATCGGCTGGAAGTCGGCCGGTGTTCCCGCGACGACGCCGCCCTCGGGCACCTGGCTGGTCGTGGCGCCCACCGGTGACGAGCGCGCCGCCGCGCTGAGCGAGCTGCTCGCGGCCGGCGGCCTGGCACTCGCCGTGGTCGAGGCCGACACGGCGGACGGCGCTGCGGTGGGCGCGGACCGCGCGGGCCTTGCCGACGCGCTGCGTGCGGCCGTCGCGCAGGTTCTCGCGAGCGGAGAAGAGGTCGGCGGAGTCCTGTCGCTGCTGGCGTTCGACGAGTCGCCGCACTCCGACCACCCCGCGGTGCCGAACGGCGTGGCAGCCACCCTCGCGCTGATCCAGGCCCTCGGCGACACGGACGTACGAGCGCCCCTGTGGTGTGCGACATCCGGTGCGGTGGCGGCGGTCGCGGATGACACGGTCGCAGGGTTCGCGCAGTCGATGGTGTGGGGTCTGGGACGGGCCGCCGCGCTGGAACTCACCTCACGCTGGGGCGGGTTGGTCGACCTTCCGGAGACGGTGGACGAGCGGGCGGTCGCACGGCTGTGCGGGCTGCTCGGCGGGGCGGAGGACCAGGTCGCCGTACGTGGATCCGGTGTGTTCGCACGCCGCGTCCGCCGGGCCGACCCGGTGGCACCGGACTCCGGCACCGGCTGGACGCCGCGCGGCACGGTCCTTGTCACCGGCGGCCTGGGCGCCCTGGGTGCCAGGGCCGCGCGCTGGTCCGCGGCGCACGGCGCCGAGCACCTCGTCCTGGTGAGCCGTCGCGGCAACGAGGCCGAGGGGGCGGCGGAGTTGGAGGCCGAACTCGTCGGCCTCGGCGCACGCGTCACGGTCGCCGCCGTCGACATCGCCGACCGGGGCGGGCTCGCGGCCCTGCTCGACGGCCTGGCCGCCGCCGGAGACCAGGTCGACGCCGTCGTACACACGGCGGGACTCAACGACAGCACCCCGGTCGGGGCCACCGACCTCGCGCGCTTCGCGGACGTGGTCGGTGCCAAGGTGGCGGGCGCTGCGCATCTGCACGAACTGCTCGCCGACACACCGCTCGACGCGTTCCTCACCTACTCCTCGATCGCCGGTATCTGGGGCAGCGGCGGCCAGGTCGGCTACAGCGCGGCCAACGCCTACCTCGACGCCCTCGCCGAGCACCGCACCGCGCACGGCCTGCCGGGCACAGCTGTGGCCTGGGGTCCCTGGGGCGGTGGCGGCATGGCCGACGACGAGGCGCAGCGGCAACTCTCCCGGCGCGGGCTCCTGGCGCTTGAGCCCGAACTCGCGGTGGGCGCCATCGCCGACGCGGTCGGCGGCGGCACGGCGAGCACCGTCGTGGTGGACGTCGACTGGGCACGGTTCGCTCCCGCGTTCACCATCGGCAGGCCGAGCCCGCTGCTCGCCGACCTCGCCGAAGCACGAGACGCGATCGCGGGCCGGACCGCCGAGGCCGACGGGTCTGCCGCGTCCGCGGGGGCGAACGGGTCCGAGCAGGAAGGGGCGCAGCTGCGGGGCCGGCTCACCGGCCTTGACGCGGCGAAGCAGGGCGAACTCGTACGCGGCCTGGTGGTGGCGCAGGCGGCCACCGTCCTGGGGCACACCACGGCCGGAGCCGTCGATCCCGAACGGGCCTTCCGAGACCTGGGCTTCGACTCGCTGACCGCCGTGGAACTGCGCAACGGCCTCGCTGCCGCGTCGGGCCTGACCCTGCCCGCGACCGTGGTCTTCGACTACCCCACCCCCGCCGTGCTCGCCGACCATCTGCTGTCGGCGGTCCTGGAACCGTACGGCGAGTCGCCCCTGGCACCGACACCGGACACCGCACCGCAGGTCGTGACCGACGAACCCATCGCGATCGTGGCGATGACGTGCCGGTACCCCGGCGGCGTCACCAGCCCGGAGGACCTGTGGCAGGTGCTCCTGTCGGACGGGGACGCGGTGACGGACTTCCCGGCCGACCGCGGCTGGGACCTGGATGCCCTGTACGACCCGGACCCCGCGGGCATCGGCACGACCTACTCGCGCAGGGGCGCATTCCTCGACGGTGTGGCGGACTTCGACGCGACCTTCTTCGGGACCTCACCGCGTGAGGCCCTCGCGATGGACCCGCAGCAGCGGCTGCTCCTCGAAACCTCCTGGGAGGCGTTCGAGCGGGCGGGCATCGACCCGAACTCGGTCCGCGGCGAGCGGGTCGGCGTGTTCGTCGGCTCGAACGTGCAGGACTACGGGCTCGTACTCGGCGATGCCGTCGAGGACGTGGGCGGGCATGTGGCGACGGGCAGCGCGGCGAGCGTCATGTCCGGCCGCCTGTCGTACACGTTCGGACTCGAAGGCCCCGCGGTGACGGTGGACACGGCGTGCTCGTCGTCCCTGGTCGCCCTGCACCTGGCGGCGCAGGCGCTGCGGTCGGGGGAGTGTGAACTGGCCCTCGCGGGGGGCGTGACGGTGATGTCGACGCCGGGCGCGTTCATCGAGTTCAGCCGACAGCGCGGACTGTCCGTGGACGGCCGCTGCAAGGCCTTCTCGGACAGCGCCGACGGCACCGGGTGGGGCGAGGGCGTCGGCATGCTCATCGTCGAGCGTCTTTCCGACGCCCGGCGCAACGGCCACCAAGTGCTCGCCGTCGTACGGGGATCAGCCGTCAACCAGGACGGCGCGTCCAACGGCCTGACCGCCCCGAACGGCCCCTCGCAGCAGCGCGTCATCCGCCAGGCCCTCGCCAGCGCGGGCCTCACGCCGTCCGACGTGGACGCGGTCGAGGCGCACGGCACCGGCACCACCCTCGGCGACCCCATCGAGGCCCAGGCCCTGCTCGCCACCTACGGCCAGGGCCGCCCTGATGACCGGCCGCTGTTGCTGGGCTCGGTGAAGTCGAACATCGGTCACACTCAGGCCGCCGCGGGTGTCGCCGGTGTGATCAAGATGGTCATGGCGATGCGGCACGGCGTGTTGCCGCGGACGCTGCACGTCACCGAACCGTCGTCGCACGTGGACTGGTCGGCCGGAGCGATGGAACTGCTCACCGACCGGCGCGAGTGGCCCGCCGTGGACCGGCCGTGGCGAGCGGGCGTGTCGTCGTTCGGGTTCAGCGGAACGAACGCGCACACCATCATCGAGCAGGCCCCCGAGACGACGTCTCCCGAAAACGAGCCGGGGGAGCCGGGAGAGCCGGGCGTGGTCCCGTGGGTCCTCTCGGCGCGATCCGCCGAAGCACTCCAGGAACAGGCGTCCCGCCTCCGCGCGGAGTTCGAAGGCGCCGACACGACCGTGTCGGTCGCCGACATCGCCCACACGCTGCGGTCGCGCTCGGTGTTCGACCACCGGGCCGTCGTGGTGGGCCTCGGCCGAGAGGAGTTCAGCACCGGCCTCACCGCCCTGGCCGAAGGCCGCGAGGCGCCGAACGTCGTGACCGGAACGGCCGGGAACCGCGGCACCGGAACGGTGTTCGTGTTCCCCGGCCACGGCACGCAGTGGGTCGGCATGGCCCTGGAACTCCTGGACTCCTCACCGGTGTTCCGTACGCGGATGGAGGAGTGCGCGCAAGCACTGGGCGAGTACGTCGACTGGTCGCTCCTCGACGCGATCCAGGACCCCGCCCTGATGGAGCGTCTCGACGTCGTCCAGCCCGCCCTGTTCGCCGTGATGGTGTCGCTCGCCGCCACATGGCGGTCCTGGGGCGTCGAGCCCAGCGCCGTACTCGGTCACTCCCAGGGCGAGATCGCCGCGGCGTGCGTCGCGGGCGCCCTGTCCCTGAAGGACGCGGCACGCCTCGCCGTCCTGCGGAGCAAGGCCCTGACCGCCCTCGCGGGCCAGGGCGGCATGGTCTCGGTCGCGCTCGGCGTGGACGACGTACGGGAACTCCTCGCGCGGTGGGACGGACAGCTCGCCGTCGGCGTGGTGAACGGCCCCGCGTCGGTCGTCGTCTCCGGTGATGTCGCCGCCCTTGACGAGCTGATGGAGGTCTGCGCCGAACAGGGCGTATGGGCGCGGCGGGTCCAGGCGGACTACGCCCCGCACTCCCACCACGTCGAACAGGTCGAGGCGGAGATCCTGGAGGGCCTGGCGGACGTGGCGCCGCGCTCCGGCGACGTGCCGTACTACTCGCCGCTGACCGGCGGCTGGCTGGACACCCGTGACCTGGACGCCTCGTACTGGTACCGCAGCCTGCGGCGGACGGTGGAGTTCGCGGACTCCGTCTCCACCCTGGTGGCGGAAGGCTTCACCACCTTCGTCGAGGTCAGCCCGCACCCGGTCCTGGTGGCGGGGCTCGGCGAACTGGCCGGTACCGACGGCCTCGTGGTCGGCTCGCTGCGGCGCGGCGACGGCGGCAAGGACCGGCTCCTCAACTCGGCGAGCAGGCTGTTCGTGCGCGGCGGCCGGGTAGCCCTGCCACTCCCCGAAGCCCGGCGCGTGGACCTGCCCACGTACCCGTTCCAGCGCCTGCGCTTCTGGCCCACGACGGCGCACATCGCGTCCGGTGACGTGACATCGGCAGGCCTCGGCCGTGTGGACCACCCCCTGCTCGCGGCCGTCACCGAACTCGCGGACTCCGAGGGCCTCGTGTTCAGCGGCAGGCTGTCCCTGCGTACGCACCCCTGGCTCGCCGACTACCGCGTCCTTGACACCGCGGTGCTCCCCGGCGCGGCCTACGTGGAGCTCGCACTGCGCGCCGGCGACCACGTCGGCTGCGCGTCCCTGGACGACCTTGTCCTCGAAGCGCCCCTGGTGCTGCCCGAACGGGACGGCGTCCAGATACGGCTCAGCCTCGACGGCCCCGACGCGTCGGGCGCGACGGACGCATCGGGCTCCGGCAGCCGGACCTTCACCGTGGACTCCCGAAGGGACGAGGGCGGGGAGTGGACCCGCCACGCCACCGGCACCCTGACGGCCGAAGCCCACCCCGTCACCGACGACCTCGTCGTCTGGCCGCCGAGCGAAGCCGAACCCGTCGACCTGGACAGTCACCACGCCGCCGTCGCCGCCTCCGGCCTCGACCACGGCCCCGCCTTCCAGGGCCTGCGCGCCGCCTGGCGCAAGGGCGACGAGGTGTTCGCCGAAGTGACGCTGCCGGACGGCCTCGCCGACGAGAACTTCGGCCTGCACCCGGCTCTACTGGACGCCGCGCTGCAAGCCGTCGGGCTCAGGGCGAGCTCGGACGGGCTGCCGTTCTCGTGGGCCGGAGTGCGACTCCTCGCGACCGGGGCGACGGCGCTTCGGGTCCGGTTGACGCCGCTCGGCGTGGACTCCGTGGCTGTGCTCGTCGCCGACGGTTCCGGCGAGCCGGTCGCCGCCGTCGACGAGCTGAGCCTGCGCCCCCTCTCCGCCGACCAGCTCAACGCCGCACGCTCCGCGCACCGCGACTCGCTGTTCGAGGTGAAGTGGGTGCCGATGCCGGACGCCGCACCCGAAACCGGCACCTGGGCGGTCCTCGGCGACGACACCGCCCGTCTCGCCCACGCGCTCACCGCGGCAGGCGAACCGGTGGACGAACACGCAGACCTCGCCGCGCTCCTGACCGCCGTCGACGCGGGCGCGCCCGTACCGCGCTGCGTGGCCGTGACACCCGGCGAGGGCGCGACAACCCCCCGGGAGGCCACGCACCACACCCTCGACCTGCTCCAATCCTGGCTCGCGGACGACCGGTTCGCCGCATCGCGGCTCGTGTTCCTGACGAGCGGCGCGGTACCGGCGGGACCTGACGAGGCCGTACCGGACCTGGTGCGCGCTCCCGCGTGGGGCCTGGTGCGATCGGCACAGTCGGAACACCCGGAGCGGTTCGTCCTCGCCGACGTGGACGACCTGGCCGACACGGCCGGGAACGGGAAGTCGCTGCGCAGGCTGCCCGCCGCCGTGGCGACCGGGGAACCGCAGGTGGTCATCAGGAACGGCACCGCCACGGTGGCCAGGCTCACGCGGCTCGCCGCTCCGGCCGACGCCCCCGAGCGGACGGCGTTCACCCCCGAAAGCACCGTGCTGATCACCGGTGGTCTCGGGGTGCTCGGCGGCGTGACCGCACGGCACCTCGTCACCCGCCACGGAGTCCGGGACCTGGTACTGACCGGCAGGCGCGGCCCGGCCACACCGGGCGCGGAGGAACTGCGCCGGGAACTGGCCGAACTGGGCGCGCGCGTCACCGTCGTGGCGTGCGACGTCAGCGACCGCGGCGCGGTCGCCACGCTCCTTGCCGAACACCCCGTGACCGCGGTCGTGCACACGGCGGGCGTCCTCGACGACAGCATCATCGAGTCCCTGACCCCGGAGCACGTCGATACGGTGTTCGGGCCGAAGGCCGATGCCGCGCTGCACCTGCACGAACTGACCCTGGGGACGGACCTCACGGCGTTCGTACTGTTCTCCGCCGCCGCCGGGGTGTTCGGCGGCCCTGGCCAGGGCAACTACGCTGCCGCCAACGCGTTCCTCGACGCACTCGCACAGCACCGCAGGGCCGCCGGGCTGCCCGCCACATCGCTCGCCTGGGGCCTGTGGGCCGAGGCCAGCGGCATCACAGGGCACCTCGACGACGCCGACGTACAGCGGATGGCGAGGGGCGGCATGACCCCGCTGTCCTCCGCGGACGGCATGGCACTGTTCGACGCGGCGCACTCGACCGGCGCCGCGACCGCGGTGCCCGCCGCGATCGACCTGGCCGCGCTGCGGGCCCACCCGGAGCAGGTACGGCCGCTGCTGCGCGGCCTGGTTCCGGCACCCGCCCGCAGGGCCGCACGGTCCGGCGACGGCTACGGCGCGGTCCCGCTGGCCCAGCGACTCGCCGGCCTCACCGAGGCGGAGCAGGACCGGACCCTCGTACAGCTCGTCCGCACCCACACCGCGGCCGTGCTCGGCTTCCCCGGACCGGACGCCGTCGAGGCGGATCGGGCGTTCAAGGAGCTCGGCTTCGACTCACTCACCGCCGTGGAACTGCGCAACAGGCTCGACGCCGAAGTCGACTCGCGACTGCCCGCCACTCTGGTGTTCGACCATCCGAACCCGGCGGCACTCGCGGCCCACCTCCGGACAACAGTGCTCGCAGGCGACGGCACACCGGCCGCCGCGGTGCTCAGCGAGCTGAACAAGCTGACGGTCACCATCTCCAAACTCGACCCGGACGACGCTCTGGCCGGGGACATCCGGCTGCGGCTGCGCTCGCTCCTGTCCACCTGGGACGAGAGCGAACCCGAGCCCGCGGCGGACGACTTGACCTCGGCAACCCTCGACGACGTCTTCGACATCATCGACGACGAACTCGGAAGGTCCTGACCAGCGGGTACGGACTCTCACCAACCTGATCTGACCTGATCTGACCCGACGACCTGACCTGACCTGAGCTGCCCGGTGCGGACTCTCATCAAGACGGGCCCGGACTCTCACCCAGAGGGGTATCAAGCACATGCCGACCGACGACAAGGTCCTCGACTATCTGAAGCGCCTGACCGCGGACCTGCGGCAGACGAAGCAACGTCTCCGTGAGGTCGAGGAGAAGGACAGCGAGCCGATCGCGATCGTCGGCATGAGCTGCCGTTTCCCCGGTGGTGTCGAGTCGCCGGAGGACCTGTGGCGTCTTGTCGAGTCCGGTGCGGACGCGGTCGCCGGGTTCCCCGCCGACCGCGGCTGGGACCTGGAGTCGCTCTACGACGCGGACCCCGACCACACGGGCACCACCTACGCCCGCGAAGGCGGGTTCCTGTACGACGCGACGGAGTTCGACCCCGGCTTCTTCGGGATCTCCCCGCGTGAGGCCGCGGCGATGGACCCCCAGCAGCGGCTGCTCCTTGAGACCTCCTGGGAGGCGTTCGAGCGGGCGGGCATCGACCCGGCATCGCTGCGCGGCAGCAGGTCGGGCGTGTTCGTCGGCACCAACGGCCAGGACTACGCGGCGCTGCTGATGGCCGCGCAGGAGGAAGTCGAGGGATACGCGGGCACCGGCATCTCGGCGAGTATCATCTCCGGCCGCCTGTCGTACACCTTCGGCCTCGAAGGCCCCGCCGTCACGGTCGACACGGCGTGCTCCTCCTCGCTGGTGGCCCTGCACCTGGCGGTACAGGCCCTGCACAAGGGCGAGTGCGACCTTGCACTGGTCGGCGGTGTGACGGTGATGTCGACGCCGGGCTCGTTCATCGAGTTCAGCCGCCAGCGGGGCCTCGCCCCCGACGGCCGGTGCAAGGCGTTCTCCGACAGCGCCGACGGCACCGGTTGGGGCGAGGGCGCGGGCATGCTGCTCGTGGAGCGCCTTTCGGATGCCCGGCGCAACGGCCACCAGGTGCTTGCGGTGGTACGTGGTTCGGCGGTGAACCAGGACGGCGCGTCCAACGGCCTGACCGCGCCGAACGGCCCGTCGCAGCAGCGGGTGATCCGCCAGGCGCTGGCCAGTGCGGGCCTGACGCCGTCCGACGTGGACGCCATAGAGGCGCACGGCACCGGTACGAGGCTGGGCGACCCGATCGAGGCGCAGGCGCTTCTTGCCACCTACGGCCAGGACCGCCCCGCGGACCGCCCGCTGATGCTGGGCTCGATCAAGTCGAACATCGGTCACACCCAGGCCGCCGCCGGTGTCGCGGGCGTCATCAAGATGGTCATGGCGATGCGGCACGGCGTACTGCCGAAGACGCTCCACGTCACCGAGCCGTCGTCACACGTGGACTGGTCCGCGGGTGCGGTGGAGCTCCTTACGGACACCCGGTCATGGCCGGAGACCGGTCAGCCCTGGCGGGCCGGTGTGTCGTCGTTCGGCGTGAGCGGCACGAACGCGCACACCATCATCGAGCAGGCCCCGGAAGTCGAGCAGGCCGCGGCGGTCGAGGAGTCGGCTCCCGCTGTTGCCTCGGGGACGGTCGGGTTCGTGCCGTGGGTGCTGTCGGCGCGCAGCGCGGAGGCGCTGCGGGAGCAGGCGGAGCGGGCGCTGTCCGGTGGGCTCGGTCTGGACCCGGTGGATGTCGGTTTCTCCCTCGCGACGACGCGGGCGTCACTGGAACAGCGTGCGGTCGTCATCGCGGACGACGCGGAGACCCGCCTTGCCGCTCTGACCGCGCTGGCCGAGGGCGGTCAGGCGGCCGGGATGGTGACGGGCAGCGCCGTTGCCGGTCTGGTGGGCTTTCTCTTCTCGGGGCAGGGTTCGCAGCGGTTGGGCATGGGGCGTGAGTTGTCCGCCCGTTTCCCGGTGTTCGGCGAGGCTCTGGACGCTGTGCTTGCGGAGTTCGGGCCTGAGGTCCGTGAGGTGTTGTTCGGTGGGGACGCTGAGGCGCTGAACGAGACGGGGGTGACGCAGCCTGCGTTGTTCGCGGTCGAGGTGGCGTTGTTCCGGCTTCTTGAGTCGTGGGGTGTGCGTCCCGATGTGCTGGCGGGGCATTCGATCGGTGAGTTGGCTGCCGCGCATGTGGCGGGTGTGTGGTCCCTGACCGACGCCGTCAAGGTGGTGTCGGCGCGTGCCGGGTTGATGCAGGCGCTGCCCTCCGGTGGCGCGATGGTGGCGATCCAGGCGTCCGAGGACGAGGTCGCGGCGGATCTGTCGGAGACGGTGGGCATTGCGGCGGTGAACGGTCCGTCGTCGGTGGTCGTTTCCGGTGTCGCGGCTGATGTGGATGTGGTGGCTGAGCGGTGGCGTGAGGCGGGCCGGAAGGAGTCTCGCCTGAAGGTCAGTCACGCGTTCCACTCGCCGTTGATGGAGCCGATGCTGGAGGAGTTCCGGCGGGTTCTTGAGGGGGTGTCGTACGAGGCGCCGGCGGTCCCGATCGTTTCGACGCTGACGGGCCGGTTGGCCACTGCTGAGGAGTTGACCTCGGCGGAGTACTGGGTGCGGCACGTGCGCGAGGCGGTGCGGTTCGCCGACGCCGTCGGCACGCTCGTGGACGAGGGTGTCACCACGTTCGTCGAGGTGGGTCCTGGCGGGACGCTGTCGGCACTGGGGCAGGAGTCGGCTCCGGAGGCCGGGTTCGTGCCGGTGCTGCGGAACGACCGCCCGGAGGAGGCGGCGGTGACCGCCGCGATCGCGGAAGCGCACGTGCGGGGCGCTCACGTGGACTGGGCCGCCTATTTCGAGGGCAGTGGCGCGCGGCGGGTGGATCTGCCGACGTACGCCTTCCAGCGTGAGCGCTTCTGGCTGGACGTGCTCCCCTCGGCCGGCGATGTCACGGCGGCCGGACTGGGTTCGGCGGAGCATCCGTTGTTGGGTGCGACTGTCACGGTGGGCGGCACGGATGGCGTGTTGCTGACGGGTCGGCTGTCGGTCCAGTCGCATCCGTGGCTGGCCGATTATGTGGTGCGGGGCGCGGTGTTGTTGCCTGCTGCTGCCTTCGTGGAGTTGGCGGTGCGTGCGGGGGATCAGGTCGGGTGTGACCTGGTGGAGGAGTTGGCGCTGGAGGTGCCGCTTGTTCTGCCGGATAGTGGTTCGGTTCGGGTGCAGGTGTGGGTCGGTGCGGCGGATGAGTCGGGTCGGCGTGAGCTGAGTTTCCATTCAAGTGTGGGTGACGCGGACGATGGTCGTGCGTGGACGCGGCATGCCACGGGTGTGCTGCGTGAGGGTGATCGTTCTGGTGGGGCCTCGTTGGTCGAGTGGCCGCCGACGGGTGCGGAGGCCGTAGGCCTGGACGGGATCTACGGCGAGTTGGCGGAGCTGGGCTTGGACTATGGCCCGGTGTTCCAGGGACTGAGGTCGGCTTGGCGCAAGGGCGATGAGGTGTTCGCCGAGGTCGCGCTGCCGGACGGTGTGAAGGCTGAGGGCTTCGGTCTGCATCCGGCGCTGCTGGACGCGGCGCTGCATGCGATCGGCCTGGCGGGTGGCGACGGTGACTCCGGCGGCCTGCCGTTCTCGTGGTCGGGTGTTCGGCTGCATGCCTCGGGTGCGACGGCGCTGCGGGTGCGGCTGACTCCTGCGGGGGCGGACGGAGTGGCCTTGGCCGTGGCGGATGGGGCGGGCGCTCCGGTCGCGACCGTGGACTCGTTGGTGTTGCGCCCGGTGTCGTCGGACCAGTTCGCTGATGACGGTCAGGGCGACGACGCGCTGTTCGGCGTCGACTGGGTGCCGGTGCCCGTATCGGTGCCCGTGTCCGCATCCGTGTCCGCATCCGTGTCCGTGTCCGTGTCCGAGGGTGATGTTCCGTCGGTCGATTGGACCGATGTGGAGTCGCTCGCGGAGGCGGCGGAGCTGGCTGACTTTGTTGTCCTGTCGTGCCCGGTCACCCCCGGGTCCGATCCGGTCACCGGTGCGCATGAGGTGGCGCACTGGGCGCTGAATGCCGTCCAGTCCTGGTTGGCGGACGAGCGTTTCGACGCGTCGCGCCTGGTCATTGCGACCAACGGCGCTATCGCCACTACGGCCGAGGAGGACGCGCCGAACCTGGCGCAGGCGTCGGTGTGGGGTCTGGTGCGGTCCGCTCAGTCGGAGAACCCGGACCGGATCGTTCTGGTCGACCTCGATGAGGAGACGGCCTCGCTGGACGCGCTGGCGTCCGCTCTGGCCACGGGTGAGCCTCAGTTGGCGGTGCGTGCGGGTGCCGTCAGCGCACCGCGCTTGGCCAGGGTGCGGCGGTCCGTGGTGGACGATCCGGGCTTTGGCTCGGGTGCGGTGCTGGTGACCGGTGCGACGGGCACGTTGGGCGGACTTGTCGCCCGGCACTTGGTCGCGGAGCGAGGTGTGCGGAACCTGCTCCTGGTGAGCAGGCGCGGTGCAGCGGCTGAGGGTGCTGAGGAGCTGCGTGCCGAACTGGTCGCGCAGGGCGCCGAGGTGGCGTTTGCCGCGTGCGACGTGGCCGACCGTGAGGCCGTGGCGGCGCTGCTGGCCGAACATGAGGTCTCCGCCGTTGTGCATACGGCGGGTGTGCTGGATGACGGGACGATCGGTTCGCTGACGCCTGAGCGGATCGACGGTGTGTTCCGGCCGAAGGTCGACGCTGCCTGGCATCTCCATGAGCTGACCCGGGACTTGGGTCTGTCGGCGTTCGTGCTGTTCTCGTCCGCCGCAGGTGTGTTCGGCGGCGCGGGTCAGGGCAACTACGCGGCCGCCAACGCGTTTCTCGACGCGCTCGCCCAGCACCGCCGAGCGGCCGGTCTGTCCGCCACGTCGTTGGCGTGGGGGCTGTGGGCCTCGGCCGATGGTATGGCGGGCAGTCTCGATGAGGCTGATGTGCGGCGGATGACGCGTAGTGGCGTGATTCCGATCGGTTCTGCTGAGGGTTTGGCGCTGTTCGATGCGTCGGGTTCGGCGGGGCGTGCCGCGCTGGTACCGATACCCCTCGACCTGCCGGTGTTGCGTCGGCAGGCGCGTTCTCAGTCGTTGCCGCATCTTCTGCGGGGTCTGGTTCGGGGGGCTGCGCGTAGGTCGGTGGAGTCTGGTCTGGTTGTTGCCGGGTCTGCGTTGGCGCGGTCGTTGGCGGGGCTGTCTGTCGTGGAGCGGGAGAAGGCGCTGCTGGATCTCGTACTCGGTCATGTGGCGGTGGTTCTTGGGCATGGTTCGGCGCAGGCCATCGGAGCCGAGCGTGCGTTCAAGGAGTTGGGTTTTGATTCGCTGAGTTCGGTGGAGTTGCGTAATCGGTTGAATGCGGCGACTGAGTTGGCGTTGCCGGCGACGTTGGTCTTTGACTATCCGACTCCTGTCGCGTTGGCGGCGCATCTTGGTGCGGAGTTGCTGGGTGGTGTGGTCGATGTCGTGGCCAATGTTCCGGTGGCGATGGTGGCTGATGAGCCGATCGTGATTGTCGGGATGAGTTGCCGTTTCCCGGGTGGGGTGGAGTCGCCGGAGGATTTGTGGCGTTTGGTGGCCGGGGGTGGGGATGCTGTGTCGCAGTTCCCGACGGACCGGGGCTGGGACGTGGAGTCGCTCTATGACCCCGATCCGGAACAGTCGGGTACCACTTATAGCCGTATGGGTGCCTTCCTGGACGGCGTCGCGGACTTCGACCCGGGCTTCTTCGGGATCTCGCCGCGCGAGGCTGCGGCGATGGACCCGCAGCAACGACTGCTTTTGGAGACGTCGTGGGAGGCGTTCGAGCGGGCGGGCATCGACCCGAACTCGCTGCGAGGCGGCCGGTCCGGTGTCTACGTCGGTACGAACGGTCAGGACTACGCGGCGCTGTTGATGGCCGCGCAGAAGGAAGCCGAGGGATACGCGGGCACAGGCATTTCGGCGAGCGTCATCTCCGGCCGCCTTTCGTACACGTACGGCTTTGAAGGCCCTGCGGTGACGGTGGACACGGCGTGCTCGTCATCGTTGGTGGCGCTCCACTTGGCGGTGAACGCGCTGCACAAGGGTGAGTGCGAACTGGCCCTGGTCGGTGGCGTCTCTGTGATGTCGACGCCGGGCTCGTTCATTGAGTTCAGCCGCCAGCGCGGTCTCGCCGTGGACGGTCGTGTCAAGGCGTTCGCCGATGCCGCTGACGGCACGGGCTGGGGCGAGGGCGTCGGCATGCTGCTGGTGGAGCGTCTGTCGGATGCTCAGCGCAATGGCCACCAGATCCTTGCGGTGGTACGTGGTTCGGCGGTGAACCAGGATGGCGCGTCGAATGGTCTGACCGCGCCGAATGGTCCCTCGCAGCAGCGGGTGATCCGCCAGGCGCTTGCGAGCGCGGGTCTGGAGTCGGCCGATGTGGATGCCATGGAGGCGCACGGCACGGGCACCACACTCGGTGACCCGATCGAGGCGCAGGCGCTGCTCGCCACCTATGGTCAGGGCCGCCCTGCCGACCGTCCGCTGTTGCTGGGGTCGGTGAAGTCGAACATCGGTCACACCCAGGCCGCCGCGGGTGTCGCCGGTGTGATCAAGATGGTCATGGCGATGCGGGAGGGTGTGCTGCCGCAGACGCTGCACGTGGATGAACCGACCTCACAGGTCGACTGGTCGACCGGCGACGTCGAGCTCCTCACCGAGGCCCGTCCCTGGCCGGACACCGACCGACCGCGCCGGTTCGGTGTGTCGTCGTTCGGATTCAGCGGCACCAACGCGCACACCATCATCGAGCAGGCCCCGGAGCCCGAGGAGGCCACGGCGACCGAGAAATCGGCTCCCCCCGTTGCCTCAGTGCCGGTCGGCCTCGTGCCGTGGGTCCTTTCGGCGCGAAGCAGCGAGGCGCTGCGGGAGCAGGCGGCGCGGCTGCTCTCCGGCATGGTCGACCTGGACCCGGTGGATGTCGGCTTCTCCCTCGCGACGACACGGGCTTCGCTCGAACAGCGTGCGGTCGTCATCGCGGACGACACGGAGAGCAGGGTGGCTGCTCTGACCGCGTTGGCCGAGGGTGGACAGGCGGCGGGTGTGGTGACGGGCGGCGCCGCCACTGTTGGTCTGCTGGGCTTCTTGTTCTCGGGGCAGGGTTCGCAGCGGCTGGGGATGGGTCGTGAACTTGCGGCTCGTTTCCCGGTGTTCGGCGAGGCACTGGACGCTGTGCTTGCGGAGTTCGGGCCTGAGGTCCGTGAGGTGTTGTTCGGTGAGGACGCCGAGGCGCTGAACGAGACGGGGGTGACGCAGCCCGCGCTGTTCGCGGTCGAGGTGGCGTTGTTCAGGCTTCTTGAGTCGTGGGGTGTGCGTCCCGATGTGCTGGCAGGGCACTCGATCGGTGAGCTGGCTGCCGCGCATGTGGCGGGTGTGTGGTCCCTGACCGACGCCGTCAAGGTGGTGTCGGCGCGTGCCGGGTTGATGCAGGCGCTGCCCTCCGGTGGCGCGATGGTGGCGATCCAGGCGACGGAGGTCGAGGTCGCCGCGGATCTGCCGGAGACCGTGGGCATCGCCGCGGTGAACGGCCCGTCGTCGGTGGTCATTTCCGGTGTCGCGGCTGATGTGGATGTGGTGGCTGAGCGGTGGCGTGAGGCGGGCCGGAAGGTGTCCCGGCTGAAGGTCAGTCACGCGTTCCACTCGCCATTGATGGATCCGATGCTGGAGGACTTCCGTCGGGTTCTTGAGGGCGTTTCGTACGAGTCTCCCGCCATCCCGATCGTGTCGACGCTGACGGGTCACCTGGCCACCGCCGATGAGCTTGCCTCGCCCGACTACTGGGTGCGGCACGTGCGCGAGCCCGTACGGTTCCATGACGCGGTGGTGGCGTTGCGTGAGCAGGGCGCGGAGGTGTTCGTCGAGGTCGGTCCTGGTGGGACGCTGTCCGCGCTGGGGCTTGGCGGCGCGCCGGATGCGGTGTTCCTGCCCGCGTTGCGTGCGGACAGGCCGGAGGAGGTCGCGCTGGTGAGCGCGGTTGCCGCGTTGCACACGCGGGGCGTAGGGGTCGACTGGAGCGCGTACTTCGCTGGCAGTGGCGCCCGGCGCGTCGACCTGCCGACGTACGCCTTCCAGCACCAGCGCTACTGGCTGGATGTGCCGGCCGATGAGCGCACCGAGCAGCTGTCGCCGGCGGATGCGTGGTTCTGGGACGTCGTCGAAGACGGTGACCTCGCCGATGTCGCCCGTACGTTGGACGTGCCGTCGGACGCCCCGTTGAGTGCGGTGCTGCCTCGCCTGTCCGCGTGGCGCAGGGAGCAGCAGGGACGCTCCACTGTTGACGGTTGGCGGTATCGGGTCGAGTGGCGGTCGGTGGCTGCTGGGGCTGGGCGCCTGGATGGTGCCTGGCTGGTTGTCGCGGAGGCCGGTGAGGGACGTGCCGAGTGGGTGCGTGAGTCGCTGGCGCGGAACGGCGCGGACGTGCATGTCCTGTACGTGGACCAGGAAGTGGGCCACTGGGGCGAGCAGTTGGGTGGGTTGCCGTCACTGGACGGAGTCGTCTCGCTGTTGGGGCTTGCCGATGCTGGCGATTCGACTGTGCCCGCGGGTGTGGCGGCCACGGTTGGTCTGTTGCGGGCGCTCGGTGATGTCGAAGTGCCGCTGTGGTGCGTGACATCGGGTGCGGTGTCGGCGGGTGCGGGCGACGAGGTTGCCGGGTTCGAGCAGTCGATGCTGTGGGGTCTGGGCCGGGTGGCCGCGCTGGAGCAGTCCGGCCGCTGGGGTGGCTTGGTCGATCTGCCCGAGGCGCAGGATGAGACGACCGGTGATCTGCTGGTCTCGGTACTTGCCGGGTCCAATGGCGAGGACCAGGTTGCGCTGCGCGACGGCGAGGTTCTGGGGCGCAGGCTGGTGCCCGCGCCGCTGGGCAAGGCGCCCGATGCGGGTTGGTCGCCGCGCGGGACGGTCCTGGTCACAGGTGGTACCGGAGCGCTCGGCGCACACGTGGCCAGGTGGCTGGTGGGCAAGGGTGCCGAGCACCTGCTGCTGACCAACAGGCGTGGGCTGGAGGCCGATGGTGCCGAGGAGCTGCGCGCGGAGCTGACCGAGCTGGGCGCCCTTGTCACCATCGCGGCCTGCGACGTCGCCGATCGCGACGCCCTGGCGGATGTGCTGGCGTCGGTTCCCGACGAGTTCCCGCTCACTGCGGTGGTGCATGCGGCGGGTATTGAGCGCTCCGGTGTTCTTGCCGATCTGGATCCGGTTGATCTGGGTGGGTTCGCGGATGTGTTGTCGGCGAAGGTGGAGGGTGCGCGCAATCTGCATGAGCTGTTGGGTGAGCGGCAGCTGGACGCGTTTGTGCTGTTCTCGTCGATTGCTGGTGTGTGGGGCAGTGGTGGGCAGGGCGCGTATGCCGCTGCTAACGCCTATCTGGATTCCCTGGCTGATCACCGTCGGGCGGTGGGGCTGCCTGCGACGGCGGTTGCGTGGGGCCCTTGGGGTGGTGGTGGCATGGTCGCGGGGGCTGGTCGGGATGCGGCGGCGCAGTTGCGGCGTCGGGGTCTGCCGACGATGGCTCCGGAGGTGGCGATCACGGGTTTGGCCACAGCTCTTGAGCGTGGTGATGGCAATGTGATTGTTGCTGATGTGGACTGGGAGCGGTTCGCGGGTACGTTCATGGCGCAGCGGTCGAGTGCGCTGCTTGCTGATCTGCCTGAGGTGCGGGCCGCGTTCGAGGCGACGTCGGCGGATGCTGGGATGTCGGAGCTTGCGCAGCGCCTTGCGGGGCTTGACGAGGCCGAGCAGGAGCGGCAGCTTACGGAGCTGGTCCGGTACGAGGCCGCCGCGGTGCTGGGGCATGTGTCGGGTGATGCGTTCTCGGCGTCGCGTGCGTTCAGGGAGCTGGGCTTCGACTCGCTGACGGCCGTCGAACTGCGTGCCCGGTTGAGTCAGGCCACAGGTGTGGCGCTGCCCGCGACGCTGGTCTATGACTACCCCAACGCCGCGGTGCTGGCCGCGTACCTGCGCACCGAACTGTCGGGTGCGGACGTGGCCACTCCCTCCACTCCCACCGCGGTCTCCGGCGCGACCGATGAGCCGATCGCGATCGTGGCGATGGCCTGCCGGTACCCCGGCGGTGTGTCGAGTCCGGAGGACCTGTGGCAGGTGTTGCTCTCCGGTGGGGACGCGGTGTCGGAGTTCCCGACTGATCGTGGCTGGGATCTGGAGGCGCTGTACGACCCCGACCCGGACGGGGTAGGGACCTCATACTCGCGATCGGGTGCATTCCTGTCGGATGTCGGCGGGTTCGATGCGAGCTTCTTCGGGATATCGCCGCGCGAGGCCCTTGCGATGGACCCCCAGCAGCGACTGCTCCTGGAAACCTCGTGGGAAGCCTTCGAGCGGGCCGGGGTCGACGCAGCGTCGCTGCGAGGTGAGCGCGTCGGCGTGTTCGTCGGGTCGAACGTGCAGGACTACGGCCATGTCCTGGGCGGGGCCGCCGAGGACGTGGGCGGTTACGTGGCGACGGGCAACGCGGCCAGCGTCGCCTCGGGGCGTCTGTCGTACACGTTCGGCTTCGAAGGCCCGGCCGTCACAGTGGACACGGCGTGCTCGTCGTCCCTGGTCGCCTTGCACCTGGCGGCGCAGGCGCTGCGGACCGGTGAGTGCGAGCTGGCGCTCGCGGGTGGTGTGACGGTGATGTCGACGCCGGGCGCGTTCGTCGAGTTCAGCCGCCAGCGTGGCCTTGCTGAGGATGGTCGATGCAAGGCGTTCGCCGCCGGTGCTGACGGCACCGGTTGGGGCGAGGGCGTCGGCATGCTGTTCGTCGAGCGTCTCTCGGACGCGCAGCGCAACGGTCACCAGGTCCTTGCCGTCGTGCGTGGTTCGGCGGTGAACCAGGACGGTGCGTCGAACGGTCTGACCGCGCCGAACGGCCCCTCGCAGCAGCGGGTGATCCGCCAGGCGCTGGCCAGTGCGGGCCTGGCTCCGGCCGACGTGGACGTGGTCGAGGCGCACGGCACCGGTACGAAGCTGGGCGACCCGATCGAGGCGCAGGCGCTGCTCGCCACCTACGGCCAGGACCGCAGTGGTGAGCCGCTGTTGCTGGGTTCGGTGAAGTCGAACATCGGTCACACGCAGGCCGCGGCCGGTGTGGCGGGCGTGATCAAGATGGTGATGGCGATGCGTCACGGTGTGCTTCCGCGCACCCTGCATGTGGATGAGCCGTCGCCCCACGTCGACTGGTCGGCGGGCGCGGTGGAGCTCCTCGCGGAGGAGCGCTCCTGGCCCGAGACCGGTCAGCCGTGGCGAGCGGGTGTGTCGTCGTTCGGATTCAGCGGCACCAACGCGCACACCATCATCGAGCAGGCCCCAGCGCTTGAGCAGGAGGAAGCTCCGGAACCAGTACGTGCCGGCGGGCCGGTGCCGTGGGTCCTTTCGGCAGGCGACGAGGGCGCGTTGCGTGGCCAGGCCGAGCGGCTGATGGCCGTGGCGGACGAGCACGCGCTCGTCGATGTCGGCTACTCCCTCGCGACGACGCGGTCGGCGTTGGACCACCGTGCGGTGATCGTGGCTGCGGACCGGTCCGAGTTCCTGGCCGCTCTGGCCGACGTGGCCGAGGGCCGGTCGACCGGCGCGGTGGTCACAGGGGTCGCTGATGAGCCTGGCCGGTTGGGATTCTTGTTCTCGGGTCAGGGTTCGCAGCGGTTGGGTATGGGTCGTGAACTTGCGGCTCGTTTCCCGGTGTTCGCTGCGGCTCTGGACGAGGTTCTTGGCGCGTTCGATCCGCGGGTGCGTGAGGTGTTGTTCGGTGAGGATGCCGACGCTCTGAATGAGACGGGGGTGACGCAGCCTGCGTTGTTCGCTGTCGAGGTGGCGTTGTTCCGCCTACTGGAGTCGTGGGGTGTGCGCCCCGACATGCTGGCGGGCCACTCGATCGGTGAGCTGGCTGCCGCGCATGTGGCGGGTGTGTGGTCGCTTGCTGATGCCGTGAAGGTGGTGTCGGCGCGTGGTGCGTTGATGCAGGCGTTGCCGTCCGGTGGCGCGATGGTGGCGATCCAGGCGTCCGAGGACGAGGTCGCGGCGGATCTGTCGGAGACGGTGGGTATCGCTGCGGTCAACGGCCCGTCGTCGGTGGTCGTTTCCGGTGTCGCGACTGATGTGGATGCGGTGGCTGAGCGGTGGCGTGAGTCGGGCCGGAAGGTGTCTCGCCTGAAGGTCAGTCACGCGTTCCACTCACCGTTGATGGAGCCGATGCTCGACGACTTCAGCCGGGTCCTTGAAAGCATTTCGTACGAGGCTCCGGCGCTCCCGATCGTGTCGACGCTGACCGGAGTACGGGCGTCCGCCGAGGAGTTGGCGTCGCCGGAGTACTGGGTGCGGCATGTGCGCGAGGCCGTGCGGTTCGCCGATGCCGTGAGCACGCTCGTCGCTGAGGGTGTGGGTACGTTCGTCGAGGTCGGCCCTGGTGGCACACTGTCCGCGCTGGGGCGTGAGTCCGCGCCGGACGCAGTCTTCGTACCGACGCTGCGCGGCGACCGGCCGGAAGCAGCGGCCGCTACGACCGCCGCCGGACAGCTGCACGTGCGGGGCGTCCGAGTGGACTGGGAGGTGTTCTTCGCCGGCCGAGGTGCGCGCCGGGTGGAGCTGCCGACGTACGCCTTCCAGCGCGAACACTTCTGGCCCGACGTGCTGCCGATCATCGGAAACGTCGCGGCGGCCGGGCTCGGTGCCGCCGAGCATCCGCTGCTTGGGGCGACAGTCGCCCTCGGCGGCACGGATGGTGTGCTGCTGACGGGCCGGTTGTCGGTTCAGTCGCATCCGTGGCTGGCTGATTATGTGGTGCAGGGTTCGGTGCTGCTGCCCGGTGCCGCGTTCGTCGAGCTTGCGGTGCGTGCGGGGGATCAGGTCGGGTGCGATCTGGTCGAGGAGCTGACGCTGGAGGCGCCGCTCGTCCTGCCGCAGAGCGGTTCGGTTCGCGTACAGGTGTGGGTCGGTGCCGAGGACGAGTCGGGTCGGCGCGAGCTGACCTTCCACTCCAGCGCCGGTGACACCGACGACGGTCGTGCGTGGACGCGGCATGCCACCGGTGTGCTGTGTGAGGGAGGCCGCTCTGATGGGGCTTCGTTGGTCGAGTGGCCGCCCGCAGGCGCGGAGGCCGTGGACCTGGACGGCTACTACGACCGCATGGCCATGGACGGCTTCGACTACGGGCCGGTGTTCCAGGGGCTGCGCGCCGCCTGGCGCAAGGGCGATGAGGTGTTCGCCGAGGTCGCGCTGCCGGACGGGGTGAAGACTGAGGGCTTCGGCCTGCACCCGGCTCTGCTGGACTCGGCGCTGCACGCGAGCGAGCTGATGACGGGCGCCGACGCCGATCAGTTGCCGTTCTCGTGGTCGGGCGTGCGGCTGCATGCCTCGGGTGCGACGGCGCTGCGGGTGCGGCTGGTGCCCACGGGCGCTGACGGAGTGGCACTGACGGTCGCGGACGGCTCCGGTGCTCCGGTGGCCACGGTCGACTCGCTGGTGCTGCGCCCAGTGTCGCTGGACCAGCTCGCCGGTGACGGTCAGGACGACGATGCGCTGTTCGGCGTCGACTGGGTGTCGGTTCCCCTGCTCGAGGGTGACGTACCGACGGTCGAGTGGACCGACCTGGAGGCGCTTGCTGACTCGGCGGAACTGCCTGACTTCGTGGTTCTGCCGTGCCCGGTCACCTCCGGGTCCGACCCGGTCGCCGGTGCTCACGAAGCGGCGCACTGGACGCTGAACACGGTCCAGTCCTGGCTCGGTGACGAGCAGTTCGACGTGTCGCGTCTGGCCATCGTGACCAATGGTGCGATCGCCGCGACAGACGATGAGGACGTCCGGGATGTCGCTCAGGCGGCGGTGTGGGGTCTGGTGCGGTCCGCTCAGTCGGAGAACCCGGACCGGATCGTGCTGGTCGACCTCGATGAGGAGACGGTCTCACTGGATGGACTGGCGTCCGCGCTGGCCACGGGTGAGCCGCAGCTGGCGGTGCGGGCCGGAGAGGTTCGCGTGCCCCGCCTGTCCAGGGTGCGGCGGTCCGTGGTGGACGATCCGGGCTTCGGTTCGGGTGCGGTGCTGCTCACCGGTGCGACGGGCACGTTGGGCGGTCTTGTCGCCCGGCACTTGGTCGCCGAGCGAGGTGTGCGGAGCCTGCTCCTGGTGAGCAGGCGCGGCGCCACCGCCGAGGGCGCGGAGGAGCTGCGTGCCGACTTGGTCGCGCAGGGCGCTGAAGTGACGTACGCGGCATGTGACGTGGCCGACCGCGAGGCCCTCAAGGCTCTGCTTGCCGAGCACGAGATCTCCGCGGTCGTCCACACCGCAGGTGTGCTGGACGACGGCACCATCGGCTCACTGACCTCCGAGCGGATCGACACCGTGTTCCGGCCCAAGGTCGACGCGGCCTGGCATCTGCACGACCTGACCCGCGACCTGGACCTGTCCGCGTTCGTGCTGTTCTCCTCGGTGGCGGGCATCCTCGGTGGCCCGGGTCAGGGCAACTACGCGGCGGCCAACACCTTCCTGGACGCGCTCGCCCAGCACCGCCGCTCTCTTGGCCTGGCCGCGACCTCGCTCGCTTGGGGCCTGTGGGCCTCGGCCGACGGTATGGCGGGCAGTCTCGATGAGGCTGATGTGCGGCGGATGACGCGTAGTGGCGTGATTCCGATCGGCGCGGCCGAGGGCTTGGCGCTGTTCGACGCGTCGGGTTCGGCGGGGCGTGCCGCGCTGGTACCGATACCCCTCGACCTGCCGGTGTTGCGTCGGCAGGCGCGTTCTCAGTCGTTGCCGCATCTTCTGCGGGGTCTGGTTCGGGGGGCTGCGCGTAGGTCGGTGGAGTCTGGTCTGGTTGTTGCCGGGTCTGCGTTGGCGCGGTCGTTGGCGGGGCTGTCTGTCGTGGAGCGGGAGAAGGCGCTGCTGGATCTGGTGCTGGGTCATGTGGCGGTGGTTCTTGGGCATGGTTCGGCGCAGGCCATCGGAGCCGAGCGTGCGTTCAAGGAGCTGGGTTTTGATTCGCTGAGTTCGGTGGAGTTGCGTAACCGGTTGAATGCGGCGACGGAGTTGGCGTTGCCGGCGACGTTGGTCTTTGACTATCCGACTCCTGTCGCGTTGGCGGCGCATCTTGGTGCGGAGTTGCTGGGTGGTGTGGTCGATGTCGTGGCCAATGTTCCGGTGGCGATGGTGGCTGATGAGCCGATCGTGATCGTCGGGATGAGTTGCCGTTTCCCGGGTGGGGTGGAGTCGCCGGAGGACTTGTGGCGTTTGGTGGCCGGGGGTGGGGACGCTGTGTCGCAGTTCCCGACGGACCGGGGCTGGGACGTGGAGTCGCTCTATAACCCCGATCCGGAGCAGTCGGGTACCACTTATAGCCGTATGGGTGCCTTCCTGGACGGCGTCGCGGACTTCGACCCGGGCTTCTTCGGGATCTCGCCGCGCGAGGCCCTTGCGATGGACCCCCAGCAGCGACTGCTCCTGGAAACTTCCTGGGAGGCCTTCGAGCGGGCGGGCATCGACCCCAACTCGCTGCGAGGCAGCCGGTCCGGTGTCTTCGTGGGCACCAACGGCCAGGACTACGGGACCTTGTTGATGGCCTCGCGCGAGAGCGTGGAGGGATACGCGGGTACCGGTAACGCGGCGAGTGTCATCTCGGGCCGCTTGTCCTACACCTTCGGCCTCGAAGGTCCGGCCGTCACGGTGGACACGGCGTGCTCGTCGTCGCTCGTGGCCTTGCACTGGGCGAGCCAGGCCCTGCACAAGGGTGAGTGCGAGCTGGCACTGGTCGGCGGCGTGACGGTGATGTCGACGCCGGGTGCCTTCATTGAGTTCAGCCGCCAGCGCGGTCTCGCCGTGGATGGTCGTGTCAAGGCGTTCGCCGATGCCGCTGACGGCACCGGCTGGGGCGAGGGCGTCGGCATGCTGCTGGTGGAGCGCCTTTCGGATGCTCAGCGCAACGGCCACCAGATCCTTGCCGTCGTACGGGGATCCGCCGTCAACCAGGATGGTGCGTCGAATGGCCTGACCGCGCCGAACGGTCCCTCGCAGCAGCGGGTGATCCGCCAGGCGCTGGCCAGTGCGGGTCTGGAGTCGGCCGATGTGGATGCCATGGAGGCGCACGGCACGGGCACGACCCTGGGCGACCCGATCGAGGCGCAGGCGCTCCTCGCCACTTACGGTCAGGGCCGCCCTGCAGATCGGCCGCTGTTGCTGGGGTCGGTGAAGTCCAACATCGGTCACACCCAGGCCGCCGCGGGTGTCGCGGGTGTGATCAAGATGGTCATGGCGATGCGGGAGGGTGTGCTGCCGCAGACGCTGCACGTGGATGAACCGACCTCGCACGTGGACTGGTCGACCGGCGCGGTGGAGCTGTTGACCGAGGCGCGTGCGTGGCCGGAGACCGGTCAGCCGTGGCGGGCGGGCGTGTCGTCGTTCGGTGTGAGTGGCACGAACGCGCATGTCATCGTCGAGCAGGCCCCGGCGCTGGAGCAGCAGGAGGAAGGCGCGGAGCCGGTGCGCGACTCCGGGCTTGTGCCGTGGGTGTTGTCGGCGCGGAGTGCCGAGGCGCTACGGGAGCAGGCGGCGCGGCTCGCGTCCTTCGTGGACACGGCTCCCGAGCTGGCCGTGGCGGATGTGGGCCGTGCGCTGGTGTCATCGCGGGCGGTGCTCGAGCACCGTGCGGTGGCCGTCGGTGCCGACCGTTCGGAGTTCCTGGCCTCTCTGGCAGCTGTGGCCGAGGGCCAGGCGACTGGCGCCGTGGTCAGCGGAGTAGCGAGCGAGCCTGGCCGGTTGGGCTTCCTCTTCTCGGGTCAGGGTTCGCAGCGGCTGGGGATGGGTCGTGAACTCGCGGCTCGTTTCCCGGTGTTCGTTGCGGCTCTGGACGAGGTGCTGGCGGAGTTCGCTCCCCAGGTACGCGAAGTCCTCTTTGGTGAGGATGCTGAGGCGCTGAACGAGACGGGGGTGACGCAGCCCGCGTTGTTCGCGATTGAGGTGGCGTTGTTCCGGCTTCTTGAGTCGTGGGGTGTGCGTCCCGATGTGCTGGCAGGGCACTCGATCGGTGAGCTGGCCGCCGCGCACGTCTCCGGTCTGTGGTCGCTGGCGGATGCCGTGAAGGTGGTGTCGGCCCGGGGCGCGCTGATGCAGGCGCTGCCCTCCGGTGGCGCGATGGTGGCGATCCAGGCGACGGAAATCGAGGTCGCCGCGGATCTGCCGGAGACCGTGGGTATCGCCGCGGTCAACGGCCCGGCATCGGTCGTCATTTCCGGTGCCGCGGGTGACGTCGAAATGAGCGCCGAGCGCTGGCGTGAGGTGGGCCGGAAGGTGTCTCGCCTGAAGGTCAGTCACGCGTTCCACTCACCTCTCATGGACTCGATGCTGGGCGACTTCCGCCGGGTCCTTGAAGAGGTGTCGTACGAGGCGCCCGTGCTCCCGATCGTGTCGACGCTGACCGGTGTCCGCGCGTCCGCCGAGGAGTTGACCTCCCCGGAGTACTGGGTGCGGCACGTGCGCGAGGCCGTGCGGTTCGCCGACGCCGTCGGCACCCTCGTCGCTGAGGGTGTGGGTACGTTCGTCGAGGTCGGCCCTGGCGGGACGCTGTCGGCGCTGGGTCGGGAGTCCGCGCCGGAGGCAGCCTTCGTACCCACGCTGCGTGGCGACCGCCCGGAGGCGGTGGCCGCTACGACCGCCGCCGGACAGCTTCACGTGCGGGGCGTCCGGGTGGACTGGGAGGTGTTCTTCTCCGGTCACAGTGCACGGTGGGCGGACCTGCCGACGTACGCCTTCCAGCGCGAGCGCTACTGGCCCGACGTGCTGCCGATGATGGGTGACGTCTCGGCGGTCGGACTCGGTTCGGCGGAGCACCCGCTCCTCGGCGCGACCGTCCCCCTCGGCGGCACGGACGGCGTGCTGCTGACCGGCCGGCTGTCGCTCCAGACCCACCCGTGGCTTGCTGACTCCCTTGTCCAGGGTTCGGTGCTGCTGCCCGGTGCCGCGTTCGTCGAGCTTGCGGTGCGTGCGGGGGATCAGGTCGGGTGCGATCTGGTCGAGGAGTTGACGCTGGAGGCGCCGCTCGTCCTGCCGGAGAGTGGTTCGGTGCGGGTGCAGGTGTGGGTCGGTGCCGAGGACGAGTCGGGTCGGCGCGAGCTGACCTTCCACTCCAGCCCCGGTGACACCGACGACGGCCGCTCGTGGACCCGCCACGCCACCGGCGTGCTGGGCGCAGGCGGGCGCTCCGACGGAGCTTCGCTGATCGAGTGGCCGCCCACAGGCGCGGACGCCGTGAACCTGGACGGTTACTACAACGGCATGGTCGCGAGCGGCTTCGGCTACGGGCCGGTGTTCCAGGGGCTGCGCGCCGCCTGGCGCAAGGGCGATGAGGTGTTCGCCGAGGTCGCGCTGCCGGACGGGGTGGGAGTGGACGGCTTCGGTCTGCACCCGGCGCTGCTGGACTCGGCGCTGCACGCGATCGGCCTTGCGGGTGGCGACGGTTCCTCCGGCGGCCTGCCGTTCTCGTGGTCGGGCGTGCGGCTGCATGCCTCGGGCGCGACGGCGCTGCGGGTGCGGTTGTCGCCCACCGGCGTGGACGCGGTGGCGCTGACGGTCGCGGACGGCTCCGGTGCTCCGGTGGCCACGGTCGACTCGCTGGTGCTGCGACCCATGGCTGCGAAGCCGTCGCGGCCGGGCAGCCGGGAGTCGCTGTTCGGCGTCGACTGGGTATCGGCCCCTCTGCCCGACGGTGACGCACCGACCGTCCAGTGGACCGACCTGGAGGCGCTTGCGGACTCGGCGGAACTGTCTGACTTCGTGGTTCTGCCGTGCCCGGTCACCTCCGGGTCCGACCCGGTCGCCGGTGCTCACGAAGCGGCGCACTGGGCGCTGAACACGGTCCAGTCCTGGCTCGAAGCTGAGCGGTTCGACGCGTCCCGCCTGGTCATCGTCACGAATGGCGCGATGGCCGCCACGGACGATGAGGACGTCCGGGATGTTGCCCAGGCGGCGGTGTGGGGTCTGGTGCGGTCCGCTCAGTCGGAGCACCCGGACCGGATCGTCCTGGTCGACCTCGACGATGAGACGGCCTCGCTGGACGCAGTGCCGTCCGCGCTGGCCACGGGTGAGCCGCAACTGGCGGTGCGGGCCGGAGAGGTTCGCGTGCCCCGCCTGACCAGGGTTCGGCAATCCGTCGAGGCGGACGACCCCGGGTTTGGTTCCGGCCCGGTCCTGCTCACCGGTGCGACGGGCACGATGGCTGGTCTCATCGCCCGGCACTTGGTCGCGGAGCGTGGCGTACGAAACCTGCTGCTGGTGAGCGGGCGCGGCGCTGCGGCCGAGGGCGCCGAGGAGCTGCGTGCCGAACTCGTCGCGCGGGGCGCCGAGGTGACGTACGCGGCGTGCGACGTGGCCGACCGTGAGGCCCTCAAGGCTCTGCTGGCCGAGCACGAGATCTCCGCCGTCGTGCACACCGCCGCCATGCACACCGCCGGTGCGCCGGACGACGGCACGATCGGCTCGTTGACGCCTGAGCGGATCGACACCGTGTTCCGGCCCGAGGTCGATGGGGCCTGGCATCTGCACGAGCTGACCCGCGACCTGGACCTGGACCTGTCCGCGTTCGTGCTGTTCTCCTCGGCGGCGGGCATCCTCGGTGACCCCGCCCAGGGCAACCACGCGGCGGCCAACACCTTCCTGGACGCGCTCGCCCAGCACCGCCACGCCGCCGGTCTGCCCGCCACGTCCTTGGCGTGGGGCCCCTGGGCGGATGTGAACGCCACGGCAGGCAGCCTCGATGAGACGGCCGACGCGCAGCCGACGACCCGCAGCGGTGTGACCGGTGTGACTGCTGTGACCGGTGTGACCGGTGTGACGCCGATCGGCGCGGCCGAGGGCCTGGCACTGTTCGATGCGGCGGGCTCCACGGGGCGTGCCGCGCTGGTCCCAATTCCCCTCGACCTGCCGGTACTGCAACGACAGGCGCGTTCCCGGCCGGTGCCGCACCTGCTGCGCGGTCTGGTCCGGGGCAGCGCCCGCAGGACCGCCGAGTCCGGGGCAGCCGCGTCCGCGCTTGCGCAGTCCCTCGCGGGGCTGACCGAGGCTGAGCGGGAGAAGGCACTGCTCGACCTCGTACTCGGTCACGTGGCCGTGGTCCTCGGCCACAGTTCGGCGCACGCCGTCGTACCCGACCGCGCGTTCAAGGAGCTCGGGTTCGACTCGCTGACCGCCGTCGAGTTCCGCGACCGGCTCAACGCGGCGACCGAGCTGCGCCTGCCCGCCACGCTGGTCTTCGACTACCCGACGCCGGCCGCGCTCGTCGCGCACCTCGGCGCCGAGCTCGCGGGCACACCCGTCGCCGCGGCGCGCACCCGTACGACCGTCTCCGTGACCGACGAGCCCATCGCGATCGTCGGCATGAGCTGCCGCTACCCCGGCGGGGTGAACTCGCCCGAGGACCTGTGGCGACTCGTCTTCGACGGCGGCGACGCCATCAGCGAGTTCCCCGGAAACCGCGGTTGGGACCTGGACGCGATCTACCACCCTGACCCCGACCACATGGGCACCACCTATACCCGCGAGGGCGGCTTCCTGCACGACGCCGACCTGTTCGACCCGACGTTCTTCGGGATCTCGCCCCGCGAAGCCCTTGCCATGGACCCGCAGCACCGGCTGCTCCTTGAGACCACCTGGGAGGCCTTCGAGCGGGCCGGCATCGACCCGAACTCGGTGCGGGGACGCGACATCGGCGTCTACGCCGGCACCAGCATCCAGGACTACGCCACGCTCCTGGGCGCGAGCGAGGAGAGCGTCGAGGGATACGTCGGTACGGGCAACGCGGCGAGCGTCACGTCCGGGCGGCTGTCCTACACGTTCGGTCTCGAGGGACCTGCCGTGACGGTCGACACCGCGTGCTCCTCGTCCCTCGTGGCCCTGCACCTGGCCGTGCAGGCGGTGCGGTCGGGCGAGTGCTCGATGGCCCTCGCCGGTGGCGTGGCGGTGATGACGACGCCGGGCGCGTTCATGGACTTCAGCCGTCAGCGCGGCCTGTCCGCCGACGGCCGGTGCAGGCCGTTCTCGTCGGACGCCGAAGGGACCGGCTGGGGTGAGGGCGTCGGCATGCTCGTACTGGAGCGTCTTTCCGACGCCAGGCGGAACGGGCACCGAGTGCTTGCCGTCGTGCGGGGCACCGCGGTGAACCAGGACGGCGCGTCCAACGGCCTCACCGCGCCGAACGGTCCTTCGCAGCAGCGCGTCATCCGCCAGGCGTTGGCGAGTGCGGGGCTGGAGTCGGCCGACGTGGACGCCATGGAGGCGCACGGCACCGGTACGAAGCTGGGCGACCCGATCGAGGCGCAGGCGCTCCTGGCCACCTACGGCCAGGACAGGCCCGCCGACCAGCCGCTCTGGCTCGGGTCGCTGAAGTCCAACATCGGCCACACCCAGGGCGCGGCCGGAGTCGGCGGCGTCATCAAGATGGTCATGGCGATGCAGCACGGTGTGCTGCCGAAGACGCTGCACGTCGCCGAGCCGACTCCGCAGGTCGACTGGTCGGCCGGTGACATCGAGCTCCTCACCGAGGCCCGCCCGTGGCCGGACATCGACCGGCCGCGCCGGTTCGGTGTGTCGTCCTTCGGATTCAGCGGTACGAACGCGCACGCCATCATCGAGCAGGCGCCGGTCACCCTGACCGCCGTACCGAAGACGGCACAGGAGCCGTCCGTGCTGCCACTGCTGGTATCGGCTCGGGGCGACGACGCCCTGCGGGCGCAGGCCGGACGGCTGCGCACCCACCTCGTGGCGCACCCGGAGCTCGACCCGCTCGACGTCGCCAGCACACTCGCGGAGACGCGAGCCGCCCTCGACCACCGGGCGGTCGTCGTCGGGCAGGACCGCGACGGGCTGCTCACGGCCCTCGACGCGCTCGCCGGTGGGCGGACCGCGAACGGTCTCGTCTCCGGTGTCGCGGCGGGGCGCCGGCCGGCGTTCCTGTTCTCCGGCCAGGGCGCACAGCGCCTTGGCATGGGGCGCGAACTTGCCGCCCGTTTCCCGGTGTTCGCCAAGGCGCTCGACGCCGTGCTGGGTGAGTTCGACCCGGCGGTGCGTGAGGTGCTGTTCGGCGAGGATGCCGAGGCACTGAACGAGACCGGGGTGACGCAGCCCGCGCTGTTCGCGGTCGAGGTCGCGCTGTTCCGGCTCGTCGAGTCCTGGGGTGTGCGGCCCGAGGTCCTCGCCGGGCACTCGATCGGCGAGCTGGCCGCGGCCCACATGGCCGGCGTCTGGTCGCTGGCCGACGCCGCCGCTGTGGTGTCGAGCCGGGGCCGTCTGATGCAGGCGCTGCCCGAGGGCGGCGCGATGTTCGCGGTCCAGGCGACCGAGGCCGAGATCCTGCCGGAGCTGACCGACACCGTGGGCATCGCCGCGGTGAACGGCCCGACGTCGGTGGTGCTCTCGGGCGTCGCCGCCGACGTCGAGGCCATCGCCGAGCGCTGGCGCGGGACCGGACGGAAGGTGACGCGGCTCCGCGTCAGCCACGCGTTCCACTCACCGCTCATGGAGCCGATGCTCGACGAGTTCCGCCAGGTCCTTGAAAGCGTTTCTTACGAGGCTCCCGCGATCCCGATCGTGTCGACGCTGACCGGAGTACGGGCGAGCGCGGAGGAGCTGACCTCGCCGGAGTACTGGGTGCGGCACGTGCGAGAGGCGGTGCGGTTCGCCGACGCCGTCGGCACGCTGCGGGACCAGGGCGTGGACACGTTCCTGGAGATCGGACCCGGCGGAGTGCTCACCGCACTCGGCCAGGAGACCGCGCCCGACGCCGTGTTCGTGCCCGCGCTGCGCGCCGACCGGTCCGAGACGCTCGAACTGGCGACGGCCGCGGGCAGGCTGCACGTACTCGGTGTCACCGTCGACTGGACCGCGCTGACCGCCGGTGGCGCGCACATCGACCTGCCCACCTACGCCTTCCAACGGCAGAGGTTCTGGCCGACCCTGGCCGCGGCGCCCTCCGGCGACGTCTCCGGGGCCGTCGACGCACGATTCTGGGCGGCGGTGGCCGACGGGGACCTCGGTGAACTCGCGGACGAGCTGGCCGTGTCCCTCGACGATCCGATCAGCTCCGTACTGCCCCGCCTTTCGTCGTGGCGGCAGGAACAGGCCGAGAACTCCGCGGTCGACGGCCTGCGCTACCGCGTCGCCTGGCAGTCGGTGAGCGAGCCCCCCGCGGCGCTCACGGGCACCTGGCTCGTGGTCAGCCGGGACGGCGCCGGTGAGGAATCCGTCGCCGCCGCGCTGAGCAGGCACGGGGCGCGAGTGGTTCCCGTACGGACCGGTGGGGCGGTGGACCGGGAATCCCTGGCGGCCCTGATGGCGGCCGAGGCCCGGACAGCGACCGGCGAGCCCGTCGCGGGTGCCCTCTCGCTGTTCGCGCTCGACCCCGAACTGCCCTCCGGTGGCCTGCACCCCACCCTCGCCCTCGTCCAGGCCCTCAGCGACATCGGCCTCGCCGCCCCGCTGTGGTGCGCCACCCGGGGCGGGGTCGCCATCGGCGGCTCCGACGCACCCGCGGGGCCCGACCAGGCGATGGTGTGGGGATTCGGCCGGGTCGTCGCACTCGAACACCCCGAACGCTGGGGTGGCCTCGTCGACCTGCCCGCCACACTGGACGAGCGCAGCGGCGCCCGCCTCGCGGGCGTCCTTTCCGGAACGAACGGGGAGGACCAGGTCGCGCTCCGCGCCAGCGGGGTGTATGGCCGACGGCTCCTGCCGGTGTCATCGGCGCGCCTCGACGACTGGGACCCCACCGGCACGGTGCTCGTCACCGGCGGAACCGGCTCGCTCGGTGGGCACGTCGCCAGGTGGCTGGTGGCGAAGGGCGCCGAGCACCTGCTGCTCACCAGCAGGCGCGGACTGAAGGCCGACGGTGCCGAGGAGCTGCGCGCGGAGCTGACCGCGCTGGGCGCCCGTGTCACCATCGCGGCCTGCGACGTCGCCGACCGGGACGCGCTCGCGGACCTGCTCGCGTCGGTCCCCGCCGAATTCCCGCTCAACGCGGTCGTACACGCCGCCGGCACCCTGGACGACGGCGTCCTGTCCGCGCTCACCCCGGAGCGGCTCGACGCCGTACTGCGGCCGAAGGCCCGTGCCGCGGCCAACCTGGACGAACTGACCCGCGACCTGGACCTGTCGGCGTTCGTGATGTTCTCCTCGGTGTCCGGCACGTTCGGTGCGGCGGCCCAGGGCAACTACGCGCCTGCCAACGCCTTCCTCGACGCGCTCGCGGAACAGCGCGTGGCAGCGGGTCTGCCCGCCACCGCCGTCGCGTGGGGGCCCTGGGGCGGCGGCGGCATGGCCGACGGGCAGCTCGGCGAACAACTGCGCCGCCGCGGCCTTGCCCCGCTGGAGCCCGAGCAGGCCGTCGCCGCCCTTGACCGGGCCGTCCGCCAGGGCGACCCGACGGCCCTCGTGGCGGACGTCGACTGGAGCGTGTTCGCCCCGGCCTTCACGTCGGTACGGCCGAGCCCGCTGCTCCAGGAACTGCCCGGCGTGCAGCGCCCCCAGGGTTCCGCCGAGGCGTCGGATCCGGCCGACGCGGTGGCCAGACTCACCGCGCTGTCCGGCCCTGAGCGCGAACGCGCCGTACTCGACATGGTGCGGGAACTGGCCGCCGCCGTCCTCGGGCACGAGGGCGCCAAGCTGGTCGAACCCGGCCGGGCGTTCCAGGATTTGGGCTTCGACTCGCTCACCGCGGTCGAGTTCCGCAACGTCCTCAACGCCACCACCGGTCTCAGCCTGCCCGCCACGCTCGTCTTCGACTTCCCCACGCCGTCCGCGCTCGCCGCGTACGTCCTCGAAGGGTTGCCCGGAGGAGGGACACCGACCATCGACACCGAACTGGACCGCCTGGAGTCCACGCTGTCCCTCCTCACGCCGGACGACGAGCAGAGCGCGGGTGTGGGAGACCGCCTCCGCGCCCTGCTGTCCATGTGGGACGAAACGCACAACCGCACGGAACCCGCCGAGTCCGGAACGGACGCGCGTACCGCGTCGGCGGATGAGCTGCTCGCGCTGCTCGACGAACAACTCGGCAATTCCTGAGCACGAGCCGCTCCCGCTGCTCCTCCCGCTGCTCCTTCCACCACTCCTCTCGCTGCTCGACGAACCACTCGGTAGGTCCTGAGCCGATGAACTCACCTGAAGGGTCCCAAGACATGTCCAACGAGGAGAAGTACCTCGACTACCTCCGCCGAGCCTCCGTGGACCTCCAGGAGGCGCGCGGCAAGCTGCGCGAGGCCGAGGACCGCGAGGCCGAGCCGATCGCGATCGTCGGCATGGGCTGCCGGTTCCCCGGGGGAGTTCGGTCGCCTGAGGACCTGTGGCGTCTCCTGCAGGACGGCCAGGACGCCGTATCCGAGTTCCCCACCAACCGTGGCTGGGACCTGGAAGCACTCTTCGACGACGACCCCGACCGGCAGGGGACCTGCTACACCCGTGAGGGCGCCTTCATCCACGACGCGCCGGACTTCGACCCGGCGTTCTTCGGTATATCGCCACGCGAGGCCGCAGCGATGGACCCGCAGCAGCGGCTGCTCCTCGAAACCTCCTGGGAGGCCTTCGAGCGGGCGGGCATCGACCCGCACGCGCTCCGCGGCAGCAGGTCGGGCGTGTTCGTCGGCACCAACGGCCAGGACTACCTGGCACGCCTGCTGACCGGCGCACCGGACGGCTACGAGGGCTACCTCGGCACCGGAAACGCGGCGAGCGTCATCTCCGGCCGGCTGTCCTACACCTTCGGTTTCGAAGGCCCCGCGCTGACGATCGACACCGCCTGCTCGTCGTCCCTGGTCGCCATGCACCTCGCGGTGCACGCACTGCGGCACGGCGAGTGCCCGATCGCTCTCGCGGGCGGTGTCACCGTGATGTCGACGCCGGGCGTGTTCATCGACTTCAGCCGCCAGCGCGGCCTGGCCACGGACGGCCGCGTCAAGGCGTTCGCCGACGCCGCCGACGGCACCGGCTGGGGCGAGGGCGTCGGCCTGCTCGTGCTCGAACGCCTCTCGGACGCGGAGCGCAACGGTCACCCCGTCCTCGCGGTGATCCGCGGCTCGGCGGTGAACCAGGACGGCGCGTCGAACGGCCTGACCGCGCCGAACGGTCCTTCCCAGCAGCGGGTGATCCGCCAGGCCCTTGCGAGCGCACGGCTCTCCGCGGCGCAGGTGGACGCGGTCGAGGCGCACGGCACGGGCACGAAGCTGGGTGACCCGATCGAGGCGCAGGCGCTCCTCACGGCCTATGGTCAGGACCGGCCCGCCGACCGGCCGCTGTGGCTGGGCTCGATCAAGTCGAACATCGGTCACACGCAGGCCGCCGCCGGTGTGGCCGGTGTGATCAAGATGGTCATGGCGATGCGGCAGGGCGTGCTGCCGAAGACGCTGCATGTGGATGAGCCGTCGTCGCACGTGGACTGGTCCGCCGGTGCGGTGCAACTGCTGACCGAGTCGCGTCCGTGGCCGGAGACCGGCCAGCCGTGGCGGGCGGGTGTGTCGTCGTTCGGCGTGAGTGGCACGAACGCGCATGTCATCGTCGAGCAGGCTCCTGTGGTGGAGCGGCAGGAGGAAGTCTCGGAGCCGGTGCCTGACGGCGGTCTTGTGCCGTGGGTGCTTTCGGCGCGCAGTGCCGAGGCGCTGCGGGAGCAGGCCGTACGGCTCAAGTCCTTTGTGGACGAGGCGTCGGATCTGCCGGTGGCGGACGTGGGCCGCGCGCTGGTGGCATCGCGTGCGGCGCTGGAGCACCGTGCGGTAGTGGTCGCCGGTGAGCGGTCGGAGTTCCTGGCCTCACTGGCGGCCGTGGCCGAGGGCCGGTCGACCGGCGCGGTGGTCACAGGGGTCGCTGATGAGCCTGGCCGGTTGGGTTTCTTGTTCTCGGGTCAGGGTTCGCAGCGGCTCGGCATGGGGGGCGAACTGGCCGCCCGTTTCCCGGTGTTCGCCGAGGCGCTCGACGCCGTGCTGGGTGAGTTCGACCCGGCGGTGCGTGAGGTGCTGTTCGGTGAGGATGCCGACGCCCTGAATGAGACGGGGGTGACGCAGCCCGCGCTGTTCGCGGTCGAGGTGGCGCTGTTCCGCCTCCTTGAGTCCTGGGGTGTGCGGCCCGATGTACTGGCCGGGCATTCGATCGGTGAGCTGGCCGCCGCGCACGTGGCGGGTGTGTGGTCGCCGGCTGACGCGGCCAAGGTGGTGTCGGCGCGTGCTCGGTTGATGCAAGCCCTGCCGTCCGGTGGCGCGATGGTGGCGATCCAGGCGACGGAGGCCGAGGTCGCCCCGGATCTGCCGGACACCGTCGGTGTCGCCGCGGTCAACGGCCCGAACTCGGTGGTCATATCGGGTGTGGCCGACGACGTCGAGGTTGTCGCCGAGCGCTGGCGCGAGGCGGGCCGGAAGGTGTCTCGCCTGAAGGTCAGTCACGCGTTCCACTCCCCGCTGATGGACCCGATGCTGGACGAGTTCCGCCGCGTCCTTGAAGCTGTGTCCTACGAGGCGCCGACGATCCCGATCGTGTCGACGCTGACCGGAGTACGGGCGTCCGCCGAGGAGTTGACCTCCCCGGAGTACTGGGTGCGGCACGTGCGCGAGTCCGTGCGGTTCGCCGACGCCGTCGGCACGCTCGTGGACGACGACGTGACCACGTTCGTCGAGGTCGGCCCTGGCGGCACGCTGTCCGCGCTGGGGCGTGAGTCCGCGCCGGACGCCGGGTTCGTCCCGGTGCTGCGGAACGACCGCCCGGAAGCGGTGGCCGCCACGACCGCCGCCGGACAGCTGCACGTGCGGGGCGTCCGAGTGGACTGGGAGGTGTTCTTCGCCGGTCGCGCCGCGCGCCGCGTGGACCTGCCGACGTACGCCTTCCAGCGCGAGCGCTACTGGCTGGACGCCGTCCCCGCCGACATGGACGTCGAGCGTCTTTCGCCGGTGGAGGCCCGGTTCTGGGGCGTCGTGGAGGACGGTGACATCGCCGACCTCGCCCGTACGTTGGATGTGTCGTCGGATGCTCCGCTGAGTGCGGTGCTGCCTCGCCTGTCCGCGTGGCGCAGGGAGCAGCAGGGTCGTTCGACTGTCGATGGGTGGCGGTATCGGGTCGAGTGGCGGTCTGTGGCTGCCGGGTCCGGGCGTCTTGATGGTGCTTGGCTGGTTGTCGCGCCGGTTGGCGAGGACCGTGCCGAGTGGGTTCGTGAGGCCCTGGTCCGCAACGGTGCGGACGTGCGGGTCGAGCAGGTGGACCCGGCATCGGTCGACTGGGCGGAGCGGCTGGCCGATCTGTCGGCTCTGAGTGGCGTTGTCTCGCTGCTGGGACTCGCCGATGCTGGCGATTCGACTGTGCCCGCGGGTGTGGCGGCCACGGTTGGTCTGTTGCGGGCGCTTGGTGAGGCGGAGGTGCCGTTGTGGTGCCTGACGTCGGGTGCGGTGTCGGCGGGCGCGGACGATGCGGTTGCCGGGTTCGAGCAGTCGATGCTGTGGGGTCTTGGCCGGGTGGCGGCGCTGGAGCAGTCCACCCGCTGGGGCGGCCTCGTCGATCTGCCCGAAGCGCAGGACGAGACGACCGGAGACCTTCTCGCGTCCGTCATCGCGGAACCGAACGGCGAGGACCAGCTCGCCTTGCGCGGCAACGAGATCCTCGGCCGCAGGCTGGTGCCCGCGCCGATGAGCGCGGACACCTCCGGTGCGGGCTGGACGCCGCGCGGCACGGTACTGGTGACCGGTGGGCTCGGCGCCCTGGGTGGTCACGTGTCGCGCTGGCTGGCGGGACACGGGGCCGAGCACATCGTGCTGGTGAGCCGTCGCGGACGGGCCGCTGATGGTGCCGCGGAGTTGGAGGCCGAGCTCGTAGAGCTGGGCGCGGGTGTCACGTTCGCCGCTTGCGACATGACGGACAAGGAGTCCGTCGCCGGACTCCTTGAGAGCATCCCGACGCTCACCGCGGTCGTACACGCGGCGGGTATTGAGCGCTCCGGTGTTCTTGCCGATCTGGATCCGGTTGATCTGGGTGGGTTCGCGGATGTGTTGTCGGCGAAGGTGGAGGGTGCGCGCAATCTGCATGAGCTGTTGGGTGAGCGGCAGTTGGATGCGTTTGTGCTGTTCTCGTCGATTGCTGGTGTGTGGGGCAGTGGTGGGCAGGGCGCGTATGCGGCTGCTAATGCCTATCTGGATTCTCTGGCTGATCACCGTCGGGCGGTGGGGCTGTCTGCGACGGCGGTTGCGTGGGGCCCTTGGGGTGGTGGTGGCATGGTCGCGGGGGCTGGTCGGGATGCGGCGGCGCAGTTGCGGCGTCGGGGTCTGCCGACGATGGCTCCGGAGGTGGCGATTGCGGGTTTGGCCACAGCTCTTGAGCGGGGTGATGGCAATGTGATTGTTGCTGATGTGGACTGGGAGCGGTTCGCGGGTACGTTCATGGCGCAGCGGTCGAGTGCGCTGCTTGCTGATCTGCCTGAGGTGCGGGCCGCGTTCGAGGCGACGTCGGCGGATGCTGGGATGTCGGAGCTTGCGCAGCGCCTTGCGGGGCTTGACGAGGCCGAGCAGGAGCGGCAGCTCACGGAGCTGGTCCGCTATGAGGCGGCCGCAGTGCTCGGTCATGCGTCCGGTGACGCGTTCTCGGCATCGCGTGCGTTCAGGGAGCTGGGCTTCGACTCGCTGACGGCCGTCGAACTGCGTGCCCGGCTCAGCGAGGCCACCGGCGTCGCCCTGCCCGCCACGCTGGTCTACGACTACCCCAACGCCGCGGTACTGGCCGCCTACCTGCGCACCGAACTGTCCGGCATCGTCCCCGCCGCCTCCACTCCCACCGCGGTCTCCGGCGCGACCGATGAGCCGATCGCGATCGTGGCGATGGCCTGCCGGTACCCCGGCGGTGTGTCGAGCCCGGAGGAGCTGTGGGACATCGTCCTGTCGGGTGGGGACGCGGTGTCGGAGTTCCCGACCGACCGCGGTTGGGATCTGGAGGCGCTGTACGACCCCGACCCCGACGGGGTGGGGACCTCGTATTCACGTTCGGGCGCGTTCCTGGAGGACGTGGGCGCGTTCGACCCGGCGTTCTTCGGGATCTCGCCGCGCGAGGCCCTTGCGATGGACCCCCAGCAGCGACTGCTGCTCGAAACCTCCTGGGAGGCGTTCGAGCGGGCAGGGGTCGACCCGAACTCGCTGCGCGGTGAGCGCGTCGGCGTGTTCGTGGGATCGAACATGCAGGACTACGGCTGGGTGCTCGGCGCGGCTGCCGACGACATGGGCGGCTACGTGGCGACCGGCAACGCCGCAAGCGTGGCCTCCGGCCGTCTGTCCTACACGTTCGGTCTTGAGGGACCCGCGGTGACGGTGGACACGGCTTGCTCGTCGTCCCTGGTCGCTCTGCATCTGGCGGTGCAGGCGCTGCAGAGGGGCGAGTGCGAACTGGCCCTCGCGGGTGGCGTGACGGTGATGTCCACACCGACCTCGTTCGTCGAGTTCAGCCGCCAGCGCGGTCTCGCTGTGGACGGTCGCTGCAAGGCGTTCGCCGCCGGCGCTGACGGCACCGGCTGGGGCGAGGGCGTCGGCATGCTGTTCGTCGAGCGCCTTTCGGACGCTCAGCGCAACGGTCACCAGGTGCTTGCGGTGGTACGTGGTTCGGCGGTGAACCAGGATGGCGCGTCGAACGGTCTGACCGCGCCGAACGGTCCCTCGCAGCAGCGCGTCATCCGCCAGGCCCTTGCGAGTGCGGGCCTGGCTCCGGCCGACGTCGATGTGGTCGAGGCGCACGGCACGGGCACCAAGCTGGGCGACCCGATCGAGGCGCAGGCGCTCCTCGCCACCTACGGCCAGGACCGGCCCGCCGACCGGCCGCTGTGGCTCGGCTCGATCAAGTCGAACCTTGGCCACACGCAGGCTGCCGCGGGCGTGGCGGGCGTGATCAAGATGGTCATGGCCATGCGACACGGCGTGCTGCCCAAGACCCTGCATGTGGACGAGCCGTCGCCCCACGTCGACTGGTCCGCCGGCGCGGTGGAACTGCTCACCGACGAGCGCGAGTGGCCCGCCGCGGACCGGCCGTGGCGGGCAGGTGTGTCGTCGTTCGGATTCAGCGGCACCAACGCGCACACCATCATCGAGCAGGCTCCCGTGGTGGAGCAGGACGAAGCTCCGGAGCCGGTGCGCGACTCCGGCCTTGTGCCGTGGGTGCTTTCGGCGCGGAGTGCCGAGGCGCTGCGGGAGCAGGCGGCGCGGCTCAAGTCCTTCGCGGACACGGCTCCCGAGCTGACCGTGACGGACGTGGGCCGTGCGCTGGTGTCCTCGCGGGCGGTGCTTGAGCACCGCGCCGTGGTGGTCGGTGCGGACCGGTCGGAGCTGCTGAGCGCTCTGGCGGCCGTGGCCGAGGGCCAGGCGACCGGCGCGGCGGTCGCAGGGGTCGCTGATGAGCCTGGCCGGTTGGGATTCCTGTTCTCGGGTCAGGGTTCGCAGCGGTTGGGGATGGGTCGTGAACTTGCGGCTCGTTTCCCGGTGTTCGCTGCGGCTCTGGATGAGGTTCTTGGCGCGTTCGATCCGCGGGTGCGTGAGGTGTTGTTCGGTGAGGATGCCGACGTTCTGAATGAGACGGAGGTGACGCAGCCCGCGTTGTTCGCTGTCGAGGTGGCGTTGTTCCGGCTTCTTGAGTCGTGGGGTGTGCGCCCTGACATGCTGGCCGGTCACTCGATCGGTGAGCTGGCTGCCGCGCATGTGGCCGGTGTGTGGTCGCTGGCTGACGCTGTGAAGGTGGTGTCGGCGCGTGGTGCGTTGATGCAGGCACTGCCCGAGGGTGGCGCCATGGTCGCGATCCAGGCGTCCGAGGACGAGGTCGCGGCGGATCTGCCGGAGACGGTGGGCATCGCTGCGGTCAACGGCCCGACGTCGGTGGTCGTTTCCGGTGTCGCCGCTGATGTGGATGCGGTGGCTGAGCGGTGGCGTGAGTCGGGCCGGAAGGTGTCTCGCCTGAAGGTCAGTCACGCGTTCCACTCACCGTTGATGGAGCCGATGCTCGACGACTTCAGCCGGGTCCTTGAAAGCATTTCGTACGAGGCTCCGGCGCTCCCGATCGTGTCGACGCTGACCGGTGTCCGCGCGTCCGCCGAGGAGTTGGCGTCGCCGGAGTACTGGGTGCGGCACGTGCGCGAGGCCGTGCGGTTCGCCGACGCCGTCGGCACCCTCGTCGCTGAGGGTGTGGGTACGTTCGTCGAGGTCGGCCCGGGTGGGACGCTGTCGGCACTGGGCCAGGAGTCCGCGCCGGAGGCAACCTTCGTACCCACGCTGCGTGGCGACCGCCCGGAGGCGGTGGCCGCCACGACGGCCGCCGGTCAGCTCCACGTGCGCGGCGTCCGGGTGGACTGGGAGGTGTTCTTCTCCGGTCACAGTGCACGGTGGGCGGACCTGCCGACGTACGCCTTCCAGCGCGAGCGCTACTGGCCCGACGTGCAGCCGATCATCGGAAACGTCGCGGCGGCCGGGCTCGGTGCCGCCGAGCACCCGCTCCTTGGCGCGACCGTCACACTCGGCGGCACGGACGGGGTGCTGCTGACCGGCCGGCTGTCGGTCCAGACCCACCCGTGGCTGGCTGATCACGAGATCTTGGGCTCGGTGCTGCTGCCCGGCACGGCGTTCCTTGAACTGGCTGTACGGGCGGGCGACCAGGTCGGGTGCGATCTGGTCGAGGAGTTGACGCTGGAGGCGCCGCTCGTCCTGCCGGAGAGTGGTTCGGTGCGCGTGCAGGTGTGGGTCGGCGCCGAGGACTCGTCCGGCAGGCGTGAGCTGAGCTTCCACTCCAGCCCCGGTGACACCGACGACGGCCGTTCGTGGACCCGCCACGCCACCGGCGTGCTGGGGGCGGCAGGTCACTCCGTCGGGGCCTCGCTGGTCGAGTGGCCGCCGACGGGCGCGGAGGTCGTCGACCTGGACGGCTACTACGACCGCATGGTCGAGGGCGGCTTCGGCTACGGCCCGGTGTTCCAGGGACTGCGGTCGGCCTGGCGCAGCGGAGACGAGATGTTCGCCGAGGTCGCGCTGCCCGACGGTGTGAAGGCTGAGGGCTTCGGCCTGCACCCGGCGCTGTTGGACGCGACGCTGCAAGCCATCGGGCTGATGGGCGAGGCCGACGCTCCCGGCAAGCTGCCGTTCGCATGGTCGGGCGTGCGGCTGCATGCCTCGGGTGCGACGGCGTTGCGGGTGCGATTGGTGCCCACAGGTGCTGACGGAGTGGCGCTGACGGTCGCGGACGGCTCCGGTGCTCCGGTGGCCACGGTCGACTCGCTGGTACTGCGCCCCGCCGCACCGGTGCAGGGCGCCGGTGACGACCGCGATGACGCGCTGTTCGGCGTCGACTGGGTGTCGGTGCCCCTGTCCGACAGCGACGTACCGGTAGACGTACCGACGGTCGAGTGGACCGACCTGGAGGCGCTTGCGGGGTCGGCGGAACTGCCTGACTTCGTGGTTCTGCCCTGCCCCGTTGCTTCCGGGTCCGACCCGGTCGCCGGTGCTCACGAAGCGGCGCACTGGGCATTGAACACGGTCCAGTCCTGGCTCAATGACGAGCGGTTCGACGCGTCGCGCCTGGTCATCGCGACCAATGGCGCGATCGGTGCCACAGCTGATGAAGAAGTACGTGACGTCGCTCAGGCGGCGGTGTGGGGCCTGGTGCGCTCTGCTCAGTCGGAGAACCCGGACCGGATCGTGCTGGTCGACCTCGATGAAGAGACAGTCTCGCTGGACGTACTGCCGTCCGCGCTGGCCACCGGTGAGCCCCAGTTGGCGGTCCGAGCGGGCGCTGCCAGTGCGCCGCGCCTGGCCAGGGCCCGCCGGTCCGTGGTGGACGACCCGGGCTTCGGTTCGGGTGCGGTGCTGCTCACCGGTGCGACGGGCACGCTCGGCGGTCTTGTCGCCCGGCACTTGGTCGCGGAGCGAGGTGTACGGAGCCTGCTCCTGGTGAGCAGGCGCGGCGCCACCGCCGCGGGCGCGGAGGAGCTGCGTGCCGAACTGGTCGCGCAGGGCGCTGAAGTGACGTACGCGGCATGTGACGTGGCCGACCGCGAGGCCCTCAAGGCTCTGCTTGCCGAGCACGAGATCTCCGCGGTCGTCCACACCGCAGGTGTGCTGGACGACGGCACGATCGGCTCACTGACGCCTGAGCGGATCGACGGTGTGTTCCGGCCGAAGGTCGACGCGGCCTGGCATCTGCACGACCTGACCCGCGACCTGGACCTGTCCGCGTTCGTGCTCTTCTCGTCCGCCGCCGGTGTGTTCGGTGGCGCGGGTCAGGGCAACTACGCGGCGGCCAACGCGTTCCTGGACGCGCTCGCCCAGCACCGCCGCGCGATCGGTCTCGCCGCGACCTCGCTGGCTTGGGGCCTGTGGGCCTCGGGCGGCGGCATGGCGGGCAGCCTCGACGAGGCCGACGTACGGCGGATCACCAGCGGCGGCGCGATCCCGATCGGCGCGGCCGAGGGCCTGGCGCTGTTCGACGCGGCGACCTCCACAGGGCGTGCGCTCCTCGCGCCGGTTCCCCTGGACCTGTCGGTTCTGCAGAAGCAGGCCCGCTCCCACCCCGTACCGCACCTCTTGCGCGGCCTGGTGCGTGGCGCGCGCAGGACGGTCGACCCCGCCGCAGCCCGGACCGCCCTTGCGCAGTCCCTTGCCGGCATGACCGAGGCCGAGCGCGAGAAGGCGCTGCTCGACCTCGTCCGTACCACCGCCGCCGCTGTGCTCGGCCACAGCTCGGCGCACGCCGTCGCACCCGGCCGCGCGTTCCAGGAACTGGGCTTCGACTCGCTCAGCTCCGTCGAACTGCGCAACCACCTCAACGCCGCCACCGAACTGCGCCTGCCCGCCACGCTGGTCTTCGACCACCCGAACCCGGCCGCTCTCGCCGCGTTCATCGGCACCGAACTCGCGGGCGCGCCCGTCGTCGTGGCGCCCACCCGCAAGTCCGGCGCCGTGACCGACGAGCCGATCGCGATCGTCGGCATGAGCTGCCGCTACCCCGGCGGCGTGAACTCGCCCGAGGACCTGTGGCGACTCGTCCTGAACGGCGCCGACGCCATCAGCGAGTTCCCCGTCAACCGTGGCTGGGACCTGGACGCCCTGTACAACCCGGACCCCGAGCACATCGGGACCTCGTACACCCGCGAGGGCGGCTTCCTGCACGACGCCGACCTGTTCGACCCGACGTTCTTCGGGATCTCGCCCCGCGAGGCCCTCGCCATGGACCCGCAGCAGCGGCTGCTCCTTGAGACCTCCTGGGAGGCCTTCGAGCGGGCCGGTATCGCCCCGGAGACGGCGCGAGGCAGCGCGACCGGCGTGTTCGCGGGCGTGATGTACCACGACTACGTGGCCCGATTGCGTTCCGTCGCGCCGGACGTCGAGGGCTACCTCGGCACCGGCGGGGCGGGCAGCGTCGCCTCCGGGCGCGTCGCCTACGCACTGGGTCTTGAGGGGCCCGCCGTCACCGTCGACACCGCGTGCTCCTCGTCCCTCGTGGCCCTGCACTGGGCGATCCAGGCACTGCGCCAGGGGGAGTGCTCGATGGCGCTCGCCGGTGGCGTCGCCGTGATGGCGAGCCCGGCGACCTTCGTCGACTTCAGTCGCCAGCGCGGCCTGTCCGCCGACGGCCGCTGCAAGTCGTTCTCCGACGACGCCGACGGGACCGGCTGGGGCGAGGGCGTCGGCATGCTCCTCGTGGAGCGGCTCTCGGACGCCCGCCGCAACGGACACCCCGTCCTCGCCGTCATCCGTGGTTCCGCGGTGAACCAGGACGGCGCGTCCAACGGCCTCACCGCGCCCAACGGCCCGTCGCAGCAGCGTGTCATGCGCCAGGCGCTCGCGAGCGCGGGCCTGACCCCGTCCGATGTGGACGCGGTCGAGGCGCACGGCACCGGCACCACGCTCGGCGACCCCATCGAGGCCCAGGCACTCCTTGCCACCTACGGTCAGGACCGCACCGGTGAGCCGCTGTGGCTCGGCTCGATCAAGTCGAACATCGGTCACACGCAGGCCGCCGCCGGTGTAGCCGGTGTGATCAAGATGGTCATGGCGATGCGGGAAGGTGTACTGCCGCAGTCCCTGCACGTCGGCGAGCCCTCAACGAACGTGGACTGGTCCGCGGGCGACGTCGAGCTCCTGACCGAGGCCAAGGTGTGGCCGGCTCTCGGCCGACCGCGCAGGGCGGGCGTGTCGTCGTTCGGCGTGAGCGGGACGAACGCGCACACCATCATCGAGCACGTACCGAGCGAGGACCGCCGTCCGGCCCCGGTCGGCGGCGCCGCCCCGGTCGGCGGTGCTCCGGCCGACCGCGCCCTGCCGTGGGTACTGTCCGCACGGAGCCCGGAGGCGCTGCGCGAGCAGGCGATCCGGCTGCGCGAGCACGTCACGGGCGAGAGCGCGGGCCGGCCGGGAGCCGGTGCGCTGGACGTCGGCTACTCATTGGCGACGACGCGGTCGGCCTTCGACCACAGGGCTGTCGTCGTGGGCGATGACCGTACGACGCTCCTTGACGGGCTCACCGCCCTGGCCGAGGGACGGCCGTTCCCCGGACTGGTCGCCGGGTCCGTCGCCGTGGGTGGTGTGGGCTTCTTGTTCTCGGGTCAGGGTTCGCAGCGGTTGGGGATGGGCCGTGAGCTTGCGGCTCGTTTCCCGGTGTTCGCCGAGGCGCTCGACGCCGTGCTGGGTGAGTTCGACCCGGCGGTGCGTGAGGTGTTGTTCGGTGAGGATGCTGAGGCGCTGAATGAGACGGGGGTGACGCAGCCTGCGTTGTTCGCGGTCGAGGTGGCGTTGTTCCGGCTTCTTGAGTCGTGGGGTGTGCGCCCTGACATGCTGGCCGGTCACTCGATCGGTGAGCTGGCTGCCGCGCATGTGGCCGGTGTGTGGTCGCTTGCCGACGCTGTGAAGGTGGTGTCGGCGCGTGGTGCGTTGATGCAGGCACTGCCCGAGGGCGGCGCCATGGTGGCGATCCAGGGGTCCGAGGACGAGGTCGCCGCGGATCTGCCGGAGACCGTCGGTATCGCAGCGGTCAACGGCCCCACCTCGGTGGTCGTCTCAGGGATCACCGCTGACGTGGAGACGGTCGCGGAGCGCTGGCGCGAGGCGGGCCGCAAGGTCACCCGCCTCCGCGTGAGCCATGCCTTCCACTCCCCGCTCATGGAGCCGATGCTCGACGAGTTCCGTGAGGTGCTCAAGGGCGTGTCGTACGAGGTGCCCGCGCTCCCGATCGTGTCGACGCTGACCGGCGTCCGCGCGTCCGCCGAGGAGCTGACGTCGGCTGAGTACTGGGTGCGGCACGTGCGCGAGTCGGTGCGGTTCGCCGACGCCGTCGGCACGCTCGTGGACGAGGGCATGGCGACCTTCGTAGAGATCGGCCCGGGCGGGACGCTCGCCGCCCTTGGCCAGGAGTCGGCCCCGGAGGCCGGGTTCGTCCCGGTGCTGCGGAACGACCGCCCCGAGGAGCCCGCGCTGGTCTCCGCCGTGGCCCAACTGGGCACATGGGGCGCACGGGTGGACTGGGAAGCCTTCTTCGCCGGTCGTGGCGCGCACCGAGTCGACCTGCCCACGTACGCGTTCCAGCACCAGAGCTACTGGCTGGACGCCGGGGTGTCGGCAGGCGACCTGGAGGCCGCGGGGCTCGGCTCGGCCGGTCACCCGCTGCTCGGCGCGTTCGTCGACACGGCCGACTCGGACGGGCAGATCTTCACCGGACGGTTGTCGGTGGCGACCCACCCATGGCTGGCCGATCACGTGATCCAGGGCTCGATCCTGCTGCCCGGCACGGCGTTCCTCGAGCTGGCGGTGCGCGCAGGTGACCAGGTCGGGTGCGACCTGGTGGAGGAGTTGACGCTGGAGGCGCCGTTGGTGGTGCCCGAGCGCGGTGGCGTACGGGTGCAGGTGCAGGTCGGCGTGGTGGACGAGGCCGGTCGGCGTTCGGTGACGGTGCACGCGCGGGAGGACGGCGGTGACCTGTGGGTGCGGCATGCGAGCGGTGCGCTCGTGAGCAGCACCGAGACGCCGTCGGCCGACGTGGGCGCCTGGCCGCCGGCCGGGGCCAAGGCCGTGGACCTGGACGGTCTCTACGACCGCATGGCCGACGGCGGTTTCGGCTACGGGCCGGTGTTCCAGGGACTGCGGGCCGCGTGGCACAAGGGCGACGAGGTGTTCGCCGAGGTGGCGCTGCCGGACGGTGCGGGAGTGGACGGCTTCGGTCTGCATCCGGCGCTCCTCGACGCCTCGCTGCACGCCATCGGACTGATGGGCGAGACGGACGGTCCCGGCAAGCTGCCGTTCTCGTGGTCGGGTGTACGACTGCACGCCTCGGGCGCGACGGTGCTGCGGGTGCGGTTGACGCCCGCAGGGCCGGACGGGGTGTCCTTGGCGGTCGCGGACGGCTCCGGCGCCCCGGTGGCCACGATCGACTCGCTGGTGCTGCGGCCGGTGACGGCGGCGACGCTGTCGCGGCAGGGCCTGGATTCACTGTTCCGCCTGGACTGGGTGCCTGCCGCCGTGTCGGCCGGGAGCGCCGGTCCGGTGGCGGAGTTCGCGGACTGGGACGCCGTGCGATCGGCGCTCGACGCGGGCGAGTCGCTGCCGGACGACGTCGTGGTGCGGTGCGGGTCCGGCGACGTGGACGGCGTGCGCTCTCGGACGCTGAGTGCCCTGGAGCTGGTGCGGGGCTGGCTGGCCGATGACCGGTGCGTGGCGTCGCGGCTGGTCCTTGTGACGCGTGGCGCTGTCGCCGTGGGCGCCGAGGACGACGTGGCGGACCTGGCATCGGCCGCGGTGTGGGGGCTGGTGCGGTCCGCCCAGTTGGAGGACCCGGATCGCCTCGTCCTTGTGGATGTCGACGACGGCGGGGACGGGGACGGCTGGCGGCCGGCGCTCGCGACCGGCGAACCCCAGGCCGTCGTGCGGGACGGCCGGGTGTACGTGGCCCGTCTGGCGCGGGTGCGACCGGAAGCGGCCGGCACCGAACCGGCGTTCGGCCCGGACAGTTCGGTCCTTGTGACCGGCGCGTCGGGCGCCCTTGGCGGTCTCGTCGCCCGGCACCTCGTCGGCAGCCACGGCGTCGGACGACTGGTCCTTGCAAGCAGGCGCGGGGCGACGGCGGAAGGCGCCGAGGAACTGCGTGCGGAACTGCTCGCGCAGGGCGCCGACGTGACCTTCGCGTCGTGCGACGTCGCGGACCGGGACGCGCTGGCCGCGCTCCTCGCCGAATACCCCGTGACGGCTGTCGTGCACACCGCCGGTGTGCTCGACGACGCCACGATCGGCTCGCTGACCCCGGACCAGGTCGACACCGTGTTCCGGCCCAAGGTCGACGCGGCGAACCACCTGCACGAACTGACCCGCGACCTGAACCTCGACCTGACGGCGTTCGTGCTGTTCTCCTCGGTGGCGGGCACCCTGGGCGCGACCGGTCAGGGCAACTACTCGGCGGCCAACGCGTTCCTCGACGGCCTTGCCCGGCGCAGGCGCGCCCAGGGCCTGCCCGCGACATCCCTCGCCTGGGGCCTGTGGGCCGACGGCATGGGCGCCAAGGTGGCGCAGTCCGCCTCGGCCGGCCTGTCCGCCGAGGAGGGCGTCGCGCTGTTCGACGCCGCCGTCCGCGGGACCGACCCGGTCGTCGTACCGATGCGGCTCGACCTGCGGGCCGTACGGGAACTCCCGGCGATACCGCCGGTGTTCAGCGGTCTGGTGCGGACCACGACCCGCAGGGCGGCAGAGAGCGGAGGCGACCCCGCCGCGGCGCTCCGCGACCGCCTCGCGTCGCTGGCCGTTGACGAACGCGAGCGGGTGCTCCTCGACCTCGTCCGCACCCAGGCCTCAGCGGTGCTCGGCCATGCCGGTCCCGAGGCGGTCTCGCTCGGCCAGGCATTCACCGAGCTGGGCTTCGACTCGCTGACCGCCGTGGACCTGCGCAACCGGCTCAACCTGGCCACGGGCCTGCGCCTGCCCGCCACGCTGGTCTTCGACTACCCGACCCCCGCGGCACTCGCCGGGTTCATCGGTACGGAGTTCGCGGGCGCCCCCGTCGTCGCGGCACCCACCACCATGGTCGTGGCCGCGACCGACGAGCCGATCGCGATCGTCGGCATGAGCTGCCGCTACCCGGGCGGCGTCCGCTCGCCGGAGGACCTGTGGCGACTGGTCTTCGACGGAGCCGACGGCATCACCCCGTTCCCGACCGAGCGCGGCTGGGACATGGAGGCCCTCTACGACCCCTCGGGCGAACGCGACGGCAGCTCCTACACCCGCGAGGGCGGCTTCCTGCACGACGCCGACCTGTTCGACCCGACGTTCTTCGGGATCTCGCCCCGCGAGGCCCTCGCCATGGACCCGCAGCAGCGGCTGCTCCTCGAAACATCCTGGGAGGCCTTCGAGCGGGCCGGTATCGACCCCAGGTCGCTGCGGGGCAGCGCGACCGGCGTGTTCGCGGGCATCATGTACCACGACTACGCCTCCCAGCTGCACGGCGTGTCGAAGAGCAGTGAGGGCTTCCTCGGTACGGGCAACGCGGGCAGCGTGGCCTCCGGCCGCGTGTCCTACACGTTCGGCCTCGAAGGCCCCGCGATGACCGTGGACACGGCGTGCTCGTCGTCGCTCGTCGCGCTGCACCTGGCGGCGCAGGCACTGCGGTCCGGAGAGTGCTCGCTCGCGCTCGCGGGTGGTGCCACCGTCATGGCGACGCCCGGCGCGTTCGTCGACTTCAGCCGCCAGCAGGGTCTGTCCGCCGACGGCCGGTGCAAGTCGTTCTCCGCCGATGCCGACGGCACCGGCTGGGGCGAGGGCGTCGGCATGCTCGTACTGGAACGTCTCTCGGACGCCCGGAGCAACGGACACCCGGTGCTCGCGGTGGTCCGCGGCTCGGCGATCAACCAGGACGGCGCGTCCAACGGTCTCACCGCTCCGAACGGTCCCTCGCAGCAGCGGGTCATCCGTCAGGCCCTCGCCAGCGCGGGCCTGACGCCGTCCGATGTGGACGCGGTCGAGGCACACGGCACCGGCACCACGCTGGGCGACCCGATCGAGGCGCAGGCGCTGCTCGCGACCTACGGGCGGGACCGTGCCGGTGAGCCGCTGTGGCTGGGCTCGCTGAAGTCCAACATCGGTCACACCCAGGCAGCCGCGGGCGTGGGCGGCGTCATCAAGACGGTGATGTCACTGCGGCACGGCGTACTGCCGAAGACGCTGCACGTCGGAGAGCCCTCGCCGCACATCGACTGGTCGGCGGGAGCCGTGGAGCTGCTGACCGAGGCCAAGGCGTGGCCCCAGGCGGACCGGCCCCGACGGGCGGGAGTTTCCTCCTTCGGCTTCAGCGGCACCAACGCGCACGTCATCATCGAGTCCCCGTCGGACGTCGACACGCCGCAGACCTCCCAGACCCCCGAGGCGCCGGCCGGTCCGTGGCTCCTCTCCGGCCGTACCGAGAGCGCACTGCGCGACCAAGCGGTGCGACTGCGCGACCATTTGACCGCGCGTCCCGACGTCGACCCGGCGGAGGTCGCCCGCGCGCTCGCGACCTCGCGGTCCGGATTCGAGCACCGAATCGCCGTCGTCGGCCATGACTTGGCCGACCTGACGGCCGGACTCACCGACGCCGTCGAGGGACGGCCGGGCAGCGGAGTCGTGCTGGGCGTCACCGATGAGCACAGGATCGGCTTCCTGTTCTCGGGTCAGGGTTCGCAGCGGCTGGGGATGGGCCGTGAACTGGCCGCCCGCTTCCCGGTGTTCGCCGAGACATTGGACGAGGTCCTTGGCGCGTTCGATCCGCGGGTGCGTGAGGTGCTGTTCGGTGAGGACGCCGACGCGCTGAACGAGACGGGGGTGACGCAGCCCGCGTTGTTCGCGGTCGAGGTCGCGCTGTTCCGGCTCCTCGAGTCGTGGAACATCCGGCCGGACGTGCTGGCCGGGCACTCGATCGGGGAGTTGGCCGCCGCGCACGTGGCGGGTGTGTGGTCCCTGGCAGATGCCGTGAAGGTGGTGTCGGCGCGCGGTGCGCTGATGCAGGCGCTGCCGTCCGGTGGCGCGATGGTCGCGATCCAGGCGACCGAGGACGAGGTCGCGGCGGACCTGCCGGAGACCGTGGGCGTCGCAGCGGTCAACGGCCCCACCTCGGTGGTCGTCTCAGGGATCACCGCTGACGTGGAGACGGTCGCGGAGCGCTGGCGCGAGGCGGGCCGGAAGGTGTCTCGCCTGAAGGTCAGTCACGCGTTCCACTCCCCGCTGATGGAGCCGATGCTCGACGACTTCCGCCGGGTCCTGGACGAGGTGTCCTACGAGGCACCCACCATCCCGATCGTGTCCACACTGACGGGCAGGCCGGCCTCCGCACAGGAGTTGGGTTCGCCCGAGTACTGGGTGCGGCACGTGCGCGAGTCCGTGCGGTTCGCCGACGCCGTGGCCGACATGGGCGCGGACGTCCTCGTCGAGATCGGCCCCGGTGGCGTGCTGTCGGCGCTCGGGCAGGAGTCCCTGCCGGACGCGGCCTTCGTGCCGGTGCTGCGCGGCGACCGGGCGGAGGAGGGCGCCCTCATGACGGCGCTCGCCGAACTGCACGTGCGAGGAGTGCACATCGACTGGACCGGCTACTTCTCGGGCAGTGGCTACGGAGTGGAACTGCCGACGTACGCCTTCCAGTACCAGCGGTTCTGGCCCGACACGAGCATGCGGCCCGCCACCGACGCGAGCGGGCTCGGGCTCGGATCCGCCGACCACCCGCTGCTCGGCACCGCGGTCGCGCTCGCGGACGAGGACACCGTCCTGTTCACGGGCAGGCTGTCGCTGCGGACGCATCCGTGGCTCGCCGAGCACGAGATCATGGGGTCGGTCCTGCTGCCCGGCACGGCGTTCGTCGAGCTTGCGGTACGCGCCGGTGACCAGGTCGGTTGCACCTCGGTGGAGGAGCTGACCCTGGAGACGCCGCTGGTGCTTGCCGAGCACGGCGGTGTGCAGGTCCAGGTACGGGTCGGCGCGCCGGACGAGTCAGGACGGCGCCCGGTCGCGGTCCACGCCAGGGACGAGAGCGGCGACCTGCCGTGGGCCCGGCACGCGAGCGGTTTCCTCGCCGGTGACGGCGGTGCTCCCGCCGACCTCGGTGAGTGGCCGCCGACGGGCGCGCAGACCGTGGACCTTGACGGTTTCTACGACGGAATGGCCGACGGCGGCTTCGCCTACGGTCCGGTGTTCCAGGGCCTGCGCTCGGTGTGGCGCAAGGGCGACGAGGTGTTCGCCGAGGTCGCACTGCCCCAGGACACGGCCGTCGCCGGGTTCGGCGTGCACCCGGCACTCCTCGACGCGGTGCTGCACACAGTGGCGTTCGGCGTGCTGCCCCCGGTCGAGCACGGACGGCTCCCGTTCGCGTGGACGGGGGTCCGCCTGCACGCCGAGGGCGCCACGACGCTGCGGGTGCGGGTGACCGCGGTCGGACCTGACGCGGTGGCCCTGGCCGTCGCCGACGGCTCCGGCGCCCCGGTCGCGACCGTGGACTCGCTGGTGCTCCGCGCGGTGTCGCCGGGTTCGCTGGAGACGGCACGCGGGCACGAGTCGCTGTTCCGGCTCGACTGGGTAGCCGCTGCGGCGGCGGCCGGAAATGCCGGTTCCGTGGCGGAGTTCGCGGACTGGGGCGCCGTGCGATCGGCGCTCGACGCGGGCGAGTCGCTGCCGGAGAACGTCGTGGTCCGGTGCGCGCGGTCCGGTGATGTGGACGCGGGCGTGATACGTCGGCAGGTGCACACCGCGCTCGAACTGGTACAGGGCTGGCTGGCCGACGACCGCTGCGAGGCGTCGCGTCTTGTGCTGGTGACGAGCGGCGCTGTGGCGGTGGGCGCCGAGGACGACGTGGCGGACCTGGCATCGGCCGCGGTGTGGGGGCTGCTGCGGACGGCGCAGGCGGAGAACCCGGACCGCTTCGTCCTCGTGGACGTCGACGACGAAGACAGCTGGAAGCCGGCCGTCGTGGGCGCGGAACCCGAGCTGGCCGTACGCGCCGGTGAGACATTCCTGCCGAGGCTCGTGCGGGCCCGTCCCGCGGTGGAGGAGGGGGCGGGCTTCGGCTCGGGGCCGGTCCTTGTGACCGGTGCGAGCGGGATGCTCGGCGGCCTCGTGGCGCGGCACTTGGTCGTACGGCACGGAGTGCGGCAGCTGGTGCTCGCCAGCAGGCGCGGCCAAGTGGGCACTCTGCGCGGAGAATTGGAAGCGCTGGGTGCCGAAGTCGCCGCCGTGGCCTGTGATGTGGCGGACCGGGACGCGGTGGCGGCGCTGCTCGCCGAGCACCCCGTGACGGCCGTCGTGCACGCGGCGGGCGTCCTGGACGACGGTGTGATCGGGTCACAGACCCCGGAGCGGATCGACACGGTGTTCCGGCCCAAGGTCGACGCGGCGTTGAACCTGCACGAGCACACCCGGCACCTGGACCTCGCCGCGTTCGTGCTGTTCTCGTCCGCGGCGGGCACGCTGGGCAACCCCGGCCAGGCCAACTACTCCGCCGCCAACGCGTTCCTGGACGCGCTCGCCCAGCACCGGCGAGCACAGGGCCTGCCCGCGACATCCCTCGCCTGGGGCCTGTGGGCCGGAGAGGACGGCATGGGCGCCCGGATGGCCGAGAGCGGCGCCGCGGGCCTGTCCGCCGATGAGGGCATGGAGCTGTTCGACGCGGCGGCACTGGGCGATGACCCCGTCGTCGTACCGATGCGGCTCGACCTGCGGGCCGTACGGGAACTCCCGGTGATACCGCCGGTGTTCAGCGGTCTGGTCCGTACGACGGCTCGCAGGGCGGCGGAGAGCGGGGTCGACCCCGCGGCAGTACTGCGGGACCGGCTCGCGGCGCTGCCGCCGTCCGAGCGGACGTCCGCCCTGGTGGACGTGGTGTGCACGCACGTCGCGGCCGTACTGGCGCTCCCCGGCGCCGGAGCGGTCGACGAGCGGCGCGCGTTCACCGAACTGGGCTTCGACTCGCTGACCGCGGTCGAACTGCGCAACCGCCTCGGCGCCGCCACCGGCCTGCGCCTGCCCGCCACCGCGATCTTCGACTACCCGACCGCGCTCGACCTGGTCGGCCATATCGCGGAGGGGCTCGTCGTCGAAGAGCCCGACGGGGTGGCACCGCTGCTCGCGGAGCTGAGCCGCATCGAGGCGGGCCTCGCCTCGATCAAGCCCGGCGACGACGAGGACGACCGGGTCGGCGCCCGTCTGTCGGCGCTGCTCGCCGTGTGGCGCGACAGCCGTGCCGACGCCGCCGCGCAGGAGTCCGACGACCTGGAAGCCGCGACGGACGACGAGGTGTTCGACCTGCTCGGCAAGGAGTTCGGCATCTCCTGACCCGCCCGCTCGCCCCGGCCACCGCACTTGCACGAACACTCCCTGGAGTTGAGAACGATGGACAACGAGGACAAGCTCCGCTATTTCCTGAAGCGGGTCACCGCCGACCTGCGTGACACCCGCAGGCGCCTGCGCGAGGTCGAGGAGGGCGAGCAGGAGCCGGTCGCGATCATCGGTATGAGCTGCCGCTACCCCGGTGACGTACGTTCCCCCGAGGATCTGTGGGAGCTGGTCTCGAACGGCCGCGACGGCGTGACGCCGTTCCCCGCCGACCGTGGCTGGGGCGACGTCGAGCTTTCCGACCCCGAGGACCCGGACCGCGCGTTCCGCACCGAGGGCGGGTTCCTGCACGACGCGGCCGAGTTCGACCCCGGCCTGTTCGGGATATCGCCGCGCGAGGCCCTGGCGATGGACCCGCAGCAGCGGTTACTCCTGGAGACCTCCTGGGAGGCGTTCGAGCGCGCCGGGATCGACGCGTCCTCGCTGCGCGGCAGCAGGACGGGCGTGTTCGCCGGGGTGATGTACCACGACTACACGTCGCGGCTGCGGTCGGTTCCGGAGGGAGTCGAAGGCTTCCTCGGCACCGGCAGCTTCGGCAGCGTCGCCTCCGGCCGAGTGTCGTACACGTTCGCGCTCGAGGGGCCCGCCGTCACGGTGGACACCGCCTGCTCGTCCTCCCTGGTCACGCTGCACCTGGCGGCCCAGGCGCTGCGTTCCGGCGAGTGCACGCTCGCCCTTGCCGGCGGTGTCACCGTGATGGCGACCCCGGACACGTTCATCGGCTTCAGCAAGCAGCGGGGCCTGGCCGCGGACGGCCGGTGCAAGTCCTTCTCCGAGGACGCCGACGGCACCGGCTGGGGCGAGGGCGCCGGCATGCTGCTCCTCGAGCGGCTCTCCGACGCCCGGCGCAACGGCCACACCGTCCTCGGGGTAGTGCGCGGTTCGGCGGTGAACCAGGACGGCGCCTCGAACGGTCTCACCGCGCCCAACGGCCCCTCGCAGCAGCGCGTGATCCGGCAGGCGCTCGACAGCGCCGGACTGACCGCCGACCAGGTCGACGCGGTTGAGGCGCACGGCACCGGCACCACGCTCGGCGACCCGATCGAGGCCCAGGCGCTCCTCGCCACCTATGGCCGGGACCGCCGCGCCGACCGACCGCTGTGGCTCGGCTCGGTGAAGTCCAACATCGGTCACACGCAGGCCGCCGCGGGCGTCGCGGGCGTGATCAAGACGGTCATGGCGATGCGGCACGGTGTGCTGCCGCGGACCCTGCACGTCGGCGAGCGCTCCCGGCACGTCGACTGGTCGGCGGGCGCCGTGGAACTCCTGACCGAGGCGCGACCGTGGCCCCAGACGGGGCAGCCGCGCAGAACGGCGGTGTCGTCCTTCGGCATCAGCGGAACCAACGCCCATGTCGTCCTCGAACAGGCCCCGGCAGAGGACGCCGACGGCGAGCAGGACGGCGAGCAGGACGGCGAGCAGGACGACCAGCTCGGCGGGCCCGCCGAACTGGCCGACCCCGTCCTCGCCGACGCCGTGCCGTGGGTCCTCTCCGGCAACGACCCCGCCGCCCTGCGCGAGCGAGCCGCCGCCCTCATCTCCCACCTGGACGGACCGGACGGCCGGGACGAGACGCCGGTGGACATCGGCTACTCGCTCGCCGTGAGCAGGACAGCCCTCGAACACCGCGCCGCCGTCGTCGGTGCGGACCGCGCGGAACTGCTGGCCGGTCTGGAGGCCCTGGCGGCCGGTGGCGAGGCATCGAACCTGGTCCGCGGCACGGTCGGCTCGCGCGGCAAGCTCGCGTTCCTGTTCAGCGGGCAGGGCAGTCAGCGGGTGGGCATGGGGCAGGAGTTGTACGGGGAGTTCCCGCTCTTCGCCCAGGCCCTCGACGAGGTCTGCGCGGGCCTGGACCCGCACCTGGACCGGCCGCTGCGTGACGTGCTCTTCGCCGAGCCCGGCACCGAGGCCGCCGCCCTGCTCGACCTGACCACCTACACGCAGCCGGCGCTGTTCGCGATCGAGGTGGCGCTGTTCCGCCTCGTCACCGCGTGGGGACTCACCCCGCAGTTCCTCGCGGGCCACTCCATCGGGGAACTCGCGGCAGCGCACGTGTCGGGAGTGTTCTCCCTCGCCGACGCCTGCGAGCTTGTCGCCGCCCGTGGCAGGCTGATGGGCGCGCTGCCCGAGGGCGGGGCGATGCTCTCGCTGCGCGCGGACGAGGACACCGTCCGCGGCCTCGTCGCCGAGCACGGCGGCACGGTGGACATCGCGGCGGTCAACGGCCCCGAGTCCACGGTGATCGCGGGCGACGCCGACGCCGTGGCCGCGATCGACGGCGCGTGGCGGGAGCGCGGCGGCAGGACCCGGTACCTGCGGGTCAGTCACGCGTTCCACTCGCCGCACGTGGACGCCGTCCTCGACGACTTCCGCGCCGTCGCCAGGACCATCACCTACGGCACCCCGGCGATTCCGATCGTCTCCACCCTGACAGGTGCCCTGCTCACCCCGGAGCAGGCACGCGACCCGGAGCACTGGGTACGTCATGTCCGCGAGGCCGTCCGGTTCCTCGACGGCGTACGGAGCCTGGGCGAGCAGGGCGTCACCAACTTCCTGGAGCTCGGCCCCGACGCGGTACTGACCGCGGCGGGCCGCGACTGCGTCGACGAGGGCGCGCTCCTTGTCGCCGGGGCGCGCGCGAACAGGCCCGAGGGCGCCACGCTCACCTCGGCGGTCGCGGCACTGCACGTGCGGGGCGTAGCGCTCGACTGGCAGGCGGTGTTCGCGGGCCGCGGCGCCCGGCGGACCGATCTGCCCACGTACCCGTTCCAGCGCACCAGGTACTGGCTGGACGTCGGTACGCACGTCGGCGACGTGGCATCGGTGGGCCTGCGGCCCGCCGACCACCCGCTCCTCGGCGCCGCGGTCACCCTGGCCGACGAGGAGGGCGCCCTGCTCACCGGCAGGCTCTCCCTGGTCACGCACCCGTGGCTGGCCGACCACACCGTCGGAGGCGTGGTCCTCGTACCCGGCGCCGCGTTGGTGGAGTTGGCGATCAGGGCGGGCGACCAGGTCGGGCTCGACCACGTCGAGGAGCTGACACTGGCGGCGCCGCTGGTCCTGCCCGCGGACGGCGCCGTGCGGCTCCAGATGTCAGTCGGGGCCCCGGACGAGTCGGGGCGCCGCGCGCTGAGCGTCTACTCGCGGGCCGACGACGCGGCCGACGACCAGCCGTGGACCCGGCACGCGTTCGGCACGCTGACGGCGGGAGCGGCGGGTGCTGCGGCCCCGATCGCCGAGGGGGCGGCGGCCTGGCCGCCCGCCGGAGCGGAGCGCATCGACACCGAGGGCCGCTACGACGACCTCGCCGATTCGGGCCTCGGCTACGGACCGGCGTTCCGCGGGCTGCGTGCGGCCTGGCGCCGCGGTGACGAGGTGTTCGTCGACCTTGAGCTGCCCGACCAGGACAGCGCGGGCTCCTTCGGGCTGCACCCCGCACTGCTCGACTCCGCACTGCACGCCATCGGCCTCGGCGACTTCGTCACCGACACGGAGCGGCTGCACCTGCCGTACTCCTGGCGCGGGGTGCGGCTGCACAGCAGCGGCGCGTCGGCGCTGCGGGGGCGGCTGTCCCCGGCGGGCGCCTCGGGCGTCGCGATCGCCCTGACCGACGGCAGCGGTGCCCCCATCGCCTCGGTCGAGGAACTGTCGCTGCGCCCCCTGACGGCGGACGGCCTCACCGGCGACCGCCTCGACTCACTGTTCCGCGTCGACTGGACGCAGGTACGGCCCGCCGACTCGCCCTCGCCCCGCTGGGAGGTTCTGGGAGACGGGCACCTGGGGGACGCGGACCTGGCCGCGCTGGCGGAGAACGGGGTGCCGGACCTCGTGTTCGCCCCCGTGCCCCCGGCCGCCGACCCCGCGGAGGCGACGCACAGGGCACTGGCCCTGGTGCGTGCCTGGCTCGCCGACGACCGGTTCGGCTCGGCGCGGCTGGTGTTCGTCACCGGCGGCGCGGTGGCGGCAGGACCCGACGAGGAAGTCCTCGACCTGGCCAACGCCCCGGTGTGGGGCCTCCTGCGCGCGGCACAGTCCGAGCACCCCGGCCGGTTCGTGCTCATCGACACCGACACCGACTGGTCGACTGCCACGGCCCATACCCTGCTGGGCGCCGTCGCGACCGGGGAACCCCAACTGGCCCTGCGCGCCGGTGAACTGCACGCGCCGAGGCTCGTGCGGGCCCGTCCCGCGGTGGAGGAGGAGGCGGGCTTCGGCTCGGGGCCGGTCCTTGTGACCGGTGCGAGCGGGATGCTCGGCGGCCTCGTGGCGCGGCACTTGGTCGTACGGCACGGGGTGCGGCAGCTGGTGCTCGCCAGCAGGCGAGGTCAAGTGGGCGCTCTGCGCGGAGAATTGGAAGCGCTGGGTGCCGAAGTCGCCGCCGTTGCCTGTGATGTGGCGGACCGGGACGCGGTGGCGGCGCTGCTCGCCGAGCACCCCGTGACGGCCGTCGTGCACGCGGCGGGCATCCTGGACGACGGTGTGATCGAGTCGCTGACCCCGGAGCGGATCGACACGGTGTTCCGGCCCAAGGTCGACGCGGCGTTGAACCTGCACGAGCTGACCCGCGATCTGAACCTGTCGGCATTCGTCCTCTTCTCCTCCGCCGCGGGCACGTTCGGCAACGCGGGGCAGGCCAACTACTCCGCCGCCAACGCGTTCCTGGACGCGCTCGCCCAGCACCGGCGAGCACAGGGCCTGCCCGCGACATCGCTCGCCTGGGGCCTGTGGGCGGACGCGAGCGGCATGACCGACGATCTCGCCGAGACCGACCGGGGACGCCTCGCGCGGGCCGGTGTCACCGCGCTGTCCGCCGAGGAGGGGCTGCGTCTCTTCGACGCCGCCCTCGCGCTGCCGTCCGCCGTGGCCGTGCCCATGCGCCTCGACCTGGCGCCGCTGCGGGCCCGCCCCGACACCGTCCCCCCGCTGCTCCGCTCGCTGGTGCGCACGGCGCGCCCCGGGGCCGTCAAGGCCGACGGGGGCCTGGCGGCGCGGATCTCCGCGCTGCCGGAGGAGGAGCGCCTTCCCGCTCTGCTCGACCTCGTACGCACCTGTGTCGCCGCCGTGCTCGGCCACGATTCCGCCGCAGCGGTGGAAGCGGAGCGGGCCTTCGACGAGCTCGGGTTCGACTCGCTCACCGCGGTCGAGTTGCGCAACCGGCTCGACGCGGCCACCGGCCTGCGCCTGCCCGCCACGCTGGTCTTCGACTATCCGACGCCCCTTGCCCTCGCGAAGCACCTGCGCGCCACGCTGCTCGGCGACGACGAGACGCGCACGCCGATCATCCGTACGGCCGCCGCCGACGACGAGCCGATCGCCATCGTCGGCATGAGCTGCCGCTACCCCGGTGGAGTGCGCTCGTCGGAGGACCTGTGGCGCCTCGTAGCCGAGGGCCGTGACGCGGTGTCCGACTTCCCGGAGAACCGGGGCTGGGACGTGGAGTCGCTCTACGACCCCGACCCCGAGAACACCGGCACCAGCACCGTCAAGTCGGGCGGCTTCCTCCACGACGCCGCCGAGTTCGACCCGGCGTTCTTCGGCATGTCACCGCGCGAGGCGCTCGCCGTCGACCCGCAGCAGCGACTGCTCCTGGAGACCTCCTGGGAGGCGTTCGAGCGGGCCGGTATCGACCCGAAGTCGCTGCGCGGCAGTGCTACCGGCGTCTTCGCGGGCGTGATGTACAACGACTACGCCGCCAGGCTCGGGCGCTCCCCGGAGGGATTCGAGGGCCAGCTCGGCGTCGGCAGTTCGGGCAGTGTCGCGTCCGGCCGCGTCTCCTACGTGTTCGGCCTCGAAGGCCCCGCGGTGACCGTGGACACGGCGTGCTCGTCGTCGCTGGTGTCGATGCACCTCGCGGCCCAGGCGCTGCGCTCCGGTGAGTGCACGCTGGCCCTCGCGGGCGGCGTGACGGTGATGGCGAGCCCGGCGACCTTCGTGGAGTTCAGCAGGCAGCGTGGCCTGGCCCCGGACGGCCGCTGCAAGGCGTTCTCCGACAGTGCCGACGGCACGGGCTGGGGCGAAGGGGTCGGCATGCTGGTCCTCGAACGTCTTTCGGACGCCCGGCGCAACGGTCACCAAGTCCTCGCGGTCGTACGAGGATCCGCGGTGAACCAGGACGGCGCGTCCAACGGCCTCACCGCGCCGAACGGTCCCTCGCAGCAGCGCGTCATCCGCCAGGCGCTCGCGAACGCGGGCCTGACCCCGTCCGATGTGGACGCGGTCGAGGCACACGGCACCGGCACCACCCTGGGCGACCCCATCGAGGCCCAGGCACTCCTTGCCACCTACGGCCAGGGCCGCGCCGGAGAGCCCCTCTGGCTGGGCTCGCTAAAGTCGAACATCGGCCACACGCAGGCCGCCGCCGGTGTCGGTGGCGTGATCAAGATGGTGATGGCGCTGCGGCACGGGGAACTCCCGAAGACGCTGCACATCACCGAACGCTCCCCGCACGTCGACTGGTCGGCGGGCGAGGTCGAGGTACTGACGGAGACCCGGCCGTGGCCGGCTCTCGGCCGACCGCGCAGGGCGGGCGTGTCGTCGTTCGGCGTGAGCGGGACGAACGCACACACCATCCTTGAGCAGGCACCCGACGAGACCCCCGCTGACTTGCCGTCGACGTCCGGGCCGGTTCCATCCGGGCTGGTGCCATCCGGGTTGGTGCCATCCGGGTTGGTTCCCCTGGTTTTCTCCGCGCGTACGGAGGAAGCCCTGCGCGCCCACGCTTCCCAACTCGCTTCGGTGGCTGATGGTTTGGCTCCCGTGGACGTGGCGGATGCCCTGCTTTCGCGGTCGGTGTTCGATCATCGGGCTGTGGTGGTGGCGGGTGGTTCCGAGGCGCTGGCGGCGGTGGCCGGTGGTACGGAGTCCGCTCGGGTGGCGGTTGGTGTGGCGCGGCCGGTGGGCAAGGTGGCGTTTGTGTTCCCGGGGCAGGGTTCGCAGTGGTTGGGGATGGGTGCGGAGTTGGCGGAGTCGTCGCCGGTGTTCCGTGCTTCTTTGGACGCGTGTGCCGAGGCGCTTGCTCCGTATGTGGACTGGTCGTTGCATGACGTGCTGGCCGATGCCGCCGAGTTGGAGCGGGTGGATGTCGTGCAGCCCGCGTTGTGGGCGGTGATGGTGTCGCTTGCGGCGTTGTGGCGTTCGTACGGTGTGGAGCCGGATGCGGTGGTGGGTCACAGTCAGGGCGAGATCGCCGCGGCTCACGTGGCGGGGGCGCTGTCTTTGGATGATGCCGCCAAGGTGGTGGCGCTGCGTAGTAAGGCGATCCTGGCGCTCTCCGGGCAGGGCGGCATGGTGTCCCTCGCGGTATCGATCGATGCCGCGCGGGAGCGGATCGCGCGGTGGGACGGGCGGATATCGGTCGCCGCGGTCAACGGCCCGCGTTCGGTGGTGGTGGCGGGTGACGCCGACGCACTGGACGAACTGGTCGAGTCCTGCGCGGCCGATGAGGTACGCGCCCGCCGGGTTCCCGTCGACTACGCCTCCCACTCCCCGCATGTGGAGCGTATTCAGGAGGCGTTGGCGGAGGTTCTTGCCGGGGTCGAGCCGAGGCCCGCGAGTGTGCCGATGCTGTCCACGGTCACGGGGGAGTGGTTGACCGGGACCGAGGTGGGTGCCGATTACTGGTATCAGAACCTGCGCAACACCGTGCGGTTCGAAGAGGTCACGCGCGGCCTGCTCGACCACGGCGTCGGCGCGTTCGTCGAGTGCAGCCCCCACCCCGTACTCACCTTCGGCGTGTCCGAGACGGTGGAGGCCACCGGCGGTGACGCCGTCATGGTGGGCACGCTGCGCCGGGACGAGGGCGGCCTGGACCGGTTCCTGCTCTCGGCCGCGGAGGCGTACGTGGAAGGCCTGCCGTTCGAGTGGCGGCAGACGGTGCCCGCCGGACAGCACGTGGACCTGCCCACCTACCCCTTCCAGCGCAAGCACTACTGGCTGGACGCTCCCCGTGATCTGCGTTTCGTCGAAGCGGCAGGTGGTCTCGGCCTGGCGGACGCCGACCACCCGCTGCTCGGCGCCGCCGTGGAACTCGCCGACGAGCAGGGCCTGGTGCTCACCGGGAGGCTGGGCACGGACACCCACCCGTGGCTCGCCGACCACGCCGTCGCACAGACGACGCTCCTGCCCGGCACCGCCTTCGCGGAGATCGCGCTGGCGGCGGGCGGCAGGCTCGGACTCGACGAGGTGGAGGAACTGGCGCTCGCCGCGCCCCTGGTGCTGCCCGAACGCGGTGGGGTGCGGCTGCGGGTGACGGTCGGCGGCGACGACGGCTCGGGCCGACGGGCGCTGAACATCGACTCCTGCCCGGACGACCCGGCCACCGTCGCGGACTGGACCCGGAACGCGACCGGCTTCCTCACCACCGGAGCACCCGCCGAGCCGGCCACCGTCACGCAGTGGCCGCCCATCGGCGCCGAGCCCGTCGACATCGACGGCCTCTACGACAGCCTGGAAGGAGCCGGGTTCGCCTACGGGCCCGCCTTCCAGGGCCTCAGGGCGGCATGGCGCGACGAGGGCGCCGTGTACGCCGAGATCAGTCTTGACGAGGACCAGCACCGGGACGCCGCGTCGTTCGGGCTCCACCCGGCGCTGCTCGACGCCGCGCTGCACGCCTGCATGCTCGGTGGCCTCGTCGAAGACGCCGGTCGGCCCCGGCTCCCGTTCTCCTGGAGCGGGATCCGGTGGCACGCGACCGGTGCCACGGCGGCGCGGGTACGGCTCACACCTGCCGGACCCGACGCCGTCTCCCTGGAACTGACCGACGTACAGGGGAACCCCCTGGCGACGGTCGCATCCCTGGTACTGCGGCCGATCGCCGCCGGCCAATGGGGTGCGCGCCACCGCGATTCACTGTTCCGGCTGGAGTGGGTGGCCGCACCGACCCGTGCGGCCACCCCCGCTCCCGTCCGCGGTTGCGCAGTCGTCGGCCCGGACGACCTGAAGGTCGGCGCGGGCCTGGCCGCCGCCGGTATCGCCGTCGAGGAGCACGAAGACCTCGCCGCCCTCGCCGAGACCGGAGTACCGGGCCTTGTCGTCGTCCCGTGCGTCGAGGACGACGCCGAGCCGGTCGCCGCGGCCCGCACCGCCGCCCTGCGCGCGCTGCGCCTCGCCCAGGAGTGGCTGGCCGACGACCGGTTCCTCGAATCCCGCCTCGTCTTCGTGACCCGCGGGGCCGTCGCGACCGGCCCCGACGACGACGTGGCCGACATCGCCGACGCGACGGTGTGGGGCCTGATCCGGTCCGCACAGTCCGAGAACCCCGACCGGTTCACGCTGGTCGACGTGGACGGGGACGGCACGTCCTGGCCGGTACTGCCCGCCGCCCTCACCGCGTCCGAGCCGCAACTCGCGGTGCGCACCGGTGACGTCCTCGTGCCGCGCATCGCACGGACCCGGCCGTCCGACACGGACTCCGCAATCGAGTTCGCGCCGGGCGGCACCGTCCTGGTGACCGGCGCCACCGGCATGATCGGCGGCCTCGTCACCCGGCACTTGGTGGCCGAGTACGGTGTCCGGCACCTCGTCCTCGCGAGCCGTAGCGGCGCCGCCGCGTCCGGCGCCGACGACCTGCGCGCCGAACTGACCGCCCTCGACGCGCACGTGACGTTCGCAGCCTGCGACGTCACCGACCCCGTCGCGCTGGCGGAGCTCCTCGCCGCCGTGCCCTCGAACCACCCGCTGACCGCAGTGGTGCACTCGGCGGGCGTCCTGGACGACGGCACGATCAGCTCGCTGACCCCGGAGCAGATCGACAAGGTGTTCCGGCCCAAGGTCGACGCTGCCTGGAACCTGCACGAGCTGACCCGGGACCTGGACCTGTCCGCGTTCGTGCTGTTCTCCTCGGCGGCGGGCATCCTCGGTGGCCCCGGCCAGGGCAACTACGCGGCGGCCAACGCGTTCGTCGACGCGCTCACCCACCACCGCAGGGCAGCCGGACTCCCCGCCACGTCACTGGCGTGGGGCCTGTGGGAGACGGCAAGCGCGATGACCGGCGACATGGGGGAGACCGACGTGGCGCGGCTCTCCCGCTCCGGGGTCGCGGGCCTGACCGAGGAGCAGGGCCTCGCGCTGTTCGACCTCGGATGCGCCGCGGGCGACGCGGTCGTGGTGCCGATGCGGCTCGACCTCGGTGCGTTGCGCGGCGGGCCCGACGAGGTGCCTCCGCTGCTGCGCGGCCTCGTGCGCCCGAGGGCCGCCAAGGCGGCTGCCGTGAGCGAGGAGCCGTTGGCGCGGCGGCTCGCCGGTCTCACGGAGGAGGAGCAGATACAGGAACTCCTGCTGCTCGTCCGGGACCAGACGGCGGCCGTGCTCGGCTACGAGCCGCAGGAGCTCGATGTCTCCGGCGCCCTGACCCAGCTCGGCCTCGACTCCTTGACCGCGCTGCAACTGCGCAACCGGCTCGCGGGCGCGACCGGGCTTCGCCTGCCCACCACCGTCGTGTTCGACCAGCCGACAGGACCGGCGCTCGCCGGGTACCTCCGGCGTGAACTCGCGTCGGGTGCCGCGGACGACACCGGGGGCGACGCCCCCGCCGCGACCGCCGCCCTGGCGGTGGAGGACACGCTCACCGGTCTGTACCGGCAGGCCTGCGACCTCGGCCTGTACGAGGAGGGGTGGCAGATGGTGAACGCCGCCGCGCGGGTGCGGCCGGTGTTCGAGACGCCGGACGAGGTGCCCGCACTGCCGCCGGTCACCCTGGCGACCGGACCTGGAATCCCACTGCTGTGCCTCCCGCCGACGATGGCGCCCTCAGGGCCGCACTACTTCGGCCGGTTCGCCCCCGTGTTCGCGGGCGAGCGGGACGTGACCGTGCTGCCCAACCCCGGGTTCGCCGCCGGAGAGGCGCTGCCCGCGACCAGGGAGGCGGTCGTACGCTTCCAGGCCGAGGCCGTGATGAGGCAGGCGGGCGACCGCCCGTTCGTGCTCGTCGGCTACTCGTCGGGCGGGTGGCTGGCCAACGCGGTCGCCGCGCTGCTCGAGAAGGAGGGCGGCACACCGGTGGCGGTGGTGCTCGTCGACACCTACACCGCGACGACCTCGTTCGAGGGCAGGCTTGAGGAGGCACTGCGGCAGCGGGCTGCCACCAGCGAGGCGTTCGAGCTGATGTCCGGCGCGCAACTCACCGGGCAGGGCGGCTACTTGCGGGTGTTCGGCGACTGGGAGCCCGAACCGATCGACGCGCCGACGCTGTACGTGCACGCCACCTTCCCGCCCGGGGAGTCGCAGGCACTGGACACCGAGGACGACTGGCGGCCGCGGTGGCCCCTGCCGCACGAGGACGCCGACGTCCCCGGCGACCACTTCACGATCATGGACGACCACTCGGAGTCGACGGCGCTCGCCGTACGGACCTGGCTGGCCGACGACCGGCACAACGCCGACACCAACTCCCGCTGAGCGCGACAGAGACAGCGGAACGCCGAGTACGACAACCACCACAGCAGAACGGACGATCAACATGACTGTTACCGACGGCAGCGACCTCTGGCTCCGCCGGTTCCACCCCGCACCGGACGCCCCGGTACGGCTGGTGTGCTTCCCGCACGCGGGCGGCTCGGCGAGTTTCTACTTCCCCGTCTCGGCCGCGCTCGCGAGCGACAGCGACGTGTCGGCCCTCCAGTACCCCGGCCGCCAGGACAGGCGGATGGAACCGAACGTCGACGACATCGGCGTCCTCGCCGACCGCATCGCGCCCGTGGTGGCGCCGCTGTTCGACCGGCCCGTCGTGTTCTTCGGGCACAGCATGGGTGCGATCCTCGCCTTCGAGGTCGCGCGCAGGCTCGAGGAACAGGGTCACGCGCCCGCGATGCTGTTCGCCTCCGGCAGGCGCGCACCGTCGACGCGACGCCAGGAGAACGTCCATCAGCGGGACGACGACGGGATCGTGGCCGAGATGAAGGCCATGAGCGGCACCGACGCCCAAGTACTCGGCGACGAGGAACTGCTGCGGATGGTGCTGCCCGCGATCCGCAGCGACTACCGGGCCATCGAGACGTACGGTCCGGTGGACGCGACCGTCGGCTGCCCGATCACCGCGCTGGTGGGCGACGACGACCCGAAGACGACGGTGGCGGAAGCGGACGCGTGGCGCTCCCACACGACAGCCGCGTTCCGCATCCAGACGTTCCGCGGGGGCCACTTCTACCTCAGCCCGCGCGCGGCGGAAGTGATCGCGCTGACGCGTGAGGCGCTGCGCGGTGCCGTAGCCGTCGGATAGGCGCAAGGGAACGGGGGTTGGGCGAGCAGGTGGTCCAGCCCCCGTCGAGCCCGGCCGCGCCGGTCCGCCGGCTGCCGTCCGCGTACGACATCACCGCGTATGACATCACCGTGTCCGACATCACCCCGTACGACATCACCGTGTACGTCCTCAGATGTAGCCCGCACGCACCGCGTAGGCCACCACATGGGTGCGGTTGCGCAGTTGGAGACGGGAGGTCAGATTCTGCAGGACGTTCTTCACCGTCCGTTCGGAGTACGCGAGCCTGTCCGCTATCTGCCCGGTGTCATGACCTTCGGCCGCTAACTGAAGGACTTCGACCTCCCTCGACGTCAATCCCATCGTGGGGAGTCCGGCCGGGTCCGGCGCGCTGCTCTTGAGCTGCCCCATCCGGGTGAGGAAGGTGCCAAGGAGATCGGCCGGCAGGTCCCCGTCACCTCGGTGGGCCGCGAGTATGGCCCGAAGCAGCCGAGCCGGCGTCGCATCTCGACGCCATACGATCGACGTGACGCCGCACCCGGCGACATCGAACAGGTCGGCCTCCCGCATCCGGTCCACCACCAGGACCGCCCGGACGCCCTTGACATGGACGAGTGAGCGCAGTTTCAGCAGAGTCGTCTCGTCCACGGAACCGACGACCAGCAGGGCGACTTGGCCGCGGTCCTGCTGAGCGGTGTCCACCAACTCGATCTCCGGGTACTGACGGAGCTGGGTGAGCACTCCGGCCCGGGATATCGGGTCCGATGTGTGAACGGACAGCTGCACCCGTTCAGTCGTAGGGATGCTCTCGACGGTCTGCTGCACGGGCTGGAGCTCCTTCTGCTTCCACGAAGACCAGGGGCTCGAGCGCTGCAGACACGAGTGCGCGGCGCTACCCCCTTGTCGACCAGGTCACCAGATATTGCGTTTGTGCCCTAAGAGGCTCCACGCGATCAACAGGTTGTGTGCTAACGCTCACGTCCTGCTGATGTTCTGCTGACGTCCACTCCTGTGTCATCCGTTTCCGCCACTCCTCCGTCGCCGCGCGCTCGTGCTTTCAGGCCAGGAGCGGGAGAGCGCGGGGAGTACTGCGTCGGGCTCTCAGCGCCCGAGCTGATCCCTGCACAACGCCACGGTGGCCGGATCGGCGACACCGTCCGCCATCCGGCACACCACCTTGCCGTCGTACGTCTGCCGCGGCCGCGCGGGACGCGGTGCCACAGGCGCGGGACGCTGCGGCGGGCGCTGCGCCGTGGACCGGGCGGGCGCCGGGGCCCGGTGGACGGGGGGACGCGGAGGGGCAGGCGCCGGACGCTTGTGGCCGACGGCGGCGGGCTCCTCGCGGCGTCGCGTCGCCTCCTTGGCCGCAGTGACCTTCTCGGCCTTCCTGCCCCGGGGTTTGCCCGTGCTGCTCTCGACCAACGCGTCCCGGGCCGAGGGCTGCACGGCGGGGGAGCGGGACGCGATCGGCGAAGGGGCCGTGCCGCCCGTAGGCGCGAGCGACCGGCCGGGCGGTAGCCGATCCGGATCGGCGCCCGGCGTCACGGAGGCACACCCGGCGGTACTCAGCAGGGCGAGGGCTACGAAGGTGATGATCCGGCGATGCACGCGGCCACTCTCCCTCAGCGCGGAGCCCGGAGAGGGGCGCGGAGCAGCCGGTCCACCGGACCGAGTGATGGCGCGATGCGTGATGACTGGGACCTCCTGCTGCCAAGGAGAGGCCGGGAAGGGGGGCCCTGTTGCCCTGTCCCCGGCTACGACGCAGAACCCTGTCGCCTGCACCGCCCCCGAAGGCTCGTCGGCCCACGACGCCCTTGTCCGGCTCACGTCCTGGTCAGCGCCCTCGGAGGCCGCCGGCCGGCGGCGGCTCGAATCCTGAGTGGCCCCGGCGTTTCCCGCCCGGCCGGGGAGGGAGTCGCGCAGAGTGGTCCGTATGACAACACCCGCAGAGCTGCTCCGTTCCTTCGCCCGCACCCGGGCCTCGCTCGATGGCGAGGAGGTCACGTACTGGTGGTCCGGCGACGTGTACTCCTGGGCCCCCGCTGAGCCCTACCAGCGCCTCTTCGGCTTCGAAGGGCTCAACGTCGCCCGCCTCGTCCAGGACGCCGAAGGCGGCCCCGACTCCTATCAACTGCTCACCCGCGAGGCTGCCTTCTACCTGGACCCCGTCACCCGCGAGATCCTGGAGACCTGGCAGGACCTGCCGGTGGTGCACGTCTGGAACGACCCGGCGAACCAGAAATGGCGCCCTTTCCCGATCCCGACGACCGATCTCGGCGAGCAGGTCTGCTTCAGCCTGGAGATTCCGCTCGCCTACCCCTCGCCGCTGCCGGTGGCCGAGTACCCGGTCCACTCGGCCGGCGACACGTACAAGGCCCTTGAGCTCTTCCAGTTCTTCGCCGACCGCGCTGATCTGGCAGGCCAGGCGCCCAGCGTCCCGGCCACCATGTCGTGGACCCGGATGTCGCCGTGGCTCCCGTGGATGGCCCGCGGCCAGCGCCCCGGCGGCCTCACCTACCACTGCCGGGGTCGCAAGCTCGGCTCGTACACCGAGGTCCCCGAGCGCACCCGCGCCTACATCGCCGACCACCACCCGGAGTTCGCCCAGGCCCCGGAGAAGTGGAGCGAACCGAACGAGACCAGCTGGACGTACTTCCGCAAGCTCCATCCGCCGCAGTAGCCGCAGTAGCCGCCGAGCGGCGTCCGGGGCCGCCGTGGCGATCCCGGACGCCCGGTGTGAGGTGAGCACCTGGCAAGGGCCTACCAGTTGTCCGGCCGCACCTCGTAGGTGAGGGTGTAGTGGGCGCCGTCGCCCCGGAACTCGGCGACCTGCTCGCCGCGGCCCGAGACGGCGGGACTGATGTGGAAGTCGCCCAGGTGGTCGTCCGGGTCGAAGTCGTCCTGGTCCCACAGGGAGACGACGTCGGCCCCACTGTTGACCAGCGAGAACGGCCCGTTGTTGACGTTGATCACCTGCCCGTTGTTGATGTCGCCGCGACCCCAGACGCGCTGGCCGCGGAAGTCCACCCACAGCTCGTCCTCGCCGTTGTCCTCGGTCTCGATGCACCGCAGTTGGTAGAACTTGACCTGGTATCCCATGACTGTCTCCCGCTCCCGGGTCCTTCCGGCCGTCGGACGTGTTTCCGACATCCATGAGAATGCGCGCTTCGAGGCCGCCATCGCGTCCACTCTGGAGTGGATTAGCGGTGTACGACCCAGAGCGTACGTTTCTGCGTGACGCCGAGGCAGTTTCATGGAGCCATGAGCGATTCGCGCGACCCCGTGGATGAGACAACCGTGCTGGTCACGGCCGTGGACGTCACCATCGAACCGATCGGTGCCAAAGCCCTCCTCGTGGACAGGGACGCGCTCCTCGCCCCTGACCCGCCGCCCCTGCTCGTCGAACCGCAGGGGGAACTGGTCGCCGTGATCACGCCGGTGCCCGCCGAAAGCGGCCCTGTGGAGCGGATCGCCGTGGCCGGCGTGGAGCAGCTCGGCGCCGACGAGACCATGCCGGGCGTGACGGCGAGCGTGGTCCGGCTCGCCGGACGATCCCGCTACGTGGTGCGCGCCGAGCCCTTCTCCCAGCATCGGCTCACCGAGGCGTTGCTCGCCGATGACGGCGATCTGTGGGCGGCGATGCGCGAGCTCGGTTACGACTCGCCGGTGCCCGCCCGGCCCCGAAAGGCGGGCCTGACCGGGGTGAGCGAGGATCAGCTCGACGCGTTCGCGGCCGGACCGTGCCGGGTCATCCGCACCTGCTTCCCGCACCCGCCGCACCCCGGCGACCCGCACCCGCCGCACTCCGATGACCCGCGCCCCCCGCACCCCGGTGACCCGCACCCACCTCACTCCGATGACGGCCCGCACCCGCCCCACTCCGGCGGCCCGCGCCCACCCCACTCCGACGACGATGACCCGCACCTGCCGACCGGGCCATGACAGGCAGCCCCGGAGCCGCCCTCGGCGGGCGCTACCGTGCGGCCCCCGCCGTCCAGGACACGGTCCTCGCCACTGCCCTGCTGCTGCCCGACTTGTTCCTCTTCTCGGACTTCGCCCTCCCCAATGTCGGCCTGGCCGACCGCCTTGCCACGGTCGGGTACGCCGTCCTCGGCTATGCGGCGCTCGCGGCCCGGCGGCGAGCGCCCCGCGCGGTGTTCGGCTACCTGTGGGCGCATGCCCTCGGCGGTGAACTCCTCACCGCCGCCGGGGTGTTCGACTACAGCCCGACCCTGGCCCTGCTCGCCGCGCTCTACACCGTCGCCGCTCTCCAGAGCAGCCGCCTCGCCGCGCTCGCGCTGGGCTCCGTGGTGGTGCCGGTGGCGCTCTCGGTGCGGGCGGCGCTCGCCGACGTACCCGCCCAGGAACGACTCACCACCTTGATCGGGGTGGCCTGCTTCTACGGGCTGCTCAACCTGGAGGTGTGGGCCGTCGGCCGGTGGGTGCGGGCCGGGCGGTCGGCCGCGGCCAGGGACCGGCTCGCGCTGAGCCGCGCCGAGGAGGCGATTCTTGCTGAACGGGCGCGCACCGCACGCGAGTTGCACGACATCGTCGCCAACGCGGTCACCGTGATGGTGCTCCAGGCCGGCGGCGCCCGCCATGTGCTGCGGGCCGACCCGGACCGGGTCGAGCACGCGCTCGACCAGATCGAGTCGAGCGGCAAGACCGCCGTCGCCGAGCTGCGCCACATGCTCCTTGTGCTGCGCACCGACGGTGAGCGGCTCGCGGCCGACGGGCCGGGCTTCGGGCTCGCCGATCTGGACCCGCTCCTGAGCGGGGCGCGCCAGGCGGGCCTGGACGCCCGCCTGGAGGTGAGCGGGGTCCCTGCCGTGCTCGCCAGGAGCGTAGATCTGACCGCGTACCGCCTTGTGCAGGAGGCGTTGACCAACGCGGCCAAGCACGCGGGCCCCGGATCCGCCACGGTCGTACGTCTCGACTGGTCCCGGGCCGACGGCCGGCTGAGCATCGAGGTGGGGGACGACGGTCGGGGCATCCCGGCGGCGGCCCGCTCGGAACTGTCCACCGGGCACGGCCTGATCGGGCTCCGTGAGCGAGTGGCCGTCTGTGGCGGCACGTTCGACGCCGGTCCCACCAGGAACGGTGGCTTCCGGACCGCCGCCACCCTTCCGACAGGGGAACATTTCCGACAGGAGGTCGCGTCATGAGGGGTGGCCCCGAGGCAGGAGGAGGGGAGCGGTGATCCGAGTACTGCTCGCGGACGATCAGGCCATGGTGCGTTCCGCGCTCGCCATGCTGCTCACCGGCGAGGACGGCATCGAGGTGGTGGGCGAGGCCGCCGACGGCGACGAAGCCGTGGCCCTGACGGCCGAACTGCGCCCCACCGTCGTCGTCATGGACGTGCGGATGCCCGGCGTGGACGGGGTCGACGCGACCCGGCGGATCACCGCCGACGCCTTCCCCGGTGAGGCCCGGGTGCTCGTGCTGACGACGTACAACGTCAGCGAGGCCGTTTACCGGGCGCTGCGTGCCGGGGCCTCCGGCTTTCTGCTCAAGGACGCGGCACCCGGCGAGCTGGCCGGGGCGGTACGGGCGCTCGCCGACGGGGACGGCTGGCTGGACCCCGCCGTGACCGCTGGCCTCCTTGCCGAGTTCGCCGCCAGGCCGGAGAGGATCAGACCGGCCCCCGAGGAGCTGGCGGCGCTCACCTGCCGGGAGCGCGAGGTCCTCGTCCTGGTCGCGCACGGACTCTCCAACGCCGAGATCGCCGCCCATCTGTTCATCGGGGAGGCGACGGTCAAGACCCACCTCGGGCGGATCCTTCTGAAGCTCGGCATGCGGGACCGGGCCCAAGTGGTCGCCGCGGCCTACCAGAGCGGTCTTGTCGCGCCGGGCTCGTCCCCGCCGCCGCCCGCATGGTGAGGGCGAGGTCTCGACAGGAAGATGCCAACCCGGCCTGGAGCAAGTGAAGTTGGCCTGCCGCATATATCAGCGGCCCTGCTGGTGAACGGAGTTGGACAACAAAAGGTGACTTCTGTCACATGGGTCGCTACTTCTGAGTGTCATCGACCGGTGTGCGCAGGGGTTTTCGGGGGAACGGGCATACGCTTCGATGGCGGCGAGCGAGCGGATTTCCGCTGGCCAGACGTCCGTACGTAGAGTGAGAATTCGTTACCGATCGTTCACTCTCGAACGCATATTTTGTCCTACGGTTACTAGTCAGTCACTTTGTGTCGAAAATTGATTGCCTCTGGCATACGCGTTTGCCCCCTCCGATCCGAAATCCTGCGGTTGAGGACATTGGCGTTCTCCGGCGGCCCGCACCTGGTGCGGGACGGGCCGCCGCCAGCAGGACAAAGGACAGAATCAGTGCCCTTCACCCTCGACGATGTACTCGCCGCGACCGTGGTCATCACCGCGCTACGAGTCTTCGCCCCAGACGCCCGGCGTCTGACGCGCCGCCTGCTGCGCGCCGGTGTGCGCGTGGGCGCCAATGAACTGCTCAGGAGCGGCCACCCTGCCGACGCTGCCCCCTCGTTGACCGCCGCATCCAGTGACGAGGGGGCCCAGCGATGAGCGAACGCACGGGATCGCTGCCGTCCGAGGACGCGGACGAGCCGGAAGGAGTCCTGGACGCCCTCGCCGGCTACCCCAATCTCGACAACCTCACCGGTCTGTCCTACGAGATACCCCCCGATCTGGAGGCGCTCTTCGCCGTCTGTGAAAGGCCCCACCTGCGCTATGCCCTGCGGATGCTCGGGGACAAGCAGGCCGCCAAGAACGTGGTGCGCCGTTGTTTTGGCCACCTCGCCCTGAACTGGCCGCACGTCGCCAAAGAGGAGAGCCCCGAGGCGTACGCGTGGAAGTTGCTCAAGCAGCGGGTGGAGACGCAGCTGCGGCTTGCGGGGCGGCCGGTCGGGTCGCCGTCCGCGCAGGCGGCCGCCCTCCAGGACACCGCGCGCGCCACGCTGGAGGCCGTGCGCTGCAAGTTCGCGGCGATGGAATCCCCCCTGGGGCTCTACACCGCGATAGCCGGACTCCCGGAGCGCCAGTACGACGTCTTCGTGCTCTATTACGTGCTGGGCTACACCTCGCCGCACATAGCCAAGGTCATGGGCATCAAGCCTGACACCGTCCGATACCACCGCCGACTGGCGTATCAGCGCATCGCCATCAAGCTCGGCCTGTCGATCACCAACGAGACGGAGTAGCACTGTGCCAAGCCACATCGACGACATCCTCGCCCAAGTCGCAGTGGAAGCCGACGTGTTCACCGACGCCGAACTGGACGACCTCCGCCAGGAAGTCGTCCGCGACGTCACCGAGATCCTCATGTTCGGTGCCGTCCCCGCCCCGGCCGGCTATCTGCCCACCGTCCACGGGCACGCGGCCACCCGACTCGACGCGCTGTCCATCCAGGTCCTGCACCATCGCGACGCCGCCGGACACCTGGCCCGGCTCGTCGCCGACGGGCCCGACCCGGAGGGGACGCTGCGCTTCGCCTGCCTGCTCAGCCTGGCCGGCTGCCACGACGGCGCCCAGTTCTGGTGGCAGTTCTCCGCCGGCGCGGGCAACGCCGTCGCCGCCCAGTGCCTGCACCTCTACCACCTCAGTCGCGGTGAACTCCGCGACGCCGAATTCTGGGAACGGCAGGCGATCACCCTCGCCGGGCCGCCCGCCCCCCGCACTCCCTGGGCGCGGCGTCCGGCCACGGCAACTCGCGAAACCCGCCTGCCCAAGCAGCTGCATGACGCCGTACGCCGGCTGAAGGTCGACACCGTGGAGGAGTTCGGCATGGGGCGCGTACCCCACCCCGACCCCCGCCTCGCCGACCAGGTCGAGGAGCTCGCCGACGCCCTGTAGACGCCGATGCGCTGTGGACACGGGAAAGCCCCGGCTGGACGGGGGAGACCAGCCGGGGCCGTAAAGCATGACACGCGGAGGGCGGTCGCCTCTCGGCGAAAGGCTCCATGGGGCTTCAGCCGAACGATCTTCCCCATGGGCTATAGGTGGGCCCGGGGACACTGTCCCCTCCGCAGCCACACTCAGAAGAACGACGACTCGTATCCGAATGTTCCGGACCAACGCCTTCCGCGGGGTGAACTGCGACACATCGGAGAGGCTGCCCTCAGGTCCGGCTGCCGTCGGACGGGCCGAAGAGCTCGACCTCGGCGATGGACACCTGCTTCTTGGCGGACGCGGCGTGCGACGACTCGATGGTGAAGCGGACGCGGGTGGCGTCACCGACGCGGAAGGACCGGCGCTGGGCGCCCGGTCCCGGGTCCAGGGAGAGTTCCCGGGTCGTGGTCGTGCCGTCCTTCTTGGTGATCGTGGCCTTGACGCGGTGGGGCAGGGCGGACTTGGAGAGCTGGTCGGCCTGGACCGACACGCCCGGCGTGATGATGACGTCGAGCAGGCGGGTCGGCCGGACGAAACGCACTTCGATCCACTCGCCCTGGCCCGATTCCGCGACGCCCGGCCCCCACCAGGTGTTGTTGAGCTTGTCGAAGGCCAGCTTCACCGGATGGCCCTCGTACGACTTCGAGGCATGGATCTCGTCAGGCTCGACCGGAACGCGCTTGGCGAAATGGTCGCGCGTGGCCTGGATGCCGTCGGGGAGGTACACCGCGGTGCAGATGAGCGCGGTCACGACGAGGACCGCGGTGATCCAGCCGCCGATGTTGTCGAACACGCGGCGCAGCCGGGGGCGCTCACCAGCCCAGGGCGTCTGATTGCGGCCGGGTCCCATGAGGCGGCGCCACCACGGCAGTGGCGCCTGCGTCTGGTCCGCGGTCGCTGCGAGCGGCATCGCGCAGCGGGCGCAGAAGTGCCGGTCGGGGCGGTTCGGGGTGGCGCACCACTGGCACGGCGGGCCGTTTCCGGTCTGAGGCGGCGCGCTGGGTACGCGCACGTGCGGGCGCCGGGCGTCGGGCCGTCCGGGCAGGACGGGACTCACGCCCGGGGGCGGCGGGGTGCCCTCGGGGTCCGAGACGGGGACCAGAAGGGAACGGACGGTGTCCGGCCCTGGGGTGTACGCGGGTACCGGATCGTTGGGCGCCGTGTCCGTCAAGTCCGGTGACTGGTAGGGAGGGTGGGGTGAGGCGGCGGCCGGGGGCTCCGAAGGCGCCGCCGTGCGGGGGCGGAGAGGAAGGCCGGATCCGGCGCGCGGATCGGTGGCCGGGGGCGGCACCGGACCGGTTGTGGGGGCACCCGCAGAGCCGGACGCGGCGGGTGCCGTACGGTCCGAACGCGCGAAGCCGTCCCAGCCGTGGCCGGGGTCGGACTGCGCCCCGGCGCCGGAGTTGGCGTGGGCACCCGAGTCGGCGGCCGAGGCCGCCCCCGAGCGCGCCCCGGCCGGATCCCAGCTGAGGACGGCGCCGCAGGCGTCGCAGAACGACTGGCCCGGTTCCACGCGGGCGTCGCACTCGGTGCAGTTCTGCCTGGTCATGACTCCAGAGTCCTTTCGGCGGCCGTGACGGTGACGGTGTAGGGCATGTGGGCGGGGCGGGCGGCGGCCACGAGCGTGTCCAGGCGGTGGGTGTCCGCCGGGGTCGGCTCTGCCAGCTGGAGCGCCACGTGGAGGTGGGGGCGAGGACTGCCGGGGACCGGGCCGCGGGGGCGGGCGCTCCACGTCGCGCCGCCGCTCTCGGTGATCTCCGGTGCGGTGCCGAACGCGAGGCGCACCGCCTCCGACAGGCCCTGTCGCGTGCCCCGTACCCGGTGCAGCGCCGCCGCGGCCGCGACGGCGGCGCGCAGCCGTGCCTCGGACTCGATGCCGTCCGTCTCCGCACCCACCCAGATGCTGAGCCACTCGGCGAAGTCGACCGGGGTGAGCGCGGGGTCGAAGTACGTGTCCAGGCAGTCGAGGACGTTCAGGATCGGCGCCAGGACGTCGTCGAGGCCCGCGACGAACCGCTGGGCCAGGTCGTCGTCGGCGAAGACGGCCGGGAGCATCATCCCGATGGGAGCGGAGGAGCCGAGGCCGTCGACGGAGCCCCTCACGTGGCGTCCCCGATCACCCGTACGCGGTGGTCGAAGGAGAACACCAGGGCCGACGGCTCCAGGTCGATGCGGTCGGTGCGGTCGCCGCGCTTGCCGGTCAGCGGATCGGCCTGGTGCAGGACGACCTCGTCGACCAGTTCCACGCCGGGCACCCGCTGCAGGACCGCGAAGATCTCGCCCGCCTGGACGGGGCGGCCGAAGGGCCAGCCCTTGCCGTCCGCGCCACCGGTGAGCGGGTCGAGGTGGCGGTAGAGGGCGTCGTGGGTGGCGCGCCGCACCCGGTCGGTCTCCACACCGCGGAACGCGTGCACCGTGGCCACCACCGTGATGCCCTGGTAGTACGGCGGGCCGACGGCGAGACGGGTGCCGATGAGACGGCGTTCGTCGAGATGGCGGGTGATGCGGCCGAGCAGCGCGTCGCCGGGGACGAGCTGCTCGAACCGCAGCCGCCCGCCGGGGTCGGGCACCGCCTGCGGCACGACCAGGACGCGCACCGCGTGCGCCCCGTAGTCGTCGAGCTTGCCCTCCAGACACATGATGCGGGCGGTCTCCGGCGCGGCCCGGCGGGCGAGTTCCTCGTAGTCGCGCAGGGTCACGGCGCGCTCCTGGGCGCGCAGTGTGATGGGGGCGCGGACCTTCGCCTCCTCGACCGTCTCGCCGTCGACCCCGCTGTGTGCGGCCTCCCGGTTGACGACCTCGGTGACGTACGGGATGGAGGTGCGCAGCACGCTCAGGGCGCCGCGGGCCACGTTGCCGGCCCGGCCGCCACCGGTGCGGTAGCGGCGGGCGCGGATGACGGCGCCCTTGGGGGCGACCCTGCCGTACTGGCGCAGGGAGCCGTCGGCCTCGCGGACGGACGGGCCGAACGCGATGTCGCCGGTGGCCGCGTCCAGGGTGATGTGCCGGTCGTCGGCGCGGGACTCGGCGAAGTGCCGCACCACCTGCCAGTCCTCCCAGCCGTTGTGCTCGGCCGTCTGAAGAAGGACCGGCGGGTCGTCGCCGACGATGGGCGCGTGGGCGAGACGCATCCGCTGACCGGGCAGCCCGGTGGCCTCACCGAGCGCCTCGTCGTACACCGTGTCCGCGTGTACGACACCGGTGGTGCCGCCGATCGTGCAGGCGTCGCTGGAGCGCACCGTCGGCGAGGTGGTGTAGAAGGGCTGATTGGCCAGCGGTTCGGTGACGCGGCAGCGCAGCCAGCCCGCCTCGTGGCCGCCGTTGCGGGACAGGACGTGACCGCCGGGAACATGCAGGACCACGTCGCCGGGCCGGTTGAGGCCGCCGGTGCCGTCACGGTGCACCTCGCACGGCTGCCAGCCGTCCGCCGTCCACGCCTCCCAGACCAGCGGGGGCTGCCGGGGGTCGACGCCGACGCCGTCGACACGGCTGTCGAGTTCGATGGCGACCGCGCAGTGCGGCACCGCGGCGGTCAGGCCGAACAGCAGGCAGTCGCCGGCGGCCGGGGCCTCGGCGAAGCACAGCACGTCGGTGCCCTCGGCGATGTCCGCGGTGCGATCGGTGACGGGCTCGCCGCGGCGCTGCACCATCAGATGCCGCAGCATGCACGGGACGATGCGCAGGTCGTGCTCGGCGGCGAAGACGACGGCGTCCTCGGTCTCGGTGCGCAGCGTCGTCACCTCGGTGCCGACCGGCACGGCCACCACCTCGTCGCGGGGCGCGGACAGCCAGAAGGTGACGTCGGTGCGCGCGGCGGACGGCGGGAACAGCGTGATGCCGACCAGGTCGAGGAAGGCCAGGTGGTTCTTCTCCGGGACGCGGTTGAGGCGGTAGACGATCTGGTCCGCCATGTGCGCGACCGTCTCGACCAGGGTGACGCCGGGGTCGGAGACGTTGTGGTCGGTCCACTCCGGGGCGCGCTGCTGTATGTAGCGCTTGGCGTCGTCGACGAACTGCTGGAAGCGGCGGTCGTCGAGGTTCGGGCTCTGCAGGGGCATCAGCGGTCGCTTTCGGGGAAGGCACCGGGGCCGTCGGACGTCTCCGCGGCTCCCGGCTCCTCGTGGGAGGGAATGACGTAGAAGGGGAAGACGAGGCTGCGTGGGTTGTTCGTGCCGCGGATCCCGTAGCGCACGTCGATGTACAGCACGGACTGGTCGTCGCCCGCGGTGACCTCGACCTCGTGCACCTCGATGCGCGGCTCCCAGCGGTCAAGGCTCAGGTAGACCTCGTGCTGGATGCGGCCCGCGGTCTGCTCGTTGACCGGCGCGAACACCAGGTCGTGGATGGCACAGCCGAACTCCGGGCGCATCGGACGCTCGCCGGGTGAGGTCGCGAGGACGAGCCGGATGGCCTCCTCGACCTCGCGCTCCCCACTGACCAGGGCGATGCCCCCGGTGGGGCCGATGCGCAGCGGGAACGCCCAGCCGGAGCCGACGAACTGTTCGGCCATCAGGAAAGCACCTGTCCTCTCTCGGGATGCGGGGTCACAGGGGTCAAAGGGGCACAGGGGCCACAGGGGTAACAAGGGTCATCAGAGGGGCAAGGGCTTCCCCTTGATCAGGACCGTCCCGTTCAGCCCGATCAGGGGCGCGTTCGCTGTGAGGTTGCTGGAAGTCAGGGTCATCAGGGCGCCGGAAGTGAGCGCCATCGCCCCAGGGGTGTTCATCGTGACCCCGCCCGTAGCGATGAGGGACGCCATACCGGCCGCCCGCACGTTGAACATCGATGCGTTGACGCTGAACCCGCCGCCGCCCGCGTTCACGTTGACGGCGCTCCCGGCCCGCAGGCTGAGTATTCCGCCGCTCTGGATGGACACATTGCGTTTGGCGCTCAGCGTGAGGTCGGTCCCAGCCCGGACGGACACGGAGCGGCTGCCCTTGATGGTCACCGAGCCCTTGCTGTCCACGGTGATCTCGGTCTTCGCACGGTCGAGATGGACGGTCAGTTTGTCGTCGCCCGTGCTGACCTTCACGCCTCGGTGGGCGCCCACGCGCTGGCTGAGCAGGTCGACGCGGTTGCCGGTGCGGTCGGAGATGGTGTGGCGGCTCGCCTGGTTGCGCGCCCCGGAGTACAGCGGTGCCTTGTTACGGGTCGGATTGTCCTTGCCGTTGTAGAGCCCGCCGATCACGAAGGGATGGTCGAGCGCGCCCCGGTCGAAGCCGACGAGGACCTCGTCGCCCACGTCCATCGGGAAGATGCCACCGCCGCGCTTCCCGCCGAGCTGCACACAGCGCGTCCAGTCGCTGACGTACGTGTCGTCCAGCCACGGGAACTTCAGCTTCACACGCGCCTGGTCGTCCTTCTTGTCGACGTCCGTGACGACGGCGTTGGCCACGCCGGGCAGCCGCGGCTCGCTCTCCGTACCGCCCGATGTGAGCCCGTACAAGGAGCGCCACTGGCGGCCGCTGACGGTCACCCAGGACTCGTAGCGCTGCCCGTTGCCGAACACGTGCCGCACGGAGGTCGTCGTGTACTTGCCCTGGAAGGGCCAGCCGACGTCGGCGAGCGCCACCGGCACGCCAGGGCGCAGCTTGGGGTTGCCGTGGACGATCACCTCCAGTTCGGAGAACGAGGAGGACACGTCGTCGAAGAGCGCGTCGGCGGCGTGCTTGACCTCGGGCTGCTTGTCGTAGGGCACCGAGGTCTGTACGAGCTTGGTCTTCTTGAAGGCGGCAGCGGCCTTCTTCGGCGAGCTGCCGATGGAGAAGACGGGATTGTCGGCGCGGCGCGAAGTCTCCACGATCTCCCGCGCGTTGGCGACGTCATAGCCGCGCACCTCCACCTCGGCCACCTGGTCGGCGGCGGTCACGGAGGTGCGCAGGCGCAGGATGTCGGTCCCGGACTTCAGGACGAGGGGGTTCTTCGCGCTCCGGCCGCCGCTCGGCGACGGCGCGCCCGACGAGGGCTTCGGCGAGACGAAGTTGAACTTGCCCTTGGCGTCGAGGGACATCACCATCTTGTTCTCGTCCGCGAGCCGGGCGATGAAGTCCCAGTCGGAGACGTTGGCCTGGCTGATGAACTCGTAGCTCGCCCGGGTGGATTCGATCTTCCCGACCGGAACGCCCGCGAGCCCGGCCAGCTTCCTGACGATCGAGGACGCGGTCTCGTTCGTGTACGCGACCACGCGGCGCCTGCGCATGAAGCGGTGCCCGAGGTCGTAGCCGCGGATGACGGTGAAGGATCCTGTGCCGTCGTAGTCGGCCTCAAGGGCGGTGACCTCACCGGTGAGGAGCGGGTCGCCGGAACCCTGCCCGTCGGCCACCGGGGTCAGCACCACCGGGGTGCCGAACTTCACGCCCAGCTCCTTGAGGAGCAGACGGTGCGGGTCGCGGAAGGTGAGCCGGAACGCGGCGGGCACCCCGGCGCCCTGGTCGACCCAGCCGTCGACGAACATCCGGCTGTACTCGTCGGGGATCTTGGCCCCGCCGAGCTTCACCTTCATGACACTGGAAAAGGCGGTGTTGGCCATCAGCGACCCACCTCCTGCGCCGCGGGCAGCACGAGTTCGGTGCCGGACGCGAGCGCGGCCGGGTCGTCGATCCCGTTGGCCTCGGCGATGGCCCGCCACACCGTGGCGTCGCCGTACTCGCGCCAGGCGAGCGACTGCAGCGAGTCACCGGCGACGACCCGGTGCACTCTCTGCGCGGTGAGCGCGCCGGAGGTCGGGTTCTGCGCCAGGGCATCGCTCGGGATCTCGTGCAGCCGCAGCTGGCAGGTGGCCCTGATGGGTATGCCCGAGGTGCCGAAGAGGGTGTACGACGCGTCGACGGAAGCGACGTAGGCGACGAACCGAGCCGTCTTGAACGACCCCCACTGGAAGATCACCCACGGCGGCGACGGCTGGTCGGCGTTCTTGCTCATGGACGTCACCCCACAGCAGTCGAGGAGCGTCTGCACCTTCTTCAGGACCACGTTGCTCGTCGGCCGGTCGGAGGAGTCGAGGAAGATCTCCACGCTCATCTCACGCTGTTCCGAACCCATGAACTCCGGCATCGCGCCGTCGCGGTTGTCCGCCGTCGGCGTCACCGTCCAGTTGGCTCGGCGGCCGATGGTCAGCTGCGAGGGGTTGAAGTCGAACTCGAACGTCTTCATGAGCCCGCCCGGCGAGGTGCTGGTGCCGATGGGGGGTTCGTGAATGGCGAGGCTGGCGCGTACGAGGCTCTTGCCTGCGCCCTTGCTCTGGGGCATGTGGGTGTCTCCCGCTACTCTCTCCGGACCCCCGGGTCACTCGGACCCCGGGCCCCTTGCTCTGTGAGGCCGCTCAGTCCGTGAACCCGTGGTGGGCGATCTCCAGGACCTCCGTCGCGACGGCCGGGCTGCTCGGGTCGAGCCGGGGGCCCTGCCAGCTGACGGGAAGCACATCGACAAGCCCCCACCGCGCGACCTCCGACCCGTCCGCGCGCAGCGCCGCGATCTCGGCGGTGGGCCGCTTGATCCCCGTCTGCACGGAGGAGATCCACTTGGCGACCTTCGTGGTGTCCGGGGTGAGCGGACGGGTGAGCCGGATGGTGGAGAAGGTGACGCGGGACGGCAGTTGCCAGACGAAGCCGTTGTTGCCGCCCTCCTGGCGATGCTCGATCTCCACCTGCGTCGAAAGCCCCTCGCATCCGTTGAAGTAGCCGAGGCTCTGGCCGTCGATGGAGAGGCTGAACCAGATCGTGGAACCCGGGTCCTGGCGGGGCATCGCGGGTGGACCTTTCTGTCGGTGCTGCTGCTCTTGCTGTTGTTGTTGGCTGCCGCGCGCCGGTCAGCGGCGGTCGTCGCGGAGCCTGCCGATCCGTTCGCGGTCCATGCGGAGTTCGGTGCGGACGAGGCGCGTGATGCGGCCGATCATGCGGTGCACGAGTTCGTCGATCTGGAAGTCCGTGAGGTCCTTCGGGTCGAACGTCCCCTCGGGCACTCGCGTGTACTCGGGTGGCGGCGGCGCGCTACTGGCGGAGGAGGTCGCCGAGGCCGCGGTCCTGTCGGGCGGGAAGGGCAGCGGATCGTCCTCGATGCTTGCGTGCTTCTGCTCCTGCTGGCTCCGGCCGCTGGGCCGGATCCGACCCATGGCGGTTGCGACGGTGGAGGCGGCCGCGGCGGCGAGCGAATGGGTCGCCGAGCGGAAATCCCGCTGCACAGTCGGGCCGCCGCCGGGTGGCGGGGCAACAGGTCTGGATGAGGGCGGAGTCGCTCGGGTCGGCGTCGACGGGGCGACGAGGCGGGCCACGGGGAGGGGCGAAGAGGTGGCGGGGGTGGTGCTGGTGCCGGGAGAGGTGAGGCGGCGTACGGGTCTGGCGGGGGCTGCCGGGGTGAACGTGAGTGATTCGGGGGCGCGTTGGATCGGCATGTTCGGCTGGGCGATCGCCCGGGGGGCTCTCGGTGCCTGTGGCGGGGTGCTCGTGTGCGGTGCTGCTTCGCGGCGCGGGGCGGCCAGTTGGGCAGGCGGGGGAGCGGCGGCGTTGGTGCGTGAAGTGACGGGAGTCTGCTGCGGGGCGGCCTCGGGAGGCGTCGCCGTGTCCGGCGCCGGGGCGAACGCCAGCGGCGCGTCGGGGGTGGTGGCTCGCTGGACAGGCGGCACTTCGGGGGTGCTGGTGCGAGGAGGAGGTCCGGGGGCCCGCTTCGAGGGGGCGACGGGCGAGCTGGGTACAGCCCTTCGCGCCGGTGGCGCCACCCGGCCGGTCGGCGGGCCGGAGGCGGGGGGCGGAGTGGACGTGGTGGCTCGTTGGACCGGCGGCACGGTGGGCGTCGCAGGCGCGATGGGCGGGAGGGGCGTGGCGGCTCGCTGGACCGGTGGCACCGTCGGACCGGTGGGTCCGAGCGGCTCGGGAGTCCGCTTCGGTGCGTCTGCGGTCGGCGCGGGATTCGACGACGACGCGGATTCGGAGGTCCATCGCGCTGACGTCGGGGCGTGAGGGTGTGACGCGCCGGTCGACGCGGAGGGTGAGTCGGTAGAAGCGGCACGTTGAACCGAGGGCGGAGCCGTGCGGTCGCTGGGGCGCGACGCGGCAGCGGGCCCCCGCTGCCGGGAGTTCGTGAGCGGTACGGCCTCCGGAGGCGGGGCGGTGAGCGGAGCACCGAGCGGGCTGCGTCCGCGTGGCGCGGGGTTGGTGACGGGAGCGGTGGAGCGCTGGACCTTGTGTGCGGGCTGCGGGGAAGCAGGCGGCGGCCCGGCAGGAGTGGCGTGCGTGTAGGGGGTGGTGACGGGCGCGCCGAGTGGGTTGCGGCGTGGCGCGGGGCTGGTGACGGGAGCGGTGGAGCGCTGGACCTCGTGCGTGGGCCGCGGGGAAGCGGGCGGCACGGTAGGAGGGGCGGGCGCGGTGACGGGCGTGCCGAGTGGGTTGTGGCCGCGTGGCGCGGGGTTGGTGAGGGGATCCGTTGAGCGCCGGACCTCGTGCGTGGGGCGCGTGGAGGCCGGGTTCGCACGTGGTCCGGCAGGAGTGGTGAGCGCTTCGGGGGCGGACGTCGGGCTCGGGTGCGTCGAGGCGACCGGAGCGCCGAGACCCGCACGGGGTGCCTTGCGGGTGGCGCTGCGCTGCACTGCCGGAAGCTGAGGGCTCAGGGATGTCTGGGGCGTGGCGGAACTCGGAGCCTGAGCAGGGGAGTTATGTGCCTCAGTGTGGGGTGCGCTTGCGGTGACATGCGAACCCGGCGAGGCCTGGAGCGAGTTGCTCGCATCGATACGCGATACACCCCTGTCCGTACGAGTGTTGTTCGCCGCTGTACGAGACTCGGGTGCCGCAGAGGGCGGGGCGGCCGGAGAGATGCGTGAGGCAGGCGGCGTCGGGCTGTGCGCACTCGGAGTCGCCCGCTGTGCCACTGGCCGCGCATCGGACGGCCCGTTCCGGTCAGTCGGCTTCGCGGCAGCCGGTGTCGCAGCATCCGACAGAGCGGCAGCCGTTGATGCGGCACCCGACGAGGCGGCGATCGATGACGGAGTACCCGGCGAAGCGGCAACCGATGACGGTGTACCCGACGAGGCGGCAGGCGAAGTCGCGGCAACCGGCGAAGCGGCATCCGCAGTCGCGGGAGCCGGCGAGGCACCCGGCTCAGGCGTGGACGGAGAGCTCGTGAACGGCCTTGAAGGGGAGGCCACTTCGCCTCCCCCTCGTTCCCCACCGCCCCCGCCAGGAGACGCCGCCCCCGCCCGCGCCCCGTCACTCGTGGCGGCCCGCGTCGGCGCAGGCTCCCGACGGGCCACAGGCAGGACGCGGCGCTGCACGGCCGTAGGAGCGACCGGCGCCTTGGTCAGGGCAGAGGGCCGCGTGGCCGCCAGGGACGCGGCAGCCGGGGCGGGCGTCACGCGTACCCCACGGACCGGGGTGGGCGACGGCGTGGCAGCACTCGACACATGGGACGGCGCGGCTGCCGATGCCCCGTTCCCCTCCTGCGCGGAGCGCGAGCGTTGCACGGTCCGGGAGACGGGACGCTGCCGACCGGAACGCTGCTCCCCAGGAATCCGTGCCGGCGGCTGTGCGAGAGGTACCGGCACCCCGGGCCCTCCAGAGCCTCGTACGCCGGACGCCGCAGCACGCTGCACGGGTACGGGTACGGGCGCCGCCACCGGAGTGTGCCCCGTACCTCCAACGTCCTTTACGGGCACGGAAGATGCCGTGGGGCCCGGCCGCCTGCCGGGACCCACGGGGGCGGCGCGCCCGGCGGTCGGCCCTGCCGATCCCGCCGATCCCGCCGACCCCACGGCCCCCACCGGTCGACGGGACGCGGCAGGCCCCTTCGGGCCGCCGGACGCACCTGATCTCGGCGCCTGCGCTCCGGGTGCTTCCGGAGCGGCAGGCGGGGCGGGCGCGGCGGGCGTCGACTCCGCCCGCCGCACCTCACGCAGCGGCGCCACCGGCAGGCGGCGAGCCGACGAGGCCGGCGACGCGGGTGTCCACGGCGCCGCGCCGGCGGCACCCTCGAGCCCCGTGACCGGCCGCGCCGTCTCGCTCAGCGCCGCGGGCGACGAGGAGAAGGTGGCGGAGAGCAGGCTGCTCGACGACGCACCGTCCAGGACGCCGATGCGGGACGACGTCGCAGCGAACGAGGGGTTCTGCCACGTGGGCAGCCGCATGCCGAACGCGGAATCCGCGACGCCGGACCCGCCGTCGCGCACGGACCGCTGGATCGGCGGCAGCCCGGACCACGCACCCGCGGCACGTCCGGCGCCGCCGGAAGCGCCGTCCGACGCGCCACCGGACACGGCGCCGCCGTCCGACGGAACCGTGGCGGCACCGCCGTCACCACCCCCGCCACCGACATCGGCGGCGTCAGCGAGCACGCCACCGTCCACGCCCCGGCCCCGCAGCCTGTCGAAGAATCCCACCGCTCAGCCCTCCGCCCCGGCGAGCGTCACGAAGGACGCGATCTGGTCCGCGTAGAGGCGGCGGTCATGGTGCTCCAGATCCAGGATCGTCTCCAGGTTCCAGTGGAAGTGATAGGCGACGTACGCGATCTCCTCGTGCAGTCGGTCGGTCGCGTACGTCACGATTCCCCCAGGCGGCTCCCGCCGAGTTCCACTTCGAACGGCTCGGAGCAGTGCGGGCACTCCACGGCGGCGCGGGTGTGCCCCTCGGCATTGATCTGTCGGTAGAAGTCCTGGAGGAACGCCAGGTCGGAGGCGAACAGGTTCTCCACCGTCCCGTCGTGCACCGACGGCAGCGTGCCCAGGCGCGTGATGACCCGGCCCAGGAGCACCACCGACAGGTAGGCCGGGTTCTCCTGGACGCGGACATCTCGCAGCGGGATCAGTTCGTCCCGCGCCGTCGACAGGCGCATCACGCCGTCTCGGTGCACGGTCCCCGCCTCGTCCACGTACCCGCGCGGCAGCTGGAAGGGGAACTCCGTGCGCAGGACCCGCGGTGCGGTGTCGGTCTGAGCGGCGGGGGGAGCCTGAGACGGGGACTCCGCTCCCCCCGCCGCGGTCTGGATGGCCGGGGGCGCCGCGACCACCGTGCCCGCGTCCGGCGCACCAACAGCCTTGCGCCGCATTACTCGATGACCAGTTCTTCGAAGACGATGGTCACGGTCTCGGTGAGCACGGCGGCCTCGCCGGCCTTCAGGCTGCTGGCGTCGATCTTGTTGCACCAGGCGTTGCGCAGGTTGTACCGCTTCACCGGGTTGTCCTGGTAATCCATCATGATGATGGAGGCGTTCTTGCGGGCCGTGCTCATCTGACCGTTGATCGAGTCGTTGATCCACTGGGTGAACGCGGACGACTGGGTCATGCCGCGCACCACGGTGCACTGCCCGTTCTTCTTCACACCCGGCAGGATGTTGATGTCGATCTTTCCCTGCGCGGTGTTCTGCTGGCTGACGATGATGTCCTGTTCGAGGGTCAGACCGCTGACCTCCTGGAGGTACTCGACCATCACGCCGTCGATCTGCAGACCGAAGTTGTGTGAAGTGAGGGAGTCACCCTGCATGAGACTCATGGAATCGCTGTCCTTCTAAGGCTGGCTTCGTGGCGATGGCGTACGAGGGCGGGGACGGCGGACTACTCGTCCAACTCCCCGCTGCCGCTGGAGAACTGGGACAAGCGGAAGATGACGAACTCCGCGGGCTTGACCGGCGCGACGCCGATCTCGCACACGACCCGGCCCAGGTCGACCGACTCCGGAGGGTTGGTCTCCTCGTCGCACTTGACGTAGAACGCGTCCTCGGGCCGCTGGCCGAAGAGCGCGCCGTTGCGCCACTCGGTGATCAGGAACGCCGAGATGTTGCGCCGGATCCGGGCCCACAGCGCGTGGTCGTTCGGCTCGAACACCACCCACTGGGTGCCGATCAGGACCGACTCCTCCAGGTAGTTGAAGTACCGGCGGATGTTCAGGTAGCGCCACTCGGGGTCCGATGAGAGGGTGCGCGCGCCCCAGACGCGGATGCCCCGGCCGGGGAAGGAGCGGATACAGTTGACGCCGATGGGGTTGAGCAGGTCCTGCTCACCGCGGGTGATCTGCAGCTCCAGGTCGACGGCACCGCGTACGACCTCGTTGGCGGGGGCCTTGTGCACGCCGCGCTCGGAGTCGTTGCGGGCCCAGATGCCGGCGATGTGGCCGCTCGGCGGCATCATGCGGGCCTTGCCCGACGCCGGGTCGAAGGTCTTCAGCCAGGGGTAGTACAGGGCCGCGTACTTGGAGTCGTAGCCGGCCGTCTCCTGGCGCCACACCCGGATCTGACGGGCATTCAGGCTCGGGGGCGGGTCGATGACCGCGACCCGGTCGCCCATCAGCTCGCAGTGGGCGATGAGCCCGAGCTGCACGGCCTTGACGGACTCCAGGTCGATCGCGCCCTGCTGGTAGGCGGCCATGAGGTCGGGGACGGCCACCATGGAGATCTCGTCGATGGCCTCAAGGCCACCGAAGCCGGTGCGGTCGGCGGAGTCACCGAGGTACTTGGCCGGACCGGGGTGCGAGGGGGTGTCCTGCTCCACGGGCGCGGGTACGGGGGCCGCGGCGGGAGGCGCGGGCAGTGCGACGGTCTGGTTCTCAGGCCGCGTGAGCTGCGCGCCGGACGCGTTCTCCGTCACGGTGATGAGCTTGGAGCGCTCCTTGACCTGGGTGACGACGTACGACCGGTTGCCCTTCTTGGCACTCACGTCGAAGGTCTCGACCGGCTTGTCACCGCTCTTGACGATCAACTTGAAGCGCTCCGCGGGGCCTTCGCCCTCGGGGTCGGCGACCTCCACGGACAGCTGGCCGTTCGCACCGGGCGCCGTGGCGGCCACGGAGAACGCGCCGAGCTGCTTCGCCTCGGCGGCGGGCAGTGCTGCCGCGGGTGCCCCGCCGTTCACCGCGGCGGGAGCCCTGCCGTCTCCGGACGAGCCCTCCGCGGAGCCGCCCACACGAATCACGTACGCGGCGGATCCGCCGTTGTTGAAGAAGCCGTAGACGGAGTGCGCGAGGTAGTACCCGTCGGTGAAGTCGCCGAAGGCGGCGACGTACTGGGTCCAGTTGGTCACCAGCGTGGGCTCGTTCAGGGATCCGGTCGGCGCGAGTCCGACGAAGGCCGCCACGGAGGTGCCCACCCCCTCGATCGGACGCGAACCGCTGGCGACCTCCTCGACGTAGACGCCGGGCGACAAGTAGGACGGCATGCTCTGCTCTCCTCGGGGTACTACGAAACGGAACCCCGTCAGCCTGGCCGGTGCGGCGCGCCGCCGAAATGGCCTCCGGTGCCGGTTGCCGGGCAACGTCGATGCCCGCAAGGGCACTTCGGCGTGGTCGGAACTCGCTGCCCGGACACCCTGCCCGCCTCGGTGCCCGCACCACTGCCCCTGTGGCCCTGTTCCGGTGGGAGGCGTCCGGATGAGGGTGAAGGGTCAGCCCCTGGTTCCACCAGCGGTGGGGCCACTTGGGCCGCGACGGACCGGCCCGGTCGGCCGTCGTCACGAACCGGGCGTGAAGTCCGGTTCGACGGACGGGAGTCCGGTGGGCCGGGCAGCACATGTCGCTGCCCCTCCAGGCAACCAGGTGTGCCCGGCGGACTCCTGACGAGCCGTGCGCTCTCTCCTAGCGTCGTGGCGTGAGCCTTTGGACTTCCCTAGAACCCGCCTCCGCGACCGTCGACCCCGGCAGTAGCACCACAGTGCGGCTGAAAGTGCGCAACACCGGTGACATCGTCGACGAGTACCGCTTTGAACCGGTCGGTGACCTCACCCCCTGGACCAGAGTGGAGCCGCCATCGCTGCGGCTGTACCCGGGGACGACGGGCACGGTGGAGCTGACGTTCGCGCCGCCACGTACGCCGGACGCGACCGCAGGACCCAATCCGTACGCGGTACGGATCACTCCGACAGAACATCCCGACGCCGTCACAGTCCCCGAGGGCAACCTCACCATCACCCCCTTCACCGAGGTGCGCGCCGAACTGGTGCCGCCGACGGTGAAGGGGCGTTTCCGGGGACGCCCGCGGCTTGCGGTGGACAACCTCGGCAACACCAAGGTCACCGCGTCGCTCAGTGGCAGCGACAGCGGGGACCGGCTGTCGTACGACCTCCAGCCGAGCAACATCCAGATCGATCCGGGCCGCGCCGCGTTCGTGAAGACGACGCTGCGGCCCCGGCAGATCACCTGGTTCGGTTCCAAGCAGGAGCAGCCCTACTCGCTGGCCGTACGGCGCTCCGGCACCGAGCCGATGGACGTGAACGGCACCTTCGTACAGCGCGGGATCCTGCCGGGCTGGCTGGCCACCACCTTCGCCCTGCTCCTCGCGGTGACGATCGCCTTCGTGGTGATCTGGCTGTCGTACCGGCCGCAACTGCAGAGCGCCGCGAAGGAGAAGCCGGCGGCGGCGGGGAACATCGCGCCGTCCAGTTCGCCTCCTCCGATCAGCAGCCCGCCGCCCGAGCCCGAGGACAAGCCGTCCGACTCCGCCGACAAGCCCGGTGGCGGCGGCTCGGACGAAGAGAAGGGCGGCGGCGGTGGCGGTGGCGGGGGAGACAAGCCCGTGAAACCCAAGAAGGAGACCGCGGCCGACGCGGTGCGCAAGCTCTCCGAGCGCAGCGAGGGCCGCCACATCTGCTACCGAGCCCTCGTCAAGGGCGAGGGCTGGCAGGACCCGGTGTGCGACGGCGTCGAGGCAGGCACGGTCGGCAAGGGCAAGCCCATCAAGGCGCTGAACATCGCGGTGATCGGCACCAAGGGCGTCTCCGGCACCGGCGCCTGGGTGGGCGAGGGGTGGCGCAAGGAGATCCCGTGGGCGGACACGGAGGACGGCAAGAACATGTACTTCGGCAGCTCCAAGAGCGAAGATCCCCCGCTGGAGGGCTACACCTTCAAGGTCTTCGACGGCTCCGTGTGCAGTGACGCCTATGTCAGGGACAGGCAGTGGATGGGGCCGGTGTGCACCGACCCCGGCGGCTGGAAGTACCACGGGAGCCCGATCGAGCAGTACCAACAGCTGGAAGCGGTCCGCTTCAAGGTGTGACGGCCCCCGACCTCACCGTCGGCTTCACTGGCGAATTCACCGGGTGACTTCACCGGGTGACGGCCAGGTCCGGCACCCGGTTCACCCGGTTCACCCGGTCACCCGGTGAGGTCGGCGGTCACCAGCTCGCTTCGCCCGGGACGAGGCGGCCGGCCTTGCGGTACTCGCGGCGGGCGCCCTCCACCAGGTCGCCCGTCGCGACCGGCTCGTCCCGTCCGGCCGCGAGGTAGGCGGCGGTGACCACCGCACTGCGGATGGCGCCGCCCGAGAGCTCGAAGTCCCGGGCGAGGCCGTCGACTTCGATGCCATCGGCGCGCGGTACGTGCGACAGGCCGTGCCGCCACAGGGCGAGGCGCTGCCCGGGATCGGGGAAGGGAAAGTCGACCACCAGGTCGAGGCGCCGGGTGAACGCGTCGTCGATGTTGGCCCGCAGATTGGTCGTCAGGAGGGCGATGCCGTCGAAGGATTCCAGGCGCTGCAGCAGGTAGGCGCTCTCCATGTTGGCGTACCGGTCGTGGGAGTCCTTCACCTCGGAGCGCTTGCCGAAGACGGCGTCGGCCTCGTCGAAGAGGAGTACGGCGTCCGTGCGGTCGGCCTCGGTGAAGATCCGCTCCAGGTTCTTCTCGGTCTCGCCGACATACTTGTCCACGATCGAGGAGAGCTGGACCACGTAGAGGTCCACTCCCAGATCGGCGGCGACCACTTCGGCGGACAGCGTCTTCCCGGTGCCGGACTCTCCCGCGAACAGACCGACGACCCCGCGTCCACGGCCGCCGCCCGCGCTGAGCCGCCAGGCGCCGAGGACCCGGTCGCGGTGGCGGGCGCGCAGGGCCAGTTCCCGCAGCTGGGCGAGGGGGGCGCCGGGCAGGACCAGGTCCTGCCAGGTCACCGCGGGCCGGATCCGGCGAGCGTGCTGTTCGAGGCCCGATGCCGACTGCTGCCGGGCGGCGAGACGGACGTGGGCGGCGGTGAGCGCGGTCCCGTCGAAGGCGGCGAGCGTGGCGGCGGCCTGTGCGGCGCGCCCGATGCGCTCGGCACCGAGGTGGTACGGGGCCACGGTGCCTGCCAGGTCGAAGGCGTCGGCGGCCGGACCGAGCGCGGTCCGCCACGCGGCCGTTCCCCCGGCGGGGAGCCGGGGCGCCTGGAGCACCAGAGGGTCGTGCGCGGACCACTGCGGGTCGTAGGGCCGAGGATCGGCCAGGAGTACGGTCACATCCGTGGCCGCGGTCAACTCGGCCACCATCGGGCCCGGTTGTTCGGGCAGGCCGGACACGACGACGGCCCGGCCGCTGAGACGTGCCTCGCGCAACAGTTGAGGGACGCGGTCGGCGGGGCCGGAGAACCGCAGGGCGTCGAGACCTGCCGCGCACAGGGCGGACGCGAGGACGGCCAGGGCATCGCCCTCGCGGTGTTCGCGCAGATAGGCGGTGATCGGCCCTTCGCCGATTCGGGCGGCCAGCTGCCGTACGAAGCCCTCGTCGTGCTCCGCGTGGGGCTGCGGGACCGGCATCGCACGCAGCAGGCCCAGGAGCGCGGCATCCGAGGAGGCGTCACCCAGCAGATGGGCGGTGAGCCGGTCGGGCACGCGCAAGGAGCGGGTGAGAAGCGGCCGTTCGTCCTCCTCGACCGTCAGCAGCCCCAGGGCACGCAGCGGCGCCGCGAGGTGGAAGCGGGCGCGGGCGTCCGGCAGGTGCGCGGGCACCCCGCACAGGTCGAGGGCGAGCCCCACGGTGGCGCGGCGCCGGCTCACGTCGTCGTTGAGGTAGCCGTACAGCGGCTCGAAGGCGCGGTCCAGGTCGGGGGCGAGTGCGATGAGCAGGACGGCCGCGTCCAGCTCGGTCAGGTGCAGCCGGGCGGCCGTCCGGGCAAGGCGGTCGTCGGGGTCGCCGGTGTCCTCGGGCCACGGCGCCCACACCTCCGGCGGGACGTCCGCGTCCGGCTCCGCACGTGGCCAGGCCCGCAGCAGATGACGTACGGCCTCCTCGGACATGTACAGGCCGCGCAACGGGTCGCTCGCGGTGGGATCCCCGGCGGAGCGGTGTTCGACCAGGGCGCTCGCGGTCTGCCGTAGTCCGGCGAGGCGGTCGAGCAGGCAGCGGGCCGGGCCCGTGGCCACGAGGTCCCGTGGGCGGGCAGCCGTGGGGGAGGGGGCTTGCGACGAAGACGACGATGACGGCGATGACGACGATGACGGCGACGACAACGACGAGGTGCTCATGACTGCTCCGTGGGGCGGGCCGTCGCCTGTTCGCGGGCGGAGCGCGCGGCCGCCAGTTGGTGGGGCCGGTGGGCGCGTTCCTTCGACCGGGGCGGGCCGCCGTCGACAGCGCCGACCCGGACCGTCGCGCCCTCGGTGACCGGCGGCCCCGCGTCGTAGTCGGGGTACGCCGGGAACGGCACGGTCACCGTGACGTCCAAAGACGGCTTGAGCTCGCCGCCGAGTGCCGACCAGATGTCGGCGAGGGAGCGGGCCTCCGACTGGTTGGCGGAGACCGTCACAGGCACCGAAAGGCCAAGGTCCCCGAGTGCGCCCGGGAGTTCCTGGGCGGGCAGGAGCTCGTGCGGCAGCAGTGTCGCCAACACGGCGGACAGCAGCCGGTGTTCGTCCTGCGGAGTCTTCGTCCAGGAGGTCACCAGGTAGGCGAGCCGGAACCAGCGCGGGGGACGGCGGCGGCGTACGACGATGTCACGGCTGTCGCGCAGCCCGGTGTGGCCGCGCTGCCGCAGGCTCACGTCCTCCCGGATGTCGTACAAGTAGGCGTTGACCACGGGTGCGTTGCGCCGGGCCGCCCAGTCACGGGTGGGCACGTCGAAGGACACGTCGATTCCGGACCCGGCCAGTGCCCCGCCGCCGATGAGGCCCTTGAGGACCTCGTCCACCTCATGGATCACTCTCGCGCTCCCACCTGCCGTTGGCTTCCCCGCCGAACGATGTGATGGCGGCCCTGCCGTCGATCCTGCTCCCCTGAGTGGCCGGAGCGCAGGGACGCCAGGGATGACGTCGGGGCAGTGCTCTCTGCCTCAATGGGCTGCTCGGGAGCCCGTCCGGTCAGATTCCGGGCAGCCCGCCCGGTGAGACTCCGAGGAGTCGGCCCGGTGAGACTCCGGGAGTCGGGCCGGTCAGATGTAGCCCTCACGCAGGGCATGGGCCACCACGTGCGCGCGGTTGCGCAGGTGCAGGCGTGTGGTGAGGCCGTGCATCACGTTCTTGACGGTGCGTTCGGAGTACGACAGCTTCATGGCGATCTCCGAAGTGTCGAACCCCTCCGCGACGAGGCGCACGACATCCACCTCGCGCTTGGTGAAGCTCAGGAAGGACACCGGCAGATCGGCGCCGCCACTGTGGAGGCGCCGCACCTGGCCGATGAGCTGGCCCAGCAGGTCCGATGGCAGATCGCCGCCGCCTCGGGCGGTGGTCAGCACCGCCTGGACCAGGCGCTGGGCGGTCGCTTCGTGACGCCACACTATGGCTCCCACACCGCACTCGATGACCTCCAGGAGCTCGTGCTCGCGGACCGTGCCCGCGACGAGCACGGCACGCGCGCCCTCGCTGCGCACGACGCGCCTCAGCCGGGTCAGCGCGGCCTCGTCGAGGGTGTCCTCGATGAGCAGCGCGACTGTGGTGGGGCCCGACTCCCCTTCCAGTTCGACCTCGGGGTGCCGGCGCAACTGGCTGAGGACGCCCTCGCGGCTGATCGGGTCGGAGGCGGTCACGGCGACCCGCACCCGGTTCGTCATCGGTAGGGCGGTCGAGGGGGCCGGGGGCGTGCTGGACACGAACTTCCTCACTTCTGGGACTGCGGTAACCGGGACTCGGGCGTGACATGCAGCCGGACCCGTATGGGGAGCCGGATCTGTATCAGGAACAGGGCGTGTATGGCGCGTATCAGGAGCAGGACTTGTAGAAGTGCTTCCAACCGCCGGTGGGCATGGAAGGCAGTTCGGCCGGGGTCCCGGTCTCGCCGTACTTCTGCTGCAGCTCGTAGTCGAAGGCACCGGGGCCGCTGCCCGGCTTGGTCAGGCGCACGGACCGCTCGATCACTCCGTCGCCGGCGTTGTTGAGGATCGCGAGGTCCGGGTACGTGTCGTCGCCGTAGTTGGCGATGCGGAGCTGCTTGGCCTCGCCGAGGTCGCCGATGTCGGAGTGCCGGGCGGCGGCGGAGGACAGGTTCGACCGCTTGAGCGGGCCGGGGCGGAATTCAGCGACGCGTGCCTTGTTGGGGTCGTCCCCGCCGGCGGGCGTCACGAGGTTGACGACCATGTCCAGGGTGCCGTCCTTCTGGAAGTCGGCGACCGCGGCGGTGGCGACCTCGCCCGTCTTCGCGCCGAGGAGCTTGGCGACCGTCTTCTTGCTGCCGAACGAGCCGTCCGCGGCGCCCCACTGGACCGTCGTCTTGGTGCCGGTGTGCCCGGGGTTGACGATCTTGTCCGGACGGCCGTCGCCGTCCAGGTCGCCGACCAGCGTCGTGGCGCCGGACAGACACGGGGCCGTCGCGGCGGCAGCCTCGCCGGACCGCGCCGCGCCACTCGATCCTGACGACCCCGCCGCGTTGGCCTGGTACCCGGCGGCGGTCAGCGTCAGGGCGAGCGCCGCCACCGGGGCGGCGATCAGGCGTGAGCGCTTGCGCAGCATCTGTGAACTCCTCATGTCGTTGCTGTCGGGACGTGCCTCCCGGGTCTCTCGGGTCTCCCGTAAGGGCACGGCTTGAGCTTGCGGGGTGATCCGCTCCGACCGCCACGAAAGCCGGGCAGTTGGGGACGCTGGAACGAGAAATACGCCTTTGACCAGCTGAAACGTAAGCGGCCTGGAACGCTGAGATGGGACGCGCGGGTCTCATCGGGCAAGCGGAGGGGCAGTGTCTGGGGTCATTTGGGGAAGCACTGGAGGAATCACCGAGCAGGCGCCGCGATCGTCGTCGCCGCAATCGTCGTCGCCGCGAACGACGTTAGTGAGGCGACGGAGTATTTGGCAGTGTCAGATTTTCTTCACACCACGTGACTTCTGAGTGGCCGCGCCGTTCAGGGCTGCTGACCCACGGCGTTGGGGGCGTGTGTCTGCCTGTCGGCGTCGGCCGCGCGTTCAGGCTGGGTGCGGAGTTCGCCGCGGCTCCACAAGGGGTGCGGGGCGCCGGAAGGGTCGTGTGGCGGGCGCATTCTGTCACTTAGCGACAGTGTCACTAAGTGACAGATGGCGCAAGCGTGCGACTCCTCGAAAGGCGGGAGCGGCAGTCCAGACACGTCACTCGGTGACTGTCTTCCTGGAGACCAGGCTCGGGCCGTGCGCGACGCCACCGGAGGAACGATCGGCGGCGTGGCCGCCCCTGACATGGCGGAAATCCCGTGGCCTCAGCCGACGCGGATCGAGGTGACCTCGTAGTGGACGGCCGAACTCATCGACAACCCGCGACAGGTCAGCTGACTCGGTGGTGTGCGATAGGAGCGCACCTCGATGTCGAGAGCCGCCGGACCAGGCGGACGGCCGGTGACGCGGATCCGCCAGCGGTCGTCTTCGCGGGATGTCTCGACGATGGCGTAGTCATGCCGACCGGCCGGGCCGAAGCGCCCGAGTGCGGCTGCGACCGCGGCCTGCTGCGGAGGGAAGAGATCCGTGTATCCACGCAGGTGCTCCGCGTGGATACGGCCGGTCAGGTGCCCTTCGACCGCCGCCACGGACGATCTGGCGTCGAGATTGCCGTAGTAGACACCGTCCGGCGCGACAACGACGTTGGCGGCGAATCTGTCGCCGCCCACATGGGTGCATTCCCACACCAGATTCGGCCAGCGCTCGCTCAGGGCGCGACCCACAGGACGGCCGCGTACGGCGCAGCAGGTGTCGTGCTGACCGTGGGCGCAGACGAGGACGACGGGCGGGCGGCCGAGCTCTCCGGGGGTGCCGAGGGCATCGACGATCTGCGCCAAGTCCTCGTCGCGGCTCCACGTGCCCCATTGCTGGCGGTGGGCGCCGGAACTGTCGTAGCGCAGTACGGCCCAGCGCCTGGGGGCCTCGGGGCTGTGGCGTCCGTGCCGTCTGATCAGAAGCATCCGGGCCCGCACCGCTTGGGCGGCGGAGAACACCAGGCCTTTGGTCGCGGGATCGAGATCGAGGCCGTCGAAACCGTTGGGCGGCCAGCCGCCCCGGTACTCGATGAGGATCCAGACAGAGCCGTACGGTGCTGTGCCCGCGAGCGAGTCGCCGCGTGTCCGGGCGGCCTCGGCGCAGAAGAAGCGCTCCGCCGCCGTCACAGCGGCCACGTCACTGTTCGGCGGGCACCAGCACACCCGCGCGCAACAGCCTCTCGACGAGGTCGACGCCGAGATCACCGGACATGTGGACCTCGCCGTCGAGCACACGGGTGACCGACGGCAGATCAGCCTCCGGGAAGTCGAGCCAGCCCACACGTGTGGCCAGGCGTCGGCCCTCAAGTCGCACGTCCAGCGCCTCACGGAGCCGCACCGGTGAGTCGGGGCCCAGGCTGTCGACGGCCGCGAGCTGGGCCAGCGGCCCCAGGGGCGCGGGGCGCCCCTGGCCTCGCCTGGCGCGGTGGAACAACGGAGCGCAGTTGGCCTTCGTGACGGCGGCGACGAGGTGTTCGCGGACGATGTCGATCTCACCTTCCGGCCCGTCCACGCCCAGGGGCAGTGTGCCGCGCATCCGGGGATCGTCGCGCAACGTCGCGAGTGCGGCCTTGGCGAGCTGTTCGGCGAGCCCGTAGCGCGTCCAGCCGTGGATCCCGAGCGTCAGATGGATCGAGACCTCGCCCTGCGCCCGCGCGGCGTGCAGCCAGCCACGCGGGAGGTAGAGAACGTCACCGGGCTCGAGAACGGTGTCGATGCGGGCCTCGCCCTTCGCGGCGTCGGCGACGGCGTCGCGGCGATCGGTCCAGGGCTGGTCGCGCAGCGGGTCGGGATGGACGGGCTCGTGGATGAGCCAGCGCTTTGTGCCGTCGATCTGGAGAACGAAGACGTCGTGTACGTCGTAGTGGTCGTCGAACCCGCGGTTCTGCGGCGGCGTGACATAGGCGTTGGCCTGCACCGGATGCCCCAGCTCCGTGCTCAGCCGGGCACTGAAGTCCGCGACAGGCCCCCACGTGCGCTGCAGAGCTTGCAGGACGAGCGTGGCGCCGTCGGCGAACTCGCGCCACAGAGCGGTGTCGTCGAGCTGGTCGGCGATGGTGGCGCCGACACCGCCGGGCGCGGTGAACGACGACTCGGGGAGCGTGGAGCCGTTCTTGGCGACGCGGAGGAAAGGCGTACGCAGCCCGCGACGCGAGATGAGTTCGTCCACGGCGTCGGCGGAGAACAGATCGGAGAAGTCGCTCGCACGGCGTGTGAGCAGCGCTGTGCGCGCCCAGACGTCGCGGGCGAATTCATCTCGGCTCAGGCCGGTCAGACGTGTCTCCAGAACGCCGACGCCCGCAGTGGCGCCGACGTCCTGAAGCTCGGTCGGGGGAGCACTCAAACGCCGCTGCCGGACTCGTCGGCTCCGCCGTCGGCGCCGCCGTCGTGGACGCCGGGCTTGCCCGCCGCGCCGCCGTCTGCCGGGCCTTCGGCTCCGCCGTCCGCGCCGCCGTCGTGGACGCCGGGGGTGCCTGCCGCGCCGCCGTCCGCGGGGCCTTCGGCTCCGCCGTCCGCGCCGCCGTCGTGGACACCGGGCTTGCCCGCCGCTCCGCCGTCCGCCGGGCCTTCCTGCTGGTTCGGATCCTGCTCGGGGTTGGACATAGTGCCTCCTGAGAATCGAACGGCTGGGATCGGGCGCACCCTCAAGACAGGGCCCTCTCTGCTTCCACCAAGCTCGCTCACGCGATTGGGGTCGGCAACCTGAAGGGATCACGGGGCGCCCGGTCGGCTTCTCGGGCCGGCGGTCGTCGGCGAGGCCGCCGTCAGCTCTGAGTGAGCACCACGTCCTGCCGCTGCGAGGCGTGGAAGCGGGGCAGCGGGAGCCCGCTGCGCGAGTCCAGTTCCATCACGGAAGCCTCGACGTGGCCGGCGCCCGGCTTGAGGGCGGCGGGCGAAGGGCGTCCCGTGTTGGTCCAGGCGTGCTGCTCACCGTCGCAGACCGCACGGGTGCCGCCGATGCCGTACCGGACGCTTTGATTGCCCTGGGTCAGAGAAGAGGACACGAAGACGGGGCCAGTGCCACCGGTGCACTGGTAAGTGCCGGAGAGGGTGACGGTGCCGTCCGGGGCGAGGCGGCCTGCGGGGTCGATGGTCACCGTCTCGTGCGGGTCGGCGAGCGCATCGGCAGCGGGTGCGGTGCACAGCAACAGTGAAGCGGTGAAGACCATGGTGGCCTGGCGCAATGACATGGGGCCTCTTGGGTGAGGGGAGACGGAACTCGAAGTTCCGTCAGCAGCGGGCCTGGTGGAGTTGCGTGCCCCGGTCGCCGGAGGGGAATGCCCCCCCCCGGCGACCGGGGCAGCGGCGAGCGGGAGGCACGCGGCCACCGTCATCTCGCCGCCACGTCAGTTCATCCGTTGGCTGTGCCGTTGCCGGAGAGCACCGGAACGTCCTGGACGAGGTGCGACAGCGGCTCGTCGCCCTTGGACTGCGTGGAGTTATCGGCGCACTGCTGGTTCTGGGGCGCCGAGAGGACCGGCACGTCCTGCACGGCGACCGGCACGAGAATGCCGACGAGGGAGCCCACGTTCGCCTTGACGGGCACACCGGCGCAGAGCTTGTTCAACGAGCCCTGGATCGCGGCACCTTGGAGGCTCTGGTTGCCGTGGGTGGCACTGTTGCCGAAGGCTTCCTTGGCGTTGTTGCCACTGGCGCTGGTGGTGCCGTTGTCGTCGCCGACGGCGGCCGCGCCGCCGGCGCTGCCGACCAGGGAGAGGGCGGCAAGGCTGAGAGCCAGCGGGAAGGTACGGGTTCGCATGTCACTCCAGTACGAAACTTTGGTTGAGGACATGAATCAATACAGCGTCAAGGCCTTGGGGCCGGGCATATTCGCCCATTGGCAGAGTGTCGGCGGGGCAGAACTGACGGCAGGACAGGAAAGCGTATGAGCACACGCGGGTAGGTCATGTGGTGCGCCGTGCGCGGAGGAGTTGGGGCATCCGGGCGCCGGGCCGTCCGGCGCCCGGAGCCCGGCACCCCGGGGGCGGGACGGGGTGTTGGGGCGGTCCGCGCGGGCATCGACGCGACAACAGGCCGTAGGAGTCCGTCAGTTGGCCGAGTCGCGTGCGTGCCTCGTCCGGGTGGCAGGTGACCACGGTGGATCGGGCTGGACGTGCCGCGCGACCGCGTGCTGCTCCAGGAGAGTGAGCGGGCTTCGGCGCTCGCCGGGCCGCGGGAGCTCGCCGAGCAGGCCCGGCGGAGCGGCATCCTCACCGAAGGCGGGTCATGATGGCTTCGTGGCGGCAGAGAGCGCGCGGTACACCGAAGACGGCCATTTCGTCATCATCAAGGGGCGACGCTGGCGGGCGACTGACCCCCGCCTGCCCCACGAAGTGGAAGAGCGCCTGACTCACCACCTGATGTCAGCCCGCCGGGCCGTGGCCGCCGCGGGCGACGACGAAGACGCACGGAAAGCGGCCCGAGCCCGCGTACAGCTCGCGAAGACGGGACTGGGGGAGCGCGGCACGGCCTGGTGGGAACAGACCCTGGCCGAACGGCGCCGACGCTGGGACGACTGCCTGCGCCGACTGGAACAATGAAATGAGGGTGCTCCCTCCTGACTGCTCCCGACGACGCTGATCGGAGCAAGGGTGCGACACGGGCAGTGGACCGGTTCGCCCTAGGCGGACGCCTCCGCGCGCTCCCTCACGTACACGTTGCGCGCCTCGATGAGCCCGTGCATGTACCGGCCGAGAGCCGCCGTCTCCACAGCCGTTCCCAGCGGGCCGAACGGCGCCGCGAATTCGATCACGTCGCGCATCACCGTGCCCCCGCGCCCGTCCGGTGCGAAGTGGTGCGTGTGGTGCCACCGCTTGAACGGCCCGGCCACCTGCTCGTCCACGAATATTGCGGGCCGCTCGTACGCGCTGATGCGTGAGGTCATCCGCCACCGCACACCGAAGTGCCGGGCCTGCCAGGTCACCGTGTCGCCGAGCGTCATACGTCCGGCGCGGACCCCGCCGACGATCCGCTCCCCGGAGTCGGCCATGGACGCGGTGTGCAGGTCCACGTCCAACGACAGGTCGAAGACGGCTGCCGGAGACGCGGAGATGTGCGTGACGGTCTCGAAGCGCTTCATGCCGGGATGCTCGCACAAGCACTCGGCCAGTGGATCAACCGCCTGCCGCTCCCACCCGGCCCCTTGCCCGAACCCGATCGATGGACCACGCACCCGGGCCCACCGCTACGGCCGCCCGTGCCGCGGGCTCCCGGTCGGCTTCGAGGCGCCGAACACGGCGTCGGGCGACGGCGGGTGATCGAGCGTCAAAGGCCGTTGTCAGTGCCTACCCATAGAGTGAAATCAGTCGGGAAGCCCTCGAAGAAGGAGCAGAAACATGTCCGCCAACAGGATCCAGCACAAGGTGAATCACGTGGCGCTGGTAGTGGACTGTTCGGGTTCCATGCGTCCGCACCAGGATCAGCTCGTCCGCGTCGTGGACGAGTTCGTGTCGGGTTTGAAAGCAGAGTCGGACAGCCTCGGCCACGAGACCCGAATCAGCCTCTACTCCTTCGACCACCGCGTGGAGAACCTCGTTTGGGACATGGACGTGAAGCACCTGCCGTCCATGCGGGGTCTTTATCAGGTCAACAATGGTGCCACGGCCCTCATCGAGGCTTCCCTGAAGTCTCTGGACGACCTGGAACACATATGGGAGGAATACGGCGAGCACAGCTTCCTCCAGATAGTGGTGACGGACGGCGAGGAGAACGCCTCCGGCGGCAACAGGCGGCACGACGGCGACATGACCATCCTCGGACCCTGGCTGGACAAGATCGCGGCGAAGATGGGCGGGCTTCCGGGCCACTGGACCTCGGCGATCCTCGTTCCGAATTCCCTGGCCAAGCGGACCGCCCAGAACTACGGCTTCCCAGCCGGAAACATAGCCATCTGGGACGCGGATTCCCAGGAGGGCGTCGAAGAGGCGATAGGCACCGTACGCGCGGCCGCCACCAGTTTCCTCCGGGCCCGCGAGCAGGGTGTGCGTGGAACGAAGAATCTGTTCGCCGTCGGTCAGGACATATCGATTGACGAAGTGCGGGCGAATCTCGAACCGGTTCCGGCCGACATGTACCGGCTCCTCAAGGTCGACAAGGAGATCGAGATCCGCCCCTTCGTCGATTCGCATCCGGGCGTGACGTACGAACGCGGTGCTTGTTACTACCAGTTGGGCGCCCGCGCTCAGGTCCAGCCGAACAAGGAAGTCATCGTGGTCGAGAAAGACACCGATCGCGCCTATACGGGAGACGCGGCGCGCAGCCTTCTGTTCGGTTCGGGTATTCAGGGAACCGTCTCGGTGAAGGCGGGCAACAATCCCAAGCTGGAGGTCTATGTGCAGAGTCGTTCGGTGAACAGGAAGCTCAAGCCGAAGACACGTCTGCTCATCATGCTCTGAGACGCCCGACCCCTCCTGCCCCTTGACGCCCGCCCCCTACTGCCCCTACTGCCCCTCGACCGAGTCCCGCTGGCTCGTGGGACGGCGGCACGTCCTGTCGCCCGGAGGGCAGCGGCACGGTGGAGCGCCGGGGGAGCCGCCCTTGCGGCGCGGCGAGGATGGCACCCGCCAAGAGCACCGGAGCCCCACCGCCTGCACGGCGGCGAGGGACCCCCTAGGAGCAGAGTGCCGCAGGCGGTGTCGGCCACGGCGTCACGCCCGGCTTCTTTCGACGCGCCTGAGCTCAGCCCCGGGCCAGGACCACGACCGCGTTGTGGCCGCCGAAGCCGAAGGAGTCGCTGACGGCGACGGCCGAGGTGACGGTCCTGGCGCTGGCGGCGACCACGTCGATGTCGAGCGCCGGATCCGGGTCGGTCAGCCCCGCGGTGGGCGGGACGAGGTCCGCGCCCAGCGCCAGTACCGTCAGAGCGGCTTCGATCGCGCCTGCCGCGCCGAGAGTGTGGCCAAGAGCCCCCTTGGCGGAGGTGACGGGCGGCCGGTGCGGGAGGACACGAGCCAGGACCGCCGCCTCCATCGCGTCGCCACGCGGGGTGGAGGTGCCGTGCGCGTTGACATGGTCGACGTCGCCGGGGGCGACCCCGGCCTCGGCGAGCGCGGCGCGCAGGGCCCGCTCGGCGTGGCGCCCCTCGGGGTGCGGGGCCACCAGATGGTGGGCGTCGCTGCTCGCCCCGTAACCGATGAGCCGGGCGAGCCGGGGTGCCGAGCGGGCGGCCGCGTGCTCGGGCCGTTCCAGGATCAGGGCGCCCGCGCCCTCGGCGATGACGAAGCCGTCGCGGGCCGTGTCGAACGGGCGGGAGCACCGGTCGGACAGCGCCCTGAGCTGGGCGAAGCCGGTCACCATGAGCGGAGTGACGGCCGCGTCGGCACCGCAGACCACGGCGATGTCGCACTGGCCCGAGGCGAGCAGGTCACGGGCCGTGCCGAGGGCGGTGGCCCCCGAGGCGCACGCGGTCGCGACGTTCAGGGTCGGCCCCGTCACACCGAGGTGCAGGGCGATGGCGGCACACACCATGTTGGGCAGATAGCCGGTCAGGAAGTACGGGGAGACACTCCGCGGGCCGTCGGCGGCGAGGCGAGCCCCGGCGGCCCGCTGGGTGTGCATGCCGCCGACGGAGCAGCCGGTGACGACGGCGACGCGGGCGGGGTCCCACTCGGCGGGGTCGAGCTTGGCCGCGTCCAGGGCCTGGGCGACGGCGGCCAGGCCCATGCGGGCGCCGGGATCGAGCTGCGCGGCGCCGGGCTGCCGCGGACGAAGCTCGTCCACGGCGTCGACGCGGCAGCTCAGAGAGACCTGAAGGTCCCGCAGTTCCGGGTCGGTCCTCGCGGTCGCGCGTCCTTCGCGGACCGCGGCCCAGGTGCTCTCCGTGTCGGCCCCCGCCGCGGTGACCAGGCCGAGGCCGGTCACCGCGACGGTGGTGTCCCGCGTCATCCGGCGCGGCGCTCGTCGACGCGGGCGGAGAATTCGGCGAAGGTGAGCTCCCGCAGTTCGTCCTCGGTGGCGCTGACGTCCAGTTCGTCCTTGAGCGTGATGGCCATCTCGACGACCATCAGCGAGTCGGCGAGCAGGTCGGTCATGCGGGCATCGGCCCGGACTGCGGCCGGGTCGACGTCGAACTTGGCGACGAGCAGGCCGGTGATCAGATCCGCGGTCGCAGGTGACGCAGAGGTACTCATGGCTGGCCTTTCCCTTGACGCGTCCGGAATTCGGGCGCTAGTGAGAGAGACCACCTCAATGGCATCTTTAGGCTTGCGAAGGCCCATTTTCAGCTGAAAGTGGGATCTTGTGACAGATGTAACGGATATGAAGGATACGGAAGACGCGTCAGAAGCGGGTCCTGGACCTTTGACCGAAGCCGGCGCCGACCTGTTGGACGGCGTACTGACCTGGCTAGCCGACGACTACCTCCGCGTGGAGGTGTCGGGTCTGGAGAACGTGCCGCTGGCCGGGCCCGCGCTCATGGTCGCCAACCACTCCGGCGCCTGGGGGCTCGACGCTTTCGTCCTGCACAAGCTCCTGCACCGTCGGCTGCGACGGCCGGTGCACTTCTACGCCTCCGCGTCGGTCTTCCGGCTGCCGCCCCTTGCCGCGTACGCCCGTCGGCACGACGTCTTCACCGACGATCCGACCCTGGGCCGGGACCGGCTGGAGGCGGGGCACATCGTCGCTGTGTTCCCCGAGGGACTCGACGGGGTCGGCAAGCCGTTCTCGCAGCGCTACCGGCTGCGCCCCTTCGGCCCGGGTTTCGCGGTCACCGCCGTGCAGACCGGTGTGCCGGTGGTGCCCGTGTCGATCGTCGGCGCCGAGGAGACGTATCCGAAGCTCGGTGAGATCCGGGCCCTGGCCCGCCGCTTCGACCTGCCGTACTTCCCTCTCACCACCCCGCTGCCGCTTCCGGCGAAGTGGCGGATCAGCATCGGCGAGCCGGTCCCCGCCCCGGCCCGCGCGGCTTCCTTCGCGGCCCGCTCGGCGGCGGCGCGGCGGCTGTGCGACGAGGTCTGGTTCACCGTCCAGGGCATGGTCGACCGGGACCGGCACCGCCGGGCGACACCGTTCTGGTAGGGGGAGCCCGGGCTCAGTTCGTCAGCCAATCGGCGGCCCGGCGTGCGTCGGCGGCAGCGCGGGCGCAGCGCTCGGCGTGGGCGAGCAACGTCATCCGGCAGTGCTCACCGAACGCGTCGTGGTTCCAGCCGGGCTGGTGTGCGCAGTCGGCGAGTTTCCGGGCGTGCTCGTCCAGGCTGCGGGCGCCTGCCGCGGTGAGCGCGGCGTAGTGGGCGGGGCTCTGTCCGGCGCTTGGCGGCACGTACCCGTCGGCCACCGGGCGGGCGCCGGCGCCGTGCGGTGGGTGGCCGGCCGGGTGATCGGCGTCCGCGAGGGCGATGCGGAGAGAAGCGGCGGGCAGGGTGGCAGGCAGCGCGTCGGGGGTGAGGTGCGGGGCCAGGACGATCGGTTCGGCGTGCTGGGTGAGAGCGCGGACCAGTTCGGTGGCGGCGAGGACGGCGAGTTCGGCCGCGGCGCACGGGGCGGGCGCCGCGCACAGGGACACCGACGGGTCGTCGCCGTGGCCCTGTGTTTCGTCCAGGTCGCGCAGCCAGGCGGTCGCGCACAGGATCTCGGTGCCGGTCGCGACGGTCAGGTCGTGCCATGCGAAGGGGGCGCGGATCTCGTGCACGGTGGCGGCCAGCGGCGGGTAGCGGTGCAGGGCCTCGCTGACGGCTCGCTCGGCTCCCTCAGCCCGCTCGGTGCGGTCGGCCTCCTCGGCTCGCTCGGTGCGGTCGGTGTTGGGCATCAGCGGCTGCACCGTCACCAGCGCCAGGGCCTGTGACGCCGTGTCGGTGAGGGCCCGGGTGACGGTCTCCAGGGCGTGCTCGAGCACGGCGTCCCTGGTGTCGTCGGTGAGATCGGCGGCGGCGAGTCCGCCCGGGTGCGCGTCATGGACGTACGGGTCGAGACGGCGGCGCAGAGCGGCGGCGCGGGCGGCGTACTCGGTGCTGTCATCGGACCGGGCGGTGGCTTCGAGGATGGCGCTGACGAGGCTGTCGTCGGCCGCGCCGTCCCCGAGGACGATCCGCCGTGCCAGGCGCGCCGTGTGCGCGCACCAGTCGGCGCGGGCGATGCTGCCGTCCGTGTGGCGACCGGCGTGGATGGCGGCGGCCTCTTCGCCGACGGCCGCCCGCATCTGGACGTGCAGCGCGTCGAGGGGGACGGGCAGCGTCACATGGGGTGTCAGCCGCAGGCGGCGCCCCTCTGCGGTCAGGGCGGTGACGGTGCCCCCGGCGTCGGCCTCGTCGGCCCCGCGGATCAGGCCGGCGGCGTCAGCGGCGCTCAACGGCATCAGGAAGGTGCCGAACGCGGTGCGCAGCCGGGTCGGCCTACCGGACGTGGTGCGCCGCAGCTGGGCAAGGACCTGCCGCGTCAGGTGCTGCCGGGTGAACGGTTTGAGGCCCAGGGCGCGCGCCGGGGCGTCGATCCAGGAGACGCGCTGCGCCGCGAGCGCGGCGCTGATCAGAGCGTTCTCCAGCGGCCAGGCCGTCGCGGGCCTGCGGGGAGCTGTCGTGGTGTCACTGGCGTTCATCGCCGGTCTCCCTATAGGGGGTTGCTGGCTGGCGGCGTCACTTGTCGCGCAGCAGATAGGGCTGGTTGTCGAGGATCTCGCCGTCGTAGAGGGTGATGAGCTCGTTCACGCGGGCCCGGTGCGGGAGATCGCCGCTGCGCAAGGTGCCCGCGTACGACTGAGGGGCGTGGGAGAGGGGATAGTCGTACGTCTCGTCCAGCCAGGAGAGCTCGACCCAGCTGTCCGGGATGTCGTTCGCACAGGCAGGACCGCGCCCGTCGAGGCCCGGGATGACGTCGTGCTCGTTGACGAGGCTGACCACCTGGGTTGTGGGGTCGGCTGGGCGCTTGGTGTCGATGGGGGAGCCGACGGTGATCACGTGCGTGAGCCGGTACGTGGACACGAAGTCGAGGTCGCAGGCGAGGTTCATGGCGGTGATTCCGCCGAGGCTGTGTCCGACGATCATCAACTCCGCACCCTGGGGCACCCCCGCGCGCAGCAGCATCTGTTTCGCGGACCGGCTGTACGTGGTGTCGGTGCGCAGCAGCGCGTCGAACGCGCCGACCAGGTCCTGCGGGGTGCTGTTGCTCAGCCGCCCGAAACTGGTGCCCGGCAGCAGCAGGACGTGCCGCGCCGTGCCGTCCGCGCAGGCGACGCGACGCAACAGGGCGAGCCCGTGGTTGCCGAGGGCGGAGATGTCGTCGATGTAGCGCACGATGTCGTTGTCGGAGCGGGCCAGGACGCGGGTCAGCATCGCGTCGGCCTCGGTGCGCTCGGCGCGCCCCGGGCCCGGGTTGAGGTGCCGGATCAGACCGGCGGGCAGGCCGAACAGCGGGTCGGTGGTGGGCACGCCGCCTGCCAGGGTGACCCAGGCGAAACTGTCGTTGGTCGGGTTCTCGTCGAGCAGTCCGGCAAGCGCGAGCAGCTCCATGATCACGGGACTGATCGTGGTCAAGGTGCGGGTGACGCCGAGAAGGTCCACCAACTCCCTCGCGGCACGCACCACTTCGAGCCTGCGTCCGGCGACCACGGCGTCCGTGAGCCTTTTGGCGAGCGGCGCCGCCAGGTTCGGGTGCTCTCGGGCGGCGGCCTCGATGCGCAGCGCGAAGGCGTCCACGGCCATCGCCACGCAGGCGGGCCGCCGGCGTGTCACGGCGCCCAGGGACCGGACGGTCTCTCCGACCAGGCCGCCGTTGGCGGCGAGGCCGAGCCCCGCGGGGTTCGACATGGCGCGGGCCGCCGAAAGGGCGGTGCCGAGCGCCCACGCGGGGCGCCGCAGCGCCTGCAGCCCGACCCGCCAGCTGGCACCGGCCGCGGTCAGTCCCGCGCCGGTCCGCCGTGCCGCGAGTGCGGCGTCCGCGAGCAGCACCGAGGTCGCGACCAGCAACTCGGCATCGGTCTGCGCCTGCTGTCCCTGCCGTCCCTGCTGTCCCTGCTGTTCTTGCTGTCCTTGGAGTCCCTGGTGTGTCGACTGTTCCTGTCGTACGGCCGTCCGCTCGCCGACGGCGTCGGTCGCGTCGGTCGCGTCGGCTGTCCGGGCTGTCATACCCGCCACCTCATCTCCGGGTGTTCCGGCCGGACGCGAGGTAACGCGCGACGCCGGGCCTGTCACTCCCAGCAGTAGAACCGCCGCCGTGCCGTTCGGCAGGCCACTGCCACCGCTCGGGTGAATCACCGAGCGTGTACGCGTGCCGGGGTCGACTGCCGACGGGTGCCCGTGAGCATCTTCCGGTGTGATCATCGGGCGAGAGGGTGCGGCAACGGCATGGGGGCGGTGGCTGTTGGCCGGTCTTCTCGTGACCGTGGGCTGCTGGTCGGCTGCCGGGTCCTCCGCCGCCGACGGCCCCGGCTCGCACGGCCTTGCCCTGGAGGTCACGGTGAACTCCCGGCCGGGCCTCGGCGCTCTGCACCCCGGCATCCGGACCGGCGCCGTCGTCGTCAAGTCCTACCGTCTCGTCAATCGCGGTGGCGCCGACCTGTACGAAGTGCGGGTGCGGGACCCCGGAATGCCGGGCGCCGTGATCCGCTGCCCCGGCGGACGGGACCGGGTGCCGATGCTGGCGGGGCTGCGTTCGGTGCGGTGCACGGCGACCGGCGCCGCGCGCCCCGGAGACTGGATCGGCGAGGTGCGGGCGGTCGGACAGCAGCCCTATCTGCGCGCGGGTGCCCTGCAGGCGGCCATGCGCTCCCTGCCCGCCGGTGGCGTGCGGGCGACCGCGCGTTCCGGGTACACCGGGGTCGGCGCGGCCCTGACCCTGACGGAGACGGCACGGGTCACCGGCCCGCGGCAGGCGGAGGTCCGCTACGTCCTGGCCAACCGGGGCAACCGGCCCGTCCACGGCGTCCGGATCACGGACCCGGTCCTTGCCCCGGCCCGGATCGCCTGTACGGGCGGGCGGCCCGTCGTCGCCCATCTCGCGGCAGGGGCGCATGCCGCGTGCACCGCCGTCGTCCGGCGCCCCCCTGGCACGTACGTCAGCGGGGGGCGCGCCGACGGCAGCGACCTGCTCCGCACCCTCGGCCCACGCGGTGAAGCGGTGATACCCCCGCGGTTGACGGCACGGGCCCTGGCGCGCTTCACGCTCCGGGCTCGGGCGCCCACAACTCCCTTGGCGCCACGGCCCCGGACGCCCGTGGTGAATCCCGGACAGCGGCCGCGAGCCGGGACACCAGCTTCCGTGCCCCGCCTCGCGTCACAGCTCCCCGCAGTACCCCTGCCGCCGGGCATCGCGGCACCCGGCGCCGCACCACCCGGCGGCGGGGCGCCTGGCGTCGGACCTCCGGGAGTCGCACCACCCGGGCCAGCCGCACCCGAGGAGGCAGCACCCGGTGTCGCTCCGCCCCCTCCGCCCGCCGTGCCCGACGGTGCGGGACAAGCTCCGGCAGCGGTTTCGCCCGCGGTGCCACCAGCCGCGGTTCTGCCGCCCGCGGTGCCACCAGCCGCTGTGCCGAAGGAGGCCGAGCCGCGGCATCCGCTGCTCAGCCGCTTCGTCCGGACAGACCACACTCCCACTGGCATGGGCATGGTGGCCGCGCTCTTGCTCGTCCTGCTGCCCGCAGCCATCGCGGCCGCCGTGTTCGGCTCCCGCAGACTCTGACCGTGCCGCCACGAAACGGGACCCATCGATGATCGAAAGCCTCGCCATCGTTCTGGGCGTCGCCCTGCTCGCAGCGGCGGTCGTTCTGCTCAAACACCGCTTCTGGCCGCCGGGTCCGGACGAGGAACCCCGCGAGGACGTCGCCGAGTACATCTCCATGATGGTCGGTGTCCTGTACGCCCTGGTCCTCGGCCTCGCCCTGGTGTCGGTCTGGGACACCCACTCCGGTGCCGAGGACCACACCGCCACCGAGGCCAGTGCCGCGCACCAGATCCATCTGATCGCCGCGGGCCTGCCCTCGGCGCAGGCCGGCCGGGTGCGGGGCGGGATCGAGAAGTACGTCCGGCACGTCACCGACACGGAGTGGCCCGCGATGGCCGAGCGCGCCCCGCTGGGCCCCGAGGGCTGGCGTCTGCTGGACGGGGTGCGCGCGGCGGGTCAGGTCCCCGCGGACGCCACACCGGCCGAAATGGCCACGGCCCAGGAGGTGTTGGCGCAGCTGAGCACTCTGGACGAGGCGCGTCGCGGCCGTGAGTCCGACTCCATGGAGCGCCTTTCACCGGTGATCTGGTTCGGCCTGATCGTCGGCGGCGCCCTCACCATCGCCTTCATGTTCATGTTCGGTGTCCAGCGCAGTTTCACCCATGTCGTGATGGTGATGGGCCTGTCCGCCCTCATCAGCTTCACCGTGCTTCTCATCTACCAAATGGACAGTCCGTTCCACGGGTTGTTCGCCGTCGACCCGGACGCTTTCACGCGCTACTTCTGACCACGACCTGGATCTGACGTCTTGGTGGCTTGCAAAATATATAGACCGGTCTAGTCTCCGTCCATGACGGAAACCAAGGAAGCCAGGGCCAGGCACGCACTGGTGCTGGGCGCGAGCGGCTTCATCGGACGCCACGTCGTGCTCACGCTCGGCCGGACCGGCGTCAGGGTGAGCGCGGCCGGTCGGAGCGAGGAGTCCTACCGGCGGTTGGTCCGGTGGCTGGCCCGGCACGGGTACGACCGGGCCCCGGCCGACCTCCGGGTCGATTTCACCAAGGCGTCGCTGATCGAGGGCGAGTTCGACGGCATCACCGAGATCTACAACTGCGCCGGTGCCTACCGGTTCGGGATGGCGGCGGAAGAGGCCCGTCGTGCCAACGTCGACAGCGTCCGCGCGGTCGTCGCGTTCGCGGCGCGACTACCGAACCTGCGGCGCCTGGTCCAGGTCTCCGGATACCGCGTGGGCGGTCAGGCCTCCGCCCCGTGGAGTGAACAGCGACGACGGGACACCTACCGGGAATTGGGCGCCTACGAGGCATCCCGCCTCGAGGCGGACGCCGTGTTCCAGGCCGAGGCGGCGCGGGCGGGCGTTCCCTGGACCATCGTCAACCCGCCCAGCGTGATCGGAGACAGCGTCACCGGGGAGTCCGACCAGTACCTGGGACTCGCCTCCAACGTGAAAGACCTCTGGCAGGGCTCACTCGCGGCGCTGCCGGGAAACGGTCAGACCTTCGTGCCGGTGGTCGCCGCCGACCACCTCGCCCGGTTCATGACCCTGCTCCCGACGGACGAGGCCACCCGACAGACCGCGTACTGGCCATTGGCCGACGACACGCCCGCACTGCCCGACCTGCTCACGCTCATCGCGGAGCACTACGGCGTCAAGGTGCCCCGGACACGTATCCCGGTACCCCTGCTCAAGCGGCTACCCCGCCGGCTCACCAAGGCCGATCCGGAGACCCTGACGTTCCTGTCGACCGACCGCTACCCGACCGACCCCGCCCATGCCTTCGCCGCCCGGCACGGGCTGACCATGCCGGACACCGGCACAACGATCCGCCGCTGGGCCGACCATCTGGCAGCCCACCGCTTCGGTGACGTCCCCGCAGGTGAAAGGCGGTTCACCGCACCGGGCGGAATACGCACGTTCGAACTCGGTGACGCGGGCGCCGCCACGGTGGTGCTGCCCGGTCTGCCGGTCAACGCCGACACCTGGGCGCCGGCCGTCGAGGCGCTCGGACATGCCCGTGCCGTCGACCTGCCGGGCCTGGGGATGAGTACGGGACGCCACCAGGACTGGCCGGCCTGGCTGAGCGCACTGGTGACGGAGACCGGTGCCCGTCATCTGGTGGGCCACTCCATCGGCGGCGCGGCCGCCGTCGAGGCCGCGCTCTCCCATCCCGGCGCTGTGGATCAACTCACCCTCGTGGCACCGTTCTTCCTGCAGCAGCCCCCGGCGCGCATGCTCAAGTGGACGCCCCTGACCCGCCAGTACCTGAGCCGGACGACTCCCGAGGCGCTTGCCGAACGGCTGACCGGCACCACGGGCCGAGCGGCCGCGCTCCGACCGGCTGTCGCGGATCTTCGCCGCGGCTCTGTCGCGGCCACCGTCGCCCGCCTCCTGGCTCTCGCCGCGAACCCACAGCGGCGCGCGGACCTCAGGGCCAAGCTTCAGCGCTACCCAGGGCGTGTCCACATCGTCGTGGGCTCCGACGATCCGCTCAACGCCGAGGGGCAGGCCCTGTTGGACACCCTCCCGCACGCCACCGTGACGGTGCTTGCCGACGCGGGCCACCATCCCCAGCTGACGCACCCGGAGGAGGTCGCCCGGGCCATCGGCGAGCAGAGCGCATCCCGGGTCGCCGGGGGCGGTTCATCCACCCCGGCCTCCTCGCCCCGGTGATCTCGGACGTTCCCGCACAGCTGAAGCCGGCGCTGTCCACAACGACCACGGTCCTGTCACGTACGTGCGCGTTCGAAGACCAGCTCACCCTCGATGAACGTCATCTCGACTTCGGTGGTGTGCACTTGGGTGATCTTCGCTTCGAAGGGGTTCTGGTCGACGACGATGACGTCGGCGAGCATGCCCGGTTCGATGCGGCCCAGGCTGTTCGCCATTCCCTCCTGGCGTGCGGAGTTGACCGTGAACAGGTCGAAGGCCTGTTCCAGCGTGATGGCCTGGGACGCGCCGAAGGAGTCGGCGCTGCCCCCTGGCGCCTGCCGGGTGACGAGCGTTTCGATGGCGGACCAAGGATTCACCGACGGCACGACACACCAGTCGGACCCCGGCACGACCAGTGCGCGGGCTTCGAGCATCTCGCGCACTGGCCAGACGCGTTCGATCGCTTCCGGGCCGACGGCCGCAGCGATGTCCGAGCAGATGGGGGAGGGCTGCCACAAGTACGGAGAGACTTCGAACGTCGCACCGATCCGCGACGCGCGCTCGATGTCGGACTTCGCCACGAACGTGCAGTGTCCTACGTTGTGCATGCAGGGGCCGTGGCCGTTCGCGGTACGGGCGGCCTCGATGGCGTCCAGCGCTGCCCTGACCGCGGCATCGCCGGCCGCGTGGAACTTGACCGTGATGCCCATCCGATCGAAGCGGGTCACAGCCCGATCGAGGACCGCCGGCGCGATCGCGAGCAGCCCATGCCGGCCGGCTTCGTCGTCCCGCCCCGCCACCGTGTCCGCGTAGGGCTCGATCATCGCCGCCGTGTGGCTGTCGGTCGGTACCCCGTCCAGGAAGATCTTCACGCAGTCGGGCGTGATGTGGGCGCTCGCGCAGAGGTTTCGCGCAGCGATCACGTCTTCACACGTGGGGTCGTTGGGGGACCACACGAGACTGAGACGCACCCGCTGCCCGACGGCTCCGCGCGCGGCGAGACGGGTGTAGGCCCGCAGTTCGGCTCGCGGCCCCGCGGTGAACCCGACCGCGGCTTCGGTGAACGACGTGATCCCGTAGGAGAGCATCTCCTTGAGGGACCACTCCAGAGCCGCCTCAACTTCTTCGTCGGCCGGTTTGGGGGCCGAGGCGGCGAGCAGATCGGCGGCGGTCTCGCGTTGTATGCCGCTCGGATCGCCCGCGGCGTCCCGCTCGAAGATGCCGCCCGGCGGGTCAGGTGTGCCGGGGCCGATTCCGGCGATCCTGAGTGCCGCGCTGTTCGCCCATGAACTGTGCCCGCTGGTGTCCTCCAGGAGGACCGGATGGGCGGGGGAGACGGCATCGAGCAGGGTCCGGTCCGGGATGGTGCCGAGCGCGGACGTGTCCCACTGCCCGCCGAGGACCCAGGTGCCGGGGGCGGTCCGAGATATGTGCTCGGCCACGATGTGGAGGGTGTCGGCGAGGCCCGAACCCTGCGGGACTTTGCAGCGGCGTTCGCGGATCCCGGCGTAGATCGGGTGCACGTGCAGGTCGTGCAGGCCCGGGAGGACGGTGGCGCCGGCCAGATCGACCACCCGCGTGCCCGGTCCGCGCCGTCGCAGCACATCCTTGTCGCCGCCGACCGTCTCGATGACACCGGCGCGTACGGCGAGCCCCTCGGCCCAGCCCGTTGATGTCCTGACGTGCCCACCCACCAGGATCGTGTCCGCGTACTGATCGGTCATGGCGCTCCACCTCCAGCTCGGCTCCTGCTCGGCTCTACCCCGGTGACTCAGCGGCGGTTGATGAATCCGGCGTCGACGGGCAGCGTGACACCGGTGATGTAGCGGGCTTCGTCCGAGGCCAGCCACAGGACGGCATTCGACACGTCGACCGCCTCGATCGTGGCCACGGGAAGGGCGTTGGGCGCCGTCTCGGACAGAATCGGGTCCTGGGCGACGAACTCGGCGATGGCGGGGTCGGTCACCATGGGAGTGGCCACGCCGGTGGGGTGCACCGAGTTCACCCTGATGCTGTGCGGGGCGAGGTTGTTGGCGTATGTACGCATCAACCCGACCACACCGTGTTTGGAGGCGGCGTAGCCGAGGCCGCCGTTGCTGGCCCCGCCGATGCCGACGAGGCCGGCGGTGGAGCTGACGATCACGATCGAACCGCCCTGCTCGGCGGCGACCATCGACGGGACGGCCACCTCGACGGTGTGGAAGGTCCCGCTGAGGTTGACATCGATGGCGTCGTGCCACGCCTGCACCCTGTCCTCCACGAGGAGCGGTGCGATCCCGGCGTTGGCGACAACGACGTGGATCTGTCCGAACTCGGCGAGCCCGGCGTCGTACGCCTCTTGGAGGGAGTCCCGATCGCGTACGTCCGCCTGCCGGGCCACGACGCGGCGTCCGAGCGCCCGCACTTCCTCGACCGCCTCGGACAGGTCCTCCGGCGTCGACAGCGGGTAGGGCACGGTGTCGACCGACCGGCATATGTCCACGATGACCAAGTCGGCGCCTTCCTCCGCCATCCGGCGAACGTGGGCGCGGCCGAGCCCTCCGGCCGCACCGGTGACGAAGGCCACCTTGCCGTCAAGGCGCCCCTTCGGTCCCTGAGTTTCCTTGTTCCGCCGGTAGCCGTTGTGCGGGGTCATGTTGGTGATGTACCGCGCGGCGGTCGGCTTGGCCAGGGCGGAATCGGAGCGACTGTCGTGCGCCGACTCCCGGGAGCGGAGCATGGGAGCGGCGGGCTCCCGCACATGCCCCGCACATGCCCCACACATCAGCTGCTCCGCTGCTCCTCGCGGTCTCCGAGGGCGCTGATGGCGGTGGCGGCGGAAATCCAGGCTGTCGACGCCGGGATATGATCTTCATCCCGGAGCTCGGAGTCAGTCATGCAGGGAGTGCTCACCGGATTCGCGGTGATCGCCGTCGTCATCGCGGTCGGCTACTTCCTCGGGCTCCGCGGGCACTTGGGCAAGGACGGCCGGACGGTCCTGACCTCGCTCGCCTTCAACGTGGCCACGCCCGCCCTCCTCTTCACCACCCTGGCAGGCGCCGACCTGTCGGTCATCCTCTCCGAGCGCCTCCTGGTGACTGCGGCCGGCACCGCCGCCGTAGCCGCCGTCTTCATCACCATCGGGGCCCTACGCGGCTGGGGCGCGGGGCAGATCACCATCGGCGCCCTGTGCTCCAGCTACGTCAACGCGGGCAACCTCGGTATCCCGATCGCCGTGTACGTGCTGGGAGATGCCTCGCTCGTCGCGCCGATCCTGCTCTTCCAGCAGATCATCGTCACCCCGCTGGCCCTCACCGTCCTCGACCTGAACCGGCCCGGCGAGCCGACGCCCCTCTGGCGGCGTCTGACCACACCGCTCCGCAACCCGACGGCGGTCGGCTCCCTGACGGGCGTCGCCGTGGCCTGCACCGGCTTGACCATCCCGCAGCCGGCCCTCGAACCCCTCAACCTCATCGGCAACATGTCCGTCCCCGCGGTTCTGCTGGCCTTCGGGATCTCCCTGCGGGGCAGCGGACTGCCCGCCCGCGGAGACAACCGGCCCGCGATCGTTCTCTCCACCGTCCTCAAGACGGTCGGCCAGCCCCTCGTCGCCTGGGGCCTCGGCGCGGGACTCTTCCACCTGCACGGGACGGAACTCCTTGCGGTCGTCGTGACCGCCGCCCTCCCTGCCGCTCAGAACCTCTACACGTACGCCTCGCAGTACCGCGTGGCCGAACAACTCGCCCGGGAATCCATACTGCTGTCCACACTCGCCTCGGTACCGGTGCTGATCACCATCGCCGCTCTCCTCGGATAGCTGTTCAGGACGGCTCGGCCGGCGCCAGTCGGTACGCGTCCCCCTCACGCCGTACGTGTCCGGCGGTCGGCGGCGGGAAATGGCTGCCGAGCAGAAGAGTCGACGTGCCCGCGAGCGAGTCGAGCACCCGATCACGCGTCCTGGCGGCGAGTGCGGGGTCGATGTCCACGCAGCTGCAGAGCGCGGGATGCGACATCTGGACCGGGTGGTGGATGCTGTCGCCGGTGACCAGCGCTCGCTCGCCCCTGCTGCTCAACTCGACCGCCACCTGGCCCGGGGTGTGGCCAGGAGTGGGCAGCAGACGGATGCCCGGCGCGACGTCCGTGCCGTCGTCCGCGACGTCGACCAGATCCAACAGGCCCGCGTCGCGGACGGGGTGGACCGAGTCACGGAACATCTGCCGACGCGCCTCCTCCATGTCGACTCCGGCCCAGTAGTCCCATTCGGTGCGCGCGGTGAGGTAGCGCGCGTTGGGGAAGGTGGGCACCCAGTCGTCGCCCCGCGCGCGGGTGTTCCACCCCACGTGATCGGTGTGGAGGTGGGTCATGACGACGAGATCCACGCTCTCCGGCGCGAATCCCGCCGCCTCGAGGCGCGTCACATAGTCGCTGTTCAGGTCGTGCCAAGCGGGATTGGCACGCTGCTTTCCGTTGCCGATGCCGGTGTCGACCAGGACGCGCATGCCGTCGGCCTCGACGGCGAAGCTGTGGCTCGCCAGGCGGATGACGCCTTCGTCGTCGGCGAAGTCGGGGCGCAGCCAGGGCGTCCGGGTCACGATGTCGGCGGTCGCTCCGGGCAGGAGCCAGGGACCGGTCCCGGCGGGCAGAGCTATCTCGTCGATACGCCGGACGACGTGGTCGCCGACAGCCCAGGCGGGGAGCGAAGACGTGGACATGGGTGATCCTTCCCAAGCTAAAAGCAATCGGTTTGCTTTAACTCACCGTAGGTCCTATGGTCGGCTAAAGCAAACCATTCGCTTTAGGTGTTCCGCACGAACTCGGAAGGACGCAATGACCAGCGAACTCACTCCCCAGGAGGCGGCCGTGTCGGCGCTGCGGGCGGGGTTGCCCCTTGCGGGCGACCGGCATGAAGGGGTGGCCGCGACGGCCAACCACATCCACTCCGTCATCACCACGCTGCGCGAGCTCGACTTCGGCGACACGCCTCCCGCGGCCTCCTACCGAGCCGGAGGGGAGAACGCCGATGCAACCGTTTGAGCTTTCACTCACCGAGGCTTCCCGCGCGGTGCGCGCAAGGGAGTTGTCCCCTGTCGACCTCGCTGAATCCGTACTCGCCCGCATCTCCGCGGTCGACGGACGACTCGGCGCCTACGTCACCGTCGCCGCGGACACGGCCCTGGCGGCGGCCGCCCGGGCCGAACGGGAGATAGCGGAGAGGGGGCCGCTCGGGCCGCTGCACGGAATCCCCATGGGCCTGAAGGACCTGATCGATGCCGAGGGGATGCCCACCACGGCGAGCTCGGACGTCCGGTCCGGGCACGTCGCGGACCGTGACAGCCATGTCGCCGCACTCCTCGACGCCGCCGGGGCCGTCCTCCTGGGCAAGACGCACACCCACGAATTCGCCTACGGCCTGACCACTCCGCAGACGAGCAACGCATGGGACCACAGCCGTGTCGCCGGAGGGTCGAGCGGCGGCTCGGCGGTAGCGGTCGCCGCCGGAGGCGCGACGTTCGCGCTGGGCACGGACACCGGCGGTTCCATCCGGGTTCCGGCCGCCCTGAACGGGGTCGTGGGCCTCAAGCCGACCTACGGCCTCGTCTCCCGCACCGGCGTGACCTCGCTCTCCTGGTCCCTGGACCACGTGGGCCCCCTCACCCGCACCGTGCGGGACGCGGCTCTGGTCCTCGCCGCGACAGCGGGCCACGACCCTCGCGATCCGGCGAGCGTGCCCGGACCCGCGACGGACTTCCTCGAAGCGGGTGACTTGAGGGGCCTGAAGGTCGGGGTGCCCCGCAATTACTACTTCGACCGCGTCATGCCCGAGGTGGAGGAAGCCGTACGGAGCGCGATCGGGCGCCTGGCGGAGCTCGGGGCGGAGCTCGTCGACGTCGACATCCCGATGGCGCGCTACATCCATGCCACACAGTGGGGCCTGATGGTCCCGGAGGCCACCGCCTATCACGAGCGGTCGCTGCGGACCACGGCCGACCTGTACGCGCCGGACGTCCGCATCCTCCTGGAGGCGGGCGAACTCATCTCGGCGGGCGACTACCTCCGCGCCCAGCGCGCCCGCACCATGATGCGCGACTCCTGGGCGCGCATGTTCGAGGGGATCGATGTCCTCGCCGCGCCGACGGTGCCCATGACGGCTGCCGCGTCCGGCCAGGACACGGTCGAATGGGCCGATGGCACCGTCGAGTCCGTGTCTGACAGCTACGTCCGTCTCTCCGCACCGGCCAACATCACCGGCGTACCCGCCCTTACCCTTCCGGTCGGCCGCGACCGCGACGGGCTGCCGATCGGCATGCAGCTGATGGGACGGCCCTTCCGGGACGCGACGGTGCTGCGTGTGGGCCGGGCCTACGAGGAGGCGGTGGCCGATACGGGGCGACTCGCACCGATAGCGACCGCGGCAGCGGCCTGAGGGCCTCGCGCGGGAAGTCCTAGACGCAACGGATTCGCATTAAGGTGGTCGGTATGAGTCCCAAGCCCATGGCCCGCCCCGGCGGGCGCAGTGCACGCGTGCAGGAGTCCGTCCACTCCGCTGTCCGTGAGCTCGTCGCCGAAGCGGGACGCGATGCGCTGACCGTCCCCATGGTGGCGGCCCGCGCGGGTGTGACCCCGTCCACCGTCTACCGTCGCTGGGGCGATCTGCAGGAACTCCTCTCCGACGTCGCGGTCGAGCGGCTGCGCCCGGAGACGGATCCCGCCGATCTCGGCAGTCTTCGGGCCGATCTCGACGCATGGGCGGAACAGTTCCTCGACGAGATGGCGTCTCCGTCCGGGCGTGCCTACATCAGGGACGCGCTCCTCGGAGACCCGGAAGGCACCAACGCCGGTCAGTGCTCCGCCTATGCGGCGGAGCAGATCGACGCCGTGCTCGACCGGGCGGCCCGGCGCGGCGAGCCGGTGCCCGACACGGAACGGATGATCGACGACGTCGTGGCGCCGATCATGTACCGCATCCTTTTCCGCCCCGGCCGGCTTGACGCCGCGTACGCGCGCGAGCTCGTGGCGCACGCCCTCGACCGGCTCTGACGCGGCAGTCTCAGGACTCCAGATAGCGCAGCACCGCGAGCACCCGGCGGCTGTAGCCGGTGGTGTGCGAAAGATCGAGCTTGTCGAAGATCATGTTGAGGTTCTTCTCGACCGCGCTCAGCGAGATGTGCAGCTTCTGCGCGATGGCCGCGTTCGTATGGCCCTGCGCCAGCGCCTCGATGACGGTGCGCTCGCGGGGCGTGAGGCGCGAGAGGGGGTCGCTGTGCGTGGTGCGGACGACCAACTGCCGTACGACTTCGGGGTCGATGGCGGCGCCGCCCGCGTGGATCCGCTCCAGCGAGTCGAGGAACTCGTCGACCTGCGCGACGCGGTCCTTGAGGAGGTAGCCGACCCGCTCGACGTTCGAAGTGAACAGCTGCGCCGCGTAGTTGCGCTGCACGTACTGGGAGAGCACGAGCACGCCGACCCCGGGCCAGCGCTCGCGGATCTCCACCGCGGCGCGCAGCCCCTCGTCGGTGTGGGTCGGCGGCATCCGGATGTCGGTGACCACTACGTCCGGCTGCTCTGTCTCCACCTCCCGCAGCAGCGAGAGCGCGTCACCCACCCCGGCGAGAACCTCGTGGCCCTCCTCGACGAGCAGCCGGATCAGCCCTTCTCGCAGCAGGGTCGAGTCCTCGGCGAGAATTACGCGCACGGCAGCTCCGCGGTGATGGTGGTGGGGCCCCCGGAGGGGCTGTGAACGTTCAGTCTGCCGTCGAGCGCGGCCACCCGGCTGCGCAGTCCGGTCAGACCGCTGCCCCCCGGGTCGGCACCGCCGACGCCGCTGTCGCGTATCAGGATGCCGAGGTACGCGCCGTACGCCCTGACGCTGACGAAGATGTCCTGGGCCGAGGAGTGCTTGGCCGCGTTGGTCACGGCCTCCGACACGACGAAGTAGGCGGCCGTCTCGACGGACGGCGGCAGCGGCCCGGCAACGTCGTACTCGATCCTCAACGGGATGCCGCACCGCTCGGACACCCCGCCGAGCGCCTCCTGGAGACCGAGGCTGTCGAGCGCCGACGGATAGACCCGCCAGGCCACTTCGCGCAGTTCGGTGAGGACTTCCTGGGACTCCTTGTGTGCCTGCTCCAGGAGAGCGTCCGCCTGCTCAGGAGCCTTGCTGCGGCGGGCCCTGCCGAGCAGCATGGCGAGCGCCACGAGGCGCTGTTGCACGCCGTCGTGCAGATCGCGTTCGACGCGGCGCCGCTCGGCGTCCACCGCCCGCACCACCGCGGCGCGGCTGGCGGCCAGTTCGTCGATGCGCCGCTCGAGGAGTTCGCGCTCGGACGGCCCGAAGCACTCGCGGGCCAGGCGGGTGTCCAGGGCTGCGAGCGACAAGAGGCCCTGCACGTCGAGGAAGAGCAGGACGCCGCCGAGCACCACCTGGCCCAGGAGCTCCTGCCAGGTCAGTGTGGACCGGGCGACGCCCGCGGCGAGCAGCCCGGCCAGGATGACGCCGACGACGAGCAGCCCGACCACGATGCCGCACAGCAGTCCGGCGTATGTACGGGCCGCGAGGTAGCGCAGCACCTGCTGGTCGGAGGCGTGGTGCTCGGGAAACGAGTCGTGGAAGAAGACCGAGCGCCGTCGGCGCTCAAGGGCGGTCAGTCCGCGGGCCCCCGCGGTGAGCAGGGCATGAGCCCGGCGGCGGGTGCGCGGCCACAGCAGGAAGGCACCGAGCACGGCACCGGCCAGGAGGAAGTACAACAGGCCGAGCAGGGCGGTCAGGCAGCTGATCAGGACACCGGCGCCCCTGAGGAGGAGGGTCGAAGGAAGACGGTCGGTGTCCGTGTCCGTCAGGTCCCCCTCCATGCCGGCTGACATTAGTGCTGCCGCATCGCCGGGACAAGATCGCTCAGCTTGGGCGGGCAGGGGACGGGCGGGGGTCGCGTCGCCGGTCATCGCAGCGGGTCAGGACGTGCGGCGGTGCTGGGACTGCGGCTGAGGCTGCTTCCTGGACCGGACGCGAACGACCACGTAGACGGCGATCGCGACGAGTACCAGGACGAGGACGGCCTTGGAGAGGAAGCCGACGTAGGTCTCCACCGCGTCCCACTGGTCGCCCAGCCAGTAGCCCGCCATCACGAGAACCGAGTTCCAGACCAGGCTGCCGAGGGTGGTCAGGGAGAGGAAGACCGGCAGCGGCATACGCTCCACGCCGGCCGGGATCGAGATGAGGCTGCGGAAGATCGGCACCATGCGGCCGAGCAGGACGGCCTTCGTGCCGTGTTGGGCGAACCACCGCTCGGTGCGCTCCAGGTCGGAGCCCTTGACCAGGGGGAGCTTGGCCCAGATGGCGTGCATGCGCTCACGGCCGAACAGCACGCCGATCCAGTACAGGACGGCGGCGCCGACCACCGAACCGAGCGTGGTCCAGAACAGCGCGGACGCCAGGCTGATCACGCCCTGCCCGGCGGCGAAGCCGGTCAGCGGCAGGATCACTTCGCTGGGCAGCGGCGGGAAGAGGTTTTCGAGGGCGATGGCGAGACCGGCTCCCGGGCCGCCCATCGCGTCCACAAGGTCGGCCGCCCAGCCCGCTATGCCGCCCGCGGGTTCCTGGGGGAGAGCGAGAGTCACGAGATCCATGCGGTTTCTCCAAGCTGGTGGAACGGCGGCTGCAGCACAGGCGCCGGGATGCACCAGCAACGCTAGAAACCGCGGATCAGCGGCGGTATGCGGGTTGCCTTCGAGCATAGTGGGGTTTTCCGCAGGGCTCCGGGCGCCCCCTGCGGACTTGACTCAGGGCGGACTTCACTCAGGCAGGGAGGACGGGCATGCGCGGTGACGCCGGGGCGGCCGTGGTGAGGGCCGGGGCGTCAGCGTTCGGGATTGAGGAGCGTGTCCGCGACCGTGCCGTTCAGGACCTGGCGGGCCACATCCGAGAGCTTGAGCTGCCGGTTGCGGGCATACGTCCGCATGCGGGTGAATGCCTGATCCGCGCTGCAGCCGCGGGAGTTGGAGAGATATCCCTTGGCCTGCTCGATGACGATCCGGGAGTCCAGGGAGTTCTGCAGGTCCGCGATCTGCGCCAGCTGCGCGTGCACCACTTGCCGCTGCATCACGCAGGCAGTGGCGATGTCCGCCAGCGCCTGGGCCAGTCGCAGCTGGGTGTCGTCCAGGGGTTTCGTCCGGTTGTGGAGGAGGCTCAGGGCGCCGACCACCGTGCCCTGGCAGCGCAGCGGAACCGTCGCGACCGAGGTGAAGCCGAGGAGCAGGGCGCGCGGGGTGAACCGGGGCCATCGTGGACAGGCGTCCTCGACGTCGAGGCGGGTCTCGGAGATGCGCGCATCGGAGCGGGCGCAGTCCCGGCACGGCCCCTCGTCACATTCGAGGCCGAACAGCTCAAGCGCGTGGGTGTACTCGTCCGAGGCGACCACCTCGACGCCCTGGCCGTGCGGAACGTCGAGGAGGACCCCGGCCGCCGATACCTCAAGCAGCTCCACACAGTGTTCGGTCAGGGTGCGCAGGACAGCGGTCACGCTCACATCTCGCACCAGCGGTGCGGTGAGATCCACGAACGCGGACGCCAGTCGCTCCTCGCGCCGTCTCTCGGACATGGCGGTCATGCCGCCACTCCCTTCCACGCCCTGCATCAGCAACGGAACTGTGCGCATGCTTGAGTTGAGGATTCCGTGGATCCACGGATCCGCGGAATGCTCTTCACATTACCGCGATCGGTCGTCCGACATCAGACACACGCCGATCGGATGTGGTCGAGAGATCGCAAGTGCCGTAACTAACCGCCCTCTTTTGTTCTGTTGAAATCAGGATTGAATTCCTGTCAGCTTTCTCTTCTCATCGCGGCTTTTCCGCGGCGCGTCCAGGACCAGAGGCCGCGGTCCAGACCCACTGCTCACGGGAGAGAGTCACCGCCGTGACCCGCGCCCTGAAGTGCTCTGCCGCCACGGCGGACGCCAGTTGCCCCACGGGTCACCACGACGTACCGCCTGTCACCACGACGTACTGGTGGAGGGAAGCTGATCGGCGATCACGGGAGGCAGCTCGGAGAGGCCCAGAAGCCCGGCCACCGTCCGTCCGGTCAGCGTGTGCCATGCGGGGGCACGTCTCAGCATGGCGTGGTCACTGCCGTCCATCAGCACGGTGGCCGCCTCGGCGCCCGCGGCGCGGGCCCGGGCCGCGAAGTCCAGGGAGGCCCTCGGATCGGTCGTACGATCCCTGTCGCCGTGCAGCAGCACCACACGACGCCCGCGCAGGTGCGCCACCGGCTCCCCGGCGGGGCACCAGGGGGCGAGGCCGACCACCCCGCGCACCAGCGGTTCCCCGCCGACCCGCAGCGCGGCACGGCCCCCCATCGAGTGCCCCACCAGGACGGTCGGCACCTCACCGGCGAGCAGTTCCAGCTCCCGCAGCGCCCGGCGGGCGTCCTGGGCCGCGTCCTGCCGCTCTGCGTTCCAGCCCCGATGGCGGTAGCGCACCCGCCCGATCAGCACACCGCCTCCCGACGTGGCCCGGCGGATCGCGCCCTCGAAGAGACGAAGCCGCGCGCCCGGCAGATTCCACGGAGGTGGCGCGGCGGTGCCGTGCTCCCGGCCGCCGTGCAGCAGGAGCACGACGGCACGTGGCTCCTGGACGTGACCTCTCAGCTCCAGCGCCGAGCGGTGGCCATCGCGGAAGGGCACAGGGACTCCTCGACATGTCGGTGACCGGCCGTACGCACCGGACACGCCTTATTCGGAGCCGCGCCGGTGTCGGATGGGTCGTACGGCGCGATCGCCTCTGCTCTGGCTCCGCAGTGGCCGCTCGTCGGCTCCGTCCGAGGCCGCCTAGTGCCCGGGGCGCGAGCCGACCTCGTCCAGGGTCTCACCGTCCTTCAGATCCGCCCTCACGGTGACGCCGGGGTTCTTGGAAGCCTTGACGGCGAGGGTGCGGCCTCGTTCCTTCACGTCGACGTCGCCGGTCACCTCGATGCCGGTGACCTCGCGGCTGCCCGCGGCGAGGAGGTAGTGGCGCCCCGAGCCCGCGGTCCAGGGGGTACTTGCCACGATGTGCTGGCCGAACCGGCTGCAGGAAGCTGTGGAGCGTGCCTGTCCGACGACCTTCGCCGGTGCGGTCGCGGACGCCGTGGACGTGCGGAACTGCACGAGGACATCGCCGGGGCCGCGCCAGGTGGAGGCGCGGGTGCAGGTCCACACCGCTCTGCCGCCTCGCTCGGGCAGGTCCTGCTCGGCGAAGTCCCATTGGTTGACGGACCGCACGCCGCTGCGCCGCATCTCGGGGAGTTGGCACGCGGTGCGGGCCCAACTCCGCAGCGCCGCACTGCTGGTGGCCTCGCGAGGCTGCCGGGGCGGGGCTCCGGTGCCGGGCAGGGGGGTGTAGCTGAGATGTACGGGAGTGAGGCCTCCCAGGTCGGTGACGAGGAAGGCGTGCTTCTCCACGATCCTGCTCGATGAGCGCAGCTGCAGCACGGGCAGGCTGTCGCACGATCCCTTGGCCGGTAGCTCGGGGACGGCATCGGTGACGCCCTCGTCCGACACGTCGAGCGGACGGCCGGGAGAGTTGGGGGCCAGCAGGTCGCGCGTGCGCGCCTCGGCGATCCAGGGTGCGGTCAGATAGCGGACCTTGCCCGCCCCGCGGCTGACGACGAGCGCGGCCGCCGTGGTCACGTCGGCCTCGTCGGAACGGGAGATGTCCAGGGAGGCGGCGTCCTGCGCGGAGGGCGGTTCGCCGTAGCGCACGACGCGTCGACCGTCGTAGAACAGCACGACCGCCTCCTTGCCGACGTCGCCCGCGTACACCAACTGGGTGTTTTCGGGAGGTGGTTCGGCGCTGGTGGCCTTGGCGACGCTCACCCGGGTGCCGCGTGGTGGATCGGTCCACGTGGCGAGCGCGCGCGTGATGAGCGCGTCGTCTTTGACGCGTGTGCCTCGGGCAGGCCACGCGGTGAAGTCCACGCGGGAGGTGTTGGACCAGACGTCAGGTGGGGTGTGGACCAACTGGGCCGGACTGATCGGAGGGCGGGCGTCGACGGTTCGGGAGGGCTCGGCCGATGGCGTCCTCCCGACGGTGGCCATCAGTACCGCACAACAGAGGGCTACGACGCCCGCGGTGAGCCAGGCGAGCTGGAACCGGCGCCTGCGGCGCAGCAGATCGGTCGGGCGGGTCTGTACGGAACAGGCGTCGAACTCCCGTGAACGCAGGAGCGCTTCCGCCGCCACGCCCGCGGTCGCCTCCACGCCGCGGGCGCCGCGCAGCGCCTGCCGCGGCTGCGGCACACCGGCGGTGGTGAGCTGCTCGACGACCTCGGAGGGGGACAGGCCCTCCAGCTTGAGCAGCACGAACGCCGCACGCGTGGCTGCGGGTACCTCGGAGAGTGCCTGTCCCAGCGCGATCTCCTCGCCGCCGCCCGCGCGAGGGAACAGGCGCAGTCCCCAGACCACCGGGAGCATGGGGCGAAGTGTGCGGGGCGGCGGCAGCACGCCCGGCCAGCCGCGCGGACGGTGGTCGTGGGCGAGCGCCGAGCGCAGGACGCGCGCCCGCGTGCTCGCCAGCGTGGGGTCGGCCTTCTGTGTGCCCCGCCGCTGCTCAGGCACACGCGATATTGATCGCCCGACACGGAAACCGGGCAGAGCGCGCTGTACCAGAGCGTGGGCGACGAGGACTCGCCTGTGTCTGCTGAGAGTATGGGGGAGCGTGAGGTAGGCGAGGCGTACGAGTCGTGTGTACTGGTCGACGATGACGGCTTCGACCTGGTCAAGGGCGACCCGCCCCGTCTTCTTCGCCGGGCGCCGTTGCGATGTGCTCATCGATCAAAGAAGCCTTCCAAAGGCTGACGACATTGCGTCCTGACCCGATTCAAACGAGTGAATCGTGCGATGGTCACAGCCGTCGCGCCACAGCGGTGGCGGTCGCCTTGAACAGACGACCGGGGGCTGAGGGGAGAGGGCGGAGGTGGCGACGGCGGCGTCCGGGTGGAGGAGGCCGATGCCTCGCACTCCACCGGGATCAGCCGCACCGGTCGCCACCTCCGCGCGTCCGAGCGGGGTCGCTCACCCCCCTGTCGGACACCCGTGATGCGTCGGCGGCGGCGTGATGGATTGGCATCGATTGGCATCGATTGGCGTGGATTGGCATGGATCGGCTCGGGGCGAGCGGGTGAGTGCGCGAGCGGCGCGGGACGCCTGATTCCGGGAGAAGCCGCGTAACCGATGATCATGCCCCGCGTTGGTCTGCCGGGGCCCGGCAAGTCAGGCCGGGCCATGACGAAGGCTTGAGGGTCACTCATCATGCACGACATCACCAGGAAGATCGCCGCGGGGATCGGCGCCGTCGCCGCGGCGCTGGGCTGTGTCATCGTCGCCGGGCCGCCGGCTGCGGCCGACGGCAAGTGGTGCAACAACGCGGTCTGCATCGAGACCTACGACAGCGGCACCTATCTGGGCAGGGTCGAGGTGTCGGTCATCAACTCCAACCAGCCGCACCGCATCAGCGCCCGCGTCTGGACCACCAACGGCTGGAGCGCCAACACGAAGGTGGAGGACGTCGACGCGTTCAGGACCTACCGGGACCAGGCCTACCCGCAGCGCCACTTCCCCGCCGGCACCCGGCTCTGCGCGGAGGGCTTCCGGGGCGGCGACAGCGTGGGCCTTCCCTGCGTCACCCTGACTGACTGACCTCGCCGCGGCTCAGCCGTACCGGCGGCAGCGGCCGGGGATTCGGCGGCGGCGGGGTCGAATCCCCGGGGAAGGTCCAAAACTTCGGTCAGGCCGTGGAGTTCGAGTGCGGCCAGGTCCGGGCCGGTGCGGTCCGGGACCTGGCCGCACCCCTTTTCCGTTCGAGCGGATGACCCGGCCCGGCCCGGCCCGGCGCGGGTCGCGGAAGAGGCGGCCCGGCCACCAGAACCAGCGGCCCAGGTCCAGAGCGAGGGCGGGCACCAGGACCGTACGGACGAGGTGCGCGACCAGACCGTACGTTCCTTGCGCGCGGGCGTGCCGTGCCTCGGCATGAACGGCCGGCACACCCGGCGGCCCGTGACGACGAGCAGCGCCGGCAGGACAGCGACCAGGGCAACGAGCGCGCAGATCACCCCGACGGCGCCGACCGGGCCCAGGGAGCGCGAGGAGTCGATGTCGGCGAAGGCGAGACAGGACAGGCCGACCGCGATGGTCCCGGCCGACGCGAGGATCGCCGGGCCCGAGCGGCGAAGGGCGGCCCTCATCGCCGTGTGCCGCAGCTCGTGGAGTTGGCGGCGTTGCGCGTCGTCCAGGAGGCGCTGACCGGGTGGTGATCAAGCATGCGGACGCCCGGCACGTGGCGGTGTCGGTGGCGGCGACGGGCGACCGGCTCGCCGTGGAGATCACCGACGACGGGCCGACGGCGGCCGTGAACCGCGCGGCCACGGGGGAGGGGCACGGCTTGATCGGCGTGCGGGAGCGGGCCGTCGCGGTGGGCGGCGATCCCGAAGCGGCTCGGCAGGGGTATTTTGCGATTCTTTTACAGTGGGTGTAGAAGTTAGCCGTACTTCTCCACCCACTGTCGCTGTACGGCCGGGGCGTCACCTCCGGCGTGGCGGGATGCCCCGGCCGCGTCGAGAATGACCGGCACGCCCCTTCACCGGAACGGAGCCACTGTTGCTGTCCGCCGTACTCGGTCTGCTCGCCGTTCTCGTCCTGACCGCGGGCACCGGCTACTTCGTCGCGCAGGAGTTCGCGTACGTGGCCGCGGACCGCCTCGCGCTCGCGCGCGAGGCGCAGGCGGGCGACCGGCGGGCGGCCCGGGCCGTGCAGGTCCTGGAGCGGCTCTCGTTCATGCTGTCGGGCGCACAGCTGGGAATCACCGTCACCGGTCTGGTCGTCGGCTTCCTCGCCGAGCCGTCCGTGTCCGGGCTCCTGAAGCCCGCCCTGGACGGCACCGGCCTCTCGGACGGCGTCGTCTCCGCCCTCTCCGTGGTCCTCGGCTTCGTCGTCGCCACCGTGCTCCAGATGGTCCTCGGTGAGCTCGCCCCCAAGAATCTCGCGCTCGCCGTCCCCGAGCGCCTCGCGAAGTCCCTGGCCGCCTCCACGCTGGCGTATCTGAAGGTCGTCGGGCCGATCGTCCGTGTCTTCGACAGCGCCTCCAACCGGCTGTTGCGCCGCATCGGCATCGAGCCCGTCGAGGAGTTGCACCACGGCGCCACGCTCGAAGAGCTCAGCCACCTCATCGGCGAGTCCCACGAGCACGGTCAGCTGCCGCGCGAGAGCGCCGAGCTCCTCGACCACGCCCTGGAGTTCTCCGAGCGCACACTGGCCGAGGTGATGGTGCCGCGGGCGGACGTCACCTTCGTGCGCAAGGACGCCACGGCGGACGAGGCGGTGCGGCTCATCGCCGGGCACGGGCACTCGAACTACCCCGTCATGGGCGACCACCCGGACGACGTCGCGGGTGTCCTCGGGGTCCGCGAGCTGATGCGGCTGCCCGCAGGGCAGTTCGACCGCACCACGGCGGGCGAACAGGCCCGCCGCCCCCTGCTCCTCCCCGACACCCTGCCGCTGCCGGGCGCGGTGGCGCAGATGCGCGAGCGGGACGACGAGTTCGCGGTCGTCCTCGACGAGCACGGGGGCGTGGCGGGCATCGTGACGTACGAGGACATCGCCGAGGAACTCGTCGGGGACATCGCCGACGAGACCGACGCCGTCGTCGCGCTCGCGGTCGCCGACGGCGGCGGCTGGTTCGTCGACGCGGGCCGCCGCCTGGACGAGGTCGCCGACGCGACCGGCATCGACCTGCCGGAGGAGGACGACTACGACACCGTGGCCGGGCTCATCGTGGACCGGCTCGGCCGCTTCCCGGCCATCGGCGACCGCCTGACCGTGGAACTGTCCGACGGCGGCCGCGTCGCCGTCGCCGTACTCGGCCTCGACCGCCACGTACCGGAGCGCGTACGGATCGAGCGCCTGCCGGGTGCGCATGTGCCGACCGCCGAGGAGACCACCGCATGAGCTTCCCGCTGGCCCTCTTCGTCACCCTCCTGCTGCTGATCGCGAGCGGCTTCTTCGTCGCCGCGGAGTTCGCCCTTGTGGCTGCCAAGCGGCACCGCATGGAGCGGGCGGTCGCCGCGGGGCAGCGCGGCGCCAAGTCCGCGCTCGCGGGCATGCGGGAACTGTCCCTGATGCTCGCGGGGGCCCAACTCGGCATCACCGTCTGCACCTTGGGCCTCGGCTCGGTCTCCAAGCCCGCCATCTCCCACGAACTCGACCCGCTCCTCGCGAAGCTGGGCCTGCCCGCCGGGCTCAGCTACGGCATCGCCTTCGCGCTCGCCATGGTCGTCGTGGTGTTCCTGCACATGGTCGTCGGCGAGATGGCCCCCAAGTCCTGGGCCATCGCCCACCCCGAGCGCTCCGCGATGCTGCTCACCCCGCCCTTCCGGGCCGTGGTCAAGGTCGTGCGGCCGCTGCTCACGGTCCTCAACAAGGCCAGCAACGCGCTTGTCCGCCTGTGCAAGGTCACCCCGCGCGACGAGCTGACCTCGGTGCACAATCGCGAGCAACTCACGCACCTGGTGCAGGAGTCGTGGCGGCTCGGACTCATCAGCGAGGCCGACTCCGGCCTCATCACCACCTCGCTCACCGCACCGCTGACCGCGGTCGGTGATCTGCAGACCGCGGCCGCGCAGATCACGTCCGTCCCGGCCGACGCGAGCACCGACGAGGTCCTGGAGGTGGCCGCGGCGAGCGACCGCACCCGGCTGCTCGTCAGGGACGGCGCCACCGTCCTCGGCTCGGTGCACGCCCGTGACGCCCTGGTGGCCCGCGCCCGCAGTCGCGCCCTGACCGCTCGCGAGCTGGCCCGCCCCGTCCCGGAACTCGCCGCCGACGACACCCTCGCGCACGCCGTCGAGGAACTGCGCCGCCGCCGTGCCTCGCTCGCCGTGCTCTGCGACGAATCGGGCCGTCTCACCGGCCTGATCAGCCTTGACGACCTGCTCGCCCGCCTCATGGAACCGCGACAGGCGGCCTGATGGCCGGCCGGTTCCGCCCCTCCGGGCAGCGAAAAGCCACTCGGAACGGGGATGTACGCGTGCCGTGTCCTGTGGCTACTGTGCTCGCAATGTTCCGTGCCGACGCAGTCACGCACCGTCACCCGGCACCCCGCGCGAGCGCGGCGCCGCGATGAAGTTCCGAAGACGGCCTCCTCCCTGCCCGCAGGTGGTCACCTACCGTTGGGCCCCGGCGGCGGTGGCGGCGGGCTGCCAGGTCATCACGCTCCTGGACGGCAAGGGCCACGACATCGGGCACCTCGACTACCAGGTGTGCCATCTGTGCGGCGCCGCACACGTCAACACGATCGCCATCGCCGGGCCCTGGCAGGGCATGGGCCTGGGACGCGAGGCGCTCCACCGCGCCACTGACCCCTGGTCCGCGTACGCGTGGAGCACATCCAGGCAGTCCGCCGACGGCCGGAAGTTCTTCGCCGCGATGGCGGAGGAGACAGGCATGGACTTCGTGCCGGGGGCCGTGAGGTGCCCTCACATAATCGCGTCGCCACCGGAATCCAGGTCCGGCGGGGCGCTGGGGCGTCAGGAATGAACGGCCGCTGACCGGGGCACTCGGAGACCGGGCGCGTATCACGCGCCCACGTTTCTGGGAGGACACGATGACGCTGTCTCGGGTGTACACGCGTGGCCGGACCAAGAAGGCAGGGGTCCGTCGTCGCTCGGCGGAGGAGGAATCGCTGACGGCGGCGGGTAGGGCGGGCTTTGCCGCCCGTGGCGTCGTCTACGTCCTCATCGGCGCCCTTGCCCTGCGGATCGCCCTCGGCGGCAGCGGTGAACAGGCCGACAGGCAGGGCGCGTTGGCCCAGGTCGCCGAGCAGCCCTTCGGTGAGGTGATGCTGTGGGCGCTGGCCGTCGGGTTCGGCTGCATGGCGCTGTGGCGGGGCTCCCGCGCGGTGGGGAGGCGGGGGCCCCGTCGCAAGGCCGCGTCGCGGGCCCTCGACGGCGGCCGGGCGGTCTTCTACGCCTTCGTCTGCTGGGCGACCGCCGTGTACGCGGCCGGGGGCGGCCAGGGTTCGAGCGGCGACGCCAAGTCGCAGGACTGGACGGCCTCGGCGCTGGAACTCCCCTACGGACGCCACCTGGTGGGCGCCGCGGGCTGTGTGCTGACCGGCGTCGGCGTGGTGCTCGCCGTCCGGGCGATGATGCGGCGCTTCCTGCGGCAGTTGGACCTCGGTTCTCTCAAGGGCCGCACGCGGCAGGTCGTCACCGCCCTCGGCGTGACCGGCGGTGTCGCACGCGGCGCGGTGTTCGCCGCCGCGGGCGTCTTCATCCTGACGGCGGCCGTCCAGGCCGACTCCGACGAGGCCAAGGGCGTGGACGCGACGCTCCGCAGTTTCTCGCACACCCCGGTCGGCCCCTGGCTGTTGGCCGCCGTCGCGGCCGGGCTCGTCCTCTTCGGGGTGTTCTCCTTCGCCTCCGCGCGCTGGCGGCGCCTGTGAACCCGCGCCCCCTGCCCCCTAGGCGAACGAGGGCATCTCGCCCTCCGTGGTCGTCAGATCGACGACGCTGAAGGTGGCACCCTGCTGGTCGGCGACCGTGGCGAAGCGGCCGAAGGGGCTGTCCATCGGGCCGAGGAGCAGCCGGCCGCCGAGCTTGGTGACGGTGGCGATCGCGGCATCGCAGTTGTCCACGGCGAAGTGCACGTTGATGAACGGCGGCATGTCCGGCGGGAAGTCCTCGGTCATCTTGAGCCGTCCGAGCACCGCCCGGTCACCGATCTTGAAGACGCCGTAGTCCACGTCGTCGACGTCCATCGTCTCCACCTCGAAGGGGAAGACGGCGGGCAGGAACGCGTCCGCTGCCGCCGGGTCCCGCGTGGTGAGCTCCGCCCAGCAGTACGCTCCTGCCTCACCGGTCTTCTCGAAGCCCTCATGGGCGCCCGGCTGCCAGACGCTGAAGTACGCGCCGCTCGGCTCCTGGGCCGTCGCCATGGTGCCGAAATCGCCCACCCGCGTCGGCTCCATGGCGAGCGTCCCGCCGTGGTCGCGGATCTTCGCGGCCGTCGCGGCGGCGTCGGGCGAGGCGAAGTAGAGGTTCCAGGCGGCCGGTCCTTCCACGCCCTGCATCCGCGGGACGACGGCGGCCACAGCCCTGCCGTCCGAGCGTGCCTGCGTATAGCCGCCGAACTCCTCGGAGCCGGAGTCGAACGTCCAGCCGAGCAGTTCGCCGTAGAAGCTCTTCGCGGCCGCCACGTCGGGGAACATCGCGTCCGCCCAGCAGGGCGTGCCTTCCGGGTGCGCGGCCATCGCGAGGCCTCCTTCTGAGGGACTTCCGAGAGACTTTCAGGTCGTTCCTGACGAATTCACGCTATTCGAACAGAGGCCCCCGCGCTCGTCGGCCCCCGTGCCCGCAGCCCCGGGTGATCCGTGATCACCGCGCGCCGAAGTTCTGCGTCCACCAGGGCCCGCCGCTGCCCTGCCGGTAGCCGATGCCGATCTCCTTGAAGGAGCAGTTGAGGATGTTGGCCTTGTGGCCGGAGCTGTTCATCCAGGAGTCCATCACGGCGGCCGGGGTGCGCTGGCCCGCGGCGATGTTCTCGCCGTAGGTGGTCCACTTGTAGCCCGCTGCCGTGACCCGGTCGCCGGGGTCCTTGCCGTCGGGGTTGGTGTGGTCGAAGAAGTCGCGCTCCGCCATGTCGTCCGAGTGGCCCTGCGCGGCCTTGCCCAGCTTGCCGTTGAGGGTCACCGGGCCACAGCCGCTCTTGGAGCGCTCGGCGTTCACGAGCCGGGTGACCTCCGCGCTGTAGGAGTTGCCCGCCGGGGCCTCTGGAGCCTGGGGCGCGCTGCTCGTGCGGGTGGGCTTCGGAGTCGCCTTGGGCTTGGGCGCCCGCGTCTTCGTCTTCGACGGCGTGGGTTTGGGGGACGGCTTCCGCGTCCGGCTGGGGGAGGCGGAGGGGGACTTGCCGCGCTTGGGGGCCGTGGTGGTCGGAGCCGCGGACGAGGGCGGCTGCGACGCGGTGAGCGGCTGTGCTTCTGTCTGTTCGTCGTCCGTGGGGCGTGTGGCCGAGTAGATGACCCCGGTCGCGACGACGAGCACGGCGACTCCCGCGGCGACCGTACGGCCCTTGCGCGGCACCCGGTGACTGCGCTGTGCGGCGTGTCTCGCCGGGGCGCTCCGGGCGGTGGATATCTCGTACGTGTTCCCCGCCGTGGCGTGCGCGTCGGTCGCCGTGCGCGCGGAGTCGTACGCCAGGTGGTGCGCGTCGGCAGCGCTCACCGCGCGTATCGCACCGGGCGCGGCCAGCGCGGCGGTCGGCGGCACCAGGGCGACACCCACAAGGAGTCGCTCGGCGAGCACCAGGCCCGCGCCGTGACCCGAGCACACCGCGCAGTCACGGACATGCCGGGCCAGGCGCTTGCGCCAGAGGGAGGAAGGAGCGCCGTCCCACGGGGCCACCACGTCGCTCAGGTACGGGCACCGGGGAGCCGCGGCCAGCGCGCGGACCACGATCCGGGCCGTCTCCAGCTGGGTCTTCATCCGCTGCACCCGGACCGTGGCGTGCTGCGTCGGCAGCTCCATGGCGGAGGCGACCTCCGCACGGGTGAGCTCGCCGGAGACCTCGAGCCACCACAGCGACAGAAGCGCGCGGTCGTCGGTGTCCAGCCAGCGAGTGGCCTCGGCCACCTCCCGGCGCTGCCCCACAAGGCCGAGCCGGATGATGGTCAGGTCGACGAAGTCCGCGCCGGGGTCCACGACGTCGTGCGCCTCATGGAGCGGGCTCGGGCTCTTCTGCCCGGACGCACGCTGCTGCCAGTGCCTGCGGATCTCGTTCATGGCGATGGCCACGAGCCAGGACCGGAAACTCGCCGGGTCGCGGAGCGACGACAGTCCGGCGAGCGCCCGCAGCATGGTCTCCTGCACCACGTCGTCGACGTCGGCGTGACCGTCGAGCGCCCGCCCGACGATGTTGTAGACCAGCGGCAGATATCCGGCCACCAGGTCGTCCTGCGCCTGCTGGTCCCCGGTCTGCGCCGCCGTCACCAGAGGATCGTGTTCACCGATCATGGACTGCCTCACTCGCTTTCTTCGTAGGCACGTGTGGCCTTACACCTGGGAGATCGCGTGAGCGCACGGAGATAACAGAAATCCGCGAACGGAAATCTGCGGCGAGCATACGCACCTGGTCAGCAGCGAAAGCGATCCAGGAATGCGTAAATCCATATACACGGCTTACCGGACATCGACTGGTTCCGCACGATCGGCGACGCCGCTGGCCTCACGCCCGCGACAAGCACTCCTTGACCGCCCCGACGAGACGCGCGGACCGCGCGTCGCCATGGCCGATCATCCGGTTCGCGGTGTAGGCGAACCCCACGCCGAACTCGTCGTCCCCGAAGGCGAAGTGACCGCCCGCGCCGTCGTTGCCGAAGCTGCGGGCGCCCAGCATCGGCCGGAACCGCGGGGCGTCGAGCAGGAAGCCCGAACCCCAGCGGGCGCCCAGGTCGGGAAAGCCGGACCAGGAAGGGCCCGCGGTGAGTTCGCGCAGCGCGTCGGTGACGGTGTCCCGCGTGAGCAGCCGCGCCGAGCCGTCGACTCCGGTTGCCGCCGCCGCGTACAGCGTCGCCAGCGAACGAGCCGACGACACCGCGCCCGCGCCGGGAATCTCGGCGCGCAGCAGTGCCGGGTCGTTCCAGCCGTGCGGCTCGTCGAGGCCGGGGAAGGCGAACGCCCCGTTCATCGTCACGATCCGCATGACCAGGGACTGGGGGTCGGGATTCCCCGGCCGCCCCTCCGCCTCGACGAGCCGGGCCAGCTGGGCGACCTCCTCCTCGGGCAGGCCGATCCAGGTCCGCAGGCCGAGTGGGTCGCCGATGGCCTCACGGAAGTACGCGCCCGGGGTGAGGCCGGTGACGCGGCGGATCAGCTCGCCGAGGACGAAGCCGAAGGTGTGCCCGTGGTACTCGTGGGCGGCGCCCGGCTCCCAGAGCGGCTCCTGCTCCTCGATCGCGCGGACCACCGGCGTCCACGCGGTGATCTCGTCGAAGGCCAGGGAGCGGTCCAGGGCGGGGAGCCCGGCGCGGTGCGCGAGCACCATGCGCGGGGTGATCGCCTCCTTGCCGCCGCGCGCGAACTCCGGCCAGTACCGGGCCACCGGCGCGTCGAGGTCCAGGCGCCCCTCTTGGGCGAGCAGATGGACGCAGACGCTGACGACGCCCTTGGCGCACGAGAAGACCGGGACGACCGTGTGCTCGTCCCACGGACGCCCGGTCCGCTCGTCCGCGACGCCGCCCCACAGGTCGACGACCTTGCGTCCCTCGGCGAACACCGTGACGCAAGCGCCGAGTTCACCGAACTCGGCGAAGTTCCGCGAGAAGACGTCCGCGACCGCCCCGTACCGCTCGTCGGCCCATCCGTTGTGCCCCATCGCGTTCTCTCCCCTTGCCCGTGATCGACTGTGTCGTGATCGACCGGGGAACGCTATGCGGCAGGAAGGGCCGACTCCAACGCATTTACGCGGAGGGTGCCACGGAGCGCCTCAGCGGGCGAGCAGGTCCCGCAGCGCCTTCGCCGTCTCGGCGGGGGCTTCCTCGGCCATGAAGTGGCCGCAGGTGACGGGCGTGTGCCGCAGGTCCGGCGCCCAGGCGCTCCACAGGGCAGCCGCGTCGAAGCCGAGCGCGGAGCCCCAGTCCTGCTGGAGCACCGCGACCGGCATCTTCAGCCGGTTGCCCGTGTCCAGGTCGGCGCGGTCGTGGTCGACGTCGACACCGGCGGAGGCGCGGTAGTCGGCCACGATCGAGGGCACCGCGGAGCGACAGGCGTCCAGATAGGCGGCGCGTACGTCGGCGGGGATCGCCTGCGGGTCGTTCGTCCAGATGTCGAGGAAGTAGCCGAAGAACGCGTCAGGGGCGCCGGCGATCAACTCCTCGGGCAGGCCGGGCGGTTGAGCCATCAGGTAGAGGTGGAAGCCGACGGCGGCGGTGACGCCGTGCAGCACGTCCCACATGTCCAGCGTGGGCAGCACGTCGAGGCAGGCCAGGTGCGTGATCGTGTCGGGGTGGTCGAGCCCGGCGCGGAACGCGACCAGGGCGCCGCGATCGTGTCCGGCGAGGGCGAAGCGGTCGTGCCCGAGGGCACGCGCCACTTCGACGACATCGGCGGCCATGGTGCGCTTGGAGTACGTGCTGCCACCGGTCTCCGCGGGCTTGTCGCTGGCTCCGTAGCCGCGCAGGTCGGGACAGATCACCGTGTGGTCAGCGGCGAGGTCGGCCGCGACATGCCGCCACATGAGATGGGTCTGCGGGAAGCCGTGCAGCAGCACGATCGGCGGGCCCGAGCCGCCGACGGCCACACTCAGGCTCACGCCGTCCGCGACGGGCACGCGCCGGTAGGTGAAGCCCTCGATGACAGGAGGCGTGGCAGGGGTCGTGCCGGGGGTCATGGCCGCGTCCTTCGCGTTGGCGGAACAAGTGACCCCGAGCCTGCCGGGCGCCAATGAGCATCCAATGAGCGCGCTACCGTGACCAGCGTCGATACCCATGGAGAAGGTGGTCAGGCGTGCAGGTCGCGTTCGGGGTCCTCGGTCCTGTGGCGGCCTGGGACGGCGCCGGGGCCGCCGTGGGGCTGAAGGGCCCGCGGCACCGCGCGGTGCTCGCCCGGCTGATCGTCGCCCGCCGCCGCGTCGTCCCCGTGGCCCGTCTGGTCGAAGACCTGTGGGTGGACCCGCCCCAGGACGCGATCGGGGCGGTACGCACCTTCGTGGCGGCACTGCGCCGAGCCCTTGAACCGGAGCGCCCGCCCCGCACCCCGGCCCGGCTGCTCGTCACCGAAGGCCCGGGGTACGCCCTGCGGGCCGAGCCAAGCACCGTGGACGCCTGGCGGTTCGAGCAGGCGGTGACCGACGCCGCGGCCCTGCCGCCGCAGGGCGCCCTCGATTGCCTTGAGGAGGCTCTCGGCTGGTGGCGTGGCCCCGCCTACGCCGATTTCACCGAAGAGACCTGGGCCGCCGCCGAGCGCTCCCGCCTGGGCGAACTGCGCCTGCACGCCGTCGAGCGCCGGGCCGAGGCCCGCCTCGGCCTGGGACGCGCAGCCGACGCGGTACCCGACCTGGACGCGCACGTGGCCGAACACCCCTGGCGCGAGGACGCCTGGCGGCTCCTGGCCCTGGCGCTCTACCGCGCCGGCCGTCAGGGCGACGCGCTCGCGGTCCTGCGCCGGGCCCGTACGCTCCTGGTCGAGCAGCTCGGAGTGGATCCAGGACCGGGCCTTCGCCGCCTGGAGACGGACATCCTCGGCCAGGCCCACCACCTCGACCTTCCGACGCCCCCGGCCGGTGGCGCGGCGGAACAAGTGTGGGTCCGGGCCACCACCGCCTACGAACGGACCGTGGCGTCCGGAGCCCGTGCCCGGCTCGACTCCACGGTGAGCCTGCTGCGCAACCTCGCGGTGACCGGAGGCGGCGGCCTCGAAGCGGCCCGCGAGCACCGGGTGGCGGCCATCGAGGCGGCGGAAGAACTGGGCGACGCGGAACTCACCGCCCGCGTGATCGGTGCGTACGACGTCCCGGCGAACTGGACCCGCGTCGACGACCCACGACAGGCCGCGCAGGTCGTGGCGGCGGCCGAACGCACGCTGGCCGCGCTCCCTCCCGACGCGCACCCGGCGGCACGGGCCCGCCTGCTGACCACGATCGCCCTGGAGTCGCGCGGCACCAGATCGGCGCGCGGGCCCCAGGCCGCCCGGCAGGCCGAGGAGATCGCCCGCCGCCTCGACGACCCGGCGCTCCTGGCGTTCGCCCTCAACGGGCTGTACATGCAGACCTTCCACCGTGCGGGCCTTGCCGCACACCGGGACGCGATCGGCGCCGAGCTCGTCGCTCTCTCCGCCCGGCACGGCCTGGCCACCTACGAGGTCCTCGGCCACCTCATCCGCCTCCAGGCCCGCGGCGCGCTCGCGGACTTCCCGGGAGCCGACGGCCACGCGGCAGCCGCGAACCTCCTGGCGGAACGTCATGAGCTGCCGCTGGTAGGCGTGTTCACCCAGTGGTACGCGGCGCTGCGGCTCGCCGCGACAGGGCAGACACCGGCTGCCGAGGCCGCTTACCAGGAGGCTGCCTCGGGGCTGGACGGCGCGGGCATGCCCGGCCTGGAACGCGGATTGCTCCCGCTCGCACTGCTGTGCCTGCGTCTGCGGAACGATTCCCCGGCCTCGGCCGACGTGCACATCGGCCGGGGGCTGGACGACAGCACGGACTGGGGGCCCTACGAACCCTGGACCCGCCCGCTGGTACTGCTGTCCCAGGACCGCCGCGACGAGGCGGCGCAGGCACTGCGCCGCCTCCCGGAACCGCCCCGCGACCTACTCCTCGAAGCCCTGTGGTGCCTGGCGGGGCGAGCGGCTTTCGCCGTCGACGACCGCGAGACGATGGAGCGCGTCCGCGCGGAACTGGCCCCCGCCGCAGGGGAGTTGGCGGGGGCGGGCAGTGGCCTGCTCACGCTGGGCCCGGTCGCACAGCACCTGGACGACCTCGCCTCGGCCCTCCGCCGCTCTCGGTGAGCGGTCGTCGGAAGGCGGACGGACCGCGCTCAGCCCTTGCGGGTGTTGACCTCGTCGGTGAGGGCGGGGACGACGTCGAAGAGGTCGCCGACCACGCCGTAGTCGACCAGCTCGAAGATCGGGGCCTCGGCGTCCTTGTTGATCGCCACGATGGTCTTGGAGGTCTGCATACCCGCCCGGTGCTGGATCGCGCCGGAGATGCCCGAGGCGATGTACAGCTGCGGCGAGACGGACTTACCGGTCTGGCCGACCTGGTTGGAGTGCGGGTACCAGCCCGCGTCCACCGCGGCGCGCGAGGCGCCCACGGCCGCACCCAGGGAGTCGGCGAGCGACTCGATGAGGTGGAAGTTCTCCGAACCGTTCACGCCACGGCCGCCGGAGACCACGATGGCCGCCTCGGTCAGCTCCGGACGCCCGGTGGACTCCCGCGGAGTACGCGCGGTCACCTTCGTGCCGGTGGCCTGCTCCGAGAAGGAGACCGTGAGGGCCTCGACGGCGCCCGCGGCCGCAGCGGCCTCCACCGCGACCGAGTTCGGCTTGACCGTGATGACCGGAGTGCCCCTGGAGATGCGCGACTTGGTGGAGTACGAGGCGGCGAACGCGGACTGCGTCGCGACCGGGCCCTCGTCGGAGGCCTCCAGATCGACGGCATCGGTGATGATGCCCGAGCCGATCCGCACCGCGAGACGGGCCGCGATCTCCTTGCCCTCCGCGGAGGACGGCACCAGCACGGCGGCCGGGGACACCGCGTCGTAGGCGGCCCGCAGCGCGTCCACCTTCGGCACGACCAGATAGTCGGCGAACTCCGGGGCATCGGCGGTCAGCACCCTGACCGCACCATGCTCGGCCAGCACGGCCGCGGTGCCGGCAGCACCATTGCCGAGCGCCAGGGCGACGGGCTCGCCGATACGACGGGCCAGCGTCAGCAGCTCCAGGGTGGGCTTGCGGACGGCACCGTCCACGTGGTCGACGTAGACCAGAACTTCAGCCATGGGACTTCAATCTCCTGCGGTTACGAAGAAGTGGGGCGGATTTCAGGGGCGGCTGAAGCTCAGATGAACTTCTGGCCCGCGAGGAACTCGGCGAGCTGCCTGCCGCCCTCGCCCTCGTCCTTGACGATCGTGCCCGCGGTGCGCGCGGGACGCTCGGTGGCCGACTCGACCTTCGTCCAGGCACCCTCCAGGCCCACCTGCCCGGCCTCCAGATCCAGGTCCGAGAGGTCCCAGGCCTGCACCGGCTTCTTCTTGGCGGCCATGATGCCCTTGAAGGACGGATAGCGGGCCTCACCCGACTGGTCGGTCACCGACACGACAGCGGGCAGCGAGGCCTCCAGCTGCTCGGAGGCCGCATCGCCGTCACGGCGGCCCCTGACGACACCGCCCTCCACGGACACCTCGGAGAGCAGCGTGACCTGCGGGACACCAAGCCGCTCGGCCAGCAGCGCCGGAACCACACCCGCCGTACCGTCCGTGGACGCCATCCCGGAGATCACCAGGTCGTAGCCGGCCTTCTCGATCGCCCTGGCGAGCACCAGCGAGGTCCCGATGATGTCACTGCCGTGCAGGTCCTCGTCCTCCACATGGACGGCCTTGTCCGCACCCATCGACAGCGCCTTGCGCAACGCGTCCTTGGCATCCTCGGGACCCACCGTCAACACGGTGATCTCCGCGTCGTCGGCCCCGTCCGCGATCTGCAACGCCTGCTCCACCGCGTACTCGTCCAGCTCCGACAGCAGGCCATCGACGTCATCCCGGTCGACGGTCAGGTCATCGGCGAAGTGCCGGTCGCCGGTGGCGTCAGGCACATACTTCACGGTGACAACGATCCTCAAGCTCACGCCGGCTCTCCTACCTGGTGTTGTTCGTTATGGCGACCGTATGGCACTCAGTACCCCCTGTAAAGGTACGTAGTGCCAGATGGGCCTTCACGATGCTACGTTCCCCGCATGACTGAGGCGCGCGGACCAGCGAAGAAGACCCCCATGCGGGAGGTGCTCGCCAAGGCGGCGTTCCAGTTGTTTCTGGAGCGGGGCTTCGAGCAGACCACGGTGGACGACATCGTGGCGCGGGCCGGGGTCGGGCGGCGCTCCTTCTTCCGGTACTTCCCGTCCAAAGAGGACGCGGTCTTCCCCGACCACGAGAGCTGCCTGGCCGACATGACGGCGTTCCTCGATGCGGCCGACGGCCACGATCCCGTGGACGCCGTGTGCGACGCGGCCCGGATCGTGCTGCGCATGTACGCCACGAACCCGGAGTTCTCCGTCCAGCGTTACCGCCTCACGCAGGAGGTGCCCGGCCTGCGCACGTACGAACTCTCCGTGGTGCGCCGCTACGAACGCACCATGGCCGGCTACCTCCGCCGCCGCTACGCCCAGGACGCGGACGGCTCCCTGCGCGCCGAGGTGGTCGCCGCCGCCGTGGTCGCCGCGCACAACAACGCCCTGCGCTCCTGGCTGCGTTCGGGCGGCGACGGCGACGCCGAGACGGCGGTGGACCACGCGCTGGAGCTGGTGCGGAACGGATGGGGGAGTGCCGCCACCGGTGGGGAAGGCGCCGCTGACGCCGATGACGAGGTCGTCGTCATGGTCGTCTCCAAGCGCGCGCCCATGTGGCGTGTGGTGCAGCGCGTCGAGTCGGCCCTCGGCCAGGACTGAGCAGGACCAGGAGTGAGCAGGACCAGAACTGAGTGAGTAGCACTCAGTACCTTTACCTGCTGGCACTCAGTGCCATATGGTGCGGAGGCGTCGACGCCGACGGCGGCGCATCCGAGCCGAATGAATGCAGGGGGTCGAGACGTGTCCCAGCAGGAATTGAGCGTCGCGCCGACAGACGACGAGCAGCGAACCGGCCTGATCTACCACCGCTGCCGATGGTGCGGCACCGCGTCCTTCCGGCGCATGCTGTGTCCGGTGTGCGCCTCCAGCGAACTGGTGGCCGAACAGAGCGACGGCGAGGGCGTCGTCGTACAGTCGAGCGTGGTCAACCGCTACACGGGGACCGCACGCAACGAGTCCCTCGTCCGGTTCCCCGAAGGGTTCGTGTTCCGCTGCCGTGTCGTGGGCGCCTCGCCGCATCTCGTGTGGGTCGGAGCGCGTGTACGGCCCGTGGCCGGGTCCGATCCGGAGACCGGGGAGGCCGTCTTCGAGCTCTGCGAGACGCACACGAGCGCCGACTGGTAGGGCTTCCGGCAGTGTTTCGGATGGATCGCTTCGGATGGATCGACCGGTAGTACTCCGGATCAGTTGACGCCCCGCTCGCGCCCCTCCCAGTAGGGGTCGCGCAGCTTGTACTTCTGGAGTTTCCCGGTGGCCGTGCGGGCCAGTTCGTCGCGGAACTCCACCGAGGTCGGCGCCTTGAAGCCGGCGAGGTGCTCCTTGCAGTGCCGGATGAGCTCCTCCTGCGTGGCGTGGGCGCCGGAGGCGAGGACGACCAGGGCCTTGACGGTCTCGCCCCACTTCTGGTCCGGCACCCCGATGACCGCGACCTCGGCCACCGCGGCATGGCTGAACAGCACGTCCTCCACCTCGATCGACGACACGTTCTCACCGCCGGTGATGATGACGTCCTTCTTGCGGTCGCTGATCGTCAGATGGCCGTCCGCGCCGATCGAACCGCCGTCGCCCGTGTGGAACCAGCCGCCTTCCAGCGCCTGAGCGCTCTCCTGAGGCTGCTCCCAGTACCCCTCAAGGATCACGTTCGAGCGGGCCAGGACCTCGCCCTCGTCCGACGTGCGCAGCGTCACGCCCAGGGCGGGGGGACCGGCCTGGACCAGTTTCTCCGCGCGCTGCTGCGAGGTGAGGTCGTCCCACTCGCCGCGGGTGCGGTTGATGGTGAGCAGGGGAGAGGTCTCGGTGAGTCCGTAGATCTGGATGAACTCCCAGCCCAGCTCGGTCTCGACCTGTTCGACCGTCTTGGTGGGCGGCGGAGCCCCCGCGACGATGATGCGCACCCGGTCCCGGCCCGGGATCTCCCCGTCCCATGAACGTGCGGCGGCAAGCACCGCGTTGACCACCGCGGGCGCCGCGCACATGACCGTGACCCCGTGCTCGGCGACGCGGCGCAGGATCTCCGCGCCGTCCACCTTGCGCAGCACGATCTGGCGGGCGCCCATGCCGGACATCGCGAACGGCATGCCCCAGCCGTTCGCGTGGAACATCGGCAGGGTGTGCAGATAGACGTCCCGGTCCGTGACCCCGGCGTGCAGCGCGAACGTCAGGGCGTTCACCCAGATGTTGCGGTGCGTGATCTGTACGCCCTTGGGGCGCGCGGTCGTTCCGCTGGTGAAGTTGATGGTGGCGGTGGCGTTCTCGTCGTGCTCCCAGGGCTCGGGCTCGGTGTCGAACCGGTACAACTCCGAGTCGGCCTCCGCTCCGAGCGTGAAGCGGTGCTTGCAGACCACCCCCGAGAGGCGGTCCTCGAGTTCGGGGTCGACCAGCAGGACGCTCGCGCCCGACTGGCCGACGATGTAGCTCACTTCTTCGGCCGAGAGGCGGAAGTTGACCGGGACGAGGACCCGGCCGTGGCCGCTGACGCCGAAGAACGAGGTAAGGAGCCGTGCGCTGTTGGGCGAGACCACCGCAACGCGTGCGCCGTGCGGCACCCCGAGCGCGTCGAGCCCGGCGGCCTGGGCCCGGGCCAGCTCACCCACGCGCCGGTAGGTGAGCCCCTGCCAGGGCTCGGCAGGCTGATCGGGCTCGTCGACGATGCCGACCCGGTCCCCGTACACGGTCGTGGCGCGGTCCAGAAAATCAAGGGCCCCGAACGGGACGAACATCCTGGCCTCCAGAAGCTCAGTCGATGTACGTCGCCTATCCGACCATGCCCCGCGGGAAACCGGGCCCCCGGCGCCATCCCCTTACCTGACCTCCTCCGGCGCTTCCTGAAGCCGCCGCAAGGACGTCACCAGCTGATCCACCTCCTCGGACGTGTTGTAGAGCGCGAGTGACGCGCGGGCGGCCGACTCCAGGCCGTAGTGGGCGAGCGCGGGCTGGGCGCAGTGGTGCCCCGCGCGGATGGCGATGCCGTCGCGGTCGAGCCAGTCCGCGACACCGGCCGGGTCCTGGCCCGTGAGGGTGAACGTGAGGACCGCGATCCGCTCGGGCGCCGAACCGAGGACCTCCAGGCCCGGCACGGTGGACAGTGCCTGCCGCGCGTACGTCATGAGCGCACTCTCGTACGCGGCGACGGCGTCCCGGTCGAAGGACGTGAACCAGTTCAGCGCGGCGAGGAGGCCGACCACGCCCGAGATGTGGCCCGTGCCCGCTTCCAGGCGGTGCGGGACCGGCGCGAACGTGGTCCGTGTGAAGTCGACCGACTCGATCATGTTGCCGCCGCCCTGCCACGGCCGCATGGTCTGAAGGATCTCCGGCTTCGCGTAGAGCGCGCCGATGCCGGTCGGCGCGAAGAGCTTGTGCCCCGAGAAGGCGTAGAAGTCGGCGTCCAGATCCTGCACGTCGACCGGGAAGTGCGCGACGGCCTGCGCCCCGTCCACCAGGACCTTGGCGCCGTAGCGGTGGGCGAGGGCGGTCATCTCCTTCACTGGTGGCACGGTGCCGAGCACGTTCGACGCGTGGCTGACGGCGACGAGCTGCGTGCGGGACGAGAGGAGATCGGCGTAGGCGTCCTGGTCGATCGCCCCCTCGGGCGTGAGGGGGATCGGGACGACCCGGGCGCGGGTCTCCTCCGCGATCAACTGCCAGGGGACGATGTCGGAGTGGTGTTCGAGGGTGGCCACCAGAATGTCGTCCCCGGGACCGAGATTGGCCCGCCCCCAGCTCTGGGCGACCAGGTTGATGGCCTCGGTCGTGCCGCGTACGAAGACGATGTCGTCGGGCGACCCGGCCCCCAGGAACTGAGCGACCGCCGACCGCCCCGCCTCGTACATCTGAGTCGCCTCGCGCGCCATGGTGTGCGCGCCCCGGTGGATGTTGGAGTTCGCGGCGCCGTAGTAGGCGCCGAGTGCCTCGATGACCTGGCGCGGCTTCTGTGTGGTGGCGCCGTTGTCGAGCCAGACGAGGGGGTGGCCGTTGACGGTGCGGTGCAGGATCGGGATGTCCCGGCGGGCCGACTCCGGGGAGAATCCGGGTGGTTGGAGCTGCGGGAGCGCGCCCGCTCCGGGGGTGGCGGCCGGGGGAGCCGAGTCAGTGGGGGCCGAGTCCGTGGGGACCGGGCCCGTGGGGGCCGTCGGCATCACCGCCGTCGAGCCCTGCACTTCCGGCACACCCGCACCGGGCAGGCCCGGCACACCTGGAACGCCCGGCCCTCGCGCCGTGACGTCAGGAGTAGTCATGGTAGTTCGACACCTCGACGTTCTGCAGGACGGCGATGGCGTCCTCGACCAGGACCGCCGTGTTGAAGTACGCCGTCATCAGGTACGACGTGATGCCCTTCTGGTCGACACCCATGTTCCGCATGGACAGGCCCGGCTCGACCTCGTCAGCGACACCGGCGGGACGAAGGCCCACCACACCCTGCTCGGCCTCGCCCGTGCGCATCAGCAGGATCTCGGTGGTGCCCATGCCGGCACCCATGCCGCCCGAGAACGGCACCTTGTCCGACGGGAGCAGCGGGACGCCGCGCCACGTCAGGAGCGGGCTGCCGAAGCGGTTGTCCGTCACCGGGGGCACGCCCCGCCGCGTACATTCACGGCCGAAGGCGGCGATCGCCCTGGGGTGGGCCAGGAAGAAGCCGGGCTGCTTCCAGACCCGCGTGAGGAGCTCGTCCAGATCGTCGGGGGTGGGCGCACCGGTGCGCGCCTGGACCCGCTGACCGGCACTGACGTTGTGGAACAGGCCGTGCTCGGGGTGGTTGAGGAGTGAGGACTCCTGGCGTTCCCGCAGCGCCGCGACGGTCAGGTTGGACTGTGCGCGGGTCTGGTCGATGGGCCCGTTGTAGAGGTCGGCGACCCGTGTGTGCACGCGGAGCACCGTCTGCGCGAGCGTCATGTGGTACTCACGCGGCGCGTCCTCGTAGTCGACGAACGTCCCCGGCAGGTCCGGCTCTCCTACGTGCCCCGCGCTCAGGTCCACCGGCACCTCGGCGCCGGGCGTCATGGTGCCCCCGGCGCAGTACGCGGTGATCGCACCGCCCAACGCCTCGTCCCGGTCGGCTAGCCCCGAGAGCGCGCTGCGGTCCGCGCAGAGCGCCACACCAGGGGTGAGCGCCTTGACGCGGTACGGCATCGCATCGGTCCGGGTCCACGCGCCGAGGTCGAAGAACTGCCCGTCGCCTATGACTTCGAGCAGCGCGTCCTCGCCGTACCGCCCGGTCACCCGCTTCTCTGCCTTGCCCCGCACGACCACCCACAGCCGGTCGGCGGCGTCGCCCTCCTGCGCGAGCACCTGTCCGGCCTCGAAGGTGACCTCGGTGAAGGCGCCGGCCAGCTCCGCGAGCAGCGCGTCGTCGGCGTCACGGAGGTAGGAGACCTCGCGCAAGTCGCCCGGTACGACTCGGTGACAGCCGCTCTCCTCGTACGTGGTGATCCGGTCGTCTCCGAGCACGAACGTCCGGCGGCGGTTCACCCGGTAGGTGCCCGACTCGACGTCCACCCAGGGCAGGGCGCGCAGCAGATAGCGCGGGGTGATGCCGCGCATCTGCGGAGTGGTCTTGGTGGTCGTGGCCAGTTGCCGTGCGGCATCCGGGCCGAGTGCGAGCCGGTCGTTCACTGGAACCTCCTGGAAGAACGGTCTTTGCTGGCCGCCGTAATGGCGTTCGGCGCCGATCGTCTTCGCGTTGTTCCATGGCCGCAAGTGGTCTTTTTTCAGAGATGATGCAGAAAGGGCCGGAAATGGACTGACAGCTGTCCTGCGACCCCGCAGCCCACCATCCCAGGCCGCTTCCGGGGAGTCCCCGCACCGCGGATATCGGGCTCAAATCAGCTCGATACCGGACCTGAGCACGCCTGAAAGCAGCGCTTATGACTCGGGTAGCGGGACCAGGAGTCGGGAAGGATGGTTCCGGTGCGGCCGGTGCTCGTGGGCGCACCGGGGCGCGGCCCTTCTCCGAGGGCGGTCCCCTCCGGCGTACGAAGGGTGTGGCGATGACGGATTCGGTCCCTGGGCGGCTCTCCATCTCGCGGGCGACGCTCGACGACTGGCAGGTCGTCAGCGGCTGGGCGAAGGACGAGGGCTGGAACCCGGGCCTGCGGGACGGCCCGTGCTTCTTCGCGCAGGACCCGGAGGGATTCTTCATCGGCCGCATCGAGGGGCAGGCGGTCTCCGCGATCTCGGTCGTGAACTACGACGAGGTGTACGCCTTCCTCGGCTTCTACCTCGTCCGCCCCGACCTGCGTGGCCACGGACACGGCCTCGCCACCTGGCAGACGGCCCTCGCCCACGCGGGAACCCGCACCGTCGGCCTCGACGGCGTGGTCGCACAGCAGGCCAACTACCGCCGCTCGGGCTTCGAGTTGGCCCACCGGACCGTCCGCTACATGGGCTCCGTGCCCCCGGGCGCCGCACGGTCCGCGCAGATCCTGCCGGTCGAGGCCGCAGGCCTGCGGGCGATCACCGCGTACGACGCCGCGAGCCACCCGGCCGACCGTCCGCGCTTCCTGGCATCCTGGCTCACCGCTCCCGGCCACCGCGCGCTCGCCCGCATCGTCGACGGCCGCATCACCGGGTACGGCGTGCTCCGCCCGGCCGATGGCGCCCTGCGGATCGGGCCCCTGTTCGCCGATACGCGCGCCGACGCCGAGGAGCTCTTCGACGCGCTGACGGCCGAGGCGGACGGCACGCCCGTGCTCATCGACGTCCCCGAGACCCAGCCGCAGGCCGTGGCCCTGGCCGAGGCGCGCGGCATGAAGCCGACGTTCGAGACCGCCCGAATGTACACGGGCCCTGTGCGGGAGCTGGCCCAGGAACGGGTCTTCGGCGTCACCACGCTCGAACTCGGCTGACGCGCGAGGGCCGGGCGCCACACGGGCCCGGTCCTCCTCGCGCACAGCCGCTACGTGATCGTCAGCCTCTTCTTCGCCTTCGCCTCCGAGCTGTTGCCGACATAGACGTCCACGGCCCCCTCCTCGACACGGAACTCGCCGCTCTCCGCGTTCGTCCAGAACCCGAAGTCATCGGCGCCGAGCTGGAAGCGGACCGTTCGCGACTTGCCGGGCTCCAGCGTCACCCGCCGGAACCCGCGCAGCTTGCGCACCGGCTGCGTGATGCTCGCCGCGATGTCGTGGACGTACAACTGGACGACCTCGTCGCCCGCGCGCTCACCCGTGTTGCGGACGGTGACCGAGACCTCAAGCGTGTCGCCCTTGCGCAGCGCTCCCGCCGACACACGGTCGCGGCTGAGCTTCGGCTCACCGATCTCGAAGTCCGTGTACGAGAGCCCGTGGCCGAAGGCGAACTGCGGGTCCGGGGGCAGGTCGAGGTACTTGGACGTGTACTTGTTGTCCGCGTTGTAGGGGCGGCCCGTCGACTCGTGGTTGTAGTGGCAGGGGATCTGACCGACCGTGCGCGGGAACGAGACGGGCAGCTTGCCGCCCGGATTGACCTTGCCGAACAGCACGTCGGCGATCGCGTTGCCCGCTTCGAGGCCCGGGTGCCAGGCCTCGACGACGGCGGGCGCCGACTTCAGCCAGTCGCCGACGGTCAGCGGGCGCCCGTTGACCAGGACCACCACGAACGGCTTGCCCGTCTTGGCGATCGCCTCGATCAGCTTCTCCTGCCCGCCCGGCAGACTGATGTCGCTGCGCGCCGCCGCCTCGCCGCTCATCGCCGGGGGTTCGCCCACGACCACGACGGTGACATCGGCGCCCTTGGCCGCGGCGACCGCCGCCGGGATACCGCCGGTGTCCGTGCCCTCGGGGTCGACGCCTTTCGCGTACGTCACCTTCGCCCCCGGAGCCGCGGCCTTCACCGCGGCGAGGACCTTGCCCGAGGGGAAGTTCTTCGTGGCGCCGGGGAACGTCCATGTGCCCAGGAGGTCGTCGGAGTCGCCGAACGGGCCGACGACCGCGATCGAACCTGCCGACTTCTTGAGGGGAAGCGCCTTGCCGTCGTTCTTCAGGAGCACCATCGAGCGGGCGGCGGTCGCACGGGCCGCCTCGCGGGCATCGGCGGACGGCTTGTCGATGGCGTCGTCCTCGTCGACGTACGGATTCTCGAAGAGTCCAAGGGCGTACTTCAGGCGCAGGATCCGCGTGACCGCCTCATCGAGGCGCTTCTCGCGGATCCTGCCGCTGCTCAGCAGCTTCTTGCCGTGCTCGGCGAGATCCGTGCTCGCCATCTCCATGTCGACGCCGGCGTTCAGCGCGAGCCGTGCCGCGTCGGCGCCGTCCTCGGCGAAGCCGTGCGCGATGAGTTCGTCGACGCCGTTCCAGTCGCTGACGACGAAGCCGTCGAAGCCCCACTCCTTGTACAGGACGTCGGTGAGGGTGTGGGAGTTTCCGTGGGCGGGGACGCCGCTGATGGTGTTGAAGGAGGCCATCACCGTGGCCACGCCCGCGTCCAACGCGGCCTTGAACGGCGGCAGATAGTGGTTGCGCAGGCGGGACTCCGACACGTCGACCGTGTTGTAGTCCCGGCCGCCCTCGGCCCCGCCGTACGCGACGAAGTGCTTGGCGCAGGCGGCGATGCGGTCCTTGGCGTCGAGACTCGAACCCTTCTCGCCCTGGTACCCCTCCACCTTGGCCACGGCGAACGCCGTCGTGAGGTACGGATCCTCGCCGCAGCCCTCGGCGATCCGGCCCCAGCGCGGCTCGTGCGTGACATCCATCATCGGCGAGAACGTCCAGTGCACGCCGTTCGAGCGGGACTCCTTCGCCGACACCTCGGCGTCCCGTCTGGTGACCTCCGGGTCGAAGCTCGACGCCTGGGCGAGGGGGATCGGGAACGTCGTCCACAGGCCATGGATGACATCGAGTCCGAAGAGCAGCGGAATGCCGAGCCGGGATTCCTCCACGGCGATGCGCTGGAGCGCGTTGCTGCTCTTGGCGCCGAAGATGTTCAGGACCGAGCCGAGCCGCCCGGCGCGCGCCGCGTCCTCGACGTCCTTCGTCTCGCTGCCGCCGGGGCCGGTGCTGACGGCCCACGGGAGCTGCTGCAACTGCCCCAGCTTCTCTTCGACAGTCATACGGGCGAGCAGCTTCTTGACCTTCGGGTCGATGGGGCTCGGGCGCCGCGGCGCGGCCTGGGCGATCCCGGTGTCCGCGGTGGCGACCCCGGTGCCCGCGGCGGTGAACCCGCCCCCTGCGACAGCGGTGCCGCCGATCGCGGACAGCAGAGTACGCCTTCGTAGCTCTCGCATGTGTTCGCCTTCTCGCATCAGAAAGTCGACAACCTCTGTGATGGCCACAAGAGTTGAAGCGAAAGTACGTTCCTGTTACATGCGGGTCAAGGGATGCGGCAGGGACGCGCGGGGCTCTTGTTTCGGTGTCCCGTTGGCGCCCGGCTCCCGACGCTTGACCTCAATGAAGCTTTAGGTTCTACGTTCTTCTTATGAGCATGGAAACGACAGCCTGGACCCAGCTGCAGAGCGTCATGCGCGCCGAGCAGGACAGCCGTCCCTTCGCCCGCGCCACCTTGCGCCGCATCGGGACCTTCGCCCGCCCGCACAAACGCCGCATCGTCCACTTCGTCCTCCTGAGCATCGTATCCGCGCTGCTCGCCGTGGCGACGCCCGTCCTCGCGGGCAGCGTCGTGGACACGATCGTCTCGGACGGAGAATCCTCGCTCGTCGTCCGCTACGCCCTGCTCATCGCCGCCATCGCCGTCGCCGAGGCGGGCTTCGGCCTGCTCGCCCGCTGGCTCTCGGCGAACCTGGGGGAGGGGCTGATCCTCGACCTGCGCACCGCGGTCTTCGACCACGTACAGCGCATGCCCGTCGCCTTCTTCACCCGTACCCGCACCGGCGCCCTTGTCAGCCGCCTCAACAACGATGTGATCGGTGCCCAGCGCGCGTTCAGCAACACGCTCTCCGGAGTCGTCAGCAACGTGGTCACGCTGCTCCTGACCCTGGCCGTGATGCTGAGGCTCTCCTGGCAGATCACGCTCCTCGCCCTGGTCCTGCTCCCCCTCTTCATCGTGCCCGCGCGCCGCATGGGCTCCCGGATGGCGAAACTCCAGCGGGAGGCCGCACACCACAACGCGGCGATGGGCACGCGTATGACCGAGCGCTTCTCCGCACCCGGCGCCACGCTCATCAAACTGTTCGGGCGCCCGGGCGCCGAGTCGGCGGAGTTCGCCACGCGGGCCAGCCGGGTGCGGGACATCGGTGTCCGCACGGCCATGGCGCAGTCCGTGTTCATCACCGCGCTCACGCTGGTCTCGGCCCTCGCGCTGGCCCTCGTCTACGGCCTCGGCGGCTACTTCGCGCTGGACGGCACCCTGGAAGCGGGCGCGATCGTGTCCCTCGCCCTGCTCCTGACCCGCCTCTACGCGCCACTGACCTCCCTGGCAGGAGCGCGGGTCGAGGTCATGAGCGCGCTCGTCAGCTTCGAGCGGGTCTTCGAGATCCTCGACCTGAAGCCGCTGATCGACGAGAAGCCGGACGCGCGTGAAGTCCCCTCGGGCCCGGTGGCGGTGGAGTTCGACGACGTCCGCTTCGGCTACCCCTCCGCGGACAAGGTCTCCCTCGCCTCCCTCGAAGAGGTCGCGTCCCTCGACACCCGAGGCGGCGAAGAAGTCCTGCACGGCCTCTCCTTCCGCGCCGAACCGGGCCAGACCGTGGCGCTCGTCGGATCGTCGGGTGCGGGCAAGTCGACGATCGCCCAACTGCTTCCCCGCCTGTACGACACGGACGGCGGGACCGTACGCATCGGTGGAGTCGACGTCCGTGATCTCTCGGCGGCGTCCATGCGCCAGACCCTCGGCATGGTCACCCAGGACGGCCACCTCTTCCACGAGTCGATCCGCGCCAACCTGCTGCTGGCCCGCCCCGAAGCCGCCGAGGACGACCTGTGGGACGCCCTGCGCAGGTCCCGCCTCGAAGACCTCGTACGCTCCCTGCCGGACGGCCTCGACACGGTGGTCGGGGAGCGCGGCTACCGCCTCTCCGGCGGTGAGCGCCAGCGGATGACCATCGCCAGGCTGTTGCTCGCCCGGCAGCGGGTGGTCATCCTCGACGAGGCCACGGCGCACCTCGACAACACATCCGAGGCGGCGGTACAGGAGGCCCTCGCCGAAGCCCTTGAGGGCCGCACCGCGATCGTCATCGCGCACCGGCTCTCGACGGTGCGGTCAGCCGACCAGATCCTCGTGGTCGAGGCCGGGCGGATCGTGGAGCGCGGGACGCACGACGAACTGCTCGCGGTGGACGGCCGGTACGCGGAGCTGTACCGCACGCAGTTCGCGGACAAGGGCAAGACGGACAAGGACGAGACGGCGCAGGTCGCGGCGTAGAGCACGCAGAACGCGCCGGACCGGCTGGGGCACTCCAGCCGGTCCGGCGCGTTC